>NZ_JADOUV010000009.1:0-84621 GCF_015751715.1 Arthrobacter sp. CAN_A6
CAGCAGCGCTAACCGCCTACCAGACCCGCGACCAGGAACCCCTGGCCGCGTAACCCGAAACAACAAAGAACTGTCTCACAAACTTGACGAGCGCATTGATCGGCTCCGTGGTCCTTTGCTTCCTCCGTTAGCCGGCGGATGGTCAGCGTCCCGTCGAGCTGGTCCGTGTTCAGTGTGCTGATATCGATGCCCGCGGTTTTCGCTATCTGTTCCACCTCGGCGTGTGGGAGGTCGAGGATGGGCAGGAGTTTCACGAGCGCGGGCGGGACGTTCTGCACAGGGTTTAGCTGGTAGATGCTCGCGTAGGGTGTGAGCTGCTCGATGCTGTGTCGTGCTTTGTTGAGCGCTCCCCCGGTGTCGGCGGCGATGTTCGTCTCCGGGTCGAGGGCGGCGACACCGGCGGGTAGCTGCTTCGCTGCGGTGGTGAGGGTGCGGACAACCTTGTCGAATGATGGTGTGAGGTCCGCTGTTGCCTGTCCGAGCAGTTCCGGTAGCGCCCGGTGCACTGCCGCGTGGTAGTTCCTGCCGAACGCGGCTTTGAGTGCGTCTGCTGCCTGGGCGGTGCGGAGCTGCTCGAGGGCGTCGGTGTACCACTGCTCCGGGTCCGTGGTGGTCAGCGCTTCATCGGCGAGGCGTGCGCTGACTTGATCGGTTGTTGGTGCGGCAGTGATCCTGTCGCGGATCCCCAGCGCTGGGGTTGGTGGTGTGAGCCCTGCAGCTTTGTATGCGGCGACGATCTGCGCGAGCTGGGTGTAGTCGTTGGTCGCGGCCCGGTTGAAGATAGCTGTTGTGGTGGTCATGGTTTTTCCTCCTGGTTAGAGTCCGAGTGCTTTTGCTACGTCGGGGGTGAATCCGTTACCCGGTTCGGGTTCGGGTGGCTGTACTCGGCTTTCCTGCTCCGCTGTCTCTAGGAGCTTGCGGAGCGCTTCACCGCCTGCCGTGTTGAGTCGTGCGGTGCGTTCCGCCGGCGTCGGTTGCCGGCTGGTGTTCATGGCCGCGGCCTGTTCTTTGAACATGTGGTGGAAGTCCTCTTGGATGCCCATTGGTTATGCCTCCTACGTGGGGTTGATGGTGAATTGGTAGCCGGTGAGTCGCTGCTGACCGGATAGGAACATTCCGCAGCCTGGGGCGCGGTGGTGGTGAGTGCCGGGGGTGAAGATGACGACGCCGGGTTCTTGGTTGTCTGGTCCGGTGAGGACCGCGGAGTAGGCGTAGGTGCGGCGCCCCTCGAAGATGTTCCGGTGGTAGTGCTCGGGCCGGCTGGTGAACACGCGGCTTTCCCCCCTTTGGCGTGCTTGCTCACTCATTTGGTGGCCTCTCTCTGGTCGTACAGTTTGAGTCGGGCTTCGGCGGTGAGGGCGCGGGCCATCCAGGAGCGCATGAGCGTGTGCTCACGAAGAGCAGCTGCTCGGAGAGTTTCCGCTTCGGCTTTCCATTCGTCGCGGGACTTCATGGCGTCTCCGTGCTGTAGCCAGACGGCGTGTAGTTAGTCTTCCTAGGGGGTTCCTGTATTCCGGAAGAGTAGGAAGACTCAGAAGAGTAGGAAGACTCAAGAAGTTCAGTGTTCCTAGTGTTCTTAGAGTCCCTAGTCTCCTGAGATACAGGGAGTGGGTAGGAAGACTCAGAAGCATCCAGGGAGAACAGCCACTTCCCGCCCTTCCCGTTAGGCGTCGAGGTTCCGACATCCCGCATCGCCTGTTCCGTCGCTGTCTTTCCGAAGCCTGCTTTGCGTAGGTGGTCCTTCACGTCGGCGCTGAGCACGTCGCCTGTTTGCTCGGCCATGTATTCGCGCAAGACATCCTCTGCCTGCTCGGTTTTGGACGGTTTACGGTCAGCTTCCTGCTCTTCCCGCTTCCACTCCGAGAGCAACTGCCCTATGGTCATGAGCGCCGACTGCGGGCCTGTCAGGAGCGCCGTGGTGCCAGGGTCGTCGTCGGTCTGATCCCTCACCTGCTCAATCTGCACGTTGAACTTCACAGCATCGACAATCCCGGTGGTGTTGGCCTTATCCGGGCCTACCCATAGGTGCTGACGTTCGCCGTCCTGCAGCGGTGGGCGTGCCGCAAAGAGCACCATGCGGGCCTTCTGCCGGAGCGCTGCCGTGCCGCCCATCAAGTCGCGAGTGTTTGAGGTGTCGGCCCGGTTGGTGTGCGTCACGAGAAGAACGGCGAGGTTATGGCGGGTGGCGAGGGTTTTCCACGGGTGGAGTGCTGCCCTGGCCTGCTGTGTGTCCCTGATATTGAGATTGCCGGCAACAGTGTCCAACCATGCGTCGACCACGAGGAAGGCCGGCTTGTCCGTCAGCTGATCCAGGAGCCCGTGGAGCAGGAGCATGTCCCCGCCGTCTCCCCCGGTGAAGATCGGCGTTCCTGAACCGTCGTCCTCAGCGCAGAAGAAGTGAATCCGGCTTAGGTCCGCGCCGGCTGTCCGTAACCGTGCTTCCACTTCGGATGCCGAGTCTTCGGTGACGATGACCACGACATCGGCGGGCTTACGCTTTGCCCAGTTGAACGACGGGAACGCACGACCGGTAGTGACAAGGGACGCCATGAGCACCCATAGGAGGCTCTTCCCGATGCCCTCCGCGCCGACGAGGACAGTGATCTCCCTACGTGGGAGCCATCCCCGGCCAAGCCACTGCGTAGGCGGTGGTAGACGTAAATCAGTTGTGCGGCGGAGCGCTAGACCCTTCTTGCGGGATTCCAGGGCGGTGACCGTTGCGCCGTGCTGATAGCCGGCCGGATTCCACTCTCCCGCCTCGAGGGGTTGCGCCCAGGTGGGCGTCTTGTCTGTCATTTAGGCTGCCTCCGCCTCATGTTTTGGATCCCAGCGGGTGAAACCGCCGCGGTAGTCGTTCATGCGCAGAGCCCGTGCCGCTGCCCTGTGCCGTGCCGTGTCCAGGCCGGTGATACAGAGTTGGACAGTTGCGCGTCGGTGCCCGTCCCAGTCGGTGATGCCCTCATACAGACAATCTCCGAAAGGCTCCTGGTCCGTTGTGCTCATCAGGAGTTCTGATCACCCGCGAGTTGTGCGAGCCGCCCCCGGAAGTCGTGATCAGGCATGGCCTGTTCGGTGACATCGAGGATCGGCGCGAAGATGTCCTCGGTAAGGAACCGCAGTGCACGTAGCGACAGTGCCGAGAGGTACACGGAGTTGCCGAGGTTCGCCAAGGCAATCTGCTCCAGGTGTGCTGACACCTTCTCTGGGCTGTCGCAATCCTTGGCGAGCAGTGCGGCGAGGGTGAACGCGTCGGCTTCGAGATTGGAGATATTGACAGCGAAATCGGGAACACCGCTTCCGTCCGTCACGATGTACCCGCTCACTTGCGGCCCGCCCCGATTAGCAGTTCGCTGTAGACATCGGCGCAGAGGGGGCACTCCACGGTTCTTCCCGTGAAAGCCTCTTCCTCCCCTGTGAGAACCCATTGCTCGCCACATAGCGCGGTTGTGGGTTCGCCGGTCACCAGCGAGCGGGTGATTTCGGCTTTCCTCAGGTAGTGGTTGACGACCGGGAAGCCATCGACACTGGGGGCGGTGTCCTCGATTGGGCGCTGGGATACAATGGCATTAGATTTCATGGCAGTGATCTTCCTTTTTCAGAGGGTTGGGTTGCTGGTGACGGCGATTCCGGTGGTTTCTTTGGCGAGAGATCCGGGATCGCCGTTCGTATTTAACTTGGCCCTGCATATGGGGCCTAGGTGGTGGTGCAGGCTCTTGGCGTTCCAGAGTGGTGCCTTGCACCGGATACAGCGGCTTGTGAGTACCATTCCCACCGATGCCGCATAACGCTGCATCTCCGCTATCACCGCGGCCGCTGGGGCGCTCAAACCGGAACCTCCGAGGGAAGCGTTACCGGCATATCAAGCGCCATCTCCAGATCCAGAAGCGCGTTATGCAGGTCGTCCGTGGTGGCGAGGCCGGCGTCGGCGTCCTCGATCAGGGTGCGGAGCGTCTGTGTCAGGCTCATGCGACGACCTGCCCGCCGGTTTGCTGCCTGGTCTGTGCATCGAGCCAAGCCGCAATGTCAGATTCGCGGTATCGAATTGTGCGGCCCGCCTTGATGAACTTCGGGCCGATCCCGAGGTAACGCCACTGGGCCAGTGATGCAGGGGACTTCCCAATCCACTCCCCTGCCTGATCCGCTTTCAGCAGTCTGTCTTCCATCGCTTACACCCCTTTTATGATCTTTCAGCGATCATTTTGACCGCCCAAGAATCAAGGTACATGAAGCTCGTTCAACGTGCAAGCTGGTAGTTCACGGATCATTTTGATACCGTTGCGCTCATGACGGATAAGAAAGTTCCCCTAGGCCCCACCGGGCGCACAGTGCAGGAAAACGTGAGACGGCTGCGGGGTGGGATGCAGTACAAAGAGTTGAGCGAGCGCCTTGAAGCTGTCGGGCGCCCAATAGCGTCTCTCGGGCTGCGGAGGATTGAGGCAGGGGAACGGCGCGTGGATGTCGATGATTTAGTAGCACTAGCTGTCGTTTTTGGGGTGTCCCCACTCACACTTCTACTACCTGCAGATGGAACGCGGTACGCGTCTTCCTACCTCACCGGAATTCCAGACCGCAAAGTATCACACAACACGCAATGGTTATGGGCGCTTGGTGAGGAACCATTAGAGCTTCCTGGACTGGGGCAAACAAATGATGCATTGCGGGAGAAAGCTCTCTACCAGTTCAAAGCGAAACCAGAAGTTGAAGACCGATCTACCGCCGTCGGATATGTGGTCAATGACGACGACAAAGAGCAAGAGGGTGAGATGCTGACTCTCGCATCCAAGCTGATTACAACTCAAGGACTTGACCGCAGCCGTGGCAACGATTGAGGCGTATGAGACTAGCCAGGGCCGGCGCTATCGGGTTCGGTACAGGACGCCGGAGCGTAAGCAGACGGACAAGCGAGGCTTCAGGACCAAACGGGACGCCGAAAACTTCGCCGCAACGGTGGAAGTGTCCAAACTCAAAGGCGA
Organism: Arthrobacter sp. CAN_A6; assembly: GCF_015751715.1. Lineage (NCBI taxonomy): Bacteria > Bacillati > Actinomycetota > Actinomycetes > Micrococcales > Micrococcaceae > Arthrobacter > Arthrobacter sp. CAN_A6. Next base: position 4,974 of record NZ_JADOUV010000009.1, read on the forward strand.
GTACATCGACGTATCCGCAGCACGGGCAACCGTTGGTCAGCTCGGCCCGGAATGGCTGGCACGGCAAACGCATTTGAAACCGTCGTCTTACCGCCCGGTAGAGGCCGCATGGCGCAACCATGTTGAACCTGTCTGGGGCGCTAAAGCTGTGTCCGACATACGGAAGACCGCCGTGCAACAGTGGCTCTCCCTTATGACAACGGGCGACGGCGCAGCGATCAAACCGAAGTCCGCGACGGTGGTTATCCGTGCGTATGGCGTGCTGGCATCCATCCTGGATGGTGCTATGGATGACCGCCGTATTCTGTCTAATCCGGCGCGGGGCGTGGATTTGCCCAGGAAGGGCCGGAAAGCACACATCTACCTCTCACACGATCAAGTGCATGACCTTGCGGCAGAAGCCAAACACGGGACGCTGGTCCTAGTGCTGGCCTATTGTGGCCTCCGCTGGGGTGAAGCGGTCGGCCTCAAAGTGAAGCATCTGGACATGTTGAAACGGCGCTTCCGAGTAGAGGAAAACGCCGTCGAAGTCGGCGGCAAGATTGAAGTCGGCACGCCGAAGAATCATAAGAAGCGTTCCGTGCCGTTCCCCAGGTTCCTTGCCGAACCGCTTGCTGTGCAATGTGGAGGCAAGGGCCGGGAAGATCTAGTGTTTCCCGGCGAGAATGGCGGGTACATGCGTTCCACGCGGGTCCAAGAGGACCGGGGCGGTTGGTTCACGGGTGCGGTGAAGCGCTCCAAGGTTCCCAGGATCACGCCTCACGATTTGCGGCATACCGCGGCGAGCTTCGCAGTGTCGGCCGGCGCTAACGTGAAAGCAGTGCAGCGAATGCTCGGTCATAGCTCGGCGGCGATGACCCTAGACATCTATGCGGACCTGTTTGACGACGATCTGAATGCCGTTGCGGATGCACTAGATCACGCTGTCTCAGCGGCAAGTGTGGGCAAAATGTGGGCACGGGGCCTATCCGGGCAAAACTGAAGGCCCCCACTTCCCTGTGTTAGCAAGGAAATAAGGGCCTTAGTCGCCTGTGGCAGATGAGGGATTCGAACCCCCGTAGGCGTTGCCAGCTGATTTACAGTCAGCCCCCTTTGGCCGCTCGGGTAATCTGCCGAACGTCTTCAAGCGAAGACCACCCGCGGCAAGCGCGGGCAAGACAACTTTACAAAAGATTCGCCCCAGACACGAATCGGCATCCGGTGCGCAGAACTTCGGGAGGGCAGTGCCTCCAGGATGTCATTGCTGCGCGCTCGGTGGAAGGACCAGCAGGAGGAGGATGGGCACACCTCGAGAAGGCGTCCGATGGTGCAACCAAGTAGGCTTGAACAAGGAATCGAACCAACTTCAAGGAGGCACCGTGGCAAGCGAATCCACGTTCGACGTCGTGAGCAAAGTGGACAAGCAGGAGGTAGCCAACGCGCTGAACCAGGCGCAGAAGGAAATCGTGCAGCGCTACGACTTCAAGGGTGTAGGCGCTGAGGTCGATTTCAGCGGCGAGAAGATCCTCATGAAGGCCAACTCCGAGGAGCGCGTCCTCGCCGTCCTCGACGTCCTGCAGTCGAAGATGATCAAGCGCGGCATCTCGTTGAAGTCCCTCGACACCGGCGAACCCTACGCCTCGGGCAAGGAGTTCCGTCTGGAGACCTCCATCAAGGAGGGCATCGAGCAGGACATCGCCAAGAAGATCAACAAGCTCATCCGGGACGAGGGTCCCAAGGGCGTGAAGTCCCAGATCCAGGGCGACGAGTTGCGCGTCAGCTCCAAGTCACGCGACGATCTCCAGGCCACCATGGCCCTGCTGAAGAACTTCGACGAGGCCGATCTGCAGTTCGTCAACATGCGCTGATCAGCACCAGTAACGACGACGGCGGCCCCACCTTCGACAGGTGGGGCCGCCGTCGTCGTTCGGAGGTCAGTTCCGCCGCCCGGCCATCGCTTCGAGGCGCGCGATGCGCTGATCCATCGGCGGATGGCTCGCGAACAGCTTGCCGACGCCGCTGCCCTTGAAGGGGTTGGCGATCATCAGGTGCGAGGTGTTGACGAGGCGCTGCTCCTGCGGAAGCGGCGCGCGCTGGGTGCCCGACGCGAGCTTGCCCAGCGCCGAGGCGAGGGCCAGCGGATCGTTGGTGAGCTTGGCGCCGTCCTCGTCGGCATCGTATTCGCGGGTGCGCCCGATCGCCATCTGGATCAGGCCCGCGGCGACCGGGGCGAGGAAGGCCAGCAGCAGGGCGGCGATGGGGTTGCCGCCCTGGTTCCGGCCGCCGAAGAGGCCGGCGAACGCGAACATCTGAGCCACCGACGTGATCACGCCGGCTACAGCGGCCGCGATGGAGCCGGTCAGGATGTCCCGATTGTAGACGTGCATGAGTTCGTGCCCCAGGACGCCGCGGAGTTCCCGCTCGTCGAGCAACTGGAGGATTCCCTGGGTACAGCAGACTGCGGCGTGCTCAGGATTGCGGCCCGTGGCAAAAGCGTTCGGTGCCATCGTGGGTGACACGTACAGTCGCGGCATCGGCTTGTTGGCCCGGGCGCTGAGTTCCCGCACGATGCGGTACATGGCGGGCGCCTGCTGCTCGCTGACCTCGACGGCCTTCATGCTCCGAATGGCGATCTTGTCGCTGTTCCAGTAGCTGTACGCTACGGATCCCACCCCGATCAGGGCGAAGATCCAGAGGAAGGCCGAACTGCCCGTGGCACCGGCAATGACGGCACCGAACAGCAGGAAGATACCCATGAGGGCGCCGAACAACAACGCCGTCTTGGCACCGTTGAGATGATTGTGCACTGCAGCAACTCCTTCGGATGACGGCTCCCGGATCCAACCGGGACGTACTGGCCCCACGCAACCACGAGGCACGCTGTCCTCCAGATTCTACGGGCCGGGGCTTGGCGCGGGCTGGTAGTTTCAGGCCTCCGGCTGCCGCGAATCGTACCTGGCGAAGCGCGGCTGCCAGCGCGAGAGAGCCAGCACCAGCACAATGCAGGCAAGTCCACCGACGACGGCGGTCCACCCCTCGCCGAGCCAGGCCGCGTTCCCGCCGGCCACGACGTCGCCCACCCGTGGGCCTCCCGCGACCACCACGATGAACACGCCCTGCAGCCGGCCGCGCATGGCGTCCGGGGTCGCTGACTGCAGGATGGTGTGGCGGAAGACGCTGCTGATCGAATCGGCGATTCCCGCAAGGATCAGGCACAGGGCGGCCGGGAGGACCCAGCCGGAAAGTTCTCCATCCCCCACCGGAGCCCGGCCGGCGCCCGCCATCACCACCACCAGTCCGAAGGCACTGATCGAGGCACCCCAGCCGACGATCGACCAGATGACCGCGAGACCCTGCTTGTGGATGCGCCCGAGCGGCCCGGAGAACAGGCCCGCAAGCACCGACCCGAACGCGGCCGAGGCGAACAGGATGCCGACCGTCAGCTCCCCGCCACCGATCAGCACTGCCCCCACCGCAGGCAGCAGCACGCGCGGCTGCGCCAGGATCATGGCGGCGAGGTCCACGATGAACGTCATCCGGATATTCGGCCGGGTCCCGAGGAAGCGGAAACCCTCGAGGACCGTCGCCAGCCCTGCCCGCCGGGTGGGTCCCTCCGGCGGCATGGGCGGCAGCCGGTACACCGCCCACAGCGCGAAGGAGAACGTGACGACGTCGACCGTGTACGTCCAGGCGTAGCCCACCTGCGCCACCAGCACGCCCGCAAGCAGCGGACCGATGGTGAAGGCGAGACCGAAGGTGATCATGCTGAGCGCGTTCGCTGCCGGGAGGAGTTCGGGCCGGACGAGCCGCGGAATGATCGAACTGCGCGTCGGCTGGTTGATGCCTGCGGCGCCCGAGTGCAGGGCGATGAGGCAGTACAGCAACCAGACGTCGTCGAGGCCGAGCCAGGCCTGCGCGGCGATACCCATGGACGTGCCCCACAGGGCGATGCTCGATGCGAGCGCCACCTTCCGGCGGTCCTGCGCGTCAGCGATGGCCCCGCCATAGAGACCGGCGACCACGAGCGGCACGAGGGCGAAGAGGCTGAGCAGCCCAACGCTCAACGTTGATTCCGTCAACGAGTAGACCTGGAGGCTGACGGCGATCAGGGTGAGCTGGGTCCCGATTGCGGAAAGCGCCGTGCCGATGTAGAGCCGCCGAAATGCCGGGCTCTCCCGAAGGGGCGTGAGGTCAGCGAGGAGTCTGGGCACCGGGAAAGTGTATCCGGACTTTCGTTCGCGGCGGCAACAACTTCAGCGGGGGTGGTGCCCCTCAGGTCTCCCGCTCTTCCGCGGCGATCGCCTTGTCGATTTCCTTCAGCACCCGAGGATCGGCGATGGGCCGGAAATGCCCCATCGTCTCGAGCTGTATATTCCGGGCACCCTCCAGATAACTGCCGCCGGGGATGTGCGGATCGAACTTGCCGTAGATCGAGGTGATGCGGGAATTGCTTTCGATGTTCTCGCGCAGTAGCTGGAGGGTGCGGTTACCCGGGGCGAAGGCCCGGATGCTCGGGAGCACGAAGAAGTTCGCATAGATGGAGCCGGAAAAGGGGGTGTTCACCGTGACCATGCGGTTCACGCGGCCGGCCTGGTGCGGCATGGTCATCAGGAATTTCCCGATCAACCCGCCTTTGCTGTGGGCCACGACCACCACGTTCTCGAGGCCCTGCTGCTCGAGATACCGGCCCACGAGGACCGCCATATCCTCGACGGTCCCCAGGTTGTAGCCGAGCTTCCGCACCACGTGGATGGAGTGGCCCGCGGTGTGCAGATGATCCGCGATAGGACGCAGGAACTGCCAGGTCTCGTAGATCCCCGGTATGAGCAGGACCGGCAGCTTGTTCGCCTGTGCCTTGCTCGCGTCGGGATGCAGGTACCGTGCGGGGTCCGCCCGGAAAAGAAACCCATGTGCCTGCCAGAAACCCACATAGGCATAGTCGAGCGCCCAGGCCCAGCCGCGCTTTCCGAAGTTCACCCTTTCACCGTACCGACATTCTTCGAGGCCGGGGCGGCGACTTCGGGCACAACGACTCGTGGACGGGGCATTGCCGCGGGCCTCGGGGCCGCCGAAACGAGAATCGCGTCGCGCCTTATTATGAATTGTTCGGAATAAGTGGTTGACTCGGGTCATGACCAAAGCAGCGCACTCCTTCGAGGCTCTCGAGGCCCTCGAGGCCCAGTGGTCGAGCGCGCTGCATTCACTGGGGAGGCGAGTCACCCGCCAGCGGCTGGCAGTCCTCGCCGCCGTCGAACGTTCCCCGCACGCAACCGCCGACGACGCCGTGGCCGCCGTGCGCGCCGAACTGCCCCACATCACCGTGCAGTCCGTCTATGTGGTCCTCGCGGACCTGACCGACGCGGGCCTGCTGCGCCGCATCGAAACGCCGCACTCCCCCGCACGTTACGAGACACGGGTGGACGACAACCACCATCACGCCGTATGCACTGGGTGCGGACGCATCGAGGACGTCGACTGCGCAGTGGGCCACGCCCCCTGCCTGACTCCGTCCTGGGCCCCTGGCTCCAAGCGGATGACCATCCGGATCGCGGAAGTGATGTACCAGGGACTGTGCGACGACTGCCGCGCCACCCCCGCAGACCCCACCGACCAAATTTCAGATCCATTCCAGAAGGAGCAACATGAACGCTAATTTCAGCACGACGCAGTCCGGGGCGCCGGTCATCGACGACAGCAATTCCTCGGCCGTCGGCCGCGACGGAGCCATTCCGCTGACCGACCACTACCTGATCGAGAAGCTGGCGCAGTTCAACCGTGAGCGGGTCCCCGAGCGCGTTGTCCACGCCAAGGGTGGTGGCGCGTTCGGCGTCTTCGAAACCACCGAGGACGTCAGCATGTTCACCAGGGCGGCCCTCTTCCAGCAGGGCACGACCACCGAGACGCTGCTGCGTTTCTCCTCGGTGGCGGGCGAGCAGGGCTCCCCCGACACGTGGCGCGACCCCCGCGGCTTCGCACTGAAGTTCTACACCGCCGAAGGCAACTACGACCTCGTGGGCAACAACACCCCGGTGTTCTTCATCCGCGACGGCATCAAGTTCCCCGACTTCATCCACTCACAGAAGCGCCTTCCCGGCACCAACCTGCGCGACGCCGACATGCAGTGGGATTTCTGGACGCTCAGCCCCGAATCCGCACACCAGGTCACCTGGCTCATGGGAGACCGCGGCCTGCCCAACTCCTGGCGCACCATGAACGGCTACGGATCCCACACCTATATGTGGATCAATGAGGCCGGCGACAAGTTCTGGGTGAAGTACCACTTCAAGTCCAGCCAGGGCCACGAAGTACTCTCCGTCGACGAGGCCGAGGCGCTCGCCGGCTCGGACGCCGACCACCATATCCGCGACCTCGCCGAGAACATCGCGAAGGGCAACCACCCGAGCTGGGACCTCAAGGTCCAGATCATGCCCTATCACGACGCCAAGGACTACCGGTTCAATCCCTTCGACCTCACCAAGGTGTGGCCGCAGGCCGACTACCCGCTGATCCCGGTCGGCAAGCTCACCCTGAACCGCAGCCCCGAGAACTACTTCTCGCAGATCGAACAGGCCACGTTCGCGCCGTCGAACTTCGTCCCCGGCATCGCGGCAAGCCCCGACCGCATGCTGCAGGCGCGTATCTTCTCCTACGCCGACGCCCACCGCTACCGCGTGGGCACCAATCACGCGCAGCTGCCCGTGAACATGCCGAAGAACGAGGTCCGCAACTACTCGAAGGACGGCGCCGGCAGGTACCACTTCAACGCTGCGTCGACCCCGGTCTACGCTCCGAATTCGGTGGGCGGTCCCGCCGCTGATCCCGCACAGTACGGCGCGCACGGCGGCTGGGAGAACGACGGCGACCTCGTCTATGCTGCACACTCACTGCATGCCGAGGACGACGACTTCGGCCAGGCCGGCACGCTGTACCGTGAGGTCTTCGACGACGCCGAACGCGCCCGTTTCCTCGAGACGATCACCGGGGCTGTGGGTGGCGTCGTCAGCGGCGATATCCGTGAAAGGGCCATCGCGTACTGGACGAACGTCGATGAAACGCTCGGCGCCAAGCTCCGCGCGAACCTCGGTACCGCCTCCGCCTCGGAATCCGAAGCCGCGCTGTACTAAATCGGGCTGTACTGGACGGCGCTGGATCGAACTGCACAGCGGCTGACGCCGTCGCGCTCGACCGCATGCGCGGCATCAGCGCGAAGAGAGGAAGGGCGGGCCTTCGGGCCCGCCCTTCCTCTCTTGCGTATGGCCGTAGGACTCAGACCTCGTGTAACTCGGCATCTGCGATGAGGAGCTCCACGCGGTGTCGCTGCCGGGTCGGAAGGAGTGCGAGGTACTGCGGATTCTCGGTCAGGAACTCCCGGACCTGGGGACAGTGCGGTGCGACGGCAAGGCGGCGGCGGTGCGCGTTGAGGAGGACATGCTGGATCAGGAGTGGCTCCACCTCGGCCCGGTGGAACCGTGGATCCACAACGGCCTGGAGGAGCAGCACGTCTCCGCCGTGCATTTCATACTTGACGTACCCGGCCATCCTTCCGTTCTGGAAAAGTTCGAAGCGGGAGAACAGCGGGTTGTCGCGGAAGGTTCCACGTGAGTCGGGCGGCACCACGCGGGTCTCGGCGATGGTTTCCCGGCGTTCGAGTTCCTCGACGAGGGACTCGTACTGCTCCCTGGATTCCATCGGGGGGTAAGCGCGGTCCAGGAGTCGATAGACCTGATTGCAGAGCACACGCAACTGGCGGGTGGGAACAACCGTGAGGTCGACCGGAAATCCCGTTTCATCGAGTTGCGGGTCGATGCTGGAACCGCGGCCCGACGGTGCGACGAAGGACGGCGGGCTCTGCTGGACAACAGGCGAGTGAAGACGGTCAAGTACTAGGGGAACATTTTCCATGGTCTACTCCACGCTGGTGGTTTCCATGGCCCTCTGCTAGGCCGGTTCCGAAAGCATAGTTCAACCGGAATGAAAGAGAAACCCAGTAGGCTGACTATTTTTCCGTCAACCCTGCACCAGCGGATCGTGCCGGAACCGGGCGTCATGCAGGGCATCCGTCACCACCATGGCATCGTCCGAGCGGAGCCATTGCTCCCCTGATACCCTCGCTGGAAGCTGACCGCCGCATGGCGCGGAAGGCAGGATCGTCGGATTTCCCCCGGAGGAACCAGTGCGCGCAGTCCATTTCGACAGGTTTTCCCAGCGGCCGGTGCTCCGCGATGTAGCGGACCCGGTGCCCACCCCGGGCGGCGTCGTCGTGTGTGTCGAGACGACGGGACTGTGCCGGAGCGACGTCCACGGCTGGCTGGGACACGACGCCGGAATCGCCCTCCCCCACGTTCCGGGCCATGAGCTGGTGGGAATCATCGATGCGGTCGGCCCGGCGGTGCAGCGCTTCTCTGCCGGGCAGCGCGTCACCGTACCGTTCGTCTGCGCGTGCGGGCGGTGTCCCGAATGCAGTTCGGGCAATGGCCAGGTGTGCCGGAACCAGACGCAGCCCGGCTTCACCCACTGGGGTTCCTATGCCGAGCTCGTAGCCCTCCATGACGCCGACAACAACCTCATCCCCGTACCCGCGGAGCTCGACAGCGGAGCAGCTGCGCTCCTCGGCTGCCGGTTCGCCACGGCCTACCGCGGCCTCGCCCACCAGGCGCGGGTGCAGCCGGGCGAATCCCTGCTGGTGATCGGCTGCGGAGGCGTGGGCCTGAGCGCGGTGATGATCGGCGTAGCGCTCGGAGCCACCGTCACCGCCGTCGACGTCGACGATGCCACCCTTGCGCGGGCGCGCCGGCTCGGAGCTGCGCGGACCATCAACTCGTCCGGGGTGAGCCAGGAGGCCCTCCTCGGCTCGATCGGGGATCTGGTCCCGCAGGGCGTGAACGTGTCAGTCGACGCACTCGGGCTCGCAGAGACGGCAACGGCCTGCATCCTTTCCCTGCTGCCGCGGGGCCGGCATGTGCAGATCGGACTGTTCTCCTCCGACCCGGTGATGCCCATGTCGGCGGTGATCGCCCGGGAGTTGACGGTGCTGGGGAGCCACGGGATGCCGGCCCGGGACTATCCTGCCCTCCTCGCACTGGTGGCCTCGGGAGCGCTCCGCCCCGAATCCCTGATCGAGCGCAGGATCACTCTTGATGAGACACCCGAGGCGCTCCTGGCAATGGCCTCGGGACGGAATCCGGCGGGCGTGACCGTGATCGACGTCGTGCCCCGTCCACGCTGACGCGCCACCCCACCCCCGCTGATTAAGCACCTGTGGCGGTTTCCGTCCGGAAATACCAGCCATACGTGCTTAATCAGCGGGGGGTCAGATCCGGACCAGCACTTCTTCCGGCTTACTTTCGGTACGGGTGAGCCTGGCGCCCTCGACGTCGACGTCGGGCAGGATCCGCCCGAGCCAGGCCGGCAGCCACCACGCCCTCCTGCCGAGCAGGTACATGGCCGCCGGGACGAGTGTCATCCGCACCACGAAGGCGTCGAGCAGCACTCCGAACGCCAGACCGAAGCCGATGGGTCGGACCATCGTCAGGTGCGAGAACACGAAACCCGTGAAGACGGCGACCATGATGATTGCCGCGGCCGTGACCACGCGCGCTCCGTGGCTGAAACCGATGCGCACGGCAGCCCGCGGATCATCACCGTGCACGAAGGCCTCCCGCATCCCCGATACCAGGAACATCTGGTAATCCATGGCCAGCCCGAACAGCACGCCGATCAGGATGATGGGCAGGAAGCTGAGGATGGGCCCCGGATTCGTCACACCGAAGAATCCCCCGAGCCAGCCCCACTGGTAGATCGCCACCGTTGCGCCGAAGCTCGCCAGCAGCGAGAGCAGGAAACCGGCAGTCGCGATCAGCGGCACCAGGATGGAGCGGAAGACCAGCAGGAGCAGGATCAGTGACAGGCCGACGACGATCCCCAGGTACAGCGGCATGGCCTCCATGAGTTTCGCGGAGACATCGATGTTCGCCGCCGTCTGCCCTGTCACGGCGATGGCCACCCCGGTTTCGGCTTCGATGTCCGCTGAGGAATTCCTCAGGTCGCGCACGAGGTTCTCCGTGGTTTCACTGGCCGGGCCCTCCTCGGGGATCACCTGGAAAATGGCGGTCCTGCCGTTCTCGCTCACGGTGGCCGGGACGGACGCCGCGACGTCGGGAATCGCCGCCAGACGGTCATTGACCTGCAGCTGCAGCTCGGTCAGTTCGGCGTCGCCGGTTGTTTCGGGCAAGGATCCGACGACGATCAGCGGACCGTTGGTTCCCTCGCCGAACTTCTCCCCGACGGTGCTGTAGGCCTGGAAGGCCGTGGAATCGGCAGGCTCGGTGCCGCCGTCGGGCAGTCCGACGCGGAGCTGTGCGGCCGGCACCGCGATGACGCCGAGCAGCACGATGCCGGCGATCAGCGTGAGCACCGGTTTCCGCGTGACGACGCCGCCCCAGCCACGGCCGACGGCGGCACGCTGGTCGGCGGCCTGCTGGAGCGTCTCCGGCGTACCTGCGGCCGATTCGACCTCGTTCTTCGCCCAGCGCCGCTTCGAGATGAGTTTCGTGCCGAGGACGGCAAGGAGCGCCGGTGTCAGGGTCAGCGCCACCAGGACCGACACCGCGACGGTGCCGGCTGCGGAGAGACCCATGACGGTGAGGAACGGAAGACCCGGCACCGCGAGTGCCGCGAGCGCCACCACCACGGTGAGTCCCGCGAACAGCACTGCATTACCGGCGGTACCTGTGGCCTTGCCGATCGATTCCTGCAGATCCATGCCGTGCAGGAGCTGGGTCCGGTGGCGGTTGACGATGAACAGGGAGTAGTCGATTCCCACGGCGAGGCCGAGCATGAGTGCGAGCACCGGGGAGATGCTGTTCATCTCGATGAGCCCGGACAGCGCGAAGGTGATACCGACGCCCACCCCCACACCCACTACGGCCATGACCAGCGGCAGCCCGGCAGCGATCAGGGTGCCGAGCATCAGCACCAGCACGATCGCGGCGACGAGGAGGCCCACGATCTCCGCGGGCCCGAAGATCTCCGAGACGTCCTCGACGATGTCCTTGCTGAAATCCACCGAGACTCCGGCGTCCTCGACGGATTCGGCCGTTCCCTGCACTTCCTCGCGGAGTTCGGGCGTCACGGCATTGATCTGCTCCTCGAACTGCACGCTCGCCACAGCGGCGGTGTTGTCCTCCGAGACGAGGCGGATGCCTGACGTCGCCTCGAGCGTGCGCTCCCCGAGCTCCAGGGACGCACGGCCCTCCTCGAGCTGCGCGCGCCCGTCCTCGAGTTCTGCCCTGCCGGCGTCGAGCTGTGCCTGTGCAGCTGCGATCTGCTCCTCGGTGGCCTGGACCTGTTCCGGGGGGAGGAAGGCCCGCCCCTGTTCGAACGCTTCCCGCTGCGCGTCGAGCTGCTCCTGGCCCTGCTGCAGCTGCGCTTCACTGTCGGAGAGTGCCTGTCCGCCAGCGTCGAGCTCTGCCCGGCCCGCCTGCAGTTCAGCGCTGCCGGTTTCCACCTGCGCCGCGACGTCGAAAGGATCCACGATGGAGCGGACGCCGTCGAGCGCGGCCACCTCGGCGAGTGCCGCCTGGACGGCGGACTCCTGGTCGGCAGTGAAGGCGCCGTCGTCGGAGGTGAAGACCACCGTGCCCGTGCCTCCCACTGCCTCGGGCAGTTCCTCCCTCAACCGGTCGGAGATGCGCTGCGATTCGGTTCCGGGGATGGAGAAGTTGTTGGTCAGCGTTCCGGAGAAGGCGACGGCGGCCCCGCCCACCGCGAGGATGATCACCAGCCAGGCGGACACCACCCACCACCGCCTGCGGTAGGCGAACTTGCCGAGCCGGTAGAGCAGAAATGCCATGATGGGTCCTTGCTGGTTGGTGCTGGAAACGGAGGATGTGTCAGGCGGGGTGCGCGAAGCCGTCGCGGAGCATGGACAGGGCGCGGACTATCCGGGCTTCGAGGTCCGCACCGGAGGCGTCGTCGGGTTCGGGGCTTTCCCCGGCCCAGTCCTGCATGGCTGCCTTGGTGCAGGAGAGCACCGATCCGACGAGCGCGGTGACGTACAGGTGGGATACGCCGGGCCCAAGGCGCTCTTCGACGGCCTGGACGATGCGGGTTTCGGCGCGCTCCCAGGAGTGGAGCTGCGCCCGGAGCAACTCGGGATTGTCGGCCGCCATGCGGAACAGCTCGCCGTGCGTCCCCAGATGCTGTACCTGGGTGGTGGCACCGAATGCCGCAATCATCGTGTCGAGCAGCGGGAGCCCGGCGGGCTGTTCGGCGAAGATGCCGATGGCCAGTTCGAGGAAGGACTCCATCCGGACGTTGAGGGCTTCCTCGGCACTGTGGAAGTAGTTGAAGAAAGTACGGCGCGACACCCCTGCGGAAGCCGCGATCTGGTCGACGGTGAACGACCCCGGGCCCTCCCTGCGTGCCAGGGCGAACGCTGCATCGGCAATCGCCCTCCGGGTGTCGATCTTGTTCTGCGCGCGGCGCCCCGGGGGCTCTGTCGTCTCGGCCATCGTCTCCACAGACGTCAGGTTAGTTCAAAACTTGCACAGCGTGCAATTTGTGGCGTCGGATGATCACCCGGAACGGCGGCGGGCCCGGAAACGGGAACCCCTCCGTTGCGGGACCGCCCCGACCCCGATAGATTCCGGATATGGAGCGTGTCGAAGGCATCGGGGGCCTGTTCTTCAGTGCGTCGGATCCGGAGGGCCTCACCCGGTGGTACAGCGACCATCTCGGCGTCGACCCGCCACCCGCCTCCTACGACGAGGCATCATGGCAGCAGAAGGCCGGATCCACGGTATTTGCCGCAATGCCCGCCGGGTCGGAACACTTCGGGGGCCCGCACCATCGCTGGGGAATCAACTTCCGCGTCGCCGACCTCGGGGCGATGGTGGCGCAGTTGCGAAGCGCAGGCATACCGGTCGCGGTCGATCCGGCCACGTATCCCAACGGAACGTTCGCGAGCCTCGAAGACCCCGAAGCCAACGGCATCCAGCTGTGGCAGCCCGCCGGAGTCGACCGGCAGGACACGGAAAAGGGCGGGTGACGACCCCGCCCTTCCCCGGTGCAGCTACTCCATCAACCGTGACCGGATGAGGAACCGCTTGCCCTCCGGCGCCTCCACCGAGAAGCCGCTGCCCCTCCCCTGCACGACATCGACCGTCAGGTGCGTGTGCTTCCAGTACTCGAACTGCTCCCTCGACATCCAGAAATCAATCGTCCGGCTGCCGTCGTCGGAGATATCGAGCACCCCGAGCAGGATGTCGGCTTCCGCGGTGATGAACTCTCCCGCCGGATAGCACATGGGCGAGGAACCGTCGCAGCAACCGCCGGACTGATGGAACATCAGTGGACCGTGGATGCCCCACAGTTTCTGCAGGAGTTCGACGGCGGACCCGCTCAGGGCCACCCGGGAAAAGGTCTCGCCCGGCAGGACCACCGAGGCTTCTACTGTCACGGCATCTCCCTAGAAGAACCCGAGCTTGTTCTCGGAGTAGCTGACCAGGAGGTTCTTGGTCTGCTGGTAGTGATCGAGCATCATCGAGTGGTTCTCGCGCCCGATGCCTGAGGACTTGTAGCCACCGAACGCCGCTCCCGCCGGGTAGGCGTGGTAGTTGTTGATCCACACACGGCCCGCCTGGATCTCGCGGCCCGCCCGGTAGGCGACGTTCCCGTTCCTCGACCAGACGCCGGCGCCCAGTCCGTAGAGCGTGTCGTTGGCGATCTCCAAAGCCTCGGAGTAGTCCTCGAACCTCGTGACCGAAACCACCGGCCCGAAGATCTCTTCCTGGAACACCCGCATGTTGTTGGTGCCCTCGAAGATGGTCGGCTGAACGTAGTAGCCCTCGGCAAGATCGCCGCCGAGCGTCATACGCTCTCCGCCGATCAGCACCTTCGCGCCCTCCTGACGGCCGATATCCATGTAGGAAAGGATCTTCTCCAGCTGGTCGTTGGACGCCTGGGCACCCACCTGCGTGTCGGTGTCCAGCGGGTTGCCCTGCACCATCTTCCCCACCCGGGCCACGGCGTCGGACATGAACGAGTCGTACATGGACCCCTGCACCAGTGCCCGCGAGGGACACGTGCACACCTCACCCTGGTTGAACGCGAACAGCGCGAACCCTTCGAGTGCCTTGTCGTAGAAGGCGTCATTGCTGTCCGCAACATCCGAGAAGAAGATGTTGGGGCTCTTGCCTCCGAGCTCGAGCGTGACCGGGATGAGGTTCTGGCTGGCGTACTGGCTGATCAAACGCCCCGTGGTGGTCTCACCGGTGAAGGCGATCTTCCGGATGCGCTTCGACGACGCCAGCGGCTTGCCTGCCTCGACGCCGAATCCGTTGACCACATTGATGACGCCGGCGGGCAGGATGTCGCTCAGGAGCTCCATCAGCACCAGGATGGACGACGGCGTCTGTTCGGCCGGCTTCAGGACGACTGCGTTGCCCGCGGCGATCGCGGGGGCGAGCTTCCACGTGGCCATGAGGATGGGGAAGTTCCACGGGATGATCTGCCCGACGACGCCGAGCGGCTCGTGGTAGTGGTAGGCCGTCGTGTCGTCGTCGAGCTGCGACAGGCGCCCTTCCTGGGCGCGGATGGCGCTGGCGAAGTACCGGAAGTGGTCCGCGGCCAGGGGCATGTCGGCCGCCAGCGTTTCACGTACAGGCTTGCCGTTGTCCCAGGTCTCGGCGACGGCGAGCATCTCGAGGTTCGCCTCGATGCGGTCGGCGATCCTGTTCAACACTGCGGCGCGTTCGGCCACGGAGGTCTTGCCCCATGCGGGAGCTGCCTTGTGGGCGGCGTCGAGGGCGAGGTCGATGTCCTCCGAGGTGCTCCGTGCCACCTCGCAGAACGCCTTGCCGGTGACAGGGGAGATGTTCTCGAAGTACTGGCCCTTGATCGGGGCAACCCACTCGCCGCCGATCCAGTTCTCGTACCGCGGCTTGAAACTGACCTTGGAACCATCCTGGCCAGGCTGGGCGTAAACAGTCATTGCGCAACTCCTTGAACTTTCTGCGGGACATGGACGTCGTCGTCCGTGTCCTGCGAGCGTAATAGTCCGCGCGTTGCAGTAAGGTTGCACGTCTGCGACGCTCGTGCAGGTCAGGACTTGCTCAAGCTGCCCGGCTCAGCGATACCGAGCTCGCGGTCCATCCACTCGAGATGTGCGACGACGGCGGCCCGCCGGGGCGACCGCTGCGGCAGCACCTTCAGCGCGGCCGCCCACGCTTCGACGTCGTACTCGGCTTCGGGCAACTGGAGGTACTGCAGCAGGGCGTCGGGTGCGGCGTCGTTGAGGACTGCTTCGCGCAGCAGCGTGCTGATCTCACCGCGGAGCCGGATGATGGCAGGGGCCTGGGAGCGCGGCAGCACCGGCCCGCGGTAGATCCCGAGCGCGAGGCGGTGGGCTCCCCGGTGCAGGTAATTGAGCACCTGCACGGCGTCGACCACGAGCTCGGTGGGCAGGCGGTAGGGGCGCGAAGAGGGGACCAGCGATTCCCCGTGCTTGGCGAGGACCTTGCGGAGACGCAGCATTTCGGCGCGCACCGTCGTCCCCGAGGCGTGTTCCGGGTAGGCCATCAGCGCGAGCTGCTCCGCGGTGACGCCGCTGGGGTGAAGCGCCAGCAGCGCGAGCAGCTCTGCGTGCCGCAGGCTGAGCTGGACGGATTGCCCGCCGACGTGGACCACCCCGTGGTCGGTGCCGAGGATCTGCAGGCTGTCGCGGTACAGGACCGCCCGTCGCCGAGCGGCCGGCGCACGCCGCGCCCTGGGGAGCCTGCTCTGGAGGCGGTGGATGCTGAGCTGGGCTTCAGCGGCGGCGACGGTCGCCTCGACGAGGGAAAGGGTATTGGCGGCGACGGCGTCGGAGGTTCCCGTGATGTCGACGACGCCGAGCACCGTTCCTGAATCCGGATCGTGGAGGGGCACCGCCGTGCAGCTCCAGGGGTGTACCTGCGGACTGAAGTGTTCGGCCCCGGCGATCTGGACGCTGGCCCCGAGCGCGAGGGCAGTACCCGGCGCACTTGTCCCCACTGCCGATTCGGACCAGTCGGCCCCCGCGACGAACAGCATCCCCTCGGCCCTGCGGCGCAGCTCCCGGTCACCGTCGACCCAGAGCAGCCGGCCGTTCTCGTCCCCCACAGCGACCAGGAGGCCGCTGTCAGCGCTCGGCTGGACCAGCAGTCGGTTGATGACGGGCATGACGGCGGCGAGCGGGTGGCTCTGCCGGTAGGCCTCGAGCTCGTCCTCGGAGTAGAAAAGGCTGGCCGCCACGGCATCGGGATTGGGGAGGTGCGTCAGGGACCGCAACCATGAATCGCGCACGAGCCTCCGCAGGTTGCCGTCGAGGCTGTCGCCCTGGCCCAGCGCCTCATGGGCGGCGAAGGCGCGCTGCTGTGCAGAGCGGGAGGTCAGTTCCTCGGGGCTGGACGAACGGGACGGCGTCATTGGCACTCCGTATCGGGATCCGCCCCACCGGCACTCCTGTGGGACGGATCACAGTCTAGCGGGATTACTCCGGCTGGCTACTCTCCGCGTGACACCGCCACCATCGAATCCCGCGGAACGAGCTTCACCCTTTCGCGCACCAGTTCGGCGTTGCCGGTGGTGTTCACGAAGTTCGCACCGAGCTTCAGCTCGTGGGCGTCGAGCTTGAGCCAGCCCTCCCACGTGGTGTACGGCACGCCGCGCGATTCGAGGAGGTCGATGATGGCATCCTTCGACGGGTCCTCCGCCGGCGGCAGGTTGAGGCGGTCCTCCAGCAGGTACCCGATGGTCTCGAGGGCATCGCCCTTGGTGTGGCCGATGAGCCCGACCGGGCCGCGCTTGATCCATCCCGTCGCGTAGATCCCCGGCACGGCGCTGCCGTCCTCGTCGAGGACGCGCCCGCCCTCGTTCGGGATGACGCCCCGCTTCTCGTCGAAGCCGACCTCGGGCAGTTCGGAGCCGAAGTAGCCGATGGCCCGGTACACGGCCTGCACCGGGTAGTCGACGAATTCACCGGTACGGCGAACGCTTCCCTCACCCGTCAGTTCGGTCCGCTCGAACCGTATTCCGGCCACCTTCCCGGGAGCCGCCGAAGAATCGAGAATCTCGACCGGCGCGTGGAGGAAGTGCAGGTGCAACCGGCGCGAGGCGCCGGTCGGCTCATCCTCGACGAGCCAGTTGGTCAGGGTCTTGACCATGGTCTTGGTCTGGTTATTGCCGGCGATCTGCTGCTCGGAGGCTTCATCGAAGTCGAAGTCCTCGGGGTACAGCACGATGTCCACGTCGCGCGAGTGCGAGAGCTCGCGGAGCTCGAGCGGCGTGAATTTCACCTGCGCCGGACCCCTCCGGCCGAAGACATGCACATCGGTCACCGGCGACGCCTTGAGGCCTTCGTACACGTTGTCCGGAATTTCGGTGGTGAGGAGGTCGTCCGCGTGCTTGGAGAGGATCCGGGCGACGTCGAGTGCCACGTTGCCGTTGCCGATGACGGCGATCTCCTTCGCGTCCAACGGCCAGGTGCGGTCGACGTCGGGGTGGCCGTCGTACCAGGACACGAAATCCGCTCCACCGAAGGAGCCGTCGAGCTCAACTCCGGGAATGTCCAGGCCGGCATCCTTGATGGCACCCGTCGCGAAGATGACCGCGTCATAGAAGCGCCGAAAATCGGACAGCGTGAGGTCCCGGCCGTAGTTGATGTTGCCGAGGAACCTGATGTCACCGCGGTCCAGCACCTTGTGGAGGGCGTTGACAATGCCCTTGATCCGCGGGTGGTCGGGGGCGACGCCGTACCGGATCAGGCCGTAGGGCGCGGGATACTGGTCGAAGAGGTCGATACTGACCTCGAAATCGCCCCCCTGCACCTGGTTGGACTTCGTCAGGATGTCGGCAGCGTAGACGCCTGCCGGCCCGGCGCCGATGATCGCGACCCGCAACGGACGGGCCGCAGCTGAGGTAGACACTGATATGCCTTCTTCCGTGGGAAAAGCTCCCGAAGATGTCCTGCGCCAATAAGCGCACGTTTCCCTATTCTAAATGGCGGGCCGGACGCGTGGCTAAACCGTCGGGGGAAGTTCGCTGGGGGAATAAACCGCGCCCCGGTCCCGTTCCCGCCCTCGTGAGCCGTTCAGCGCAGAGAGTCCAACGCCCGGCCCGGAGCGAGAACTCGCTGGGCATTTTCTTCGGCATCGGGGCCTACGGCCTGTGGGGCCTCCTCCCGCTGTACTTCCTCATCCTCGCACCGGCGGGTCCCGTGGAGATCGTCGCCAACCGGGTGCTGTGGTCGCTGCTGTTCTGCACCCTCCTCCTGACGGTCCTGAAGTCGTGGGGACCGGTCAGCCGGGCCGTCCGCACCCCCCGCCTTCTCGGCCTTCTGACAATCGCGGCACTCCTCATCGCTGTCAACTGGCTCGTCTATACGTACGGCGTGACGAGCGGGCAGGCCATCGAGGCGTCGTTGGGCTACTTCATCAATCCCATCGTGTCGGTGCTGCTCGGCGTGATCGTGCTGCGCGAGAAGCTGCGGCCACTGCAGTGGGTCGCCATCGGAATGGGCCTCCTCGCCGTCGTCGTGCTGGCGATCGGCTATGGTTCCGTGCCGTGGATCGCCCTGACCCTCGCCTTCTCCTTCGGCCTCTACGGCTTCGTGAAGAAGAGCGTCGGGTCCCGCGTGGACGCCGTCTCGAGCCTCAGCATCGAGACGGCGGTCCTCACCCCGATTGCCGCCGGAGTGATGGTGTGGCTCTCGTCCACCGGCGCGGCCACCCTGCTGACCGAGGGCAGCGGACACTTCTGGATCATGGCGGCGTCGGGCGTCATCACCGCTGTGCCGCTCATCTTCTTCGGCGCTGCGGCCCGGCGCCTACCCCTCACGACCATCGGGCTGCTGCAGTACCTCGCGCCCGTCCTGCAGTTCCTGCTGGCCCTCTTCGTGTTCGGCGAGGAGATGCCGATCGAGCGCTGGGTGGGTTTCAGCCTCGTGTGGGTGGGCCTGGTGCTGCTGACCATCGACATGCTCCGCACTGTCCGCCGCCAACCCCGGGTGGGCAAGGGCCGTGGAGGCCCTGCGGCGACTTCCTCCGGGGACCAGGGCGCCGACCGGGCGGCTCCTACCGGCCCTGCGGACCGGAGCGGCGCGGAAACGACTCCCGGAAAGACCTCCGACACCCAGGCGCCCCTGAAGCTGTGAGCCGGCTCCCCGCTGCGCTGGCCGGCAGTTCAGGCCGCCGCGAGGTTCCAGTCCCTCGGTACCACGACCATGGGAACCGGCAGGGCGCGGAGCATCTTGTTCGCCGTCGAGCCGAGGAACAGCTGGCTGTGCTGTGCGAGACGGCTCGAACCGACGATGACCAGTTCGCCGGCGTCCCATTCGATGTCGTCGATGGCCTGCTCGATGGTGCGCCCGTGGGCCACCATGATCGACGCCTCGTGGCCCTGCGGCAACTGCTCCACAGCCCGGACGAGCACCGAGTTCGCGTGGCGGTGGGCCTGGTTGATGGCTTCGCCCGAGTTCTCCGCTTCCCGCTGGTCGAGCGCCACGAGGGAGATCAACCGGAGGGGCAGGCTCCGCCGTGCGGCGGACTCCACGGCGACGTCGAGTACGGCCTCCGCACCGGCGCGCGCCCCCACGGCGCAGGACATCCGCGTGAAGCGGTCCCGGTGCCGATAGCCCCGCGGCGAGAGGGCCACCGGAAGCGGTGACGAGTGCAGCACCGCATTGGCCACGCTGCCAACCGTGAAGCGCCGCAGCAATCCGTTGCTCGATGCGCCGATGACGATGAGTCCCGCATCCAGCTCCGCCGCGGCCTCGAGCAGGCCCGCGGCGAAGGAGTCGGCAAGGCGCACATGGGTGGTGACCTTCACGGCGGCGGGTACGCTCGCCGCCGCACGCTCCAGGGCTTCGGCGGCACGGCCGGTCCCGGGGGCCACGCTGCCGTCCTGCGGCCAGTCCAGGACTGTCACCAGGTCGATGCCCGCGGACTGCGTGAGCGCCAGCGACGTCGCCAGTTCAAGGGCGTCCTGCCCACGGTCATTCTCGGTGTAGCCGACGACGTATCGCACGGGAAGATCCTTCCGGGAGGAGAAACCACCGGCGCTCGAGGCAGGTGACGCCGGACCGGATTCGACCTACTCTAACCCGCCGGCTCCAGTACGTCGGGCCGAGGGAGCAGCGCCCGTCTTCAGCACGTCCCCCCGGAAGAACGCCGGGTTCACCCGCGACATCCCGAGCATGAGCACAGCGCCCAGCAGGATCACTCCGATCCCCAGGAGGAAGACCATGCCCACCCCGCCGATCTCGGAGCCCGAGCCGTAGGAGGGATCCATGGAATCGAGGGCGGTCTTGACGAACATCACCAGCAGGATCACGCCTCCCAGGAGCGGGGCGAGGAACTTGAGCAGGAAATCGCGCGCAGTGCTGAACGCAAGCGCCCGGAAATACCAGACGCACGCCAGCGCAGTGATTCCGTAGTAGAAGCAGATCATCATGCCGAGGGCGGTGATGGTGTCCCAGAGCGCGTTCTCCGAGACGATCCTCGTGATCACGTAGAAGCCTGCCGCGGCCACTGCGGCCGCCACCGTTGCGTAGCCGGGTGACTTGTGCCGCTGGCTGACCCCGCCGAACCTGCCCGGCAGCGCCTGGTAGTGCCCCATCGCCAGGAGGGTGCGGGCCGGGGAGACGAAGGTGGATTGCAGCGACGCCGCGGAGCTGCTGAGGACGGCCATCGACATCAGGATGGCGAAGGGTCCCATGACCGGGCCCGCGAGGGCCGCGAAGATGCTCTCCTGGTTGTCCGGGTTGCCGGCACCGAGTTCGCCCTCGCCCACACCCGCGAAGGAGAGGGTGGCGAGTGCGACGATCAGGTATACGGCCATGATGACGACGATCGTGAGCATCCCGGCCCGCCCCGGCGTCTTCTCCGGATTGGTGGTCTCCTCGTTCATGGTCAGCGTGACGTCCCAGCCCCAGTAGATGAAGATGGAGAGCGAGACGCCCGCGGCGAACGCCGAGAAGGAGCCGACGGCGAAGGGATTGAACCATTCGGCGCTGATCGGCGTCGCATCGAAGGCGGTCCCATTGGCGATGTGGATGAAGGCGGCGACGGCGAACCACACGAGCACCACGAGCTGGAACGTCACCAGCACGTACTGGACGGTCTTGGTGGTTTCCATGCCCCGGTAGGACACCCAGCAGGCGAGGGCGATGAAGACCAGCGTGGTGGCGATGTTGACCGGAAGGTCGAGCGTCAGGTCAGCGAGGGCGGCGTTACCCGTGACCTGCGACAGCAGGAGGTAGAAGAAATCGACGGCCACGGCCGCGAGGTTCGACAGCACGATGATCGTCGCGGCGATGAGCCCCCACCCTCCCATCCATCCGATCCAGGGCCCGAAGGCTCGGGTGGCCCAGGTGAAGGACGTGCCGGAGTCGGGCATCGCGTTGTTGAGTTCGCGGTAGCCCAGGGCCACGAGCAGCATGGGGATGAAGCCGACCAGGAAGATCGCCGGCAGGTTCACCCCTACCTCCGCGACGGTGGGCCCGAGGGCCGCCGTGAGCGTGTAGGCCGGCGCGATGCAGGAGACCCCGATGACGACGGCACCCAGCAGGCCCACCGATCCGGCGCTCAACCCTTTCCTGCTCAGCCCTGTCTCGGCGTGCGTCTGTGTTTCTGTGCTCATGGAGTCGCCTCTTTGCGATCGGAACCCGGGCCGGACGTGGCCTCGGGGGTCTGGTGGGTACCCGGCACGTCAGCCTCCGGGGGTTCGGAGGGATTCTTCGGCGAGCGCGAGGGAAATTGCCTCCGCCGTGAGCTGCCCCATGCGGATGGCGCCGTCGACGTGCTGGTAGCCTTCGGCGGCGATGTCGGAGCAGGACCAGTAGATGGGCCCCACGGGGGTGCGCTGGTCCCGTCCGTAGCGGTGGAGCCCGCCGAGATCGTAGCTCGACGCATAGGCGCCGCGCGTCCACTCCTCCGACGCCCAGTCGGACTCGTAGTAGACCTCGGGATTGAGTGCTTCAGGCCCGAGGAACCCGGCGAGCGACCCGAGGATCCGTTCCCGGCGTTCCTCGGGCGGAAGCTCGAACATGGCGTCCGCCTTCTCGTCGGAGATGAAACCCACGAGGGTGCCGCGTGGGTCCTCGTAATTCGTGTTGTCGTAGACCTCCTGCACGATCGAGCCCGCGCTGAACCCGGTGCCCGAGAGTCCTTCGTCGCGCCAGAAGGGTGTGGGATAGACGGCGTGGACCTTGATGACCAGTCCCAGGGACTGGTGCTGGTGCATCTGGTGCTGGCGCCGGGGCAGCGGAGGTTCGTAGGACACGCGTGAGTACAGGTTGGGCGGCACCGCCATGACGGCGTAGCGGGCGGAGACCGTGGTGCTGTCCGAGATCGCAGCGACACCGCTGCCCGCCCCTAGCCCGCCCCAGCGCAACGTCCGCACCGGAGCATCGAGGACGACGTCGTCGCCCAGTTCCGCCGCCATGCGCTCGGAGACCGACTGCATTCCGCCGATGACGCGGCGGTCGAGGATGAAGTCCTCATCGACGAGGTTCGAGAACGACCCTGCGGTGGCCGCCATGAGGACGGCCTGCAGCGTCGAGAATGCGTGCGCGGGTTTGGTCAGCATGCCGCCGGCGACGAACAGGCCGATGTTGTTGCAGGCCTCCTCGTCCTCGGATTGCCGGCGCAGCCAGTGGTGGAACGAGACGGTGTCGAGCGCGCGGGCATCGGGATGGTTCCATGGGGCTTCCGGCCCGGCCTCGGCGACGAGCCGGTCCAGCATCCCGATCAGCCGCTCCATCTCCTCGCGGGTGTGCGTGTCGACGGGGAACCTGTCCCCGGCATAGCGGATCGCTTCGCCGTCAGGCCCGATGTAGACGGAATCGCCCTCGCGGTACCGGGGGAAGGTGTCCATCCCCAACTCGTCCAGCAGTGCGATGAGCGCGGTCTGGTCGGGTGAGACCCACTGCCCGCCCACCTCGAGAACCGCTCCGCCGACGACGTCGGTGTGCGTGCGTCCGCCCACACGGTCCCGTGCCTCGAGGACTGCCACGGAGTGGCCGGCCCTCGCGAGCCTGCGGGCCGCAGTCAGTCCCGAGGGCCCTGCTCCGATCACGACGACGTCACGCTCCAGAATGTCCACGATGTTCCTTCCTGCGGTGCGGAACCCCACTAAATGAACGATGTTCATTTATATCGCCCTACTATAGTTCTAGGAGACGTTCTTGGGAAGAGTTCGCCGTAGGAAACAGGAGCCGCCGCCATGGGCACAGTGCCACCGGACGCGCAGCAGCGCCGCGCGGGAAGGCCCTCACAGGGAGTGCTGTCCCGCAGCCGCATCACCCACGCGGCATTGGAGCTGATCGATGACACCGGTTACGACGGCCTCACCATGTCAGCGCTCGCACGCCGCCTCAAGGTGGCGCCGTCGGCCCTCTACAACCACGCTGCATCCAAACAGGAAGTGCTGCGCTGGGTGCAGGACCACGTGATGACGATGGTCGACTTCAGTGCCTTCGCCACAGAGCCGTGGGCCGAGGCAGTGCGCCGCTGGGCGTGGTCTTACCGCGAGGTCTTCGCCCGGCACGCCCCGCTGGTGCCCGTCATCGCGGTTCTGCCGGTGACCGACGCGGCCGACACGCTGCGGATGTACGAGGAGGTGGCTCGGGGCTTCCTCGCCGGCGGCTGGCCCGAGGATCGCGTGGTGCCCGCCATCGTGGCCCTGGAATCGTTCATCTACGGCTCGGCGCTCGACGTCTCGGCCCCCAGCGACATTTTCGACTCGGGTGACCTCGCCGGAGAGTTCCCGCTCTTCACCGCCGCGGTGCGCAGCAGCACCGCATCGGGGGACAACGCCGCCGACGCCGCCTTCCGGGCGGGCCTGGAGGGGCTCATCACCGGGTTGAGGGAGCAGTTGGCGGACTGAGCTCCGCGGAACCTGCGCACTTCCGGAGGCCGCGGGCGTACCGGCCCGCCGGAAGTGCGCAGGGTCCATTCGGGACGTGTCAGGCGCCCACCGAGCGAATGGCGTCCTCGAGGACACCGAGCCCGTCTGCGAGTAGCGCATCGCCGATGACCAGCGGCGGCAGCAGCCGGACCACATTGCCGTAGGTGCCGCAGGTGAGGATGATGACGCCCTCGCGCAGGCACCTCGCTGCGACAGCCTTGGTGGCCTCGGGATTGGGGGTCCGGGTCCCGGGTACCACGAACTCCATGGCGAGCATCGCGCCGCGGCCGCGGAGTTCACCGATGATGCTGCGCTCCCCCAGCTCGGCCTGCAGGGCGGTGACGCGCTCCGTGACCACGCCCTCGATGTGCCGGGCGCGCCCGGCGAGGTCGAGCTCCTTCATGGTGCCGATCGCGGCAAGTGCCGCCGCGCACGCCACGGGGTTGCCGCCGAAGGTCCCGCCGAGACCGCCCGCATGGACGGCATCGAGCAGGTCCGCCCGGCCGGTGATGGCCGAGAGCGGCATTCCCCCGGCGATGCCCTTGGCCATCGTGATGATGTCGGGCACCACGCCCTCGTGGTTCACGGCGAACCATTCCCCGGTGCGGCAGAATCCGGACTGCACCTCGTCGGCGATGAAGACCACGCCCTTCTCGCGCGCCCACTCCGCGAGCGCCGGAAGGAACCCCTCGGCGGGGACGATGAACCCGCCCTCGCCCTGGACCGGTTCGATGATGATCGCGGCGACGGATTCGCTGCCGATCTGCTTCTCGATCATCGTGATGGCACGCTGCGCGGCCTCGGCGCCGGTGATTGAAGGGTTCTCCTCGCGGAACGGATAACTCATCGGGACGCGGTAGATCTCGGACGCGAAGGGGCCGAAGCCGCCGTCGGGACCGGCCTTGTAGGGCATGGACTTCGCGGTGAGCGCCATGGTCAGGTTGGTACGGCCGTGATAGGCGTGGTCGAAGGCGACGACGGCGTTCCGCCCGGTGGCCAGGCGGGCCACCTTGACGGCGTTCTCCACTGCCTCTGCACCCGAGTTGAACAGCACGGTGCGCTTCTCGAAATCGCCCGGCGTCAGCTCGGCGAGCTGCTCGGCGATGGCGATGTACCCCTCATAGGGGGTGACCATGAAGCAGGTGTGACTGAAGCGCCTCACCTGCTCCGCGACCGCGTTGACGACGGCAGGATCGGAAGCACCGACGCTCGTCACGGCGATGCCTGCGCCGAGGTCGATGAAGGAGTTGCCGTCGACGTCGCGGACGATCCCGCCGTCGGCGTCGGCTGCGTACACCGGCACCGTGGACGCGACGCCCTTGGCAACCACGGCGGCGCGGCGGGCCGTGAGCTCGACCGACCTGGGGCCGGGGAATTCGCCGACGATGCTGCGCTTCTGTTCGAGCCGGAAAGCGGGCTCGGCAATGCGGGCCGCGGTGGGGGCTGAGAGTGTAGTCATGGAGTTGATGTCCTTCTGCCTAGGCGTCCAGCACGCTCATGACGTGCTTGATGCGGGTGTAGTCCTCCACGCCGTACATGGAGAGGTCCTTGCCGTAACCGGAGCTCTTGAAGCCTCCGTGCGGCATTTCGGCGGTGAGCATGATGTGGGTGTTGATCCAGACGGCGCCGAATTCGAGATCCCTCGAAACGCGCATCGCAGTTCCGTGGTCGGTGGTCCACACGCTCGAGGCCAGCGCGAATTCGACGTCGTTGGCAAGCTCCACCGCCTCGGCCTCCGTGGTGAAGGTCTGCACGGTGAGGATCGGCCCGAAGGTCTCCTTCTGCACGATGTCATCACTCTGCCGTGCTCCCGTGATGATGGTGGGTTCGAAGAAGTACCCCTTCTCCCCCGCGCGCTTGCCGCCCGTCACGACGCTGCAGTGCGCGGGCACGGCGTCCATCACGGCGTTGACGGCATTGAAGTGATTGATGTTGTTCAGCGGCCCGAAGTAGTTCTCGGCGTCGTCCGAGCTGCCCGTCCGCAGGGTCCGGGTGTGCGCGACCATGGCATCGACCAGCTGGTCGTGTGCCGTCTCCTGCACCAGCACGCGGGTGATCGCGGTGCAGTCCTGGCCGGCGTTGAAGAAGGCGAATTCGGCGATGGCCTCGGCAGTCTTCTGGAGGTTCGCGTCGGCGAAGACGACGGCGGGGGCCTTGCCTCCCAGTTCCAGGTGAGCGCGCTTGAGTGTCTTCGCGGCACCGGTTGCCACGGCGATTCCTGCGCGGACCGACCCGGTGATGGCGACCAGGCCCGGCGTGGGGTGCTCGACCATCGCGGCACCGGTTTCCCCGGTACCGAGGAGGACGTTGAGGACGCCCGCGGGAAGGATGTCCTGGGTCAGCCGTGCCAGCACCAGGGTGGATTCCGGAGTGGTGTCACTCGGCTTGAGGACCACGGTATTGCCGGCGGCAAGTGCCGGCCCGATCTTCCAGATCGCCATGAGCAGCGGATAGTTCCAGGGCGCCACTTGCGCGACGACACCGATCGGCTCCCGACGGACGTAGGACGTGTGGCCCTCCAGGTATTCTCCCGCCGACTTGCCTTCCAGGAGCCGCGCGGCCCCTGCGAAGAACCGCAGCTGGTCGGCGCCGACGGCAACTTCCTCAGCCGCGATCATCGCGCGAACCTGGCCCGTGTTGCGGTGCTGGGCCTCGACCAGCTCCTCGCTGTTCGCCTCGAGGGCGTCGGCGAGCCGAAGCAGCATCAGCTGGCGCTGGCCCGGTGTCACGTTCCTCCAGGACCGGAAGGCCGTGGCAGCTGCGGCCATGGCGGCGTCGACGTCAGCCTGGTTCGACACCGGGGACTGCGCCACCACTTCACCATTGGTGGGATTGACGATGTCCAGCAGCTCGGTTCCGGCGGCCGGGACGAACTGCCCGTTGATGTAGTTCTTGAGAGTATCGGCCACGGTGGGCGTCCCTTTCAGTGAGATGGAGCCGCGGAACGGCTGCGGGGATCTTCCGGAACACTACGCCGGACCGCAGCGCCGAGCCACGGACACTTGCACAGGGATCCATCGAAATCGCCGTGCAGGAGGACAGGAAGGACCTAGGGTGGAGCCATGGCTATTCCCCTGACCTCGCTGCTGTCCGCTCCAGGCCTGAACCTCGCCCGCCAGGGCAGCGCGCCGCTTCCCGAAACTCCCATCCAGTGGGTTGCCGTCACCGAGCTCGAGGACCCGTTGCCGTTCCTCAGCGGCGGGGAGGTGGTGTTGACCACGGGTGTCCGGCAGAAGACGGCGGCGGCCCAGCGGAACTTCGTGACCCGCGTCCGCGAGGCCGGCGCTCTCGCCGTGGGTTTCGGGGTGGGGCTGACCCACGGGAGGATTCCGCAGGCCTTCCTCGAGCAGGCGGAGGAGGAGGGGCTTCCCATCTTCAGCGTTCCCTACGAAACACCCTTCATCGCGATCGGGAAGATCGTGGCTGACGCCCTGGCCGCGGACACCTACGCGGGGCTCGAGAGCCTTCTGCGCGGACACCAGGTCCTTGCCGCAGCACTCCTCGGAGGTGGTGGGATCCCGGCGCTGCTGCGGGAACTGGCCGCGATGACCGGGGCCGAGGTCGCCCTGTTCCAGTATGGAACCCGCGTCGCCGGCGCTGCATCGCCCGTCGCCGGCTCCCCCGCCGCAACCATCTGGCACCGGGTGCCCGTGGCGACCGGGCTCAAGGATCGATGCACGCTCGCGGTGGCCGAGCCGTTCCGCCAGGCGGCGATCGTGGATTACGCCCAGAGTCTGATCAGCGTGGAACTCAGCAACCAGGC
Source organism: Arthrobacter sp. CAN_A6 (assembly GCF_015751715.1). Classification (NCBI taxonomy): domain Bacteria; kingdom Bacillati; phylum Actinomycetota; class Actinomycetes; order Micrococcales; family Micrococcaceae; genus Arthrobacter; species Arthrobacter sp. CAN_A6. Next base: position 32,641 of record NZ_JADOUV010000009.1, read on the forward strand.
ACGACGGCGAACGAGTGAGCGCGCCGCTGCCGGCCAGCTGCTCCAGGACATCACACGCGGCACCCTCGACGGTCCCGATGCCGCGGCCCGCCTGGCCAGCGCGGGGATCGATACCGGCACGCGTCAGACGGTGGTCATGATCGACGTCGCCTCCGGCCAGCAGAGGGCGCTGCGTACCCTTCCGCTGCCCGCCGGCTGGGAATCCGCGGTTGCGGCGATCCTCGAGGACCGGCTGGTGCTGCTGTCCGGTGCAGCCGACATCGGGCAGCTTGCGGGCGACCTCAGTTCCTACCTGCACGGCGCGGGGTTCACGGCGCAGGTGGGCGTGGGAGGCTCCTACGCCCAGCCCCACGGCCTGCGGTGGAGCTACTTCGAAGCCCGGGAGGCACTCACCCACGGCCACCGCATCAACACGGCGGACCGGTTGAGCCTCACCTCGCTGCTCCTGGCGAGCGGTGATGTGCCGCTCGCGGACCTCGCCGCGGAAACCCTCGATCCGGTGGCGGCGTTCGACGCCAGGCACGGCGCGGGTCTGATGGTGACCCTCGAGAAGTACCTGTCCCTGAACGGCTCGGTGGCGGCGGTCGCCGAAGACCTGCAGCTGCACCGCAACACCGTGAGGTACCGGCTGCAGCAGCTCATCGACCTGACGGGTTACGACCCCGGTGTCACGGCCGACCGCGTGCACCTGTACCTGGCGCTCACGGTCCGCTCGCTGCGGTGAGCGCTGCGCCTTGATTCCTGCCCGGCCGGCCCTACGGGTGCACCGGCAGCCGGACGCTGAAGGTGGAACCCTCGCCTACGATGCTGCTGCAGGAAATCGATCCGCCGTGGCGCTCCACGATGGCTTTGGAGATCGCCAGGCCGAGCCCGACGCCGGGAATGGCTGCGTTACGTGCCGCGGAGGTGCGGAAGAACTTGCTGAAGATTCCGGTGATCTCCTCCTGTGTCATGCCCGTCCCCTGGTCCGTGACGCGGCACTCCGCCGCGCCGTCGTCGAGCTCCACGGTCACCGTCACGGTGCCGCCGGACGGGGAGTACTTCACGGCGTTGGAGAGCAGGTTGTCGAGCACCTGCGTCATCCTCCCCGGGTCGCAGCTGACGATGATTCCGGGCTGACCAGCCTCTTCGAAGCGGACTGCAGGGTTCTGATTGCGTTCGCGGGCCGAGGAAACACGCTGGCTCACCAGGGCTGGAAGGTCCGTGGGCACCGGATGTATCTCCGGGGACCCCTCGGCCGCAGCGAGCAGGTCGGTGACCAGCTTGAAGAGACGATCCGAATTGCGGGACACCACCTCGAGGCCGGCCGCGACGTCCTCAGGCACATCGGGTGCGGCCGTGAGCAGTTCGAGGTAACCCCGGATGGCGGTGAGGGGCGTGCGTAGCTCATGGGAGACGGTGGACACGAACTCGTCCTTGGCGTTGAGCGCGGTCACCAGCTCGGTAACGTCATTGAAGGTCACCACTGATCCCTCACGGCTGCCGGACTGATCGGCCATCAGCCGGGACGAGGTCGAGAGGACCCGCTGGTCGGGCGGCTCGCCCCACCACAGGAGGTAGTCCGAAAAAACCTGCCCGTCGGCTGCTCGTCGGGCCGGACGACGGGCCGCGGGAAGGGCCGAGCGGCCGTCCTGCTGATAGATCAACAGGTCCTGCTCCAGGTGGGACGTGTCGCCGGCGGGTGCCGCCACGGCCTGGAACTGCTGAAGCTTGCGGTTGATCAGGACAGGGTCGCCCGTCTCATTCACCGCGAGCAGACCGACATCGACGGAGTTCACGATGGTGTTCAGGAGGCGCTCGCGGCGGCCGCTCTCCGCAAGGAGCCGGGTCAACTCCTCGTCCTTCTCCTCGACTGCCCGCTGTTGGTCCATCATGCTCGCCGTCATCACGCGGATGGTGACCGCGATCCCCAGCATGATGAACGGCAGCAGCAGGGACTGGGTCAGTGCACTCGGGGTGATTTCGTCATTCGAGAGGAAGACGGGTGTCCAGACGATTGCCAGTGCGGCGAAGAAGCCCACCGCCAGTAAGCGTCTCGGGTACAGCCCGGAGGCGGCAAGCCAGATGATAGGAAAAACCGTGAGGAGGCCCACCCCGCTGATCTCCGTGCCCGCGCCGTGGCGCAGAAGGCCGATCGGAAGGAAGTCGAGCAGCGGAATGACAAGGAAGCTCGGGTAGGGAAGGCGGTCCCACGGCAGGAGGAAGCACAGCAGCAGGATGAGCACCTGCAACGCGACGCCCACCTGGAACAGGCCGTCCTGCAGCACCAGCGGGTGGAACAGGAGGCTGCCGGTGACGATGAGGAGGACGGTGAGGGAGAGGGGAAGCTGACTCAGCACCACGCGGTTCCGCATGGACAGCTCGTGGAACTGCGCGCTGTTGAGCGAGAGGTGGGAAAGCACTCTATCCACGGCGTCAGCCACTCCAGATTTCAGTTATGCGGACCAGACGGATGGCCCCGGTCCCCCATTGGGCAGGGCAGGAATACCGCCAGCCCCTTTGAGAATAACCCTCCCGAAGCCTGCCCGGGAGCAGCCGCGATGCGGCGGCGTCCGGGCGCGGTGCGGGACAACTCCCGCCAGTGTCGTTTAATGAACCGTATGACTGACTCCCCCCAGAAGCGGCGCGCCCTGGTCATCGAGGACGACACCGATATCCGGGGCCTGCTGGTTCACATCCTCTCGCTGCAGGGCTTCGAGGTCACCGAGGCAGCGACGGCCGGCGCGGGCCTCGCGGCCGCTCGTGCCGGGGCGGACCTGATCACCCTCGACCTGAACCTGCCCGACGGCGACGGCATGGAGGTCTGCAAGGAGGTGCGCAAGTTCTCGGACGCGTACATCCTGATGATCACGGCCCGTACCGACGAGATCGAGCGCCTCACCGGCCTCGAGACCGGGGCTGATGATTACATCAGCAAACCGTTCAGCCCTCGGGAGCTGGTGGCGCGGATCAACTCCCTGTTCCGGCGCCAGCGGAGCCGTTCAGCGGTGGATGAAGCCCACGCGGACGAACGCCGGCGCGCCGGTGAAGTCCAGCAGAGCCTGCTCCCCCAGGAATCCCTGCAACTGGACGAATACGAGCTCGCCGGGCGTTTCCGTCCCTCGCGCAGCGTCGGAGGCGACTTCTACGACTGGTACCGCACAGCGGAAGGACTGCACCTCACCGTGGCGGACGCCATGGGCAAGGGCATGGGTGCTGCCCTCATCGCTGCCACGGTCCGGGCCGTCCTGCGCTCCGCCGGTGACCGCCCGGACCTCGATGGGGCGTTCAACTCCGCCGCGCGGGCCATGGAGGCGGACCTCGAGCAGGCCGGCTCCTTCGTCACCCTCTTCCACGGGCGGCTCGCCGCCGCCGACGGCGTGGTGGAATACGTCGATGCCGGCCACGGACTCGCACTGAAGGTCGCGGCGGACGGAACCTGCACCCGGCTCACCCCAGGCGGCCCTCCGGTCGGCGCCTGGCCTGGCCAGCAGTGGATCTCCGGCCGGGTGGAACTCGCTCCCGGGGACTCCCTCGCCGTCGTGAGCGACGGACTCCTGGACGTCTACGAGACCGTAGAGGATTTCACTGCGGCCGTGGCCGACGTCGTTCACCACAGCCCCACCGCAGCTGATGCCTGCCGGGTGTTGCTCGAACTGGCCGATGTACCCGAGGTGGACGACGACGTCACCGTGGTCATCCTCGGCCGTCGCGACGAACGCTGGGCATGAACCAGTTCTGGGTACGTGTCCTCGTCCTGCTCACCGTCATACTCGGCGTCAACTACATCGCGTGGCGATGGATGGAGTCGCTGAACTGGGCTGCCTGGTGGATCGCGGTTCCCCTCGTGGCCGCCGAGACGTACAGCCTGATCGATGTAGCACTCTTCGGGATGACGGTGTGGCGGATCAAACACCGCAAGCCGATGCCGGCCCCGTCCGACGCGACCGTGGATGTCTTCATCACCACCTACAACGAGCCGGCGGACATGGTGCTGGGCACGGCCCTCGCCGCCCAGGCGATCACGCACCCGCACAGCACCTGGATCCTGGACGACGGCGCCCGGGAGGAAATCCGGGAGCTGGCTGAACGGCACGGCATCGGTTACCTGACGCGCAGCGCCGACTGGAACGACCGGCCGCGCCATGCAAAGGCCGGCAACCTCAACAACGCGCTGATGATGACGCAAGGCGAGTTCCTGTTGATCCTCGACGCCGACCAGGTTCCCGAACCCGAAATCCTCAGCAGGACGCTCGGCTACTTCTCCAACCGCCGGATCGCGCTGGTGCAGACCCCGCAGTACTTCAGCAACGTCCCCGACGACGATCCGCTGGGAAGCCAGGCACCGCTGTTCTACGGCCCGATCCAGCAGGGCAAGGACGGCTGGAATGCGGCGTTCTTCTGCGGCTCGAACGCACTGCTCCGCCGCGAAGCCCTCATGCAGCTCGGCCTGGTGGGATACGTCAAGGAGGTCGAAGCGGGCGTCAGGAAGGCACTCAAGGCCTCCCGCACGGCCATCCGTAAGGCCCGGAAAACCCCGGACGCAGCCGATCCCCTGGTTGCCGGCCTGCTCGACCAGGTGGAGGAAGCCACCGTCAAGGCCCGTGCGGAGCTCAAGGCGGGAATTTCACTCAGTGAAGTCACCTACCGCGTTCGCAGGGCCGTGGACAATGCCGTACAGACACTCGTCGGCGCCAACTTCTCCGCCCTCGAGGCAGACCTCGCAGAAATAGCCGCAATTGATCTCGACGGCGGGGACGGCTCAACTCCCCCGGCGGCAGGACTCGACGACGCGATCGAGCGGATGTCCCACCGGGACTGGTCGCCGCTAGGGGCTCTGGAATCGGTACAGGCCGTACTGGATGCCATCTCCATCGAACGCCACGCCGAGGCGCAGCCGATCATGCCTCTCGCCACCATCTCCGTCACCGAGGACATGGCGACATCCATGCGAATGCACGCCCTCGGTTGGCGGAGCGCCTACCACCATGAGGTCCTGGCCAACGGCCTTGCTCCTGAGGATCTGAAAACCATGCTCACCCAACGGCTCCGCTGGGCACAGGGCACCATCCAGGTGATGCTGCGCGAGAATCCGCTGCTCCAGAAGGGCATGAAGCCCGCGCAGAGACTGATGTACTTCGCGACCATGTGGACGTATCTGAGCGGCTTCGCCGCCGTCGTCTATTTCGCCGCCCCGATCATCTACCTGACGCTGGGCATCCTTCCCGTGAACAGCATCAGCACGGACTTCTTCATCCGTTTCATTCCGTTCATGGTGATCAACCAGTTGCTGTTCGCCGTAGCCGGGCGCGGCATCAGCACCTGGCGGGGCCAGCAGTACAGCCTTGCGCTCTTTCCGACATGGATCAAGGCGTGCACCACGGCTGCGCGAAACGTCTGGTTCGGCCGTCCCCTGGGTTTCGCGGTGACACCCAAGGCACGCCAGGACGGCGGACCCGGCTGGAGCCTGATCCGGCCGCAGCTGGTGGTCATGGTGTTGCTGGCGGCAGCGCTTATCGTTGGTCTCATCCGGCTTGCAGCGGGACTGAACGAACCCGTGGGAACCCTCGTCAACATGGCCTGGGTGGTCTTCGATCTCGTGGTGCTGAGCGTTCTTGTCAAGGCAGTCAAATACAAGGGATTCGTTCCCGACGAAAGGAGTGCCGAGCATGCAGTTCAGCACGGAGCATAGGACCGGCTATACCGAGATTTCGGGGAACGGACGGCTGAACATGGTGGCCGCGCCGAAGCTGCGTGAAGTGGTGGGCGGTGTCGTGGCCGCCGGCAGCACACGGATCGTGGTCAATCTCGCCGACACGAGCTTCATCGACTCCTCAGGCCTTGGGGCTTTGATCGGCTGCCTGAAGCTGGCCCGCCAGGCCGGCGGCGACCTCCGCATCGCCTGCGTTCAACCCCAGGTGAAAATGGTGCTGGAACTGACGAGCATGCACCGCGTGCTCACTCCCCACCCCACGGCGGAAGACGCGTTCTCCGATGACTGACATCCTTGCGCACCGTTCATTCCTGGCGGCTGCCACCGAGGGCGCCATCGATGAACTCCACACGGAAGTGGAGCATCTCTGGCAGGACACCGGCTTTGTCCCCGCACTCGATCAGATGGCCTTCACCACCGCAGTGATCGAGGCGGCATCCAATGTGGTGCAGCACGGGGTGGCCCTTGCCGGCACCGAGCTGCGGCTCGGCGTCGACCTCACTGTCACAGCAACGCTGCTGCAGGCGAGGATCTCCGAGATAGGGGCCGCCGTGCACACCGATCTTCCGGAAGCCTCTCTTCCTGACGACGATTCCGAGTCCGGCCGTGGCCTTGCGCTCATTCAGGCGCTGGTGACCACAGTGACCGTCGAGCGTCAGGGGGACACCAATATCTGGGTCCTCTCCCGGGAATCGGAGCAGCCCGGCCGGGACCGCGGGTAGCACAGGACCTCCGGTCGTTCCTACGCGGGCATCCTTCCGCGGACCTCTCCGGTGATACGACGGCTGACTCGATGGCTGCCGCGCTAATCCTGTGCCAATCCTTCGCCGAAAGCAGGGGGCGGAGGCTTTCGTTCTGGGAAAGTTGGACGTGGGGTAACGGCCTTCCTGCTCCAGGACGGCCCGCTCCTGTGGACGCCTGTCGATCGACAACGGCGACCCGGTGCGAGCCGGGTCCGCAAGGCCACGGGACCCTCAGCCGGACTACCGATCAGGAAAGATTCCCCATGCTTCCTCGCTTCCATCCGGCAGCACTCCCGGCACTCCTCGAGGCCGGGAAGGCGCCCGCTGAAGCGCTTTCGGAGCCGCTCCCGAAGGCGTTCCGGCGCGTGGTCCTGTTCCATTCGGCGCTGGTGAGTACAGTCCTGATGCTGATTCTGATGGCAGTGGTGCCGCCGGCAGCGGCCGCTTCGGCATCCATCACCCTCAGCTCCGCGTCCGGGCCCGGAGGGAGCTCGATCACCGTGACGGGAACCGGCTTCCCCAGGAAGCAGCCAGGGACGGTCCGCGGCGGTGTCACCGCGGTACAGATTAAGGTGAGCGCCTCGGGCTACTTCCAGGCCGACGTCGTCCTCCCCGCTACCGCGGGCCCCGTGCTGGTCGAGGCAACGGCCGGGAGCGGGTACGCGTCCGCCGTCTTCACCCCCAGCTCACCTCCGCCCACCCCGCCCACCCCGGACAACCCGCCGACGCCGGATCCGGGACCCACTACCCCCGCCGTCGCGCCCGCCAAACTGCGGTTCGGTGCCGGAACGCCCGGCGGCCCGCTCGCCGCGGCGGAACTGGACGAGGTGGCAGCCCTCGCGGGGGAGGCGCCCACCGTCATCCTCAGTTACAAGGACTTCCACCAGCCCGCTCCGCTCACGGAGCTGGAGGCAGTGCGCTCGCGTGGCGCCATAACGCTGCTCACCTGGGAGCCCTGGGCCTGGGGCGGCGGCACTGAACAGTCCGCCTACTCCCTTGACCGCATCGCCGCCGGCGACTTCGATCCCTATCTGCGCGAATGGGGCAATGACCTGGCACGGTGGGGGCACCCGGTCTTGCTCCGCTTCGGCCACGAGATGAACGGCAACTGGTATCCGTGGTCCGAGGGCATCAACGGAAACACCGAGGGCGACTACGTTGCCGCCTGGCGCCACGTGCACGACGTCGTCGCCTCCACCGGCGCCACCAACATCAGCTGGGTCTGGAATCCGAACGTGCCCTACTGGGGTTCCACGCCGCTGGCGCAGCTCTACCCCGGTCCCGGCTATGTGGACGCCGTCGCCCTCGACGGGTACAACTGGGGAACCTCCGCCGACTGGAGTACCTGGGTTCAGCCGTCGACCCTCTTCGGGGAAGGACTGAGCCAGCTGCGGACCCTGGCTCCCGGCAAGCAGATCCTGATCGCCGAGACCGCGTCCGCTGAGGCCGGGGGCTCCAAAGCTGCGTGGAACGCGTCGCTCGTCGAATATCTCGGCGCGCAGCCCGACGTGACCGCGCTCGTCTGGTTCTCCATCAACAAGGAGACGGACTGGCGGATCAACAGCAGCACCGGATCCGCCGAGTCGCTTGCAGCCGCGCTCGCCGCGCGACCCAGGTAGCGGCTGTAACGGTTCGGCAGGCTACGGCAGGGCGGGCCGCCCCAGCCAGTCGGCCAGGTCGGCATACGCCGCGCGTGATTCGGGGAGCCAGGGGAGGCCCGGGAAAACGTGGAACGCGCCGGGATACTCCCGCAGGACGACGTCGGCGCCCGCTTCCAGCGCGCGATCGCGGAACACCACGGCGTCCGGCATGCACACATCGCGGGTGCCCTGGTAGATCCGGATGGGCGGGAGGCTGCCGAGCATGTCGGCCGGAGCGCAGGCCGGGCTCACGAGCGGCGTGCGCGGATCATCACCGCCGGCCCACCAGGACCCGGCCCGTACCGCTCCGGGAACGGACAGCATGGGGTCGATCTTCTCGTAGCGCGGCACATCCGGATTGGTGCCGGTGACGTCCAGCCACGGCGAGAAAGCGATGATCCTCGACGGCATGGGCAGTCCCGCGCCAGTGAACGCCCAGCACTGCGCAATGGCCAGTCCGCCCCCGGCGGAATCTCCCGCGAGCACGACGTCGTCGGCGTCGCTCGTCAGCAGCACCTCCCGGTACACCGAGGTGAGGTAAGGGAAGACCTCGCGGTAGGTGCTCTCGGGAGCGAGCCGGTACAGCGGGACGGTGACGGTGGCGCCGGTACGCCGGATCAGCTCTGCGACGATCCACCAGTGCGGACGGCTCAGTTCATTGATGTAGACGCCGCCATGCGTGTAGATGATGTGCAGGCGCGTTGCCCCCTTGCGCGGACGGACAGTGATGGTCCGGACCCCGTCCACGAGGCGTTCCTGGATGCTGTGGAGCGTCGTCAGGGACCGCGGCATCGCCGCCGCTTCCGGATACTGCCGCCCCGGATAGGTGCCCTCGACCCAGTCGGTGGTCCGGTGGCGGTCCTTCGTCGGGGTCAGCGCGATGAGACGTGAGGCCACCCGCACGGACAGGGAACCCTCGGTGCGGGGATCGCCCGGCGAATATCGCTGCAGGCTCCGCCGGATGCGCTCGATCATTCGGCCAGCCTAGCGGGTGGGCACTCTTCCCCCTCGCAGACGCGGCACCTCCAGTCATGCGAATGGCCGCCATCCGGACCGAGCTGCGGCCCCTCCCGCCGTCCGCCGCCGAGGAGCTCTCTGTCATGCTGGACGTTGCACAAAGCCTCTTCGCGCTACCGGCCCGCGCCCGGAATGCTCCGCCGGCGGCCGCCCTTCCCAGGTAAGGACTTCATGGATACCGCAGCCCAGATAGCCCTGATCCTCGATCTCCTCGGGGTGTTCTTCTTCGCTGTGTCCGGTTCTCTGCTGGCCGTCCGCAAGGGATTCGACCTCGTGGGTTCGCTGCTCCTTGCCTCACTTGCGGGCCTCGGAGGCGGCGTGGCGCGCGACGTCATCATCGACACCCCTCCCGCTGCGTTCAACGATCCCACCTACCTCCTGCCGCCCCTGCTCGCCACTGTGCTCGTCTACTTCGTCTTCTCGCGGGTGGAGCGTGGTCGGCGGGTCCTGGTGATCTTCGACGCCGCAGGCCTTGCCCTCTTCTGCATCACCGGCACGCTCAAGGCCCTCACCTTCGGACTGAATCCCGTTGCTGCAGTGCTGCTGGGCGTCACCACGGCGGTGGGCGGCGGTCTGCTGCGCGACGTCGTCGCCAACGAGGTTCCGCAGCTGTTCGATCCACGCGACATCTACGCGCTGCCCGCGATGCTCGGTGGCGTCGTCGTCACCGTACTGGTGGCCCACGGCTGGTTCAACCTCCTGTCCGGAACGGCCGCGGCATCCATGGTCTTCTCGCTGCGTGTCCTGGCCTGGCGGTACGGCTGGCATGCACCCCTGGCGGCACGCGCGTGGACGCCGCGGCGCACCCGGAAAGGTAAGAGCGCCTGACCGCGGCCGGTTACGATTGAGGCATCCCCACCCCCCACCTGGAGTAACCGTGACTGAACTGTTTCTGGACAAATTTCGAGCCCTGGTTCCCTCCTATTTCGAGGACGAGTGGGTTGAGGAGGACGGACTCTCTCCGGCAGAACTCGAGGAGATGATGCAGGGCAAGGACTTCGAGCTGCCCCTCGCGCTGCGCGAGTTCTACCTTGCCGTCGGCGCGACGGAAGACATCATGGAGGCCTTCCACTTTTTCTGGGATCCCGACGAGCTGGAGATCGAGGACGGCTTCCTCCTCTTCCTCGAGGACGAGGAAGAACTTTACACCTGGGGCATGAAAGCGGACCAGCTCTCCGTCCCGGACCCGATCGTGTGGCGCCGCAACAACGCGCGCGGAGAATGGAAGTCCGAGGACGGCACGTTCAGCGAGTACGTCCTCGACCTGTTCGAGTGGGTGTTCGAGGACACGGAGGAGAACTGAGTGAGCGGATTCTTCCACCACGCCCCCGAGGGGTATCAGTGCCCCTTCTGCGACCTTGCCCGCGGCAACTTCGCCAATCCACGGAACCTCTGCCGCCCGGGCGACGTCGTGTATGCGGATGAGCTCGTCCTCGCCTTCATCGCCTCCCACGGCTTCGAGCCCAACCCGGGGCACGTGCTCGTCATACCGCGCAGCCATGTCGAACTGCTCTACGAACTGCCCGACGACGTTGCTGCCCGCGTCATGACGGTCACTCGCGATGTCGCCGTGGCGATCAAGCGTGCGTGGGAGCCCGACGGGGTGTCGACCCGACAGCATAACGAGCCCGCAGGCAGCCAGCACGTCTGGCATTATCACCAGCACGTCCTGCCGCGCTGGCACGACGACGGCTTCTACTTCACGCCGAAGCGCCCCGTCGTGGATCCGGAGATCCGGGCGCGGAAGGCGCTGGAGCTGAAGGAGTTCCTTTAGGTCCGGCGTCTGGTCCTGCCCACCTTTCAGCGGGCTCAGCGCGCGTCGCGGGGAGACACGCCGCACCACATGTGCCGCCATTGCCGCCGTCGACGGCATGTCGCGGGGAGACACGCCGCGCCTGCGCGGCCTTTCCCCCGCAATGACGGCAGAACCCGTGCAGCCTCACCGCACCGGGCGCCCGCCGAGTACCTGGGCGACCTGCGCCAGGAGCTCATCGGGGAAGAACATCACGTCCTCGTAGCAGAAGCGCAGCACCAGGTAGCCGCTGATGACCGTGGAGTTGTTGCGCTTCCGGTCCCGTCGGAGGGCCCTGCGGTCGGAGTGGAAGGCGGCACCGTCGATCTCGATCACGAGAAATCCCTCGACGAGGAAGTCCACCCGCCCCACGCCGGGAAGGTACACCTGCGGTTCCACCTGCCAGCCCGCGTCCTCGAGCAGCAGCCGGGCGACCACCTCGATGGCCGAATCGGCGCTCGTCCCGGCCCGGTCGAGTGCCGTCCGCGCCCGACCGTTGCGGTTTCCCGGCAGGCGGTCCCTCACGAACTGCGGGATTGTGTCTCCTCTTCTCAGCGCAGACTCGACCATCGGGATCGACTCCCACTGCGGGCGGCACTGCAGCGTGTGCACCAACACGTCCACCAAACCCACCATCGGGAGCACCGGATGGGTCGGAACGCTGCGGCCTCGATGGTTGACTGCGTTCCCGGCTCCGACATTGATGCGGCTCAAATGTACCGCCGCCGGTTCCTCGAGAGTCCACAACCCATAGTGTGCAGCAGCGGAAATGCAGGTGAGAAGCCCGCCCGCGACCACTGCAGCGCTGAAGTCCTCTGGTGCATCTGGCAGGCCCAAAACACCAGGACGCAGCCGAAGGATGCTCCCGTCCGCGACGGCCCGGGCCAACGCCCTCGCCCCGACTCCCCTCCCCAGGAGGTCCTGCGTCCGGGCGACCGATCCCATGCTGCGCAGCACGCGCACGACTTCCATGGGGACAGCGAACAGCACCCGGCGGGACCGTGGGGTCGGCGCCGCCGCTATGTGCGCAATTCGCCGCACGACATTTCACGTCAATGCCCGGCTTCAATGCGTGTCGGAGGGGGACACGCCGTCAAAAGCGGCCACCGGCCCGCAAAGGCGGCAATTGTCATGCGCCCACCACATCAAGCCAGCGCCAGGAAGCCAGCGCCGGAGGACTAGACTTCCCGGCTGACCACTGCCTGCGCGAAGCTGGCGAGCGCCCGCTTCACCACGCTGTCCGGTAACGGATCCAGGGCCGCGACGGCGTCGTCGGCCCAGCGCTGCGCGAAGGCCCACGCTTCCTGCGTCTGGGGGTGCGAGCGCACGGCGGACACGGCCTTCTCCAATGCGGCATCGGACGTGAGGTCGGCGTCGACCAGGGCGATCACCTCGGCCGCCGAGGCATCACCGGCGGCCGCGGCCCGCCGCAGGAGGATGACCGGCAGGGTGGGCACGGCCTCGCGCAGATCGGTTCCCGGCGCCTTGCCGGACTTCACCTTGAGGCCGGTGACGTCGATGACGTCGTCGGCGAGCTGGAACGCTACCCCCACCTTCTCGCCATAGGCCACCATCACGTCGATGACCTCGCGCGGCGTGTCGGCGAACAACGCCCCGAGCTGGCCCGATGCCGCCACCAGAGAGCCGGTCTTGTCGGCGATCACCGAGAGATAGTGCTCGAGGGCATCCTCGTCCTCGCCCGGTCCCACGGTCTCGTGCAGCTGCCCCAGGCACAGCCGTTCGAACGTGCGCGCCTGAATGCCCAGCGCTTCCCCGCCGAGCTCGGACACGAGAATGGACGCACGCGCAAAGATGAGGTCGCCCGTCAGGATCGCCACGGAGTTGCCCCACACCTCGTGGGCCGTCGGTGCGCCGCGGCGGTAGGGAGCGGAGTCCATGACGTCGTCGTGGTAGAGCGTGGCGAGGTGGGTCAGCTCGACGACGACGGCGGCCTGCACCACCTCCGGGCGGGTCGGGTTGCCGAGGTGGGAAGCAAGGATGGTCAACAGCGGGCGGATCCGCTTGCCCCCGGCTTCGACCAGGTGACGGCTCGTGGCATCGGCCAGTGGGTCGGAGTTCGAGATCGCCCCACGCAGCTGCTTCTCGACCTCGGTGAGGCAGGAAGCCACGGCCGGACCGAGTTCGGGATCTTCGGCGATCAGCGCGAACCCGGGTGGCAGGCTCGAGGAATCGTCGAGCCCTCCGGCGGTGTCCAGCGCACTGTCGGCACCCACGCCGGTCCAGCTGGAGGGAAAGGATTTCGTCACCGTATAAGACTAACCACGTGGCGCGGCAGATTGCGCACGGAGAGCAGCCGTGACGGAGGGCTGGTTGGTGGTGGGCGGAACCAGCGCCTCGAGCAGATGGATGACGCGGTCCTCGAAGCCGCGCCCACCGGTATCGGTGAGGTTCGCCAGCATCCGCACGACGAAGCGCATCAGGACGGGAACCGGCATTCCGGTGCGCAGCGCCAGCGACAGGATGGCCGGCTTTCCGATGAGGTGGGCGAAGATGCTGCCCAGGGTGAAGTGGCTTCCCCACTGCGCACGGATGTAGGGCGCATACCCCGAAAGCACCTGGTCCCGCCCGAGCGGGGAGCGCACCCGTTGCGACCGCTCGATGAACTCGGCGGCGTAGCGGGCCGACTCCATCGCATAGGAGATGCCCTCGCCGTTGAAGGGGGACACCATTCCGCCTGCGTCACCGAGCAGCAGGAGCCCAGGGCTGTAGTGCGGTGTCCGGTTGAAGCCCATGGGCAGCGCCGCACCGCGGATCTCGCCCACCTGGTTCTCGGGCGTGAATCCCCAGTCGGCGGGCATGCCGGCGGTCCAGTCGCGCAGCACCTGCTTGTAGTCGAGCTTGCCGAACTTCGCGGAGGAATTCAGGATGCCGAGGCCCACGTTGGAGGTGCCATCGCCCACCCCGAATACCCAGCCGTAGCCGGGCAGCGGACGCCCGGTGGCATCCGGGAGCTCGAGCCAGCCCTCCATCCAGTCGTCGTCGTGCCGGGGGCTGGTGAAGTAGGTGCGCACGGCGACTCCGAGGGGGCGGTCGTCCCGCTTGGCCATCCCGAGGCTCACCGCGGTCCGGGTGGAATTGCCGTCGGCGGCCAGCACGACGTCGGCGCTGAAGGTGCGCGATTCACCGGTCTTCCGCCCGTCGGCATCCAGCAGGTTCACCGACACACCCGTCACGCGGCCGGCGTCGTTGCGCACCGCAGCGGAAACGGAATGCCCCTCGAGGATGACTGCGCCTGCCTGCTGGGCGTGACGTGCAAGGGCTTCATCGAACCCGAGGCGGGTGCGCACGAGCCCGTAGTCCGGGAAGTCGCTGAGCTCGGGCCACGGAACCTCGACCGTCCGGGTGCCGGCCTTGAGGCGGAGGCCCTTGTTGCGGCGCCAGCCGTCGCTTTCATCGTGGGGCAGCCCCAGAAGCTGGATTTCGCGGACGGCGCGGGGGGTGAGTCCGTCTCCACACACCTTCTCGCGCGGGAAGTGCGTCTTTTCAAGGACTGTCACCTCGATGCCGGCGCTGGCCAAGTAGAAGGCAGCGGTCGAGCCCGCGGGGCCCGCGCCGATGATGAGGACCGACATTCAGTTTGCCGCCCGCGTGCTGCGTCGGCGCAGCCGCGCCGAGCCGCTGGCCACCGTCGGCCTGGCGGCACGCGGTGCCGCGCCCGGCTTGACGGCCCGGTGCACGGCCACGATGCCGCCGTTGAGGTTGCGGTACGCCACATCGGCCCAGCCGCTTCCGGAGATTTCCGTCGCGAGCTCGTCCTGGTTGGGCCAGGCGCGGATCGATTCGGCGAGATAGACGTAGGCCGCCGGGTTGGAACTGACCTTCGTGGCGATCGCCGGCAGGGCACGCATCAGGTACTCGGTGTACAGGGTGCGCCACAGCGCAACGGTGGGCTGCGAGAACTCGGCGATCACCAGGGTTCCCCCGGGCTTCGTCACACGCAGCATTTCCGCGAGGGCCCTGTGCGGCTCGTTGACGTTGCGCAGCCCGAAGGAGATGGTGCTCGCGTCGAAGGAATCGTCGGCAAAGGGTAGGTTCGTCGCATCGCCGGCCACGAAGTTGATGTCCGGCCGCCGACGCTTCCCCACGGTGAGCATCCCCAGGGAGAAATCGCACGCGACGACGTCGATCCCCGCGTCAGCATACGGTTCGCTCGAGGTGCCCGTGCCGGCGGCGAGATCGAGGACGCGCTGTCCCGGCCGGGCATCCACCGCATCGACGACGATCCGACGCCAGCGGTGCGCCTGGCCCACGGACAGGACATCGTTGACGATGTCGTACTTCGGTGCGACGTCGTCGAACATGGCTGCTACTTCGTCGGGCCGCTTCTCCAGTGATGCACGTTTCACCTGCCCATTGTCTCAAACAAATGCCCGCCGCCCGACCGCTGCGGAAGGCTCGCACACCGGGCCCCCCGACGCCGGATCGGGCTCCTCCCTCACCGGAGTAGGCTTGAGGCACCATGAGCAATCCGTCCCTGACAGCACCCGCGCCCGACCGCGTGCGCACCGGCGGACTTCGAAGCATCACCCTTTCGAGGGGACCCATTGAACCGAATACCGGGCTGCTCGACTACGTAGTACGCAACGATGTCCACACCTGGATACGGCGGGGCGGCGGCCTCGTCGCCTATGGGGAGACCGCGCGGTTCACCGGCGCCGGGCCGGGCCGTTTCGCCGAGGCACAGAGCTGGTGGCGCGGTCAGCTGGCAACTGCCGACGTCGTCAATCCACTCCGGCAGTCGGGCACGGGGCTCATCGCCTTCGGCTCCTTCGCGTTCTCGAAGACATCGGCGTACGAGTCCCGGCTGATCGTTCCGGAAATCGTGGTGGGCTGCTCCGACGGCTCCAGCTGGCTGACCTACATCACCAGCGACGCCAAAGCGGAGGTGACCCCCGAAGCAGCGGAAGCGGTGCTCGCGGCATACCTCGACGACGTCGCCCCCGAACGCGCACCCCACCCCGGGGACCGTCTGGCCCCGGGGATCCTCAGTGAGGGTGAGTACATGGTGGCGGTGGCCGAGGGTGTCCGGCATGTCCAGGCCGGGGAGCTGAGCAAACTGGTTCTCGCCCGTGACGTCGTCGCCGAACTCGGCGCTCCCATCGCCACGGCCCAGGTGCTCCGTGAGCTGGCCGTGCGGTACGAGGACTGCTGGACCTACTCGGTGGACGGGCTCATCGGTTCCACCCCCGAGATGCTGATCAAGGTCGAGAACAGCACAGCCCGGGCCCGCGTGCTGGCCGGCACTCTCGACCGGGCGAACGCGCCCGCCGGCGACCCGGACTACCCGCAGCGCGTTCTGGCCGGCTCCGACAAGCAGCTGCACGAACACTCGATCGCGATCGACTCCCTCACTCGGCAGCTCGAGCCCTTCACCAGCTCCATGACCTCGCACAGCGAGCCGTTCGTCCTCCAGCTGCCCAACGTCTGGCACCTCGCCTCGGATGTGACTGCACAGCTGACCGTCGACGGCGAAGGGCAGGTACCGACGTCGCTGGCGCTGGTCGATGCCCTCCATCCGACCGCAGCAGTGTGCGGCACCCCGACGACGGTGGCGGGCGCCCTGATCCGGGAGCTCGAGCACCTCGAGCGCGGACCCTATGCGGGCCCGGTGGGATGGATGGATGCCGAGGGCAACGGCGAGTGGGGCATTGCCCTGCGCGGAGCAGTCGTGGAAAGCCCCACCCGAATACGCCTGTACGCAGGCTGCGGAATCGTTGAGGGATCACAGCCTGAAGCGGAGCTGGCCGAGACCTGGAGCAAGTTCCGCCCCATGATCCAGGCCCTCGGTCTGGCCGGCTGACCCGCCCTGGGTTGGTTACCAATAGGCAATGCCTGTAGCCTGTGATGCACATCTCAAATCGCAGTAGAATCGATCCGGCTCCCTGGAGTCCCCCTCTCCGTCCGCTTTCCCGTCCAATCGAGGTATCCCATGATTTTGAAGAAGAATGCACTGCTGGCCGCGCTGGCCACCGGAACGCTGGCACTGACCGCCTGTGGCGGCTCCGATGAGCCCGCCGCGGAAGGCGGACTGAACCTCGTGTCCGAGGGCAACCTCACCGTCTGCTCCGACATCCCCTACCCTCCCTTCGAGTTCGAGGAGAACGGCGAGTACACCGGCTTCGATATCGACCTCATGAGGGAGATCGCCACCGGCATGGACCTCGAACTCTCGGTCCAGGATGTCGGATTCGATGGCCTCCAGAGCGGCGCGACGATCGCCGCCGGACAGTGTGACATCGGCGCGAGTGCCATGACCATCACCCCCGAGCGTGAAGCGAACCTCGCCTTCTCGGAGCCGTACTACGACTCGCTGCAGTCGCTGCTGGTTCCCGAGGGCTCCGACGTAGCAAGCCTCGAGGACCTCGCGGGCATGTCGGTAGGAGTCCAGCAGGGCACCACCGGTGAAACCTACACACGTGAGAACGTACCCGCCGACACCGAGGTGGTTGCCTTCCCGAGCGATGCCGAGATGTACGCGGCCGTGCAGGCAGGCAACGTCGATGCCCTCCTCCAGGACCTGCCGGTCAACCTCGGACACACCGAGGACGGTGCCTTCACCATCGCGGAGGAATACGAGACCGATGAGCAGTACGGCTTCGCCATGGCCAAGGAGGGCAGCGAAGAGCTGGTTGCAGCAGTCAACGAGCAGCTGACCGCGATCCGCGACAGCGGCAAGTACCAGGAAATCTACGACACCTACTTCACGGAGTAACCAACAGCTCAAGCCCCGCGGCCGCCGGCGCGAAGAACACCGCGCCGGCGGCCGCGGGAGCTGCAACCTCCTGAAGGAAGGTAAACCCCAGCGTGAAACGCTCAACACGCAGACGCCTCATCCAGGGCGCGCTCTACGCGGTGTTCGCCGCCCTCGTCCTCGCGATCATCGTCGCGGCCGACTGGCAGGCAATCCGCACCAATTTCTTCGACATCGAGGTGGCCGCTGCCGCCTTCCCCGAGATCATCACGATCGCCGCGAAGAACACCATCCTCTACACGGCGATCGCCTTCGCGGGAGGGCTCCTCCTCGGCCTGATCTTCGCCCTGATGAAGCTTTCCCCGGTACTCCCCTACCGCTGGCTCGCCACCGCGTACATCGAACTGTTCCGCGGTCTCCCAGCGCTGCTGGTCATTTTCGCCTTCGCCTTCGCCGTACCCATCGCGTTCCAGTGGCGGCCTCCCGGCGGCAGTGCCGGTGCCGGCCTGATCGCGCTGATCATCGTGTCCTCGGCCTACATCGCGGAGACCATCCGTGCGGGCATCGAGGCAGTGCCCAAGGGCCAGGTCGAAGCAGCACGATCGCTGGGCATGAATCCGGCGTGGACTATGGTTTCCGTGGTCCTCCCCCAGGCCTTCCGGATCATCACTCCCCCGCTGACCAACGAGCTCGTGATCCTTATCAAGGACACCTCACTCCTGTTCATCGCGGGAATGGCCCTGGGCGACCGCGAGCTGACCACCTTCGCCAGGGACTCACTGACGAGCCAGGCGAACGCGACGCCGCTGGTCCTCGCCGCGCTGATGTACCTCGTCATCACGCTGCCGCTCACGCAGCTCGTGGCCAAGCTCGAACGACACAACAAGAGAGGCCGGTGATAGCGGTGGCTGGTTCAACAGCTGCTGCCTCGGCAGCACCCCCTGCGGGCGTACCCGCCATCGAGGTACGCCAACTGTGCAAGAGCTTCGGTACCAACGAGGTCCTCAAGGGCATCGACTTCCACGTGGACCAGGGCGAGGTGGTGTGCGTGATCGGCCCGTCCGGCTCCGGCAAATCCACGCTCCTGCGCTGCGTGAACCGGCTCGAGGAACCCACTACGGGAACCATCATCGTGGAGGGCATGGACATCACCGACGGCGAGACGGACCTCGACAAGGTGCGCACGCGGATCGGCATGGTCTTCCAGCAGTTCAACCTCTTCCCGCATCTCAACGTGCTGCAGAACCTCACCCTCGCGCAGCGCCGCGCCAAAGGCCGCGGCAAGAAGGAAGCAGAGGAGGTGGCCCGGCGCAACCTCGCCAAGGTCGGCCTGGCGGAGAAGGCCGATGCCTTCCCTGCGCAGCTCTCGGGAGGTCAGCAGCAGCGCGTCGCGATAGCCCGCGCGTTGTCGATGGACCCGGACATGATGCTGTTCGACGAGCCGACCAGCGCGCTCGATCCCGAACTCGTGGGCGATGTCCTCGAGGTCATGAAGCAGCTTGCCCGTGAGGGTATGACCATGATGGTGGTCACCCATGAGATGGGCTTCGCCCGCGAGGTGGGCGACCGCGTGGTGTTCATGGACGGCGGAGTGGTGGTGGAGCAGGGCAAGCCCGAGGACGTCCTGGGAAACCCGCAGCACGAACGCACCAAGGGTTTCCTCTCGAAGGTGCTCTAGGGAAGGTCCACCGCGCCGGCAACAGCCTGCCGGATCCGGGCGTGCAGGTCCCGGAGGCTACTGCGGCCGGAGCGGATCTCGACGATGGAGCGGCCCTCGATGGGCCGCTCCATTGCTGCGTCAAGGCCTTCAAGGGACGGAACGCGCTCATAGCGGAGCCCGTAGGCGGCAGCGACGGCCGCGAGGTCCACCGTCTGGGGCGTACCGAACAGACGCTCGACGGCGGCTCCGTACCGCGCCGTCGTCGTCTCGGCTCCGTGCTCCAGCAGGCCGAAAATGCCGCCGCCGCCGTCATTGAGCACCACGATCTGCAGGTCCGGCTGTGGTTCTCCAGCCCCGATCAGCAGGCCTCCGACGTCGTGGAGGAATGTCAGGTCCCCCACCAGCAACCGGGTGGGGATGCCGCGGGCCAGCGCCACTCCCGTGGCAGTGGAAATTGTGCCATCGATCCCGGCAAGGCCGCGGTTCGCGAAAACGTCGAGCGGATGCCAGTCCGTCGGTGCCACCAGGTCGAGGTCGCGGATGGGATTCGAGGACCCGATCACCAGGTTGCCGTCGGTGTTCTCCCACACGGCGTCAGCGACGTGCAACCCGTTGAGTGCCGTCTCCCCCGCCAGCAGGTTCTGGATTGCCGCCTCCGCTGCCGCCCCGTTCTTCCGCCAGGAGTCCAGCCAGCTGTTGGCGCCGCGGCCGGCAAATCGAAGCAGTTCCGGCAGGTTGTCGATGATGCGCTCGTGCCGCCTGCCCTCCTCGAACCACGCGACCGGTGCGGGAAGATACAGTGCCTGCTCGACGTCGTGGCGGGCCAGCAGGGCTGCCACCGGGCGCGACAGGGTGGGACGCCCGAAGACGACCACCTTCGTGATGGAGCCGGCGGCATGCTCGAGCAGCAGCCGGTACGGCGCGATGGCGCTGCTGCCGAAGCGTGCGTTGGAGGACGGCTCGGCGAACAGCGGGAGCCGAAGGTGGGCGGCGAAGACGGCGGCCAGCTCACCGGCGCCGTGCCCGGCGACCACCACCGTGGTTGCGCCCTCCGGTAGCTCGCGAGGACTCAAGGCAGTGGCAGGGGTAGGGGCAGTGGCAGGGGCGGATGTTCCGGCCCTGCCCCCGGGCGGCGCGAGGGCGGCAATCGCGGTGGGTTCCAGGGTGTCGGCCGATGCATGCCCCCCAGCGGTCGTACCATCGGTCGCGCCGACACCGACTGATTCCGGCTCGTGTCCTATCGCAAGTCCCGTTGCAAGTCCTGCTACTGGCTCCGGCGAACCCGCCGGAGGCAGCGCATCGGCCGGTCCCGGCACCAGCGGATCACGGAACGCAAGGTTGAGGTGCACGGGACCTGCCGACCCTGCGCTGCCGCCGGCTCTCGCCAGCGCCTGGACCACGGAGGGCACAGGGTCAGTTCCCGCGGGAACATCGGCCGAGAACCGGACATGGATCCCGAACAAGCCGGGCTGCACCGTCGTCTGGTTGGCCCCGGTTCCCCGCAGCTCCTCCGGCCGGTCGGCGGACAGCACGAGGAGCGGAACCGCCGCGTGGTTCGCCTCCATGACGGCAGGCATGAGTTCTCCCACGGCCGTGCCCGACGTCGTCATCACTGCCACTGGACGCTGCGCCCCCAGTGCAAGACCGAGAGCCGTGAATCCCGCCACACGCTCGTCGATACGCACGTGCAGCCGGAGTGCGTTGCCCGCTTCCGCGAGCGCGTAGGCGAGCGGAGCGCTCCGAGAACCGGGGGCGACGACGACGTCGCGCACCCCTCCGGAGATCAATGCCGCGACGAAGCGCCGTGCCGCTTCGATGGCACTGAGGGATCCGCTGGTGCTGGGGGAATTGCTCACGCCTCCATCCTCACACCGATCACCGATCACCGATCACCGATCACCGACCACCGACCACCGAACAGCAGGACGCACTACCGGTCAGTCCCGGTGGTGCGTCCTGCTATGCCCTGCGGGTCGGTTATTTACCGTCGCGCCCACCGCGGTCGTCGTCGTTGCGTGGCCTTCCGTGCCCGCGCCCGCGACCGCGGCCCGAGTGGTCCTCGCTGCGTCCCTCGGCGCCGCGGTACACCTGGACCACCGAAGGCCTGGGGAGGGCGCCTTCACCCTTGCGGGGGAACTGGCCCACCGGGACGTAGTCGGGGAAGAGGGACACCTGGTTCTCCCATTCGCCGTCCTCGCCCGGGTGCTGGACGGCAACGAAGACGCTGCCGTCGGCGTCGTGGATGATCGGCCCGCAGGTCTCGCCATCACGGGGAACGGCGAGGAACTGCTCCACCCTGCCGCGCTCGGCGCCTTCGAGTCCTACCTTGAACAGGCCGTCGCAGTAGCCGATAGTGCCCGGCTGCCCGTCCGTGGAGATCCACAGGTTGCCCGCCGAGTCGAAGGCCAGGTTGTCAGGGCAGGAGATCGGCGAAACCAACTCGACGGGGTAGCCGCTGAAATAGGTGCTGGGATTCTTGGCGGGATCGCCGCACACCATCAGCAGGTTCCAGGTGAAGCGCAGGGCCGTTGCATCCCCGCCGTTCTCGATCATCTCCACCACGTGTCCATCGCGGTTGACCGTGCGGGGATTCGACTCGTCGGCTGCCGCGTTCGCTCCGGTACCCCGATTGGTGTTGTTGGTGCAGGCGACGTAGACCCTGCCCGTGGCGGGGTTCGGCTCGACGTCCTCGCACCGGTCCATTTTGGTGGGACCCATCTTGTCCGCCGCCAGCCGCGTGAAAACGGCGACCTCGGCGGCGCTCATGCCGTCCACGGCCGACTCGTTGTCGATGAGCAGCGGCAGCCACTCCCCGACTCCGTCGAACGCACCGTCCGAGGGCACCGCTCCGGAGCCATCGATCTCAGCAGCGGAGTTTCCCTGGAACCGCGCTACGTACAGCGAGCCTTCGGAGAGCAGCGCCATGTTGGCACGGCGGGCCTCGGGGGTGGTCCCGGGCTGCATCACGTTCTTCGACACGAACTTGTAGAGGTAGTCGAAGCGCTCGTCGTCGCCGGAGTAGGCCACCACCCGGCCGTCGGGGGCCACCGAGATGTTGGCGCCCTCGTGCTTGAAACGGCCGAGCGCCGAGTGCTTGCGGGGCGTGCTCGCGGGGTCGAAGGGGTCCACTTCGACGATGTAGCCGAAGCGGTGCTTCTCGTTCTCGTAGCCGGGGGTGCGGGTGTCGAAGCGGGCCTCGTCCGCTTCCCAGTTGCGGGCGGTCGGCTGGCTCGTCAGGCCGTAGCGCCGGTCGCCGTCGCTGGTTCCCGCGCTGACGAAGTAGCCGTTGAAGTTCTCCTCACCCGACAGGATGGTCCCCCAGGGCGTGGTCCCACCGGCACAGTTGCCGAGCGTACCGAGGATGGTGCGTCCCGTTGGATCATCGATCGTCTTCACGAGTTCGGACCCGGCTGCCGGTCCCGTCAGCTCGTACGGTGTGGTGGTGAGGTACCTGCGGTTCAGCGGCGCGCCCTGGATGTAGCTCCACGGCTTGCTGGTGTTCTTGCGCTCCAGTTCGACGACGGACAGGCCGTGCGCTGCCTTCCCGATGCCCCGCACTTCCGGTGCAGGCGTGGTGGGAGGCACCATGATGTTCTCGTTGGTGTACTCGTGGTTGGCGAAAAGCACCGCGCGCCGGCCCTTGGTGCCGGGCAGCTCGAGAATGTCGGTGTAGTCGCAGTTGTAGCCGAACTGGAGGGACTGGGCCGCGGCGGTCTGCGCATCGGCGTCGAATACCGGCGAGTTCCGGAAGAGGGGATCACCCCAGCGGATCACCGGCTTCCAGCCGAAACCTTCCGGGACGGTCATGCTGTCCACCATCGCGTCCACCGGAGCGATGGGGGTGAAGGACAGCCTGCTCGTGGCTGCCCTGCCGCCCTGGTTCGACACTGCCTGGGCAACCCCGGTGCCGGTGTTCGTGCCGACGAGCAGCGTGAGTGCGCCGGCCGCTCCCACTCCGAGCATGTTGCGGCGCGAGAACTCACGCGAAACGATGTCCCGGAAGTAGTCGTTGTCGGTGCTGTTGCAGACCGCGGCCGAGCAGGCGTTGTCGCATTTCAGGGCACAGGTTACCGCGCTGCGCTTTCCTTTGGTGTGGCCGAGCATGGGCAACAGGCGGCGCTTGGTTTCACTCATGGGGTGCCTTCCAGATAACGAACGGGCGTTCGACAGAAGACTGGCAAGGGAATTGAACGATCGCGGTACCGGTTGCTGAACGCACGGTGAACGCAGGCCCAATACGCGGGGGGCGACCCTACCCGGACGCGCCGTACGCGGCGATGGCGGCATCGGCTGCTTCCCGGCGTCGGGCCGAGGCGTACCACAGGGCCATCAGTCCGACACCCAGGAGAAGTGCGCCGACACCGATGAGGAACGTTCCTCCGACGCCGAGGAAGGCGGTGCTTCCATAGGCCGGGTCCAGCATGTCGGCGGCAGAAAGGAGAAACGCTGCCGCCATCATCAGGGCACCCAGCAGCGGAAGAATGCCCCGGAAGACGAGGTTCCGTCTGCTCGAACGCAGGGTCCTTCGGAAGAACCAGGCGGAAGCGAACCCGGTCAGGCCGTAGTAGAAGGCGATGAACAGGCCGAGCGAGGCGATGGAGTCCGCCAGGAAGTTCTCGCTGACCAGGGTCAAGACCACATAGTAGACCGAGGCCGTGACCCCCATCAGCACTGTCGAGAAGGTGGGCGTCAGGTACCTGGCGTGGACCCGTGCGAACCGTTCCGGGAGGGCCCGGTGGGCGGCCATGGAGAGGGTACCGCGCGCGGTCGGCAGGATCGTGGTCTGGGTGGCGGATGCCGCGGAGATCAGCACTGCAACGATCGCGATCCAGGCCCAGTCGCCCAGGACGGCCTCACTCATCGAATAGAAGACATCCCCGACATTCTCCTCGTTGCCGAGGCCGAGCCCTTCGGTTCCGGTGCCGGCGAAGGCGATGACGACGACGCTCACCCCGACATAGGTGACCAGCAGGATGACCGAGGAGATCAGTGCGGCCCGGCCGGGGGTCCTCCGCGGATTGCGGGTCTCCTCATTGAGCGCCAGACAGGTGTCCCAGCCCCAGTAGATGAACAGGGACAGCAGCACCGCGTAGGTGAACGACTGCAGGTCGTCCACGGCGAACGGGTTGAACCATTCGAGGGAGACCTGCGTCGGGTCGAAGGCCTGCCCGGAGGCGATGCGGTATCCGGCGAAGCCGGTGAACAGGGCCAGCGCAGCGTACTGGAGGATGATCAGCGTCCGCTGCATCTTCTCGGAAAGGTCCACGCCGCGGTAATTGGTCCAGGTCATGGCGGCGATGAAGGCTACGCCGGTTGCCGTCACCAGGGGCACGTTGTTGCCGAGTTCAGGGTCGACCAGTCGCCACAGGTACTGCCCGGCGACCTGGGCGAGATTGGCGAGGACGACGATGCCGGACAGGGCCAACGCCCAGCCGCCCATCCAGCCAGTGAACTTCCCGAAGGCCCTCGAAGCCCAGGTGAAGGTCGTCCCGCAGTCAGGGGTCTCGTTGTTGAGCTCCCGGTAGGCGTAGGCGATGAAGAGGATCGGGACGAAGGCCACGATCAAGGCGGCCGGCGCCTGCACACCGACCGCAAGGATGATGAACCCCAGGGTGGCGGCCAGGGAGTACACCGGTGCCGTGGAGGACAGACCGACGGAGACGCTCCCGGCAAGACCGAGGTCGTCAGCGGACAGTCCTTTGCCCCGCACGGTGGAGGCAGGTGTTCCGGCGGCGCTCATCTCCTGCTCAGATCCGGCGCGGGCGCGTCGATGATGTTGGGGACGAAGCGGCAGTAGTAGTCGGTGACGTAGCCGTCGGATTCGCGGATGCCGACGCCGACGGATTCACCGTCGACGACCCATGCTCCCAGGACGGGGTGGTTACCACCGAAGTTCGGCAGTGGGCTCCAGGCCTGATAGCACCAGCCTTCGGATCCATAGTTCCCGGGCTGCTCGATGTCGATGCCCTCGGCGTGGATCCGGATGTTATCTCCTTCGCGCCCATGCAACGGCTTGGCAACCCATTCCGTCATCCCGTTCGGCGAATCCAGGAAGGACGGCAGGAGATTCGGGTGCCCGGGGTAGAGGTGCCAGAGTGCGGCCAGGAGCGCCTTGTTGGAGAGGAACATCTTCCAGGCAGGTTCGAGCCAGCGGGTCATCACCGGCCAGTCGAGGATATTCCGGCCGAACTCCTCCTTCATCATGAGCTCCCACGGGTACAGCTTGAAGATGGTGCTGATCACGTTCTCGTCCAGGTCGACGAAGCGCTTCGTCAGGGAGTTCCAGCCGATGTCGCTGATGTTCATGCCGACCGTCTCCCAACCGGCCTGGTTCGCGACGTCGAGCATGTAGGCCGCGGTCATCCAGTCCTCGCCTGATTCTTCGACCTCGGTGTGGGCGACGTGCAGTCGGGCTCCTTCGAGTCCTTTGCGCTGCTTCGCCCAGGCCTTCACGAGGGCTTCGTGGATGCCGTTCCACTGGTCGTTCCGGGGCATGACGTCCTGCAGCCAGTACCACTGCGCGATGGACGCCTCGATCAGACCAGTAGGGGTGTCGGCGTTGTATTCGAGCATTTTCGGTGGGTTGACGCCGTCATAGGCGAAGTCGAAGCGCCCGTAGATGCCCGGTTCGCTGCGGGCGAGGGATCCGGCGGCAAGCTTCAGGGCCCCCGGGCTGATGCCGATATTACCCATGGCTCCGGTGGCGAGGTAGCGGGCGGCTTCCAGGCTCATGCCGTGCAGCTCTTCGGTGACGTTCTCGAGCATTTCGACTTCGCTGGGATCGAACTGGTAGTAGGCGCTCTCATTCCAGTAGTCGATCTCGGAGCCGTCGGGCAGCACCGTCGTCGAGAAGACGAGCCCCTGGCTGGCGATTTTCTTCTTCCAGTCCGGGCGCGGGGTCGATTCGATACGCTTCATCAGCTTCCGACACCCCCGCCGGACTTCACGCTGCTGCCGAAGCCGTTGCGGCTGACCGACGGGGACCCCTGTGTTGCCACGCCGCTTCTGGCGGAGGCGCCCGCCGGGATGGAAGTCACGCCGTTGGTGAGCCTGGACCCCACGGCCGGGATCGACCTCGCCTGGCCCGAGTTGAGCGCACCCATGGCGAAGAAGTACCAGCCGAAGGAGCCGGAGGACCGGCCCTCCTCACTGCAACGGCTGTCCTCGACCCGCTCCTGGGTGGTGCGGTCCTGACAGACCTGGGCGTAGTCGGCGTCGATCACTTCACCCTCGGGGGTGCATCCTGTGAGCACCGCGCTGGCCAGGAGTGCGGTCACGCCGATGGCGAGGGATGTACTGCGGCGGCTGCGGTACGGCTGGACTTGGAAGGGGTGCTGGACATCGGTCATGGTCGGCTTCCGGTCGCTTGTATGGATGTCTGCTCGGACTGTGTGCGGTCGGCGGGCAGACGCTCCCCGAAAAGGTCAGGCGACAGGAAGTGTACCCGGCGTTTCCTGTTCACCGATTCGTCGGGCCACCGAAACCTGCTTGCCGCCGGATGATCAACAGCGGGTGGAACGGTGGTTCCGTGAGGATCGCAATCGTCGCCGAGACTTTCTTGCCCACCGTGAATGGAGTCACCCATTCGATCCGGAAGATGCTTGAACACTTCGCTGCACGCGGGGATGAAGTGCTGGTGATCGCCCCGTCCAGCGCATCTCCCGATGAGTCCGGAGTGGAGGACAACATCCGCGTGGTGCGGCTGACGTCGGTTCCCCTGGTCGGTTACAGCAGCGTGCGGGTGGCCGTGGGTGGAGTCAGCAGGGTTCGGAGAATCCTCGCCGACTTCGTGCCGGACATCATCCATCTGGCTTCCCCCTTCGAGCTGGGATGGCGGGCAATGCGGGCCGCCGCAACCCTGGGGATTCCGGTGGTGGCGGTGTACCAGACGGACATTCCCGGGTACGCAGCGCGGTACGGGGTGCCCCTCCTCGAGAACTGGGCCTGGCAGCGGGTGCGGAACATCCACTGCGGCGCGGCCCGCACCCTGGCGCCCTCGACGTCGGCGGTGCGGCAGCTGCAGGCACATGGCGTTCCCGGCGTCCACCTCTGGCGGCGGGGAGTCGACACAGCACGGTTCCATCCCCGCAGACGGAGTAGCTCCTTCCGGGCAGGCGTGGCACCGGCCGGCGGGAAATTGATCGGGTACGTGGGCAGGCTCGCTGCCGAGAAACAGGTCGAGGATCTTCGGGTCCTTGCCGACATCGCCAACGCCCGGCTGGTGATCATCGGCGACGGCCCGCTCCGCCCCGCCCTGGAGTCCGCCCTTCCCGGAGCCCATTTCACCGGCTTCCTCGGCGGCGAGGAGCTGGCCACCGCGGTGGCCAGCCTGGACCTGTTCGTCCACCCCGGAGAGCTCGAGACCTTCGGCCAGACCATCCAGGAGGCCATGGCGTCGGGGGTCCCGGTCGTGGCAACCGGACGGGGTGGCCCGCTCGACCTGGTGGATCCATCGAGGACCGGCTGGCTCTACGATCCCGGGAACCTTGCACAGCTCCGCAGCCGCGTGGTCGACCTCATCGGCGACGACGCGAAGCGCTCTGCGTTCTCCGAGGCGGCCTTCGCCCGTGTGCAGGGACGAACCTGGCCTGTTCTCTGCGAACTTCTCCTCCAGCACTATGACGAAACCATTTCCGAGCATGCCCTGCTTAGCCTGTGACCTGGAGGAACCCATGAAAGTATCTGTGATCGGCTGCGGTTATCTCGGGACTGTGCACGCGGCTGCACTGTCCTCACTCGGCCATGTCGTCACCGCCCTGGACACGGACGTGGAAAAGGTCCACCAGCTTTCCACCGGGAAGGTGCCGTTCTTCGAACCGGGCCTCGAGCGGCTCCTTGCTGCCGGACGGCGGGCCGGCACCCTGCGATTCACCTCCGCCTTCGCCGACGTGGCCGAGTGCGATGTCCACTTCCTCTGCGTCGGGACGCCGCAGCAGAAGACGACCAACCACTCGGACATGACCCATGTCTTCTCCGCTGTTGATGCCCTGACCCGGCACCTCCGCGAGGGATCCGTCGTCGTCGGTAAATCGACCGTCCCGGCCGGAACGAGCGCGACGCTGACCCGGCTGCTGGCCGGCACCGGAGCCCAGCTTGCATGGAACCCGGAGTTCCTCCGCCAGGGCACCGCCATCGGTGACTCGCTTCAACCGGACAGGCTGGTGTACGGCGTCGCCGAGGGCGAAGCCGGACGGAGGGTGACCGCGATTCTGGACGAGGTTTACGCACCACTCCTCCAGGAGGGGATTCCCCGGCTGGTGACCGGCTTTGCGACGGCGGAGCTTGCCAAGTCAGCGGCGAACGCCTTCCTGGCCCTGAAGCTTTCCTATCTCAACGGCATCGCGGAGCTCTGCGACGGGGTGGGTGCCGACGTCCTGTCCCTGAGCCAGGTGCTCGGCTTCGATCCCCGCATCGGCGGGAGCTACCTGAACGCGGGAGCCGGGTTCGGCGGCGGCTGCCTCCCCAAGGACCTCCGTTCGCTTCGTGCGCAGGCACAGGACGCCGGGGCGCAGTCCCTGGGAAGCCTGCTGGGGCTCGTGGATGACATGAACACCGAGGCGCGGCGGCGCATCCACGCTGTGGCACTGGACATGTGCGGAGGGGACCTGAGCGGCCGCCGCATCACCGTCCTGGGCGCGGCGTTCAAGCCCCACACCGACGACGTCCGCGATTCCCCGTCGATCGACATCGCCCTCCGGCTGGCAGCATCGGGTGCGGAGGTGACCATCACCGACCCGCGGGCCGTTCGGACCGCATGGCTGAACTACCCGCAGCTGAGTTTCCAGGCCGACACGAACCGGGCGATGCGGGGCGCTGAGCTCACGCTGCTGCTGACCGAATGGCCGGAGTACCGTGCGATCAGCCCGGTGGACGCCGCAGCCCTGGTGACACGGAAGGCCATCCTGGACGGACGGAACGCCCTCCCCGCCGATGCCTGGCGGTCCGCCGGGTGGGACTACAGGGGAATCGGTCGAACAGCCGGCGGCAGGTCCGCGGCAGCATCCGCCCCCGCCGGCGCCGCGGTGTGATCCCCGGACGATCAGGACCAGCGGATTGGACATGACGCCCTCCCCCAAGCGGTACCTGGCGCTCGGAGATTCCTTCACCGAAGGCGTAGGGGATCCGAACAAGCACCTGCCGAACGGCGTGCGCGGCTGGGCAGACCGCGTCGCGGAAAAGCTGGCCAAGGACCAGCCCGGTTGGGAATACGCGAACCTGGCGATCCGCAGCCAACGCCTGCGACAGATTGCCGCTGCTCAACTCGAGCCGGCCCTGGCCATGCAGCCCACGCTGATCACCCTCTACGCCGGCGGGAACGACATCCTCGATGCGGGAACGAACGTCGCGCAACTGCTCCGGCAGTATGAGGAAGTTGTGGCAACCCTGTCCACGACCGGTGCCACACTGCTGCTCTTCACCGGCTACGACGTCGACGTCACCCCGGCGCTACGGTTGTTCAGGCGCCGGAACCACCTGTACAACGACGGCGTGCGCAGCATCGCCCGGGAGTACGACGCCGTCCTGGTTGATTACTGGAGCTTCGAGGCGTACCGGGACCCCCGGATGTGGGCGCCGGACCGGCTCCACATGTCGAAGGCGGGCCATAAATACCTCGCGTCCCGGGTCCTTGACATCCTCGGTGTTCGATACTCGATGAACCTGCTGGATCGGGAACCGCCCCGGTCCCGGACCTTGCTGCAGTGGGAGCGCGCCCAGCGACGCTGGGTCAACGACTGGATCGTGCCCCTCGCCTACCGGAAGATCCGCGGTGTGACGCTCGGCGACAACCTGCAGCCCCGCTGGCCCGAACCCGTCCGGGTACCTCCCAAAGGTGGACTCCGGCGACTGGTCAGGAGCGGCTTCGATGATCGTTCCGCGCAGGCAGCCGAAGGGCATGAGCGGGGCTAGTACCCCGTCCCTCGTCTCCGCCCCCTGGACCTCATAGACTCGGGTACACCAGGAACAACTCTCCCGCCCGAGACAAGGAGTCCACCATGACAACGTCGTCAACTGGGACCGACCATTCGATTGCGCCGGGGATGCGCGCCCAGGCGGAGGAACCGCGGGTGGTCAAGCGCAAGCGCATCGGACTTGCTGCCGGCGTCCTGCTGGCCGTCCTCGTGTACTTCGTCCTGCCGGCGGATCTTGCGCAACCCGCCCGGCTGACGGCGGCGATCGCCTCGCTGATGGCCGTGTGGTGGATGACCGAAGCCGTGCCCCTGGCCGTCACCGCGCTCCTGCCGCTGGTGCTGTTCCCCGCGTTCAACGTGGCACCGATCGACGACGTCGCCCCGCCGTACGCGAACCCCATCATCTTCCTGTTCATGGGCGGCTTCCTGCTCGCCCTGGCCCTGCAGCGCTGGAACCTGCACCGCCGGATCGCGCTGGCGACAGTACTGCTCGTCGGCACCAAACCGAAGATGCTCATCGCCGGCTTCATGATCGCGACCGGTTTCTTGAGCATGTGGGTCTCGAATACCGCCACCGCGGTGATGATGATCCCCATCGGGCTCTCGGTGATCACGCTCGTCACCGAATCCGGCGACGGAACCGGGCCGCCGAAGAACTTCAGCATCGCCCTGATGCTGGGCATCGCCTATGCGGCGTCCATCGGATCCCTCGGCACCATCATCGGCACGCCACCCAATGCACTCATGGTGGGCTACCTCGCCGAGAACCACGACATCACGGTCGGCTTCGGCCAGTGGATGCTGGTGGGTGTGCCCATGTCCGTCGTCTTCATGGCCATCGCCTGGTTCCTGCTCACCAGCGTCATCTACAAACCGGAGATGGACGAGATCCCCGGCGGCCGGCAACTGATCCGCAGCGAGTACAAGAAACTCGGTTCGATGAGCACGGGCGAGAAACAGGTCCTGGTGGTCTTCGTCCTCGCCGCTGCGGCCTGGATCAGCGTTCCCCTGCTCTGGCCCGGATCCAACATCGCCGACGCCGTCATCGCCATGGCCGTCGCCGTCATCCTGTTCCTCCTACCCGCCGACTTCCGCAAGGGGATCCCGCTGCTGGACTGGTCGAGCGCCAAAGCCCTCCCGTGGGACATCCTCATCCTCTTCGGCGGTGGACTCGCGCTGTCCGCCCAGTTCGGCTCGAGCGGCCTCAGCGAGTGGATCGGCACGAAGGTCGCCGGGCTCGAAGCGCTTCCCCTGGTTCTGCTCATCGCCGTCACCGCCGGGCTCGTACTACTGCTCACCGAGCTCACCAGCAACACCGCAACCGCCGCGACCTTCCTGCCCCTGATCGGCGGTGTCGCTACGGGACTCGGGATCGACGTGATGCTGCTCGTCATTCCGGTCGCCATCGCGGCCACCTGCGCGTTCATGCTGCCTGTTGCGACACCACCCAATGCGATCGCCTTCGCCTCGGGACATGTGCAGATCTCCGACATGGTGCGGGCCGGCGCCTGGCTGAACCTCATCGCACTCGTCCTCACCACCCTCACGACCCTCACCCTCGCCACCTGGGTCTTCAGCCTCACCTACTGAGAACCGGACACCGCCGAACGGCTGGTGCCGCCACTTCCTTCGTCAGGTCGCCAGTACCCCGTGCACCCGTCCGAGCCGCTCCAGCCACCACCGGTGGCGCTCCGCGGGTGCTGCGTACCTCCGGAGGAGTTCGCCCGAGACCTCGACGGGCCGCACGGCGAGTGCGCCGTTCTCGGGCACCATCGGTCGCTCCGTGACATCACCGTCCATGAGCGACACCGTCGCCAGTCCGCAGGCGTACGGCAGCTCCGGCAGGGCCGCGGCGAGCGCGATGCCTGCCCGGATGCCCACGGACGTATCAAGGGCTGAACTGACGACGACGGGCAGCCCGGCCAACGCCACGATCTCCACCGCACGCCGGACTCCGCCGAGGGGTGCTGCCTTGATGACCAGCAGGTCGGCGGCGTCCTCCCTCGCGACCCGCAGGGGGTCCTGCTCACGCCGGACGCTTTCGTCCGCGGCGATCAGTACAGGGAGTTGCCTTCGCCGCAGTTCGTTGCGCACCCTGCGGAGGCCCGCAATGTCCGGAACCGGCTGCTCGGCATACTCCAGGGTGAACTCCGCGAGCGCGGTCAGCGCGGTCACCGCCTCCTCCTCGCTCCAGCCGCCATTCGCATCCACCCGCAGTGCTGCGTTCGGAAGCAGCCGACGCACCTCGGCAACGCGGGCGACGTCGTCCGCGAGGGTCTGGCCGCGCTCGGCCACCTTCACCTTCACTGCACCGACTGCCCCGAAGCGTGCCAGGATCGCCTCGACCCGGGATGCGGGCAGCGCAGGGACTGTTGCGTTGACGGGAATGCGTCGACGCTCCGGCTCCGGGAAACCCCGCCATGCCGCCTCGACACCGGAGCGCAGCCAGCTCGACGCTTCGGCGTCGTCGTATTCGGGAAACGGCCCGAACTCCCCCCAGCCACTGGGCCCCTCGAACAGCAACGCTTCCCGGACCATCAATCCACGGAACTTCACGCGCATCGGAATGGCCACCACGCGCGCCGTGGAAAGCAGTTCAGCCAGGGGAGGCAGCAGATCAGCGGCGGATGGATCCATGGGCAACCCAGGTGTAGTCACCCGCTCAGGCTACGGGAGCCGGTTCGGCGCAGCGGCCAGTCGCCCGGTTCCTCCCAGTCTTCTGTGGAACAGTTGACGGGATGAAGATGCAGTCCGAGAAGCGCCGGGCCTCCCGGCCCACCCGCGCGGCGCGCACTCCACTGCTGTTCGTGCTGGCCGCGCTCGCCTGCTCGGTGGCACTCGGATGGACCTATTGGGCGTTCGTCCGCACCACGTCGGGGCAGTTCGCCGACGAATCCGCCTGGGCCGAAGCCGGCGTTGCTGCGCCGGACTCCAAGTTGCCGGTCCTCCAGTTCCTGGACCACCTGCCCCTGCTTTCCCTGGTGATCGCAGCCGCCACCATTGCCTTCGTCACCCTCGTCCGGCGCCGGTGGATGGCTTCGGCGATAGCCCTCGGCTCGATCGCGGGCGCGAACCTCACCACCCAGGTCCTGAAGAACCTCGTGTTCGACCGGCCCGACCGGGGGGTGCCGACCCTGGACTTCAACTCATTACCCTCAGGGCATACAACCCTCGCCGCTTCTGCCGCGGCAGCCGTTTTCCTGGTGGCGTCGCCCCGCTGGAGGCCGCTGGCCGCCACGGCCGGCGGTGCCTACTCCGTGGTGGCGGGAGCCGCGACGTTCATCAACCTGTGGCACCGTCCCGCAGACGTCGTCGCCGCACTCCTCGTGGTGGGCATCTGGACCCTCCTGGGGGGCCTGCTCATCCTGCGGACCGGCGATTCGTGGAACCGCTGGTCCGGTTACGGCGCTTCCTGGGCGTCCTCGCGCTGGTGGCTGATCCTGTGCTGGCTCGCCGGACTCGCCGGGGTTGCCCTGGCCGCCGCGCTCTACGCCTACGTCCAGGCGATCGGCCCGGCCCCTGACCCCGGAAGCGCGAGGATACCCCTGTTCTTCTGGTCCGGTCTTTCCCTGATCGTCGGGGTGGGCTTCACCCTTTCTGCCGCCGCCGGCTGGCTGTTCGGAGTCCAGGACCGGCTTCATACGGAAAGGCCTTGACCCCCTTTCCGACGCGGTGTGAGAGTTGTTCCAACCATGCATTTCGTCGGTTGAAGTCGGTCGAGGAGGCTCACGTGAGAGCGATGGTGTACCGCGGACCCTACAAGATCCGGGTCGAGGAGAAGGATATTCCGCCGATCGAGCACCCCAACGATGCCATCGTGCGGGTGACCCTCGCGGCGATCTGCGGCTCCGACCTCCACCTCTACCACGGGCTGATGCCTGACACGCGCGTGGGCACCACGTTCGGGCACGAGTTCATCGGCGTCGTGGAGGAGGTGGGATCCTCCGTCCGGAACCTGAAGCGCGGCGACCGCGTCATGGTGCCCTTCAACGTCTACTGCGGATCGTGCTATTTCTGCGCCCGTGGCCTGTACTCGAACTGCCACAACGTGAATGCGAATGCGACGGCGGTGGGTGGCATCTACGGCTACTCGCACACGTGCGGCGGGTACGACGGCGGGCAGGCGGAGTTCGTGCGTGTGCCCTTCGCCGATGTGGGGCCGACGATCATCCCCGACTGGATGGATGACGAGGACGCGGTGCTCCTCACGGACGCCGTGGCCACCGGCTACTTCGGTGCTCAGCTCGGCGGCATCGTCGAAGGTGACTCCGTGGTGGTGTTCGGGGCCGGCCCCGTAGGGCTGTACGCCGCGAAATCGGCGTGGCTCATGGGAGCCGGGCGCGTTCTCGTCATCGACCATCTGGAATACCGGCTCGAGAAGGCCCGCACATTCGCCCATGCGGAAACCTTCAACTTCGCGGAGTACGACGACATCATCGTCGAGATGAAGAGGACCACGGATTTCCTGGGTGCGGACGTCGTGATCGACGCCGTGGGAGGAGAAGCGGACGGAAACTTCCTCCAGCAGGTAACCGGTACCAAGCTCAAGCTGCAGGGCGGCTCCCCCATCGCCCTCAACTGGGCCATCGACTCGGTGCGCAAGGGCGGTACGGTGTCCGTCGTCGGGGCCTACGGACCCATCTTCAGCGCTGTGAAGTTCGGTGACGCGCTCAACAAGGGACTGACCCTGCGGATGAACCAGACGCCGGTGAAGCGGCAGTGGCCGCGCCTGTTCGACCACATCCGGAACGGTTACCTGAAGCCCAGCGACGTCGTCACCCACCGGATCCCCCTCGAGGACATCGCCGAGGGTTACCACATGTTCCGCTCGACAACTGCATCAAGACGCTCGTCATCGCGAACCCGAGTTAGGAGACCACCATGCCGTCGACGCCCTACGTCGCGAACAAGCCCAAGGACATCCCGACACCCGAGGAGCTTCGCGCCCGGATTCCCGGCTGGGGCGTGGACCTCGATCCGAAGGACCGTCCCTCGTATCCGAAGGAGGTCTTCGACCCCGCCGGAACCGGGGCGCACTGGGACTATCCGGAGGAGCAGCAGGGGCGGGAGGGCCGCGAACGCTCGATCGAGCACGGCCAGCTGACGCCGGTCTTCGGGACGAGCGCGCCGCTGCACGGAGTCTCCGGCGCCATCCGGCGCTATGCCTACCGCTACAGCGAGGGCCGCGCCGCCCACTGGCTCATCCTCATCTTCGCCGACCGCGTGGACGCCTGGGTGTCCCACGGAAAGTCGCTCGCCTCCCTGCGGCCGGACAACCCGATCACCGAGACGGGGGTGCTCTCCGAGGGACGCAGGCACGGCATCTCCTCCCGTCTGGGGAAACGGCGGGCGGACGTGAACCATGCCTGGCTCGACCCGATCATCGTTGCCGGGCCGTGGGTGGCCGCGGGCGGTGTCGCCGTCGTGGCGGTCAGGACGCTCGCGCGGCGGTTCCGCAACTGAGGACCGCGGTCGGACTCATCGGACCCGGCTGGCCTCGGCCGCAGGCGGAGCCGCCCTGGGAATCCAGAACCACAGGACGAACGCGCCGAGGAAACCCAGGAACGCCGCGGCCCAGATACCCACGGACAGCGACACCGCGGCGGTCATGACGGCGAGCAGACCCGGCCCGGACATGGTGCCGATGTCACTCAGCAGGCGCCAGACCCCGAGGAATTGAGGCCTGCCCGGCGAGGGTGAGAAGTCCGCGCCGAGGGTCATGACAATTCCTGAGCCTATGCCGTTCCCGAATCCGATCAGGAGGGCGGCCAGCAGCAGCCCGGTGACCGAGGAGGTGAACGGCAGCACCGTCAGCGCCGTGCCCATGATCAACAGGCAGGGCACGGCAACCCAGCGGCGGCCCTTCAGGTCCATGACTCTCCCGGCAGGATAGAAGACGAGCATGTCGATCGCCCCTGAGAGGCCGTAGATCAGCGCGGTGGTAGCGGCGTCGAGCCCGATGCTCTGCGCCCACAAGGGCAGGACCGCCTGCCGGGTCGCACGGACCGCGGCGATGAGCAGGACCCCGATGCCGACGGTCAGGAAGATCCGCGAATGGCTGCGGAGCGTCGAGCGCACGGTGGGAGCCGAGGGCAAAGGGGCGGTCCCAGCGGCCGGTCCTGAAGCGCGGGAAGCCCTGCGCTGTGAAGCTTCGGGCACCGGGACGGCGAAGCTGAGGATGGCGGCGCCGATCGCAGCAACACCACCCACCCAGTAGGCACCGTCCAGCCCCAGGACACTCATGGCCAGCGCGGCGGCGAAAGGACCGATGAAGACGCCGATGCGCGTCATCCCGCCCAGCGTCGAAAGAGCTCGTGCCCGGAAGAGGATCGGCACTGCCTCCGTCAGGTAACTCTGGCGCGCCAGACCGAACACCGCATCGGACATGCCGACCATGAAAATTGCCGCTCCGAAAACCGCGAGGTTCGGCGCGGAAAGGGCCAGGAACATGGCGGCAGCGCCCCACAGTGCCGCCCCGATCAGGGACTTCCGATCACCGAAACGCGTAGCAACCAGGGTCGCGGGCACGTTGGTGACCAGCGATCCGATGCCGGTCAGCGTGATGATGAGGGCCGCGGTGGCAAGGTCAGCACCAAGATCCCGGGCCGTGAGCGCGATGACCGGGAGGATCGCGCCCGTCGCCACCCCATACAGAAGTGACGGGCCGTAGGCGCCGACAGCAATCGCCTTGAAGCTGAAGGTTTCCTTGGGCACCCTTCCACTCTAGTTCCCGCTTCATCGGATTGGCGGGGACCCCCGCGCTCTGGGACGATATGGCATGCCCAGAATCTTCGCGCGAATGGCGTCTCTCGGAATAGCTGTCACTCTTCTCAGCGCCGGTTGCTCGAGTGACCCGGCGGAGGACACCCCGGATCCGACCTCGGCGCCGAGCGCTGCGGCGGCGGCCCCTCCGACGACGGTCCCTCCCGTGGTTCCGCAACCCGAATCGACGCCGGGCAAGGGGCCTGAGTGCGTCACCGACCGGTGTTTCAGCGTCACCGTCAGCGGTGACCTGCTCGTGCATCCGCAGCTCTGGGAGCAGGCTGCCGCCGATGCCGCCGCCACCGGGAAGGGCCCGCTGGACTTCGAACCGCTCCTCGCCGCCCAGCGTCCCTACCTCGAGAGCAGCGACCTGGCGCTCTGCCACCTCGAAACACCGGTCGCCACCCCGGACGGGCCCTTCAGCGGCTACCCCCAGTTCAATGTGCCTCCCCAGATAGTGACCGCGGCTAAGGAAGTGGGGTACCAGGCCTGTACGACGGCCAGCAACCACACCATCGATGCCGGGACCGAAGGGCTGCTCCGCACGCTGGACACCCTGGATGCCGCGGGGCTCGACCACACGGGGTCCTATGCGACCGCAGCTGACGCCCAGCGCCTGATGATCCTCCCGACGCCGGCCGCGCGGGTGGCGGTGATCGAGGCGACCTACGGGCTCAACGGGCTGGTACCCGATCAGCCCTGGCGCGTGGACATGCTCGACGTCCCGACGATGATCGCGAAGGCCGAGGCGGCACGCGCCCAGGGGGCCGACGTCGTCCTTGCTGCCCTCCATGCCGGGGACGAGTACGCGTCGGTGCCCAACGAGCAGCAGGTGCAGGCGGCGCATGCGCTGGCGGACAGCGGCGCCGTCGACTTCATCTACGGGCACCACACCCACTCGGTGCTGCCCATCGAGAAGTACGCGGACACCTGGATCGTCTACGGCCTCGGCAACGGCGTCACCGAGTTGTCGCCGACCTACGACGTGAACAATGAAGGATTGACGGTGCGCGCGCAGTTCGCCCAGGACGACGCCGGGGCTTGGAGCGTCAGCGACCTCGCCTGGGTTCCCTCGATGATCGTGCGCGACCCGTACCGGTGGTGTTCCCTCGCTCCGGACCAGCCCGCCGGGTCCTGCACGGCGGTGGAACGCGAGGACGCCGCCCGGGAGCGGACCCGCTCGGTCGTGGAGTCCCTCGGAGCGGCCGGGGAAGGCGCGCACCAGTGGGATCTCGCGGCGGAGGCACCGGCCCCCTGATGGTCAATGGTTGCCGTGCGCGTCCTCGGGATCGGCCGGAGATGCCTCGCGTCGCTCCTTGATCAGCTCCTTCGTCCGGACGAGCCGGAGCAGCGTGACCAGCACGATTCCGCCCAGCACGTTGAACAGGAGCGTATAGCCGAACCAGCCGAGCCACTGCAGGTACGTGACGTCCGCGCCCGAGTGGATCGCCGCGAAGATGAGCAGCGAATCGAGGATCGAGTGGAACAGCTGAAGCCCGGCGAGAAGGAATCCGCCGATCACCGTTGCCACGATCTTCGCCGGATCCGACTGCGTGCCCTGCTGCATCCGGCTCATGAGCGTGATCGTGCTGCCGCCCAGGACGGCGAGTGCCACCGTCTGGAGCGAGATCGCCGGATCGACATAATGGTGGGCTGCCTCGCTCACCACGTCACTCCACTGCGGGAATGCCTGCATCACGATCCAGACGAAGACCCAGCCGCCCACGAGGTTGCCGAGGAGCGTGCCGCCCCACAGCTTCCCGAGTTGCCTCACGCTCCCCTCGCGGGCGACGACGGCGGCAACCGGCATGAGGAAGTTCTCGGTGAAGAGTTCACTGTGCGCGAGGAACAGTGCAACGAGCCCTACGCTGAAGGCAAGCCCCGCGAGCAGGTGGTTTCCGGTTTCGTGCAGCACCGCGAGGTAGGCCATGATGCCCAGCCCGATCTCGAGGCCCCCGAACAGCCCGGTGACCAGGACGTTGCGTCCCGTACGGTTCAGGCGCTCGGCACCCTCCGTGATGGTTTCGTCGAAGGACTCGATGAGCTCCTCCTCCACTGGCGCATCCGATTCCCCCAGTTCCCTGCGACGCTCTTCACTCATGGACGTTCCCCTGGTTGTTCACTCATTGCCGGTCAGAGCAAGTGTAATGATCAGCCTGTGGTGCCGGCCGAGGAATCGCCCGGCGGGTGGCCGCTGTGCGATCCGCTGCTTTGGTGCAATGCTGGGCACATGATGTTGGGGGAAGGGCTGCTGTCGACCGCGGAGAGCACGACACCCGCGGATCCCGTCGTCGTCGGCTTCGACGGTTCGCCCGCGAGTGCCGCCGCGCTGGACTGGGCTGCGAGGAGGGCAGGAGCCCTGCGGTGTCCGCTGCAGCTGGTGCACGCCGTCCACGAATTCTGGCTGATGCCCCAGGCCACCCACTACGACGCCGTCATCGGGGCTGCCCGCCAGCTGCTCCAGTCAGGCGTGAGACGGGCACGGTTGCTCGTGCCCGACCTGCACGTCAGTACCCTTGTGCACAGCGGGGACGTGGTGGGTGCCCTGAGCGAACTGTCCGCGTCGGCCCGTCTGGTGGTCCTGGGTACCGACAAGAGGGACGCGGACTCCGGTGAGTTGACGGGAGCCGTCAGCCAGCAGGTGGCCGTCATGAGCTTCGCGCCGGTAGCAGTGATCCCTCCACAGGACCTCTCGACGGCCGCCGGCGTGGTGGTGGGAACCGACGGCTCGGCCGAAGCGCGCCAGGCTGTCGACGCCGCCGCCGCAGAGGCCGCACTGATCGGGGCGGACCTGCTGATTCTCACCTCGTGCGCCATCCCACCCACCGAAGCGTGGGCGCAGGAACCCGGCGGCGTGGAGTACCAGGGCGTCCTCGCTGCGTCCCGGGGACTTCTGGACGAGGCGGTGTCCCTCGTGACCGCTTCCTACCCGGGTCTGGTGGTGAGGAGCCGGCTCGAGACACAGCTGCCGGCTGCTGAAGCATTGATCGGTGCGGCGTCGACTGCCCGGTTGCTCGTGGTCGGAAGCCTCGGCCGCGGAGCGGTACGCCGCATGATGCTCGGTTCCGTCAGCCACAAAGTACTACTGAATCCGCCCTGCCCCACGCTCATCACACGTCTTCCCCAGTAAAACCCGCTCACCAGTTCGGAGAAATTCATGACGCAGCAACCCGAGAACAGCACTCCCAACAACAGCGCCCCCGTGGTCGTGGGGTACGACGGCTCGGAAGTGTCCGGGGCCGCAGTCCGGTGGGCAGCGCGCTTCGCTGCAAGCAGCTCCCTCAAACTGGTCATCGTGCACTGTTGGCTCTGGCCGCTCATGACGCACAATCTGGGGCCGGTGAACGGTGTGGCGGACAGCGGACTCAAGCATGCAGCAGTGACCACACTGGCGGACGGCCGCAAGGCGGCTATCACCGAGGCGCCCGGGCTCACCGTCGAGACACGCCTGGAAGTCGGCTACCCGGCGGAGATCCTCACCCGGTCGTCGATCGACGCCGCCCTGGTGGTAACCGGGAGCAGGGGTCTCGGCGGCTTCTTCGGGCTCCTCATCGGATCCGCAAGCCTTCACCTGGTGGCCTCCGCCCGTTGCCCGGTGGCGATCATCCGCGACGCCGATGCGGTGTCGGGGCCGGTGGTCGTCGCAGTGGACGGATCATCCTACAGCCGGAAGTCCCTCACCTTCGCCTGCGATCTCGCGCTGGCCTTCGCTTCGCCGCTGCGTATTGTGCATGCGGTGCCGCAACCGAGGTCCGGGCCGAAGCTTCCCGCACTCGCGGAGGACGGGCAACGGATCCTCGACGAGGCAGCCGCCGTGGCGCGGGGAGCCGGGCTTGAGGAGGACCTGGAGGTACGGCTGTCGGCGGGGCGCTCGGTGCCCGAGATGCTGCTGCATGAAGTGGCCGGTACCCAGTGCCTGGTGCTTGGGTCGAAAGGGGTCAGCGGTCTCGCCGCCCGGTTGGGATCGACTGCCCACGCTGTACTGCACCATTCAAAGGGGAATGTGATTGTGTGGCGTGGAACAGCAACAGATTAGCCCACCGCACGAAAGGACACGTTCTGCTCATCGTCCTCACTGGAATTGACGGCGCAGGAAAGACCACCGCTGCCCGCGCCGTCGTCGACGCTGCCCGCGCCTCCGGAAAGCAGGCCTGTCTCCTGCGCAATCCGGCGGGGCGTCTGGCGATGGCCTCGATGTGGAAGCGGTTGGGGATCCGGCCGGCGCTTCGGGTGGAGGAGTGCCTCGAGTCGTCGGCACGCATCTGGAACGTGCTGATCAATACCGTTCGGGCCCGCCGCCGTTGCGGGCTCGTCCTCATGGACCGCGGGCTCGTCTGCCAGCTGGCACTGCGGCAGATGAGGGGCCTGCCAAGGGGGCGCGTGATCCCCTGGCTGCTTTCGGTGCTGCCGCAGCCTGACGCGGTGGTCCACTTCGAACTGGAACCCGCCCTCGCCCTGGAGCGGATCGACCAAAGAGCCGCGGATACCGAGACGTTGCAGGGGCTGACGGCCTTCCAGGCCGGGTATGCGTCACTTCCCGAATACGCCACTTTCACCGTCCTCGATGCATCACGTCCGCAAGCCTCCGTCCAGGCCGACCTCGCAGCGATCGCAGGAAGAGGCTCCGGATGCGACCCGAAGCCTCTTCCTGCACGGTTCTGATTCCTACCGACGGCCGATAACGCCCTCCGCCACTGCCTTGGCCGCGCCGCCGGCCTCCTCCTGGGTGAGGGTGCCGTCCTGCACTGCGGCGTCGAGCCGCTCCTGCAGGGCCGCGGAGCGCTCCGCCTGCTGCTCGGTCTGAAGTTCGTCCAGCGCGGTCTGCACCGCCGACTCCTCAAGTCCGAGGGCTTCAGCGAGCGATGTTGCCAGCGCTGCTTCCCTGGCGTCGCGGTCGGGCTTCTCGCCGGCTTCCCCTGAGGGTCCCGCGTCCCGTACAGACTGCAGCGCCTCTGCCACGACTGCCTCCTCCACACCGAGCTTTCCCGCGAGCCGTGAGGCGTCCATGCTGCCTCCCCGGCCGCCGTGTCCGCCGTGTCCGCCGTGTCCACCACCGGGATTTGCCCCCAGTGCTGCGTCCTCGCCCGTGTGCGAGGGAGCTGCCGCAGCTTCCGAAGCCGCTGATGTCGACGACGAATCCGGAATCGTCGTTGCCGAGGCCACCCCTGTCATTCCAAGACTGGCACCGGCTGCCAGGGGTGGCAGCGTCCGAGTCGGCAGAGCTCGTGGTCGGGGACCTCGTGCTGAACGTCGACACGCGCGAGGTTCGGAGGGGCGGCAACGACATCTCGCTCACATCCACCCGGTGGCAGTTGCTGCGGTACCTGATGGAGAACCCGAGGCGCGTGGTCAGCAAGTCCCAGATTCTCGACAACATGTGGAAGTACGATTTCGGTGGCCAGGTCAACATCGTGGAGCTCTACATCTCCTACCGGCGCAAGAAGATCGACGGCGGCCGGTCACCGATGATCCATACAGTGCGCGGGGCCTGCTACGTCCTCAAGCCGGCGGCTTCGTGACACCTCCCGATCCGACGGTGCAGGGCCCGGCGGCCCGGCCACCCGCCACCCGGGCGACCCCGGTCGGCGGAACCTGCCCCTGCGGACGAAACTCATCCTCACCACGCTCGCCCTTCTCACCGCCATCTGTCTTGCCATCGGGGTCTTCAGCCACCTTGTCATGAGCAGCTACTTCACCGGGGAGCTCGACAACGCACTGGGCGCGGCGGCCGGCCGGGCCGGCCTCGGCCCGGGAGCTCCCCCGGGGCGGGGGAACCGCCAGGGCGGCGATTTCGACCTCGGCAACACCCAGGGTCAGCGCCCGGGAACGCTCAACGCTCTTTTCACCGATGGCCAACCGCAGGACTCGGCGGTGGTGCAGGACGACGGCGACACGCAGGCACTGACCGAGGACGACCTGCAGATCCTCTCCCTGCTCGATCCCGCAGCGGCGCCGGTGGAAAGGACCCTGTCGAGTGGAACCTATCGGCTTGATGCGTCGGAAGGCCCAGGCCCGGAACAGTCCGGCACCGTCCTCGTGACCGGGTTCCCTACAGCGGAGCAGGACAGGACGCTGCTCTCGCTCGACATCACCGGCACGGGTCTGTCCCTGGCGGGCCTCACCGTGACCGGACTCGCGGGGACGGTCATTATTCGAAGGTCGCTCCGGCCGCTCGAGCAATTGTCCGCCGTCGCCACCTCCGTGTCCCGACTCCCGTTGGCCTCCGGGGAGGTCGAGATCCCCGTACGGGTGCCGCCCGCCGCGGCTCGGCCCGGCACCGAGGGCGGGACGGTGGGCATCGCCCTGAACGAGATGATCAACCACGTCACCGGCGCACTGCGGGAACGCCATGCCAGTGAGACGAAGGTTCGGCAGTTCGTTGCCGATGCGAGCCATGAGCTGAGGACGCCGTTGACCTCGATCCGTGGCTACACCGAACTCATTTTCCTCAGCGAGCAGGTCAGCCCCTCCGGGCGCTCAGCCCTCGAGCGCGTGGACAGCGAATCGAAGCGCATGTCCTCCCTGGTCGAGGATCTCCTGCTGCTCGCCCGGCTCGACGAGGGACAACGGGAAGGCCCGGCCGACGTCGACCTCTCCGAGCTCATCGTCGAGACGATGAGCGACGCCCAGGTTTCCGCGCCCGACCACCAGTGGAAGCTGGAGCTTCCCGATGAGCCTGTCGTCGTGCCCGCCGTCGGGGCCGAACTGCGACAGGTGATGATCAATCTGCTCTCCAACGCGCACCAACGCACGCCTCCGGGGACCGAAGTGGCCACCGCGCTTCGGATCGCGGATGGTTCAGCCCGGATCACGGTGACAGATGACGGACCCGGCATTGATCCGGGGTTTTTGGGGACGATCTTCACGCGCTTCAGCCGGGGCGACGCCGCGAGGACCAGCCGGAGCGGCAGCACGGGCCTGGGCCTGGCGATCGTGCAGGCCCTTGTTACAGCTAACAGCGGGACGATCAGCGTCAGCAGCAAGCCCGGGGAGACGCGATTCGTCGACGACCTTCCGACTGCACGGAGCGGGCCCGCACCCGGCCACCGCAAGAAAGGATAGCTTGGGGACATGACGGCAACGTATCGCTATGACGTGGAGGTGCTGCACCTGCTCGTGTCACCGGCTCACGCCTATTTCGGCCGCGCCCGCGACGGCGCGGCGGACGTCCCCACAACAGATGCCGACCACGTGGAGCTGGTGACCGGCAAAGGGATCATCGGTGACCGGTTCTTCGGCAAGGCGGCGCACATGGACGCCGCCGTGACCCTGATGGCCATCGAGGCCCTCGAAGCCATCGCCGAGGATCTGGGCGTCGCGCCCTTCGACCCGCTGCTCACACGGCGCAATGTGATCCTTCGGGGCGCCCAGCTGGCTCCGCTCGTGGGCGAGGAGTTCGCGCTGGAATCGCAAGGGGATCTCGTGCGGATCCGGGGCGGGCGGCCTGCCCACCCCTGTGCCTGGATGGATCGGATGCTGGCTCCGGGGGCGCACGCCGCGATGCGCGGGCGGGGAGGAGTGCGCTCCCAGCCGCTCTCGGACGGGGTACTGCATCGCGGCCCGGCCGTATTGATCAGCCCGGTGCCGCTTGAGCCCAGCCGGGCCCATGTCCCCGTGCTGCTGCGGCCGTCACGGCTCCCCTAGCCCACCCGGCGCCTCGGTTGTCCGGCGTTGCAGACGGTCCTC
This sequence comes from Arthrobacter sp. CAN_A6, assembly GCF_015751715.1. Lineage (NCBI taxonomy): Bacteria > Bacillati > Actinomycetota > Actinomycetes > Micrococcales > Micrococcaceae > Arthrobacter > Arthrobacter sp. CAN_A6. The sequence continues at coordinate 77,255 of NZ_JADOUV010000009.1, forward strand.
GCCGTCGGCTTCGTCGGAATCCCACGTGCCCCGGAAGATGAAGTCCGTCCGCCCCGGAGGCTGACCCGACACGGAGCGACGACGACGCCGTTCTCCGCTCATATCCCCGGCTCTGCCTCATCACAGCACCGTCACAGCGTCGGCCCGGATGGTGGAGAACGAACATCACGCCACTTCCTGCCATGGCGGTCAGCACACACTCCGGTAAGGCCCACAAGCACTATTGGGTTGTGAGGCGCCACCTAGCTGTACTGCCCGGGGACGTTGGTTGATGTGTGAGGACGCGTTGTAGGTTCTGGACGCGGGGAGGACCTCCGATCGAAAGTGGAGCTGTCTAGGTTCCGGTATCGATCAGGAGGTCCTCGTGTCTCACGCTAATGCTGCACTGACACCGATTCAACGTCTGGCCTTGACCCCGGTTCGTGGACACGGGTTAAGCGGCGAGTTGAACCTCGGCCTGCTCTGATGAGTATTGCAGTTCGAAGTCCACGGGGCTGATTTGCCCGATGACGCGGTGGACGTCTGGTGAGTGCTCATATCCGCTCCAATACTGAGGCGTCATCCAGGAAACATGCCGGGGTAATCCGGGAGAAAGGATACGTCCCTGAAGAAGGAGCATCGGGGGTACGGCAGCTGCTCCAGGCGCTGTGACGCGACGAGTCAGCGACGATGGTGACGATCTCGTGTCTGACCATGACCAGCCTTTGTGAAGGGGACGTGGGTATGTCGGGCGTATCGGTGTTCACCAGGTGGACGCTACGGTCCGGGAGAACACCCAGTCGTCGCCTGATTGCTCGAACCAACTGCGCAGCTGTAGCCGCCAGGTTCCGCGCCCACCCTAGATGGTCGCGTCGGTTGCCGTGCGTGCGGTCAGGACAGGAGCACCGTCCTGACCGGTCGAGGCGTCGACGTTGAGGTCGATTGTGACGACGTCGTGGTACTGCATTTGCCCTGTGCTGATGTCATCGAGCCACTCATTCCGGGGCTGGACGTATCCGGTCATGTGCGTCAGGGAGTAATCCTCCGCCAGCACCTCCCCGAGCTGCTCGAGGTCTCAAGCCACCATGGCCTCACACATCTCGCTATGGAGATGGTGGATGGTCTGCACGATGTCTTCTCGGTCCGTGATGGGCACAGTAACTCCTGGAGGTCACGACGCCACAGGCACGGGCGTCCTTCTACTACAGCGTGAAGCACGCAGCGACTGGCATGAAGATCCTGCTGAACCCGGTACTGGCACTACCCCCTTGGATGAACCCGCTGCTCATACTCGAGTCACCGCCATTACCATCGCTTCTCTTCATGAAAGCTCATCGGGGTCCTACGGATACAGGACCTGACAGTGCCTGTCTCATGCTGGGCCGCACCCGTAGCGTCGAACGATATGAGCACTTCATCATTCCTTTTGAACAATGGCGTCGAAATTCCCTCCTTGGGTTTCGGCGTCTTCCAGTCCGCGCCCGAAGAGACAGCTGCCGCCGTCACCGAAGCCCTACGGGTGGGTTACCGACACATCGACACCGCAGCCGCCTATGGAAACGAGCGTGAGGTCGGCCAAGCTATCAGCACGTCGGGACTCAGCCGCGAAGAACTGTTCATCGAGACGAAAGTCTGGATCAGCGATTATGGGTACGACGAAACGCTGCACGCGTTCGACAAGTCCGCAGGCAAGCTCGGCGTCGAATACCTTGACCTGGTCATCCTGCACCAACCGCTGCCCACCAACTTCCGAAAAACTCTTGCCGCCTACGCCGCCCTCGAAAAGCTATATGCCGACGGGAAAGTGCGTGCCATCGGCGTCAGTAACTTCATGCCCGAGCACCTCCAACACCTCATCAACGTCACCAACGTCGTCCCAACCGCGAACCAGATCGAGATCCACCCCTATTTCCAGCAGAAGGACCTTCTGGCCCTCGACACCGACCACGGGATCCTCAACCAGGCCTGGTCGCCCATCGGGGGTATCACCTTCTACTACGAGGGTGACGGAGGCAGCACCCTCGATGACCCGACCATCGGCGCCATTGCGCAGGCACATGGCAAGACTCCCGCGCAGGTCATGCTCGCCTGGCATCTTGCCCGTGGCCGTTCCGTCATCCCCAAATCTGTCAAAGCCCAACGCATCGCCGAGAACTTCGATGTCTTCGACATCAATCTCACTCCGGATGAGCTTTCCCGAATGGACGACCTCGACAAGGGTGTGCGCCGCGGACCAGAGCCTGTGTCGCTGACTCTCGAGTCCCACGGCATGCCCATCCCCGAAGCCTGACCGAAGTCTTAACACAAGAGGCTAACCAAAAGGAGAAGTGAATCGTGGAATACCGCAAGCTTGGACGCACCGGAGTGTCTGTCAGTCCTCTCTGCCTGGGCACGATGATGTTCGGGCCCTGGGGCAACCAGGACGAAGCCGACTCGATCCGCATCATCCACCGGGCACTGGATGCAGGCATCAACTTCGTCGACACCGCAGACGTCTACTCCGAGGGTGAATCCGAGCGTATCGTCGGCAAGGCCTTGAAAGGTCGGCGCGACGACGTCGTTCTCGCCACTAAGTTCTTCATGCCCATGGGCGAGGACGTCAACCACCGCGGCGGCTCGCGGCGATGGATCATCCAGGAAGTCGAGAATTCCCTGTGCCGGCTGCAGACCGACCACCTCGACCTGTACCAGGTACACCGCCCCAGCCCTGACACGGACGTCAAAGAGACTCTCGGCGCGCTCAACGACCTCGTCCACCAGGGCAAGGTCCGCTACATCGGATCCTCCTCCTACTCCGCAAGTCAGATCGTCGAGGCGCAGTGGACCGCGCGAAAGAGGCACCTTCAGCGCTTCGTCACCGAACAACCCCCCTACTCTCTCCTCGTGCGCGGCATCGAGGAGGACGTGCTCCCCACGATCCAGCGGCACGGCATGGGCAGCCTGACCTACAGCCCACTCTCCGGTGGCTGGCTCTCCGGACGCTGGCGGAAGGGAGAAGACTCATCCCCCACCTCCAGCGCCCGCAAGCGGGCTGCCTTGGCTGACCGCTTCAACCTGACGCTCGAGGCGAACCAGCGCAAACTGGAGGTCGTCGAGAACCTGATCACGCTGGCCGACGAGGCGGGTCTGACACTGATCGAGCTGGCCATCGCCTTTGTTATCCGCCACCCGGCCGTCACCTCGGCGATCATCGGCCCACGCACGATGGAACAACTCGAATCCCAACTCCCCGCAGCCAACGTCACCCTCAGCACCGACATCCTCGACCGCATCGACGAAATCGTTCCACCCGGCCTCACCATCAACCCTGCCGACAACAGCTACGGAACAACGGAACTGGCAGCAACCGCCCGACGACGCTAGCAATCCCGCCGGGCCGTTGCTGCCCGGAGGACGTCAGTCCTACCGGATACCGCCTGAGATTCACCCACTCCGTAACACGCCGATGCGGGTGCTGGGATAACTACCATCCGCCGTCCACCCAGCACCTGCACCTGCACCTGCACCTGCACCGGGCAGCTCGACGACCATCCATGGATAAGTAGGGAAACGCATGCGATCGACAACTACCATCCGCGGAGCTGGAACCCTCCTCATGGCCCTGATCGTCACCGCCTGCACACCAGAAATACCCATCAGCGAGAGGGCACCAACCCAAGGAACGACAGCAGAAAGGCAGGCATCCTCAACACCAGCACCGACCGCATCTCTCGCCCAATACCGCGACGGCCAATACACCGCGACCGGCTGGTACGGATCGGCCCCCTCACACCACGACGTCACCCTCACCATCGACGACAACACCATTACCGCAGTAGACATCACCACTCCGGCAGAGAATGACACCTCACTCGGCTACCAGCAACGATTTGCTGCAGCCCTACCCGACGTTGTCATCGGGCGGAGCATCGCGGAACTCAACATTGATAGGGTCGCCGGCTCAAGCGGATGCTCAGAAGGCTTCATGCATGCTCTCTCACAGATCAGGGACCAAGCCGCCCTGTATCTCGGAGCACGGTTTCGACGTGTCTAAACCGATGATCCCGTTGATATATGAAAGCTAAAGCAACCGTGTTCATTTATAAACTGCGCAGACCCGGGCAACATATGGGCGATTATCGGTGATTTCTCGAGGAGGACCTAGTACGGCTAGCGGAGGGCGGCGCAGCGCTGGTCGTGATTCGTCGTGAAGCCGACGTGGCTCCTTGAAACCGCCCCTACTAACAGAATCGTAAGTAGGTGCTTTTTGGTTGCGGGGACAGGATTTGAACCTGTGACCTCTGGGTTATGAGCCCAGCGAGCTACCGAACTGCTCCACCCCGCGGCGCATAAACGACCCTACTCACCTCAGAATGAATGCACCAATCAGGGACACCCTGGGACCTAAAGTGTTCGGGTTGTTTCCCCCGGAACCAGTCGAGTTCAGTAACGACGAGGGTGTCCCCCGCCCTGCACCACCTGCTCGTCGAAGCCAGCTCTCAGCATCCCAGACAGTGTCCTTGTAGCGCTGACCCGTATTTTTGCGGCATGTGGTGTTGGGCTCTACCCTGTGGATCGCAGCGGTAAGTGGCGTGGTTTCCGCAGCGCTTTATGGCCGGTGGACGCACGCAAGCGGATCCTGTGTAGTGCAGAATGACCGGATGAGCAGCTACAAGGTCGTCGATACCCAGTTCGAACTGCGCCGCGACGTCGTGAGCCTGACACAAATCGTTCACGCGCCGATCAAGCAGCCAACCGGCGAAGTGAAGACCTTCATCTTGAGCGCAAATATCAGCCGTCATAAGTCCGAGAAGTGGGGATGGTCCAACGGTTCTGCTTCAGTCCTCGATTCCGACGGAGAGAGCTGGGGCGGAATAGTAAGCGTCAACACGGACGATGTAATTCGTCTCGTTCCCTCACCGAAACACAGCAACGCTGATCATCAAACCGCGCTTCAAGGCATCGCGGCGGGGCTGTTCGAACGGGCAATCCGAGTCCTGACCATCGATTGAAGCTCTCGCTTGTCCACGCCCGGTGGCCCTCCCTGCGGATCGAGTCTCGTAGGTGGGTCATGTAGCGGACAGACGTAGGCCGCCCGCTGAAAGATTCTCCACCGGGCCCGGCACGCATTCTCGTCGACGGGTCATCTCGCAGTAGGTTCTAGGTGAGCCCGCCGTGTGCGGAGAACGTAGGGAAGCTTCATGAGAAAAGCCAATACCGCGAAGCCTGCTTCGGTAACAGCGACGATCCTGTTTGCCGGCCTCCTAGGAGCCTGGTTCTGGATCAAGATCCAACAGGGTTTCGCGCTGGGGGTCGCTGCCGACGCCCAAACTTTCAGGGTTGCCGCTGCAGCGCTGCTCTTCGCGCCCTTCCTTATCCTCATTTACCTGTGCGTGAAGCCTCCGGCGGTGCTCAAAGACTGTTCACCACAGGGAAGCCTCCTTTTCGCGGGCGTGGGGTTCATTTGGCTCCTCTGTGCCCTGTTTCTCTCCCTCTTCGTTGGGTTCGCTCCCTTTTAGAAGGGAGTTACCCAGCGAAGGTCAGCACGAGCCGTCGAGTTAGCGCCCGCTCAGGAGTCCACAAATGGACATCCATCCTGGTCTAGTCCGCGATAGACACGTACCCATCAGTCCACAAATCATCACCGAGAGTCGCAGCGTCAATGAGAAAGCACTTCGGTTCATCCTCGAACCCCGGCTGAGTTCGCGCTCGATCAATGCGCGCCCCAGCCGCATTCTGGGATGCGTAGACACCCAGCATCTTCGCGTCGTCGCCAGACTGTTCGTCGAGCAGGATCTGACCATCGTCACCGAAATGCTCGATTGGAGAACCGTCGAGCCACTTTGCGTGATGAATGTGCCACACCATGTATACGTCCATGAATGCAGTGTCTCAGCCATAGCCATTAACGGACCCCAGCGTCCCGCGAAGTGATGCCTCACGTATGCGGCGGGCTTGGCAGGTGGCCGCGTGCTCATTTTGAACGTAGGTGCCCCCACGACTCGCAGCGAGTCGTCGGGTTAGAAGCAAAGCGCACCGAAGATGATCTAGATTCAACACATGGGTACAAAAGCCAAGGGCAGGAAGCAGATCAACAAGCTCCTCCTCCGCTCCAAGGAACAAGCCCTCCCTCTTTGCATACTTCGCGACAGCGGCGGCTTACGAACAGAATTTGGCGTGGTGCTTGACCTGTCCGAGGAATGGGTGCTCCTGGCGGAACTTCGCGAAGGGGTGATGCGGGACGGCTACGTAGCCTTTCAGACCAGTCAGATCAAACAAGCCAATGTCTCCGATACATTCATCGACTTTGTCCGCGACAACAACCCCTGGCCCCCACACACCCCGGTCCTGACCGCTGATCTCAGGGATCCCGAACGCCTCATCAGGGCAGCGGTCAAGACGGCAGGTGTCGTTTCGCTCTACAGAGAGAATAGACACCCTGACCAACTGCTCATCGGCATCCCAGTTAAGGGGGGCAAAAAGCGTCTGTGGCTTTTCACGATCGATAAGCACGGACGCTGGGAGTCATTCCTAGACCGGTTCCGTTTGCGAGACATCACGAGGATCGGGTTCGGCGGGGACTACGAACGCGCCGTTGCCACGACAGCTGGCCCAATGCCAGAGCGAGTTCCTGAGAAAGACGATCGAGGTAAAAAAGTCTAGCTGCAGCCGAGCTCGGGGTGCCCGCAAGCGGATCCTCCACCGCTCCACTATTTTCAGGGCTGCCTGCCACCAAAAATGTGGATCACAACGATAAATGGCGACATTCTCGCAGCGCTAAGTGTCTTCCTTGCTGTTCGTAAAGCGATGGGCTTGCAGACAGCTGATGTGACCCTGCTCAGTCCCGTACGGTGAAACATGCTGGTCAGGATTTGACGTTTCATGAGGAGAGCAAGCAATGGCTGAACTTAAGGGAATCGACGTCAAGCTCCGGGCTGCTTTCCTGGTGCCCGCAATGGTCATCATTGTGGCCCTGACCCTCATTGACGCGTTCGTCACCGACATCAGCTACCTGACGGTATGGGTATTCCCCGTCGTGGTTTTCACTGCAATCATCAGCATGATGGTGACAGAACGTAGAAGGCGCCGTCGTATCCCAGATTGATCAAAGCCATGCTTAACCTGCGGTCGATCTTGGGTGTCGTCCCGAGCAATAGGGGATCACTTACCGTGTGTTTGGATCCGTTGACTCCGCCCGGGAGCTCCGCCCGGGAGCTCCGCCGCATTCTGACCGCGTTCCACAACGCGAACGCTAGTAGACCTATGGAAACGGCGAGAAACAAGACATCCAAGAAGGGTGGTCTGAACCGCTCTGGGTTTGATGGAGACATTGGCGTGTCCCGGGTTTCGCGTGGTCCGAATTGCTTGGATTCTCATGCCACGGTGATGATGCGGTTGCGTTCGAACTC
>NZ_JADOUV010000010.1:0-77207 GCF_015751715.1 Arthrobacter sp. CAN_A6
TGCTCACTGCACGTGCGGTCCTCGAACAATCCCGACACCATCGTCGGTTCGTCGCTCTTCGCCGACGGCGCCGCTGCCGCGATCGTCACCGCGCGGGACGTTCCCCTCGACGGCCCCGCCCTCAGCCTGGATCACTTCGAGACCGTCCTCACCCCGGTGGGCGAGGAGTCGATGGCCTGGAACATCGGTGACGAAGGCTTCGAGATGGTTCTCGGCACGTATGTCCCCCACATCATCGACGAGCACATCGTGGGCGCCCTCGAGCCGCTCCTTGCGCACGACGAAACGCTCAAGGGAATGGCCTACCGCGACATCGAGCACTGGGGAATCCATCCCGGCGGGCGCAGCATCCTCGATAAAGTCGAGGCGAAACTCGACCTGACCGAAGAGCAGCTCGTGCCCGCCCGCGAGACGCTGCGGAATTTCGGCAACATGAGCAGCGCCACCGTGATGTTCGTGCTGAAACACATCCTGGAGCAGCCGTCGTCGGGAGGCAACGGCCGCATCTGTTCCATGGCGTTCGGCCCAGGGCTCACGGTGGAGACGGCGCTTTTCACCAAAGTAGGAGCATGAGCCCTACGGGCTTCCTGGCGCGGCGGGATACAACCGCCGTCGAGGAGATGGACAAACCCGACTGCGATCCGGGCCGGCTGGAGAACACGTACCGTCAGTTCGGCCTCGTCAATGCAGTGGTATCGGGTTGGCGCCACACCTACGTCACGCTGCTGCGGCCGCGCCTTTCGACCTCGTCGTCGTGTTCACTGCTCGACGTCGGCTCCGGCGGCGGGGATGTGCCGCGGGCTCTCGCCCGGTGGGCACGCAGGGACGGCCTCGATCTCGACATCACGGCGATCGACCCCGACGAGCGCGCCCATGCGTTCGCTGTCGCACGACCGAAGGTACCCGGGCTGGCGTTCCGCAGGGCCTTCAGCTCAGAGTTGGTGGCGGAAGGCCGGACGTTCGACGCAGTGATTTCCAATCATCTGCTGCATCACCTGTCCCCTGACGGTTTTTCAAGCTTGCTCCGGGACACCGAACAACTCTCGCCCGGTATCGCCGTGCACAGCGACATCGCGCGGCACCGTCTGGCGTACGGACTGTTCTCGGTCGGGACGCTTCCCCTGCGCGGTTCCTACATCCGTAAGGACGGGCTCACGTCCATCCGGCGCAGCTATACGCCCGCGGAGCTCCGGCTCCGCCTCGAGGAGGAGCGCAGCACGGGCTGGAGCGTGCGGGGCGCTCCCCTGTTCCACAATCTGCTGGTGTACGAGGGCGGGGGCGACGACCATGCATGACGTCGTCGTGGTGGGCGGCGGGCCCGTGGGCCTGTACACGGGGCTGCTGCTCCGACGGGCCGGACTCGACGCCGTCGTGCTGGAGCGGCGCACCGAACGCAGCAGGCATTCACGCGCCATCGGAATCCATCCTCCCGCACTCGCGGCGCTCGACTCCGCCGGGGTGGCAGCTGCCCTGGTATCACGGGGGGTGCCGATCCGCGAGGGGATCGCCAGGAGCCGCGGAAAGCACGTGGCCGGCGTGTCTTTTCGAGATCTGCCCGGTGAGCACCGGTATGTCCTTGCCGTACCGCAGGCGGTGACCGAGGAGGTTCTCGAGGCAGTGCTCGACGACGAGTACCCGGGCACCCTGCACCGCGGCGTCACGGTGGGCCGGGTCCGCGACACGGGCGATCGGGTGTTCGCCGAGACCCGGACGGACGGCGCCGACAGGCTGCTCGAGTCCGCCCTCGTGGTCGGGGCGGACGGGGCCCGGAGCGGTGTCCGCGATGCCGCAGGCATCAGGGCACCCGGGCTCACCTATCCCGACTGCTACGTCATGGGGGACTTCGCCGACACCACGACGGACGGCGCCGCCGCCGTGCTGTATCTCGAGACGGGCGGCATCGTCGAATCCTTTCCGCTGCCCGGGGCGGTCCGCCGCTGGGTGGTGCGCGTGGCGCGTCCGGTGGAGCGACCGACGGCCGAGGGCCTCGCGACGCTCATCGCGGTACGCACCGGGATGGCTGTCGATCCCGGAAGCAACAGTATGCTCAGCGCCTTCGAGGTGCGTTCACGGCTCGCCCGTCGGCTGGTTTCCGGACGGACCGCGCTTGTTGGCGATGCCGCCCACGAAGTGAGCCCCATCGGCGGACAGGGCATGAACCTGGGTTGGTTGGACGCAGAGCGGCTGGTGCCGATCATTGCATCCTCGCTGCGGGACGGCGAGGACGTCGGGCGAAGGTTGCGGTCCTTTTCTACCGAACGGCGGGAGGCGGCGCGCCGTGCCCGGCGGATGGCCCACGTGAACATGGCACTCGGGCGTCCGCTGCCGTCAGCCGTCCTGGCGCCCCGCAACCGGCTCTTCGCCGGACTGCTCCGGATTCCGGCGGTGCATGCTGGGGTGACCAGGGCGTTCACCATGCAGTGACTGCCGGATTCAGTCACGCCGGACCCCGGACCCCGTGACCCCCCGGTTCCGACCGGGTGGCATGTCGGCAGTCTTCCTGCCGACCCGCCGCCGGACAGGGAAAATCCCCCGTCTCCCGTAAACGCTGCCCGTGCATCAGGTGATCCGACCCGCGCGGCACTTCAGGGATCCAGGGGATTTTCTCCTTGCGGAGGAGCCTACTTGAAGAGGCCCTTCTTGACGTTCTCGGGGCGCTGCATCTCGCCCTGCTTGGCACCCATGACAACGACGATGCCGCTGATGACGGGAAGTACCCACTGGAGCATCTTGAGCTGGGACTGGGCCTTGGTAAGTTCGTCGGATGCACCGGGGCGGGGCTCCGTGGCCCCCTGGCTACCCTCGTCGGCGAGTTCGCCGACCTTCTTGCCGAGGATGCCGGAGTACAGCGAAAGCGCCATGCCCACCACCGTGATGATGGACTTCCACAGGGTGTTCGATCCGACAGTGTCCTGTGCTGCGACACGGCCCTTGTTGCCGATGATCAGGCCGACGCCGCCGGCCGCGTGGGCCGCGAAGGCAGCAACCTGCACCGGAGTCCACATTCCCCAGCCGAGGCTCGACAGCCGGGTGCGCTCCTTGGGATCCTTTGCCTTGGCTGTGGCGCCGTTGAGTCCGATGGCGCCCATGAGGGTGCCGCCAAACCAGGCTGCCGCACCGAGATCGTGGGCTGATCGTGCCAAAAGGTTTCCTGCCATGATGTCGTGCTCCTTTAATCTTTTGATTCGGCCTACTCTCTACATTTATCAGCATGCTTAGGATTAAGCTACGGGAAAGGTGAAAAACCCGCGGCCGGGGAGCAGGTCCCCCATCGGTCGCCTGCGAAAGGAGCTACGCCATGGCAGAATCCGACCACCAGCACAGGAAAGTGGATGAGGTGTGGGCCGACTGGAAAGAGGCGGTGAACATGAGCGCATCGACCCTCGAGAAATGGCTTGACACCGAGGAATCGAAGGCCGTAGGGCAGAAGGAGGGCGGAGAGTCGGTCGGACACGCCTCCGGCCGCCGGATCGTCGAGCTCCTCGGCACCAGGAAGGAGGACTTGACGGACGCCGACGCGGCGCACATGAGGAAGGTGGTCGGCTACGTGCACCGCCACCTTGCGCAACGGCCCGCCAAGGAGGAACTTGAGCATTCCAGGTGGCGTTACTCCCTCATGAACTGGGGCCACGACCCCCTGGAGTAGGTCGCTGGACTTCCTGGAACGACGCTACTTCCTGCTGAGGGCGCTTTCCTTGTGGGCGGCTTTCGCCCCCGTCTTCGCGCTCTCGACGATGTAGTACGGCTCGTCCTCGGACGCCTTGAACTTCTGGTCGGAAAACTCGAACTCCTGAACGCGTTTCTCGACGATCTTGCCTTCGGTGGTTCCCTGGGAGGTATTCCAGGTCACCTTGTCTCCCTTGGAAAATGACATGGTCGTTCCTTCCTGAGTTGTCTCCCGCTGGGGGTAGGGGCGTTTTTCGACCCTACCCCCAGGTGGAGACCGGATGGAAGGCTATCCCTCGAGGTGGGTGGGCGCGAAGAGCCTCAGGAGAGTCTCGACCACCACCACGTTGGGCCCCTCGGCCGCGAAACTTTCCTCGAGGGCCTGCCGTACGCCCGATGGTTCCACGCGTCGTGCCGGCACCCCGAAGGACTCCGCGAGTTTCACGAAGTCGGGCCGGGAGAGTTCAGTGGCGGTCGCCTTGCCGAAGGCTCCCTCCATGTACTCGCGCAGGATGCCGTATCCGCCGTCGTCCACGATCAACCATGTGACCGCGAGGTCGTGCTGCCGTGCCGTGGCGAGTTCGGCAATGGAGTACATCGCCGAGCCGTCGCCCGAGACAGCGAGCACGCGGGGGTTCTTCCCCTTCGATCCGAGTCCCACTGCGCCGCCGATGGCACCCGGGAAGCCGTAGCCCAGGCCACCGGCTCCCTGCGCCGAGTGGAACTGCCCGGACCGGGCGTCCCAGCAGCTCCAGGCCCAGTATGCGGAGATGGTCATGTCCCAGAACGTCTGCATGTCGTCCGGGGCCGCCTCGCGGATGTCGGCCAGGAAGCGGCGCTCCATGCCGAGGTCCTGGGAGTCCAGTCGCGCGTGCACCTTGGCGAGTGTCTCAGCGACGAGGGCCACGGCGTCGTACCCGTCCGTGCGGCTCCGGTCCAGGTCGGCGAGTCCCTCGTCGATCGCCTTGAGCGCCTGCCCCGCATCGGCACGGATGCCCAGCGCCGGGCGATTCGACTCGAGCACGCGCGGTTCGGCGTCGATCTGGATGATGCGTCCGCGCGGTTCGAGCGTGAAGTAGTTGGAGGTCACCTCACCCAGTGAGGAGCCGATCACCAGCAGAAGGTCGGCGTCCTCGAGGACCTCGGTGACATGCCGGTCCTCGACCCAGGACTGAAGGGACAGCTCATGGCGCCAGGGAAAGGCGCCGTTGCCTCCGGGCGAGCACACCACCGGTGCGCCCAGCTTCTCGGCGATGGAGAGGAGCCATTCCTCGGCGTTGCCCCTCCGCGTACCGCCGCCCGCGACGATGGCGGGCCGCTTCGACGAATTCAGCCATGCGAGCGCTTCGCGGACCAGTTCGATGCGGGGCGGGTTGTCGAAGGGCTCCGCCAGGGCATCCTCCACCGCCGGAACCAGAACGGGATCCAGCAGCACGTTCTGCGGCACCTCGATCCAGACCGGGCCCTGGGGCGAGGAGACAGCTTCGGTCCAGGCGTCCTGGATGGCGGAGGGAATGCCCGAGGCGTGCTGGATGAGCCTCTGGCTCTTGCTCACATTGGCGGCCGACGCCTTCTGGTCATCGAGCTGGTGCAGCATTCCCTTGCGGCGCGCACCCAGGCCCTCCAGGGGGATCTGGCTCGCAATGACGACCATCGGCACACCTGTGGCGTACGCCTCCTGCAACCCCGCGAGGGAGGTGAGCGCACCGGGGCCGGTCGAAAGGAACAGTACTCCCACCTCGCCGGTCGCACGCGCGAAGCCGTCGGCAGCAAAGGCCGAGTTGTTCTCCACGCGGGAGGAGACGAAGGTCAGCCGGGACCTCGACAGGGCGTCGAACAGGCCGAGCGCATGCTGGCCCGGGATCCCGAAGACCGTCGTCGCACCGAGGGCCGTCAACGTTTCGACCACGAGGTCGCCGCCGTTGCGCTGGCCGGACACGGGCTGGGGTGGGGCTGAGGCTGCGCCGCCGGTGATGTCCATTCAGTTTTCCTTGCCGTTGGTCGACGGAAGGTTGTCCGCCATCAGGCTGACGAGGTCATAGGCGACATGGGAGGCCGCCACACCGGTGATCTCGGCGTGGTCGTACGCGGGCGCGACCTCGACGACGTCCGCGCCCACCAGGTTCATTCCGCGGAGCCCGCGCAGGATCTCGAGCAGCTCGCGGCTCGTGATGCCGCCGGCCTCCGGCGTCCCGGTGCCGGGGGCATGGGCGGGGTCGAGGACATCGATATCCACCGAGATGTAGAGCGGGCGGTTGCCGATGCGGGTGCGGAGCTTGTCGACGATCTCATCGACTCCCTGCCGGAACACATCGGACGACGTCACGATGCCGAACCCGAAGCGGCGGTCGTCCTCGAGGTCCTTCACCCCGTACAGGGGGCCCCGCGTACCCACATGGGAAATGGCTTCGGTATCGAGGATGCCCTCCTCGACGGCCCGTCGGAACGGTGTACCGTGCGTGTACTCCGCACCGAAGTAGGTGTCCCACGTGTCAAGGTGCGCGTCGAAGTGGAGCATCGCCACGGGCGAACCGGCACGCTCGGTGGCGGCCCGAAGCAACGGCAGCGCAATGGTGTGGTCACCGCCAAGTGTGACGAGGCGGGCGCCGCCGGCAGTCAGGTCCAGTGCGTTCTGCTGCACCGTCTCGATCGCTTCGTTGATATTGAAGGGGTTGACGGCCATGTCACCCGCATCTGCGACCTGCACGCGCTCGAACGGGGAGATGTCGAGCGCAGGGTTGTAGGGGCGGAGCAATCGTGAGGCCTCACGGATATGGTTACCGCCGAACCGGGCACCCGGCCGGTAGGAGACCCCCGAGTCGAAGGGCACGCCGACCACCGCGATGTCGGTGCGCGGCACCTGGTCGAGGCGGGGCAGCCGGGCGAAGGTCGCAGCTCCCGCGTAGCGGGGGATCTGCGCAGAATCGATCGGCCCTAGGGCTCCGCCGGCGGTGATCCGTATATCTTCCAAGGTGTCGCTCTCCGTCGTCCGCCCATGGGTGCGTCAACTGGTTGCTCAATATGCATCAACTGTTTCACCCTAGGCTAATTGTGGCGGGGACCCTCGTCAAGCACCCACGAAAACCTGCCGGAGGCCCGGAGCGCCGGGCGGAGGACGCAGTTAGAGTCAGGAGAATGGCATCGACAATAGAAGTCCCCCTCCACCCCGGCGCTCCGGCCGACATCCCGGACGGATTCGTCCGGGTCCGCGGGGCGCAGGAGAACAACCTACGGAACGTCGATGTGGACGTCCCCCGGGATGCGGTGGTCGCCTTCACCGGCGTCTCGGGTTCGGGGAAGTCCTCCCTCGCGTTCGGCACCATCTACGCCGAAGCGCAGCGGCGGTACCTGGAATCGGTGGCGCCCTACGCCCGCCGGTTGATCCAGCAGGGCCACAACCCCAAGGTTGAAAGCATCAGCGGCCTGCCGCCGGCCGTCGCACTCCAGCAGCGCCGGGGCACACCGAGTTCACGCTCCACCGTGGGAACCCTCACCACGCTCTCCAACTCCCTGCGCATGCTGTTCTCCCGAGCCGGCACCTACCCGCGCGGAGTGGACCGACGCCTGGAATCGGACGCCTTCTCTCCCAACACTGCGGCAGGCGCCTGTCCCCGATGCCACGGACTGGGCACTGCCCACACCGTCACCGAGGAGAAGATGGTGCCGGATCCCTCCCGGACCATCAGCGGCGGTGCTGTCGCCGCCTGGCCCGGCGCGTGGCAGGGCAAGAACCTCCGTGACATCGTCCGTGAGCTGGGCCACGACGTCGACACCCCCTGGCAGGACCTGCCGCAGGAGTCCCGGAACTGGATCCTCTTCACCGAGGAACAACCGCAGGTGCAGGTGACGCCTCAGCGGGACCGCGTCGCCAAGCCCTACAAGGGACGATTCTGGAGCGCCAGGAGCTACGTCCTGCACACTCTGGCGGATTCGAAGAGCCAGTCGATGCGTGAGCGGGTGCTCCAGTACATGGAATCAGGCCCCTGCCCCATCTGTGGGGGAAGCGGGCTCCGCCCGGAGGCGCTCGCCGTCACCTTCGCCGGCCGGAGCATTGCCGAGCTCAACTCCCTGTCCTTGGCAGACCTTGCCGCGGTCATCCGGCCCACTGCCGGACTGGAGGAACCCGACGCCGCGTGGCAGTCGCCGTCATCCGGTGAAACCACCGGTGTGGCCGTCACCATCACCCGCGACCTGCTGCAGCGCATCGACATACTCCTTGAACTCGGCCTGGGTTACCTGAGCCTCGGCCGGACGACCCCCACGCTGTCCCCCGGAGAAATGCAGCGCCTGAGGATTGCGACGCAGCTGAGGTCCGGCCTGTTCGGGGTCATCTACGTGCTGGACGAACCCTCGGCGGGACTTCACCCGGCCGATGCCGAACCGCTCCTGAACGTCCTCGAAGCGCTCAAGGCATCCGGCAATTCCGTGTTCGTAGTCGAGCACAACATGGACGTGGTGCAGCGTGCGGACTGGATCGTCGACGTCGGGCCCCGCGCCGGTGAGGGCGGTGGCGCGGTACTCTACAGCGGCCCGGTGCCGGGCCTGGCGGGAATCGAGGAGTCGGTCACGCGGCCGTTCCTCTTCCCGGACCTGGCGCCGGACAACACCGTGCCGGCCCGGGCGCTGCGGCAGGCGGACCGCTGGCTGCGGCTGGAGGGCATCCGTCGGCATAACCTCAGCGATCTGGACGCCGATCTTCCCCTGCGCGTCCTCACCGTGGTGACCGGTGTGTCCGGATCCGGCAAATCCACCCTGGTGAGCCAGGTCCTTGCCGATGTGGTCGGCAGGCACGTCCGCAACGACTCACCGGTGGATCCCGAGGACGACGCCGGGAACGACTTCGAGTCGGCACCGGGCGACCGCACCGTCGTCGGCCGCGTGGAGGGCCTGGAATCCCTCGACCGCGTGGTGCGGGTGGACCAGAAACCCATCGGACGGACGCCGCGCTCCAACCTCGCCACCTATACCGGACTGTTCGATGCCGTCCGCAAGGCCTTCGCCACCATGGACGTCGCCCGCACCCGGGGCTACGACGCCGGCCGGTTCTCCTTCAATGTGGCGGGCGGCCGCTGTGAGACCTGCCTCGGCGAAGGCTTCGTCGCCGTCGAGCTGCTGTTCCTCCCCGGCAGCTACGGGCCGTGTCCGGCCTGCCACGGGGCGCGGTACAACCCCGAAACCCTGGAGGTGCTGTACCGGGACAGGACCATCGCCGAGGTCCTGGGGCTGACGGTCGACGACGCCGCGCACTTCCTCGCCGACGTGCCATCCGCCGCGCGCAGCCTGGCGACACTTCGGGAGGTGGGCCTGGGCTACCTGCGGCTCGGACAACCGGCCACCGAACTCTCGGGCGGTGAGGCGCAGCGGATCAAACTGGCCACCGAACTGCAGCGTGCACGCCGGGGACACACCCTGTACCTGCTCGATGAGCCGACCACCGGCCTGCACCCCGCGGACGTGCGGCTGCTGCTGAAGCAGCTCAACACGCTGGTGGACGCCGGCAACACGGTGGTGGTGGTCGAGCATGAGATGGATGTGGTGGCTGCGGCCGACTGGGTGATCGATCTCGGCCCATCCGGAGGGAACGAGGGCGGCCGCATCGTTGCCTCGGGGACACCTGCCGCCGTCGCCGTCTCGAGCGGGAGCCGGACAGCCCCCTACCTGGCGAAGCGGCTTGCGCCGACCAGCCCGGGAAGCCGGAGGAATTCAGCCGTGTGACGCCGCCGGGACGAGGGTCCACAGGATGACCGCGCGGACATCCGTCGGATTCACCCAGGTATGCGGTTCCCGCCCCGGGAAGGTGACGGTGTCACCCGGTTCGAGCTCGTAGCGCTCGTTGGAGAAGACCAGTTCGAACCTGCCCTCGATGACGTGGAGGGTCTCGACCTCGCAGTCCACCGAGTACAGCTCGTCCTCACCGCGGCCGTGTGGCTCGATGACGGCCCGGATCATCTGCAGCCGACGCTCCGAACGGGCCGTCAGGAGCCGCTCGTTGATTCCTTCGCCGCCGAGACTGATCCGCGGTGCACCACTGAGCTTGGTGAGGTGGATCTCCGGAGCGAGGAACAGATCCCCGATCGAGATGGACAGCACCTGGCACAGCGTCACCAGCGACGCCACCGAGGGCGAGGTGAGGTCCCGCTCCACCCTGCTGAGGAAACCCTTCGTCAGCCCCGTGGATTCGGCAACCTGCTCGATGGTCATGCGCTGCGACTGCCGTTCCGCGCGAATGCGCGACCCGATGGCCACCGGGGCATTGGTGGGTTCAACTGGCAACGCTTTCATGGGATCCTTTCGGCAGGGAGCAGGCTTAGAGCTTATCCACCATTACACGTGCCGCCCGCACTGGTGGGTGCCTACTGCGTTGACGTGTAAGGCGCGTCACAGTAGCCTACTACGCAACATTAGTTGCCTCCAAAGCACCAAGCACGGGTCAGGACAAAAAATGCAGACTATCAATATCGCGATCGTGGTCGTGTACCTCGTTGCCATGCTGGGTTTCGGTTGGTGGGGCAAGTCGCGGACCAAGAACACCAGTGACTACCTCGTCGCCGGACGCCGTCTCGGCCCGCTGCTCTATACCGGCACCATGGCCGCCGTCGTGCTGGGCGGGGCTTCCACTGTGGGAGGGGTGGGCCTCGGCTACACCTTCGGCATCTCCGGAATGTGGCTCGTCGTCGCCATCGGCACGGGCGTCCTGCTGCTGAGCCTGTTGTTCGCACCGACCATCCAGAAGCTGAAGATCTACACCGTCTCCCAGATGCTGACCCTCCGCTATGGGCACGAGGCAACGAAGGTGTCCGGCATCGTCATGCTTGCCTACACGCTGATGCTCTGTGCCACGTCCACCGGTGCCTACGCAACCATCTTCGTGGTGCTCTTCGGCTGGGACCGGGCCCTTTCCATCGCCCTCGGTGGGGTCATCGTGCTGATCTACTCGACCATCGGCGGCATGTGGTCGATCACCCTCGCCGATATGGCACAGTTCGTCATCAAGACCATCGGGGTGTTCGCCCTGATGCTTCCCTTCGCCCTGGCCTCGGCGGGCGGCTTCAGCGGCATTGCCGCGCGATCCGAAGCCGAGTTCTTCAGCATCACCGGAATCGGCCTGCAGAGCATCATCACGTACTTCGTGGTCTACACACTGGGACTGCTGATCGGACAGGACATCTGGCAGCGGGTCTTCACCTCGAAGACACCGGTGGTCGCCCGGTGGGGCGGGGCCGCTGCCGGCGTCTACTGCATCCTCTACGGAGTGGCAGGAGCGGTAATCGGCATGGCTGCGAGCGTGATCCTGCCGAACATCGAATCGCGTGACGACGTGTATGCGGACATCGCCATCAACGTCCTGCCGATCGGCGTCGGCGGACTGGTCCTGGCGGCCGCCGTGGCCGCCATGATGTCCACCGCTTCGGGTGCGCTCATCGCTGCTGCGACCGTAGCGCGCACCGATGTCGTTCCCTACGTTCGAAGCTGGTTCGGCCGGGGTCCCGGCATCGACCCGGCGTCCGACCCGGAGGGAAGCGATGCCGCCGCGGAGGACGGGCACGACGTCGCGTCGAGCCGCCGGTGGGTCCTCGGCCTCGGCATCGTGACGATCGCCCTGGCGATCGTGGTGCAGGACGTCGTCGCCGCGCTCACGATCGCCTACGACATCCTGGTGGGTGGCCTGCTCGTGGCCATCCTGGGTGGCCTGGTCTGGAAGCGCGGGAACGGCCTCGGCGCCGGCGTCTCCATGGCGGTGGGCACCACCGTCACCCTGGCCACGATGGCCTACCTCGAGATCAACGCGGAAAACCAGTACGACGGCGTGTACGCCAACGAGCCGATCTACTACGGCCTCCTTGCCTCGGCCGCCGCCTACGTCCTCGTGTCCTACGCGACTCCGGCCACCAGCGCTTCGGTGATGGCTGCGTGGGAACGGCGGGTTGCGGGAATCCTGCCCGACGACGACGGCGCAGGGCCTGCCGGACCGCCCTCGTCGACCGGGCACCGGGCCCGCTGAGACTGCCTGCCGGCAGCCGATGCTCCACCCCGAACCGAAAGAGGCCGGCCTGACCAGGGGAAACCCCGGGTCGGGCCGGCCTCTTCAATGCCTAGTCCGGATTGTTCGACTTGCCCGCCGCGGTCGGCCGGCCGTCGCTGCCGCCGGGACCGGAATCCTCTCCCGCCCCGGTGGCGCGGCGGCCCTTGACCCGATCGGCACGGGATTCCGTGGCGGGCCGTTTTGCCGCCCTGGCGACGGACACCGCTGCGATCCTGCCCAGGAAGGGGCGGTCTTCCTTGGCCATGGAACTGAGTCCGTGGCCGCTTTCATCGAGCGCGGTCTCCTTCTCGGCGCGCTCGATCTCGGCGGCAGTGATCTCGCTGTCGTCCTCCCGGTTCCATGCCTTGATGGCGGCCCAGCCCACGGCAGCTACCGGGACGGAAAGGATGGCGCCGATGATGCCGGCCAGGATGGTCCCTGCAGTCAGCGCAAGCAGGATGACCAGGGCGTGCACGCTGAGCGTGCGCCCCATGACCACGGGCTGCAGGAAGTTGCCCTCGAGCTGGTTGACCACGATCACCACGATGATCACGATCAGCGCCGTGGTGGGCCCGTTCGCCACCAGTGCGATGAGTGCTGCGAGAACACCCGCGAGCGTTGCCCCCACCAATGGGATGAAGGCTCCCACGAACACGATGGCCGCGAGTGGAAGGGCGAGCGGTACGCCGAGAATCACCAGCGCGAGGCCGATGAAGAAGGAGTCCACGAGCGCCACGATCGCGGTACCGCGCACATACCCGCCGAGCACCAGCAGGCTGTCGTGCCCTACGCGCCGCGCCTTCACGAGTCGCTTGCCCTTGAACGCGCGAAGGATGAAGGCCCAGATCTGCTCGCCGTCCTTGAGGAAGAAGAACAGGATGACCGCCATGAGCAGGGCACCGGTGATGAAGCTGCCGGCCGCACTCAGTCCGGAGATCGCCCCGGCACCCACCGTACTGCTCGTCGCGAAGTCGATGGCGGCGTCGCGCGCCTGCTGGATCTGCTGGTCGTCCACAGGGATGGGCCCGTCCTGGACGAAAGCGTAGATCTGGTCGAAGCCTTCAGTGGCCTGGCTGACGAGCTGGCCGGCCTGCCCCACGATGGCGAAGATGATGCCCGTGATCAATCCCCCGAAGGCAACGAGGAGCAGCAGGAACGAGAAGCCGGTGGCCGCAGCACTGGGCCAGCCCTTCCTGCGCAACCACAGCACGAGGGGACCGATGGCTGCGGCAAGAATCAGGGCCAGGAGCATCGGAATCACGACGAGCCTCACCTGGATCAGGGCGTAGACCATCACGACTGCGAGCACGAGCAGCAGGAGCACCTGTGCCACACGGATGCTCGTACGGCCGAGTGGTCCCTGCCACGGACCCGTCTCCCCTGAGGGGTGTATGTTCTGGTTGCTCACTCTGTTCCCATCCGATCGTTGACTTTCAAAGTTTTCGCCGGTCCCCGGCTGTTCGGAGCGGTCCCCTCGAGGAGCAGCCGCGAGCGCACCTCGCGCCGCAGGACCTTGCCGATCAGCGAGCGCGGCAGCTCCTCGATCGCAAGAATGCGTTTCGGTACCTTGTAGGCCGCCAGGGCCGCCCGGCAGTGCGCGCGGAGGGCATCGGCGTCGAGATCGCAGCCCTCCCTCAGGACCACGACGGCGACGACGTCCTCACCCCCACCGGCCCGCGGCAGCCCGACGACGGCGGCGTCGGTCACGTCCGCATGGGCTGACAGGGTGTCTTCCACCTCCGACGGCGCGACGTTGAACCCGCCGGTGATGATCAGTTCCTTGATACGGTCCACGATGGTCACGTAGTGGTCCGCGTCGACCCGGACGATGTCACCGGTGCGGAACCAGCCGCCGTCGAGCAGGGCGGCTTCGGTTTCCTCGGGCTTCCGCCAGTAGCCCGAGAACACCTGTGGCCCCCGGATCAGCAGCTCCCCCGGCTGCCCGGGTTCGCGGTCCTGGACGGGATCGTCCGGGTCGACGACGCGGATGTCCGTATTGGGGAACGGCAGCCCTACCGTTCCGGGGCGCCGTGTGGGACCGATGGGGTTGCCGATCGCCACCGGCGACGTCTCGGTGAGGCCGTAGCCCTCCACGAGGTACCCGCCCGTCGTCTTTTCCCACAGCTCGACAGTGGCGCCGGGAAGGTTCATCGCACCGGAGATGGCGCAGCGGATGGAACTGAGGTCGGCACCACGGGCGTTCGCTGCAGCAGCCAGCCGCTCGTAGATGGGCGGAACGGCGGGCAGGAACGTCGGCGGGCTCCTGCGGGCCGCCCGAAGCACGAGGTCGACGTCGAACCGCGGGAAGAGCACGAGCCGCGCACCGATGCTCATGGCGAACGTCAGGCACAGTGTCAGCCCGTAGGCGTGGAACAGAGGAAGGACCGCGTAGACGACCTCGCTCCCCTCCCCGAGCCCGGGAACCCAGGCCCGGCCCTGCGCGGCATTGGCCAGCAGGTTCCGGTGGGTCAGGATCGCCCCCTTGGCCTGGCCGGTCGTCCCGCTGGTGTATTGAAGCACCGCGGTGTCTTCCGACGAGGGCCGGGGGTGCTGTTTGCGGAGGGGGCGGTGGGCGAGGAGCTTGCGCCAGCTGAGCACGGGCGTCGGCCCGGACAGCCGTTCCGACGTCGTCAGGGCGTCCCGGGATTTCTTCGCTGCGGGCAGCGGAAGGGAGAGGGCGAGCCGCTTTCTTGCGGGCAGCGCCGCGGGGAGGCTGACCGACACGATCGATCCGACGCCGACGTCGGCCGGCAGCGCCTGGACTCGTGGCACCACTTTGTCCCACACCACGGCCACTGTGGCCCCGTGGTCCTCGAACTGGTGGCGCAGTTCCCGATCGGTGTAGAGCGGGTTGTGCTCGACGACGATGGCACCGAGCCGCAGCACGGCGTAGAACGCCACGACGTGCTGGGGACAGTTGGGGAGGACGAGCGCCACCCGGTCTCCGGCGCCGACGCCCAGACGGCGCAACCCCTCAGCCGCCTTCAGTACTGAATCGCCGAGGTCGCGGTAGCTCGTTTCCGCTCCGAAGAACTCAAGCGCCACCAACCGGTCGTAGGAGCGGACGGACGCTTCCAGCAGATCCGGAAGGGACCCGCCGGGTACGGCGATCTCCGCGGGTACATCGGGGCCATACCGGGTGACCCACGGACGTGGCGGCGCGAAATCCATAAGCCTGCTTCCTGTTTGGACGGAACCGACTCTACCGCGTGCGGGACGCCCCACGGTAGCCCGCTTCCGACGTCGGGGCGCGGTCGGCGCGGGGACGCGTGCTCCCCCGCGCTAGGATTAAGGGCAGCGAACCGCCGACCAGGAGTACCGAGTGAGCGCCCCCGAGGCCAGTCCCAGTCCACAGGACGTTAAGCGGTGGCGGCAGTACCTTGCAGATGAGCGTGCCGAGGCAGCCACCTATCGCTACCTCGCACAGCGGCGGCAGGGTGAGGAACGCGAAATCCTCCTCGAGCTCGCAGAGGCCGAAGGTCGCCACGAGGCGCACTGGCTCGCCCTGCTGGGCGGCGCGGCAGGCAGACCCGCGACGCCGTCCGTCCGGAACAGGATTCTCGGGCTCCTCGCCCGGCGCTTCGGTTCGGTTTTCGTGCTGGCCCTCGCCCAGCGCGCCGAGGGACGGTCCCCGTATGCCACCGATCCCTCGGCCACCAGTGCCATGGCCGCGGATGAACAGATCCACGAGGAGGTGGTCCGCGGACTCGCCACCCGCGGCAGGAATCGGCTCTCCGGCAACTTCCGGGCTGCCGTCTTCGGGGCCAACGACGGCCTGGTCAGCAACCTCGCACTCATCATGGGCATCGGCGCCACGGGCGTATCGACGTCGTTCATCCTGTTCAGCGGGCTCGCGGGACTGCTGGCCGGAGCGCTGTCGATGGGTGCCGGCGAGTACGTGTCGGTGAGGTCGCAGCGTGAGCTGCTCTCGGCGACCCGGCCCACCCAGATCACCCTGACCGCCGCGACGGAACTGGACATCGCGGCGAACGAGCTGGTCCTGGTCTACCGGGCACGCGGCATGACCCCGGAAGCCGCCGAGCACCGCGCCGCCGAGCGGATGGGGCTCTACGGCTGCGACTGCGACCCGAGCTATTCCCTCCAACCCGACGACGACGTCACTCCCGATGACCACGAAGCCGTGGGAACCGGTCTCGGAGCGGCGGCGTCGAGCTTCTGTTTCTTCGCCTCAGGCGCCATCATCCCCGTCCTGCCATACCTGCTCGGCCTGACGGGCGCGGCCGCCGTCGTCACCGCCTGCGTCCTGGTGGCCCTTGCACTGCTGGCCACGGGCGCCGTCGTCGGGCTGCTGTCCGGCACCTCGCCGCTCCGGCTCGCACTGCGGCAGATGGCGATCGGCCTGGGTGCCGCAGCGGCCACCTACGTGCTGGGCCTGCTGTTCGGCACCTCGGTTGTCTGAGTACGCTTCCGTCGACGGGGCAGCCGTGGACCACCGCGACCCCGCAGGACGAGACTAGCGAAGTCGTCGTTGCCCTGCGCACGCGCCGCCGATCAGCCGGTGATGTGCTCCTCGAGCTTCGCCAACGTCCTCTCGATGCTCTCGGGGTGCCGCCGGGTGAAGCCGGTGAGCCGGAGGACCAGCTTGAAGGGGACGCCGCGGGCATCCCACTGCTCGGTGACGAGGGTCGCGTCGCCGCGCGGTTCCAGGGTGTACCGCCAGGTATGGCGCGAGAAATGGCGCCACGCGATGCGGCGCCCCTCCTCGAACTCGGTCACCGTGTTGAGGATCTTGTAGCTGGCCCCCATGCTCATGTCCATGCCGAAGCGCGTGCCGAGCGCCAGCCGCTTCGGACCGTTGGGCTGTTCGCCCTTCACCGTGCCCGAGCCGTCGATCACACTGTGCAGCGCAGGGGTCGCGAGCACCTCGAAGATCCGGTCGGCGGGTGCTTCGATAAGGCGCGTCCGGGTGATGAGGTAGGCGGAGGGGCGAGGCTCGGAGACAGTAGTCATTCCGCTATTGTGCCTGACCCTCCTGGAAGCGCCGGTCCTACGTCGAGGCCGTTGCGTTCTCCCTGCCGCCCATCACCACGCTGCCCTCACCGACCGACTCGGGGACGGCGTCGTGCTCCAGGGTGGTGGCCAGGGGCTTTTCGGTGACGAAAAGGCACAGCACGGCGGCGATGGCAGCCAGCGGCGCCATGTAGAGGAACAGGGGGATGAGCGCTTCGCTGTAGGAGTTCACGATCACGCTGCGCAGCTCCTCGGGAAGGCTCTGCACCAGGGCAGGCGTCAGGGAGTCCCCACCCTCCGTGGCCGCGGCTGCCTGGGCGGGAAGCCGCTCGTCGAGGAACCCCGTCAACCGCGTGGCGAACAGACTGCCCACCACTGCCGAGCCGAGGGTGGCGCCGATCTGCCGGAAGAAGTTGTTGGCGGCCGTCGCCGTCCCCACCTGGCTGAGCGGGAAGGAATTCTGGACGATCAGCACCAGGATCTGCATGTTCAGGCCCAGGCCCAGGCCCAGGATCCCCAGGTTGAGGCAGATATGCCATACCGCGGAGGACGCCTCGAGCATGCCCATCAGCACCAGGGCCACCACCATGATGGCCGAACCGGCGATCGGCATCCACTTGTACCTGCCTGTCCGCGACACGAGCTGTCCCGAGACGATCGACGAGACCAGCAGCGCCCCCATCATGGGAATCATCAGCATGCCGGCCTCGGTGGCCGAAGCACCCGTCGCCATCTGGAGGTAGGTCGGCATGTAGCCGATGGAGCCGAACATCGCCACGGAAGTCAGCAGGCCCGCGACCGTGGTGAGCTTGAAGTTGCGGTCCCGGAAAAGCGACAGGGGAATGATCGGCTCGGCGGTGCGCCGCTCCACCTGCACGAAGACCACTGCAGAAACGACGGTCGCCGCAATGAGGCCCAGGATCACGGGGCTCGTCCAGGCATAGGTGCTGCCACCCCAACTGCTGACCAGCACCAGGCCGGTGGTGGCCAGTGCAATGAACACCATGCCCCAGAGGTCCAGCGTTGGTCGCACCCGCACGGCCTTCGGCCGCAGGAACAGCGTGGCCCCGACGAGCGCCAAAGCCCCGACCGGCAGGTTGAACCAGAACACCCAGCGCCACCCGGGACCCTCGGTGAGCCAGCCGCCGATCAGAGGTCCCACCACTGAGGCGAAAGCGAAGACGCCTCCCATCAGTCCCATGTACTTGCCGCGTTCACGGGCGGGCACGATGTCGGCGATGATGGCCTGCGAGAGGATCATGAGTCCGCCACCGCCGAGCCCCTGGATCACGCGGGCAACGATCAGCCAGGTCATGTCGGGTGCGAGGGCGCCCACCACGGAGCCGGCGAGGAAGATCAGGATGGCGCTGATGAGCAGGTGTTTGCGCCCCACCAGGTCACCGAGCTTGCCGTAGATCGGCATCGTGATCGTCGAGGCGAGGATGAAGGCCGTGATGACCCAGAGCATGGAGCTCGCACCGTTGAGCTCGCCCACGATCGTGGGCAGGGCCGTTCCGAGAATGGTCTGGTTCAGGGCTGAAAGGAGCATGGAAAGCATCAGTGCCACGAAGACGAGCACGAATTTGGCTTCCGTCGCCGGCGCAGTGCGTCGGGGGGCAGCCGAGCGGGATTTTAGTTGACTCACCGAACTATTCTTGCACCCGCATCCGGGATCCACAATCGAATTCCGCCGGCTGCGGCCTAAATCACACGTCCTTGACGGCACAGCGGCACGGCCCGGAGGCCGCGCCGCTGTTCAGCTTCCGCCCGGAGGTCAGGGCCTGAGCAGCACCTTGATGGCACGGCGCTCGTCCATCGCCTTATAGGCCTCGGCTGCCTCGTCGAGCGGCATCACGACGTCGAACACCTTGCCGGGATTGATCTTTCCGGCAAGCACATCCTTGAGCAGTTCGGGGATGTAGGTGTGGGCAGGGGCCATTCCACCGCCCACCGAGATGTTGTTCGCGAAGAGGTAACGGATGGGAATCTCGGGGCCGCCGGCCGGCACCCCGACGAAGCCGAGGCTTCCGCCCGGCCGCGTGCTGCGCAGTGCCTGGTCCATCGATTCCTTGGTGCCCACGCATTCGAGTACCGAGTCGGCCAGCACTCCCCCGAGGAGCTCCCGGACCTTCTCGACGCCGTCGTCGCCGCGCTCGGCGACGATGTCGGTGGCGCCGAATTCGCGGGCCAGCGCCTGCCGGTCCTCGTGCCGGGACATCGCGATGATCCGCGTGGCACCCAGCCGCTTGGCGGCAAGCACCCCGCAGAGGCCGACGGCGCCGTCGCCCACGACGACGACGGTGCGTCCGGGACCGACGTGCGCACTGACCGCGGCGTGGTGGCCCGTCGACATGACGTCCGAGAGGGTGAGCAGGCTAGCGGTCAGCTCCGCGTCCGGTTCGGTGACGCCCTCGACCTTCCGCAGCGTGCCCTCGGCCTGCGGCACGCGGACCGCCTCTCCCTGGCCGCCGTCGACGTAGTTCCCGTTCTCGTCGGTGCTTCCCCAGGACGTCAGGTGGTCGCAGGCCACTGTCACGCCGTTGAGGCACTGGGGACAGGCCCCGCAGCTGTCGACGAAGGGCGCAATGACGAAGTCACCCACGGACAGTTTCGTGACGTCGTCGCCGACCGCCTCCACCACACCGACGAACTCGTGGCCGATGGCCTTGGGGCCCCTCGCCTTCCCTACGCCACGGTAGGGCCAGAGGTCGGATCCGCAGACACAGGAGGCGGTCACCTTCACGACGGCATCGGTGGGGCGGATGACGGAAGGGTAGTCCCTGTCCTCGACGCGGATATCGCCTGGACCATGGATGATTGTGGCGCGCATGGGTTCTCCTCGGAGTTCGTAGAGCTGTCGGTCGTTTCCCCGGATCCAACCCTACGCGCCAGGATCCGGGCGTGGGATCTCCGGCCGGGAACACGACGCCGCCCCGGCTGCCAGGTGGCATCCGGGGCGGCGTCGTGCCTGGCCCGTAGCGAAACGGGCGGCGGCCTAGAGGGCCGCGTAGACCTCGCGCAGGAGGGCTGCCGTCTCGGACGGCGTCTTGCCGACCTTCACGCCCGCTGCCTCGAGGGCCTCCTTCTTGGCCTGTGCTGTGCCGGCGGAACCGGACACGATGGCGCCCGCGTGGCCCATCGTCTTTCCTTCAGGCGCCGTGAACCCTGCAACATAGCCGACCACCGGTTTGGTGACATGGGCCTTGATGAATTCGGCGGCGCGCTCCTCCGCGTCACCCCCGATTTCGCCGATCATGACGATCGCCTTGGTCTCAGGATCCGCTTCGAAGGCTTCGAGCGCATCGATGTGGGTGGTGCCGACCACTGGGTCGCCACCGATGCCGATGGCGGTCGAGAAGCCGAGGTCACGCAGCTCGAACATCATCTGGTACGTGAGGGTGCCGGACTTCGATACGAGGCCGACACCGCCCTTGCCGGTGATGTTCGCCGGAGTGATGCCCACGAGCGACTCCCCCGGGGTGATGATGCCGGGGCAGTTCGGCCCGATGATCCGGGTGACCTGCTTGCCGTCGGCGTCGAGCTTGGTCTGCGCCAGTGCCCAGAACTCGGCCGAGTCCTGTACCGGGACGCCCTCGGTGATGACCACCACGAGGCCGAGGCCTGCTTCGATGGCTTCGACGACGGCGTCCTTGGTGAAGGCGGGTGGAACGAAGACGATGGAGACGTCGGCGCCGGTCTCGGCGACCGCTTCCTCGACCGTGGCGTACACCGGCAGGGTGACATCGCCGTGGGTGACGGTGGTTCCGGCCTTGCGGGCGTTCACGCCTCCCACGACCTGGGTTCCTGCTGCAACCATGAGGGCGGTGTGCTTGCTGCCCTCGCCGCCGGTGATGCCCTGGACGATCACCTTTGAGTCTTTATTCAGGTAGATAGACATAGAGAGGAACCTTTACTTTCCGTAAGCCAACTCGGCGGCCTTGTCGGCGCCTTCGTCCATGGTGGTGGCGAGGGTCACCAGGGGGTGATTGGCCTCTGAGAGGATGCGGCGGCCTTCTTCGACGTTGTTGCCGTCGAGCCGGACCACGAGTGGCTTGTTCGCTTCATCGCCGAGGATCTCGAGTGCCTTGACGATACCGTTCGCCACTGCGTCACAGGAGGTGATACCGCCGAAGACGTTGACGAACACACTCTTGACCTGGGAGTCGTTCAGGATGACGTCGAGTCCCGCCGCCATGATCTCCGCACTGGCTCCACCGCCGATGTCGAGGAAGTTCGCGGGCTTCACATTGCCGTGCGCCTCGCCGGCGTACGCGACGACGTCGAGCGTCGACATGACAAGACCGGCGCCGTTGCCGATGATGCCCACTTCGCCGTCGAGCTTGACGTAGTTGAGGTCGTGCTCCTTGGCTTTGGCCTCGAGCGGATCCGCTGCGTCCTTGTCCTCGAGGGCCGCGTGGTCATCGTGGCGGAAGTAGGCGTTCTCGTCGATGGTGACCTTGCCGTCCAGCGCGACGATGTCACCGGCACCGGTCTTCACCAGCGGATTGACCTCGACGAGCGTGGCGTCTTCCTTCACGAAGACGTCCCACAGCCGGAGGATCGTGGTGGCGACGTCGGCCCGAAGCTCGGGTGCGAAGCCTGCCGTGGCGACGATCTCGTCGGCCTTCGCCTGGTCGATTCCCACGCCGGGGTCCACAGCCACGCGGGCCAGGGCTTCGGGACGCTCCACCGCGAGCTGTTCGATCTCCATGCCGCCCTCTACGGAGCACATGGCGAGGTAGTTGCGGTTGGAACGGTCGAGCAGGACGGAGAAGTAGTACTCCTCCGCGATGTCCGCGCCCTGCGCAATCATCACCTTGTTGACCGTGTGGCCCTTGATATCCATACCGAGGATGTCCGAGGCATAGCGGTGAGCTTCCTCAGGGGTCTTGGCGACCTTGACGCCGCCGGCCTTTCCTCGGCCACCAACCTTGACCTGGGCCTTGACGACGACAACGCCGCCGATTTTCTCAGCTGCTGCTTTTGCTTCTTCAGGGGTATGCGCCACGATGCCGGCGAGCACGGGTACTCCGTGTGCCTCAAAGAGATCGCGCGCCTGATATTCAAACAGGTCCACGGATTAGTGTCCTTCTACGTCGAAGTAGGTTTACACAGGGAACTTTAGTCCCTTGGCGCGGGAGGCCTTTTCAAGACTAGCCCTTTAGTGAGTAAGCACACAGTTCTATGAGTTGTAGAAAAACCGGCGCATGAGCTAGAGCTTTCAGGCTTCCTTGGTGAGGGGCGCGTACCGCAGCAGGAGCCGCTTCTCGCCGGCGTCGAACTTCACCTTGGCCACGGTCTTGTCTCCCGATCCCTCGACGGCGAGCACTGTGCCGTTGCCGAAACTCGCATGGTTGACCCGGTCCCCCACCCCCACGGAGACCACTTCCTTCTGCGGCTGCACGCGGCCGATGGCCTTCGCCGGGGCCGACGACGTACCACCTCCGCCTGCGCCCCAGTAGGAACCGCTGAAACGGGGCCCGCTGATGCTTCCACCCGTGGTCCAGGCCGGCTTCGCCGCACCTTCCCGCTTCCACACGATCAGCTCCTCCGGCACTTCGCCCACGAACTGGCTTGCCGGGTTGTACTGGCTCTGGCCCCACATGCTCCGGACCTCGGACCGCGTCAGGTACAGCCGTTCCCTCGCGCGCGTCAGGCCCACGTAGGCGAGCCGGCGCTCCTCGGCGAGCTCCTTGGGGTCCGTTGCCGACCGCTGGTGCGGGAAGATGCCCTGCTCCATGCCGGTCAGGAACACCACTGGAAATTCGAGTCCCTTGGCCGTGTGCAGCGTCATGAGGGTCACCACGCCCTGCCTGCGCGCCTCGGCCACCGCCCGCTCCACCTCGGCGGGAGAACCCTCCGGTGCGTCCGGAATCTGGTCGGCGTCCGCCACCAATGACACCTGCTCGAGGAAGTCACCGAGCGTGCCGTCGGGGTTGTCTCGTTCGTACTCCCGGACCACGGCCACCAGCTCAGCGAGGTTCTCCACCCTCGATTCGTCCTGCGGATCATTGCTGGTGCGCAACTGTTCGAGGTAGCCGGTCTGCTCCAGCACGGCCTCCAGGGCTGCGGACGCACCCGACCCGGCAGCCACTTCGGCAAGATCGTCGATGAGCTTGACGAAACCCGCCACCGCATTGACGGAACGGGTCGCCATGCCCGGCGCTTGACCTGCACGCCGGAGGGCAGCCATGAAGCTGATCCGCTCGCGTTCACCAAGGGCCGCCACCGCATATTCGGCGCGGTCGCCGATTCCACGCTTGGGCTCGTTGAGGATCCGGCGCAGGTTCACGACGTCGTCGGAGTTCACCAGCACGCGCAGGTACGCCAGCGCGTCCTTGATCTCCTTGCGCTCGTAGAATCGGGTGCCGCCCACCACCTTGTAGGGCAGGCCGACACGCATCAGGATCTCCTCGATGGATCGGGACTGCGCGTTGGTCCGGTAGAACACCGCGACGTCCCCCGGCCGCAGGTTGTCCTCGTCCTGGAGCCGGTCGATCTCCTCGGCGATGAACCGGGCTTCCTCGTGTTCGTTCTCACCGACGTAGCCGATGATCTTCTCGCCGTTGCCCTCGGCGGTCCACAGCCGCTTCTCGGGCCGGTTGGGGTTGCGCGAGATGACGGCATTGGCAGCGCTCAGGATGGTCTGCGTGGAACGGTAATTCTGCTCCAGCAGGATGGTCCGAGCACTCGGATAGTCATTCTCGAACTCCACGATGTTGCGCACGTCAGCACCACGGAATGCGTAGATGGATTGGTCCGAGTCGCCCACCACCGTCAGTTCGGCGGGGTCGTCGGTCGACTCGCCGGGAACTCCGACGATCTCCCGCACCAGGGCGTACTGTGCGTGGTTGGTGTCCTGGTACTCGTCCACGAGCACATGCCGGAAGCGCCGCCGGTAGTAGTCGGCAACCCCTGGGAAGGCACGGAACATGAAGACGGTCTGGGCGATCAGGTCATCGAAGTCCATGGCGTTGGCCTGGCGCATGCGCTGCGCATAGCCCGTGTACACCTCGGAGACGGCCTGCTCGAACGGGTCGGAGAGGCTGACGGCGCCCGCGTAGGTCTCCTCGTCGATGAGTTCGTTCTTCAGCGCCGAGATCTTGTGCTGGATGGCCTTCGGCGCGAACTTCTTCGGATCGAGGTCCAGGCCTTTGGCGACGAGGGTGACCAGGCGCAGGGTGTCCGCCGAGTCGTAGATCGAGAAGTTCGAATTCAGTCCCACCGATGCTGCCTCGCGGCGCAGGATGCGCACGCAGGAGGAGTGGAACGTGGAGATCCACATCCGCTTGGCGACGTCGCCCACCAAAGCTTCGATCCGTTCGCGCATTTCCGCGGCGGCCTTGTTGGTGAAGGTGATGGCGAGGATCTGGCCTGGATGTGACCGCCCGGTGGCCAGAAGATAGGCGATCCGGTGACTGAGGACGCGCGTCTTGCCCGAGCCGGCTCCGGCGACGATCAGCAGAGGTGAGCCGGAATGGCGGACCGCTTCCTCCTGTTGCGGGTTGAGCCCTTCGAGCAGCTCGGAGGCCCGCTGCTCATCCACCCCCCTCGATCCGGGGGCAGAGCCCAGGGCCGGATCGGAGGGGTCGGGCGGGGACGCCGGCCTGTTCCCCTCGGTCTTGCTTGCATTCCGGGCGGGGCGGGGGTCGAAGTACGGGTCGAAAAGCATATCCATTGTGCTTTCCAGTCTAGGCGGTGCCTGTGACACTCATCGCTCCCAGAACTGAAGCCCCCGGCAGCGCCGGGGGCTTCAGTGACGAGCGGAAGGAGGAACGCCGGGCGCTCCCGAAGCAGGACTAACCCTTGTCGCTGCGGATCTCATCCTCTTCGATGCCGAGGATGGCGAGCTTCCCGCTCTTGCGGTCGGCGAGGTACTCCTTCATCTCCCGCTTGATGACGGGCAGGAGCAGGTAGACGCCCAGCAGGTTCACGAAGCCGCAGACGAACAGGGCGGCATCGGCGAAACTGATGACCTGGCTGAAGGTCAGCACGCAACCGGCAACGGTGAAGAACAGGAAGATGACCTTGAAGATGATCTCCGAGGTCTTGCCGCGGCCGAACAGGAATTCCCAGGCCTTCAGTCCGTAGTAGGACCAGGTGATGAGGGTCGAGTAGGCGAACAGTGCAACGGCAATGGCAAGCACCACGGGGAACCAGGGGAACACGGTGGCGAAGGCGTCCGAGGTGAGGATGACGCCGTCGGGCGTCCCCTCTCCTGCCTGCACCTGGTCGATTCCGGCCTGAAGGCTCGGTGCGCCCGCGATGATGATTGCCAGTGCCGTCATCGTGCAGATGAGCACCGTGTCGACGAGCGGTTCGAAGAGGGCGACGAAGCCCTCGCTGACCGGGCGGCGGGTCTTCACTGCCGAGTGCGCGATCGCGGCGGAGCCGAGCCCTGCCTCGTTGGAGAAGGCTGCACGGGTGAAACCGACGATCATGACGCCGAGGATTCCTCCCGCGATCCCTTCGGGGTTGAAGGCTCCTGCGAAGATCGACGCGATGGCAGCGGGAACCTGTCCGAAGTTCACGAGGATGACGAGCAGGCAGGAGGTGACGTAGACGATGCCCATGGCCGGCACGAGCTTGCTGGTGGTGGCTCCGATGGACTTGATACCACCGAGGATCACCACGGCTACGAGGCCGGCGAGCACGAGGCCGAAGATGAGGGCGGCTCCGGCGCTTCCGAGGAAGCCGTCAGCGCCGCCGGTCACATTCTGCACCTGCGCGAAGGTCTGGTTGGCCTGGAACATGTTGCCGCCGGCCACGCCGAAGATGAGGATGGCGACGGCGAAGATGCCGGTCAGGATCTTCGCGGGGATGGCGCCGAACTTGCTGAAGGCGATGGGGAGGTACTTGAAGGGCCCGCCGCTGACGGACCCGTCCGCGTGGACCTCGCGGTACTTCACACCGAGCGTGCACTCGGCGAATTTCGTCGCCATGCCCAGGAGCCCGGCGAGGATCATCCAGAAGGTGGCTCCCGGGCCGCCGAGGGCCATGGCCGCACCGACACCGGCGATGTTTCCCAGCCCGACCGTCCCCGACAGTGCG
The DNA here is from genome assembly GCF_015751715.1 of Arthrobacter sp. CAN_A6. Classification (NCBI taxonomy): domain Bacteria; kingdom Bacillati; phylum Actinomycetota; class Actinomycetes; order Micrococcales; family Micrococcaceae; genus Arthrobacter; species Arthrobacter sp. CAN_A6. The sequence goes on from NZ_JADOUV010000010.1 coordinate 25,712, forward strand.
GACGTCAGCGCCTGGAAGTGGGGCACCTCCCCCGGGTCGTCCTTCGAGGAGTAGCGGCCGCGTACCACTTCGTACGCGACCTTCAGTCCACGGAACTGGACGAAACCGAAGTAGATCGTGAAGATCACGCCTGCTGCGATGAGCCAGGCCACCACGAACGGGAAGCTTACGTCGCCGATCGTGATGGGGAAGAACACGATCGTGGAAAAGACTTCCGTGATGGGTTCGAACACCGAGTTGATGCCGTTGTCGATCGCTGCGAGCCATCCGACATCCTCGGTGACGCTCGCCATAGGTAGTGCCATGTTATTGCCATCCCTCCAGGGAACCGGTTTCCGTTTGTGTTGGCGATCACATGGTGTGCCCGCCAAAGTTCCAACCATAATGCACCGCTGGGTGCACGGACTGCCGGGGTGCAGGAGTGGCCGGTGATACTTCCCCGTCCTGCCGCTGGATTTCCCGGTTTTTTCTCTCATCCTGACGAACGGGTAAGCTGGGCATGCTCGACGCGGCGAAGGTATCCGCCGCGGCAGCAGGCCCCTGTAGCTCAGTAGGATAGAGCGTCCCTCTCCTAAAGGGAAGGTCGTCGGTTCGATTCCGGCCAGGGGCACCGACGGATAGGCGACGAAAGCGCCTCGGCGCCCCTAGACCTGACTGAGCGCCTCCGGCTCCTCGTCCACCGCAATGTTCTTCTGCACCGCGAACTGCGTCCGGTGCAGCTCTTCGTAGCGTCCGCCCCGCGCCAATAGCTCGTCATGGGTCCCGCGCTGCACGATGCAACCGTCCTCGACCACCAGGATCAGGTCCGCGGTGCGGATGGTGGACAGTCGGTGGGCGATCACCATGGCGGTCCGGCCCTGGAGGGCCTCGCTCAGCGCGGCCTGGACCGCCGCCTCCGACGTCGAATCGAGTGCCGCCGTCGCCTCGTCGAGGATGACGACGCGCGGTTGCGCCAGCAGCAGCCGCGCAATGGTCATGCGCTGCCGCTCTCCGCCGGACAGCCGATAGCCGCGCTCCCCCACCATCGTGTCGAGCTGGTCGGGCAGGGACCTCACCAGCTGCTCGAGCCGTGCGCGGCGCACGGCGTCCCACACCTCATCCTCGGTGGCCTCGGGTCGCGCAAGGCGCAGATTGGAGAGGATGGTCTCGTGGAACAGGTGGCCGTCCTGCGTCACCATCCCCAGGGTGAAGCGCATCGACTCGAACGTCACGTCCCGCACGTCGACGCCGGCCAGGCGCACCGCGCCGCCGTCGACGTCGTACAGCCGGGCCAGGAGCTGGGCGATCGTCGACTTGCCGGCGCCGGAGGTGCCGACCAGGGCCACGGTCTGGCCCGGTTCGATGCGGAAGGAGATTCCGTGCAGCACTTCCTCGCCGCCACGGGTGTCGAGTGTCGCCACTTCCTCGAGCGAGGCCAGCGACACCTTGTCCGCGGAAGGGTAGCCGAAACGGACGTCGTCGAACTCGACGGAGACCGGCCCCGGGGGCACGGAACCGGCACCGGGCTTCTCCTGGATGAGTGGCACCAGGTCGAGGACCTCGAAGACCCTCTCGAAGCTGACGAGTGCGCTCATGATCTCGACGCGCGCATTGGCGAGGCTGGTCAGCGGGGCGTACAGGCGGGTCAGGAGGAGTGCCAGCGTGACCACCTCGCCGGTATCGAGCTGTCCGGCGAGCGCGAGGCTGCCACCGAGCCCGTAGACCAGGGCGAGCGCCAGCGCCGAGACGAGCATCAGCGCGGTGAAGAAGATCCACTGGAGCATTGCCGTCCGGACACCGATGTCACGCACGCGCGCCGCGCGTACCCGGAACTCGTCGGACTCCTCGTCCGGGCGTCCGAACAGCTTGACCAGGGTGGCTCCGGGAGCCGAGAAACGCTCCGTCATCTGGGTGCTCATGGTCGAGTTGTGGTCCGCGGCCTCCCGCCGGAGTGCCGCGAGCCTGCTGCCCATCCGGCGGGCGGGGATGAGGAAGATCGGCAGCATGATGATGGCGAGAACCGTCACCAGCACCGAGGTGCTGAGCATCACGATCAGGGTGAGGATCAGCGCCACGAGGTTGGTGACCACTCCCGAGAGGGTTCCGCTGAATGCCTGCTGGGCGCCGATCACGTCGTTGTTGAGGCGACTTACGAGTGCCCCCGTGCGGGTTCGGGTGAAGAACGCGATGGGCATCTTCTGGACATGGTCGAAGACGGCGGTGCGGAGGTCGAGGATCACCCCCTCGCCGATCCTCGAGGAATACCACCGGGTGATCATCGACACAGCGGCGTCGATAACGGCAACGAGGGCGATGACGGCGGCGAGGCGCACCACCGTGGCCGTCTCGCCGTTGGCGACGATCACATCCACCACCTGACCGGCCAGGACGGGCGTCGCCACTGCAAGGAAGGCCCCCGCCACGGAGAGCACCATGAAGATCGCCAATTGGGCACGGTAGGGCACGGCGAAAGCGACGATCCGTTTCAGCGTCTCCCGGGAGAACTTGTTCCTGCTGTCCTTGGCGGTGGAGATCCGGTACAGGGAGCTCCAGGCCGCGCCTTCCATGCTCATGAAAATTCCTCCAGTTCGAGCTTCCCCAAGCTTAGGCCGGGAAGTGCCGAACCCCGACAGGGCATCCCGGAACAATTAGCGGGGGCGCCGGTGTTCACCTAGGGAGGCCTCGGAGCCCACCCCGGCGAATATCTAAGGAACCCGAACCATGAAGTCACGCCTGTCCGTTCTCGGCGCAACCGCAGCGATCACCCTGGCACTCGCCGGGTGCGCATCGTCCACTCCGTCCCCGTCCGGTGCAGCCGATGGCGGTGGTGAATCAGCGGCGCCGTCGACCCTTCAGCAGATCCAGGACGCCGGCGTCCTGACGGTGGGCACCGAGGGAACCTACAAGCCCTTCAGCTTCCACGAGGACGGGACCGGCGAGCTCACCGGGTACGACGTCGAGGTCATCACCGCAGTGGCGGAAAAGCTCGGGGTGGAGGCGGAGTTCGAGGAGACCCAGTGGGATGCCATCTTCGCCGGGCTGGAAGCCGGCCGTTTCGACGCCGTCGCCAACCAGGTGTCCATCACGGACGAGCGGCAGGAGGCCTACGACTTCTCGGACCCGTACACCGTGAGCAACGGCGTCATCGTGACGAGCGCCGACAACGGTGAGATCACGTCCTTCGAGGACCTCGAGGGCAAGACCACTGCGCAGTCACTCACCAGCAACTGGTACGAGCTCGCCCAGGAGAGCGGCGCCAACGTGGAATCGGTCGAAGGGTGGGCTCAGTCCATCACGCTCCTCCAGCAGGGCCGCGTCGACGCCACCATCAATGACGAACTGACCTACCTCGACTACCAGAAAACCAGCAACGATACCTCGATCAAGGTGGCCGCAGAGACCGAGGAGCAGTCCCTCAGCGCTGTAGCCTTTCGGAAGGGCAGCACCGAACTGGTCGACGCCGTCAATACCGCCCTCGGGGAACTCCGCGCGGATGGAACCCTCGCCGAGATCTCCGAGGAGTATTTCGGAACCGACGTGAGCCAGTAACTTCGGCTGGAACCGTTGGAACTGCTGAAAGGATGAGCACGTGGACTGGGAGCTGTTCCGGAGTTCGTTCTGGCCGATCGTCCGCGGCGGCCTGACCGGAACCATTCCCCTTTCCCTCGCGTCCTTCGTCCTCGGGCTCGCCCTGGCGCTGGTGCTCGCGCTTCTGCGGATCAGCGGCAGGCGCGTCCTCTCGGGGATCGCGCGCGGCTATATCTCGGTGATCCGGGGGACGCCGCTCCTGGTGCAGCTGTTCGTCATCTTCTACGGCCTGCCCTCGATCGGACTGGTGATCGATCCGTGGCCGAGCGCGATCATCGCGTTCTCCCTCAACGTGGCAGGCTATGCGGCGGAGATCCTGCGCGCAGCCGTCCTGTCGGTGCCCAAGGGGCAGTGGGAGGCCGGCCACACGATCGGCATGTCGCGCGCCGTGACACTCCGCCGCGTGATCCTCCCCCAGGCCGCACGTGTCTCGGTTCCGCCGCTGTCCAACACGTTCATCAGCCTGGTCAAGGACACCTCCCTGGCCTCGCTCATCCTGGTCACCGAACTGTTCCGCGAGGCGGAGCAGATCGCCGCGTTCTCGCAGCAGTTCATGATGCTGTACCTGGAGGCCGCACTGGTGTACTGGGTGTTCTGCCTCGTCCTCTCCAGCGGCCAGTCAGTCCTCGAGAAGAGATTGGACCGCTATGTTGCCCGCTGAACCAGACTCGGCACCCCTCCTGACCGTCACGGGACTCGAGAAGTCCTTCGGCAGCAATCAGGTCCTGAAGTCCATCGACCTGTCGGTCCGATCGGGGCAGGTGGTGGCGCTCGTCGGCCCTTCGGGCTCAGGCAAGACCACGGTACTGCGGTGCCTGAATGGACTCGAGGTGCCCGACGGCGGCACCGTCGCCTTCCGGGGCGGACCCGCCGTCGACTTCGGTGCACGAGTGTCCAGGCGGGAAGCACTCTCGCTGCGGGACCGCAGCGCGATGGTCTTCCAGAACTACAACCTCTTCCCGCATCGGACAGTGCTGGAGAACGTGATCGAAGGCCCGGTACAGGTCAAGAAGCGGCCGAGGAAAGACGCGATAGCCGACGCCGAGCGGCTACTGGGACGAGTGGGCCTCGCCGAGAAGAAGGACCAGCATCCCTTCGAGCTGTCCGGCGGACAGCAGCAGCGCGTGGGCATCGTGCGGGCGCTGGCACTGCAGCCGGACCTGCTGCTGTTCGACGAGCCGACGTCCGCCCTGGATCCCGAACTGGTGGGCGAGGTCCTCACGGTGATCAAGGAACTGGCCGAGGAGGACTGGACCATGGTGATCGTCACCCATGAGCTCGCCTTCGCCCGCGAGGTGGCCGACGAGGTGGTGTTCATGGACGGCGGCGTCGTGGTGGAACACGGTCACCCCGACCAGGTGCTCCGCAACCCGGTCCACGAGCGGACCCGCAGGTTCGTTGATCGGCTCCTCAACCCGTTCTAGTGGCACCGAGCCGCATCCGAGCCGTTCCGCCGTATCCGAGCCGTTGCAGCGGCACCGGGACGTCCGACCGGCTCCTCAACCCGCGCCAGCCGCATCCGAGCCCACCCGTCAGGCGCTGATGCGCTCGGGGTGCGAGTAGCAGTTCAGGGTACTGCCACGGCTGAAGCCCACGAGGGTGAGTCCGGCGTCGTCGGCGAGGTCGGCGGCGAGCGACGACGGCGCGCTGACCGCGGCGAGTACCGGTATGCCTGCGAGCTGGGCCTTCTGCACCAGCTCGAAGGACGCCCGCCCGGAGACCTGCAGGATGGTGCCCGCGAGGGGCAGCATCCCTTCCCGCAGGGCCCAGCCCACGACCTTGTCCACCGCGTTGTGGCGTCCCACGTCCTCGCGCAGGCACAACAGCTCGCCGTCGCGGGTGAACAGCCCGGCGGCGTGGACGCCGCCCGTGCGGTCGAACAGCTTCTGGCTTTCCCGCAGGCGATCGGGCAGCCCGGCGAGGACCGACAGCTCCACGCGTGCGGTATCGCCGGTGAGCTCGAACCGTGAGGATTTACGGACCGCGTCGATGGACGCCGTCCCGCAGATCCCGCAGGAACTCGAGGTGTAGACATGGCGTTCCATCGCGGTATCCGGGAGCTGGACGCCGGGACGGAGCTGCGCCTCGACCACGTTGAAGGTCTGCTGCCCGTTGTCGTCCACTCCCGCGCAGTACCGCAGGCTCGGCAGCTGGCCCGGCTCCCACACCACGCCCTCGGACACGAGGAAGCCCGCCACGAGGTCGAAGTCGTCGCCGGGCGTCCGCATGGTGACCGTGAACGCCCGGCCGTCGAGACGGATCTCCAGTGGCTCCTCGCCGGCGAGCACATCCTCGCGGTGCCCCGTGGTGCCGCCCACCCGGAACTTCGTTATGCGGCGGCGCTGCGTCACCCTGTTCATCAACCACTCCTCACCATCGGCCTAAGATGAGGTTAGTTGACTGACCGTACAGTCTGCTCCCAACACGAGGATGTGACGGCCTTGGCATCGAAGGCACCGAAGAACGACATTGACGAATCCCGGATCACCACGGGGAAGCCGAAGACGAAGGCCGTCGGCCTTCCGGCGGTTCTCAACTCCCTGAAGATCTCGATCGACCAGATGGGCCCGCTCCGCAGCGCCCAGACCCTCCTCGCGGTCAACCAGGTCAAGGGCTTCGACTGCATGGGCTGCGCCTGGCCCGAGGGCGACAAGCGGCACACCGCAGAATTCTGCGAGAACGGAGCCAAGGCCGTGGCAGAGGAAGCCACCCGCCGCACCGTTCCCCCGGAGTTCTTCGCCGAGCATTCCATCTCCGACCTGATGTCCCACGACGAGTACTGGCTGGGCCAGCAGGGTCGCCTCACCCACCCGATGCTGCTCGACGCCGGCGCCACCCACTACCGGCCGGTCGGCTGGGACGAGGCGTACTCGGTGATCGTCGAAGAGCTCGCGGCACTGGACAGCCCCGACGAAGCCGTCTTCTACACCTCCGGCAGGACCTCCAATGAGGCGGCCTTCCTGTACCAGCTGATGGTCCGCGGCATCGGTACGAACAACCTGCCCGACTGCTCCAACATGTGCCACGAGTCCTCCGGCTCGGCGCTCGTCGAGACGCTCGGCATCGGCAAAGGCACTGTGTCACTGCACGACGTCGATACCGCGCCCCTGATCATCGTCGCCGGCCAGAACCCGGGCACGAACCACCCGCGTATGCTGACCTCGCTCGAGAAGGCGAAGAAGAACGGCGGGGCGATCGTCGCGATCAACCCGCTGCCCGAGGCCGGGCTGCTGCGCTTCGAGAATCCCCAGAACCCGATGGGCCTGCTGGGGACCCGGTTCGGTGGCGGCACGTCCTTGGCCGATGACTTCCTGCAGATCCGCCTCGGCGGCGACCAGGCGCTGTTCCGCGGACTCGGCAAGCACCTGCTCGAGCAGGAGGAGGCCACCGGCACCGTCTTCGACCACGACTTCATCGCGAAACACACGTTGGGACTCGAGGACTATCTCGAGAGCCTCCGAAGCACGTCCTGGGACGAGATCATCGAGGCGAGCGGCATCAGCAAGGCCGAGATCACCAAGGTGGGCGACCGGATGATCGCCTCCCCCGGCACCATCGTGTGCTGGGCGATGGGCCTCACCCAGCACAAGCACTCCGTCGCCACGCTGCGCGACGTCGTCAACGTGCTCCTGCTGCAGGGCAACGTCGGCAAGCCGGGCGCCGGGGTGTGTCCCGTCCGCGGGCACTCCAACGTGCAGGGCGACCGCACCATGGGCATCTTCGAGCGCATGCCGACGGCGTTCCATGACGCGCTGGATCAGCGCTTCCGCTTCTCCTCACCGCGCCGCCACGGCTTCGACACCGTGGGAGCGATCCGCTCCATGCGCGACGGCGGCGCGAAGGTCTTCATGGCGATGGGCGGAAACTTCGTCCGCGCCACCCCCGACTCGAACGTCACCGACCAGGCGCTGCGCAACACGCGGCTCACCGTGCAGGTCTCCACCAAACTCAACCGCTCGCACCTCATTCCGGGCCGTCGCGCGGTCATCCTTCCCGCGCTCGGCCGCACCGACCGCGATACCCAGGCCGGTGGAGACCAGCGGGTCACCGTCGAGGACTCGATGAGCGCCGTCCATGCCTCCACCGGTCGGCTGAAGCCGGCGAGCACCGAGATGCGCTCGGAGATCGAGATCGTCTGCCAGCTCGCCGACCGGCTCTTCGCCCGGGCGGACAGCCCCTACACCGACAACGCTCCGCAGCTGGACTGGATCGCGGCGCAGGCCGACTACCGCGTGATCCGGGAGCACATCTCCGCTGTCGTTCCGGGGTTCGACGATTTCGAGGCGAAGATCGACAGGCCCGGCGGCTTCGTCCTGCCGAACGGCCCGCGGGACAGTCGGACGTTCACCACCACCACCGGCAAGGCGAACTTTACGGCCAACGAGCTGCAGTACCCGAAGGTCCCCGAAGGACGCCTCCTCCTGCAGACCCTGCGCTCGCACGACCAGTACAACACCACGATCTACGGCAAGGATGACCGCTACCGCGGCATCCACGGCGGCCGACGGGTGGTCCTCGTCCATGCGGATGACCTCGCGGACGCGGGTCTGGTCGACGGAGATTCGGTGCACCTGGTCTCCGAGTGGGCGGACGGCGTCGAACGGCGGGCGGAGAACTTCCGCGCGGTGGCCTATCCCACGCCCCGCGGCTGCGCAGCGGCGTACTATCCGGAGACGAACGTGCTGGTTCCCCTGGATTCCACGGCGGATATCAGCGGTACTCCGACGTCGAAGTCGGTGATCCTCCGGCTGGAGAAAGCAGGAGAGAAGGTGGCGGCTGACGAAGCAGCCGAGGAAGCGCTCGAGCCCGCCGGCTGATGGAAGCCGGCGCCGCGGCTGACACGCTGGGAATGCGCGAACGCCCGGCGAACGACGAACGCCCCGGTTTCATCTCCGGGGCGTTCGTCGTTCTCTGGAACGCCCACCGGCTCGCGGCCCTTCCGGCCCCCGGTCAGCGTCCTGACGTACCCAGCTAAGGTACCCGGCTAACGTACCCAGGGGAGCCTGACCGCCGGCACCGGCTGGTCGACGGTGCAGCCCTCGGCCGGCACCACCAGGACGCCGTCCGCCGATGCGAGACCGCGGAGCATCCCTGAGCGCTGGTGACCGCTGGGCATCGCGCGGCCCTCGGCCCAGTGGAACGGGACAAGGCGGCTACGCCCCTCCAGGGGCTCGAACTGCTCGCCGCACAGCACCTGCTGGGGTTCCTCCAGCGGAGCCCCCCGCAGCCCGGCCAGCAGGGGACCCACCACGGTCAGCATCGCCATCATCGCCGCCAGGGGGTTCCCCGGCAGTCCCACGAGGAACCGCCCGTCCGGCAGCTTGGCCAGCAACGTGGGATGGCCCGGCCGCATGGCGATGCCGTCGATGATCATCTCGGCGTCGAGCACTGTGAGGGCCCGGCGGATATGGTCCGCCGAGGAACTTCCCGTGCCGCCGGTGGTGATGAGTACGTCTCCGGAGGCCCTCGCCAGCGAGAACCCGTCGGTGGCTTCCGCGCTGATGGCGGCAACGACGTCGTCGAGGTCGTCCTTGGCCCGTCCCGCGACGTCGACGTGTCCGCCCAGCATCGCCACGAAGGCCGGCAGTTGCGGCCCGAAGGTGTCGCGCACCTGGCCCGCATGCGGCAGGCCCGCCTCGATCACCTCGTCCCCGGTCATCAGGAGTGACACCCGGGGCGCGCGCAGCACCGCGAGGGTGTCGTGGCCGCACACCGCCGCGAGGGCGATCTGCGCCGGGTTGAGGACAACTCCGGCCGGGATGGCCTCGATGTCCTTCTCCGCCTCCTCGCCGGCGGGCCGGATGTGCTCGCCGCGGACCGGCTCGTCCGGTCGTGCTGCTTCGTTCCTGTCGAGCAGGTCGCCGCGGATCTGGCCGTGCTCGGTCCGCAGGACGCCGTCGGTGTCGCCCGGGACCACGCCCCCGGTGAGGATGAAGGTTGCCTGGCCCGGCTCGAGTGCCACCGAGCCGGAATCGCTGTGCGGAGCCGGCCGGCGCCACGGGTGGTCCTCGTGCACCTCGGGGCTGACGAGGGTCCACGGCGGCGGGCCGCTGACGGCCCAACCGTCCATGGCCGAGGAAGCGTAGTGCGGAATCGGCTGGAGGGGGGAGACCGCCTCGGCGAGCGTCTGCCCGAGCGCGTCGGCGAGGGTCACCGTCTGATGGGGCAGCGGGCGGGCGGCGTCGTGCGCCGCCTCCCGTGCAGTTCCCCAGTCGAGGTTCCGGTTCCCACCAGCTTCGCTCACGCCGTCGTCTCCTGGCCGGCGGGCGGGCACTGCGCATCCGCCAGCCCGATGGCCGAGCGCATGGCGGTCTCCTCCCCGGCCTGCCCGGTTCCCACAGCGAGGCCTGCCGCGTATCCGGCGATGAAGGTGGTCAGGGGCGCCGCCGGGCGCACCACGCCATGGGCGGCCTTTCCGGCCAGGGCCAGGACGGCGTCGATGTCCACCGTCGAATCCTCGAGCTCATAGGCCTTCAGCAGCCTGGCGCACCACTCGGTCAACAATTTTTCGCGCTCGTCCATCTGTGCCCTCCGGGGTCTCCTCGACGACGTCGACGCCCAGGGCGCGTGCATCGTCCCACGTGTCGACGTCGAGCGTTGTGCCCGGCGGAACCGGGACTTCTCTGGTGCTCACCCTAGCAAGGAGCTTCTTCATCGACAGATTCGCGGCCCCGCCCGTAGTGGCTGTGCCCGCGACGGCAGCCTCGAGAGCCTCCCGCCGGTACAGGGCCGCAAGGGGCTGGGTCCTGCCCGCATCGTCGGCGACGACCGACACCGACGGATCCCGGGCGACGGCGGCAAGCAGGAGCTCCAGGAGCTGTCCGGCGCGCGGCATGTCGCAGGCCAGCACGGCCAGCCAGGCCGGTGAGCTGTCGGCGGGGCCGAGTGCGCCGGGTGTGGTCAGGGCTGCGGCAAGCGCAGCGGCGGGACCCGCGAAGGGCGGATCCTCGCGCACCACGCGCAGCTCGGGGCCCCCGGTGCCGAGCAGTTCCGTCATTGTTCCCGGAACCGCCGAGTTCGGCCCGACGATGACGATCCGGTCTGCATCGGCCACAGCGCGGCAGGTGATCTCGAGGAGCGACCGACCCTCGACCGTGAGGTTCGCCTTCGGGACTCCGCCGAGCCGTGAGGAGCGCCCCCCGGCCAGGACGACGGCGTCGAACCGGATCCGCGGAAAGCTCACGCGGCCCACTCGGTGAGGAACTCACTCCACTGCGGCGCAGGCTTCTCGAGCTCCCGCAGCTGCCACAGGGGCCCACGGGGCGGCAGCGGCACGGTCCGCAGGCTCCAGCCGAGGCTCACGAGAGTCTTGTCACCCTTCGCATTGTTGCAACGGAGGCAGCAGGCCACGAGGTTCTCCCAGGTATCCGACCCCCCGCGTGAGCGCGGGTACACGTGGTCGATGGTGGTGGCCGTCTTGCCGCAGTAGGCGCACAGGTGGTTGTCCCGCCGGAGAACGCCCCTTCGGGTGGCAGTGACATCGTGCCGGTAGGGGATCTTGACGTACCGGTGGAGGAGGATCACGGAGGGGCGTCCCAGCACTTCATTGGGGCCGATCACCGGGTCGTCGTCTTCGGCGACCACGCTCGCCTTGCCCGTCAGCACAAGCACCAGCGCCCGGCGGAAGGTGACGACCGCCAGCGGTTCATATCCTGCATTCAGAACGAGAGTGCGCATGCACGGGCCTCTTTGCGACTACGTCCCGAGAACCGGTTGCCGTCCCGCGCTCAGGAGAAGTTCTCCGAATTGACAATGCTAGGGTAAGCCGCCGGGCGCTGTCAGGCGAATCCGCGGCCGGCCGCCGGCTTCAGCCGCCCGCCGGACGTCCGCTCCCGCCGTCGTCCCAGCCCTGCTGGGGTGTTGCACAGGTTTCACGGAACACGTACTGCGAGGGCAGCTTGCGCTCGGAGCTCGACCAGTCGATGGCCGGACGGCGCTGCCCTCGGGAAGGTAACCGAGCCGGTAGACGGCCATCAGTTCGAGCTCGTCGGGAACTGCCAGGAGTCCGGCGATCTGTTCCCACCTGCCGGGCACCTCCATCGGGAAGGAGATGAACTGGATGCCCATGCCGAGCTCCACTGTGGTCAGCCAGATGTTCTCCATCGCCGCCCCCATGCTGAACACCGAATAGAAGGCGGACAGCTCGCCGGGCCGGTATTCGGAGCGGTCCAGCAGGACTCCGAGCAGAAGAGGAGAACCGGCGACGAGTCGCCGGTTCTCCTCGCCCAGCTTCTGCGGCACGCGGAGCGCGTTCATCATCCTCTGCCCGCGCCGCGTGAACACCTGTCTGGTGAAAGGCCTGAGCTGGGGCGGCAACCGGTCGAAGAGCATACCGTCCCGCCGCGTGGCCATTTCCTCGGCGCTGAAGCGGAAGTAGGGCTTGTACCGCTCGAAGAACGTGCCGTTGGACATCGCGGCCGTCATGCTGCCGCCGCTGATGGACGCCACTTCCTCGATGGTGGCGCGGTCCTCGATCACCACGAACCGCCACGGCTGGCTGTTGAGCTGCGAGGGGGCCCGGCCCGCCACCTCCATCAGGAGCCGCTGGTGGGCTTCGCTGACCGGTGTGGGCAGGAACGGCCCGTTCGTCGTCTTCCGCCGTCGAACAACATCAAGGAACTCCATGTTCAACCCCCATGTCCTACGTCCACGTCCGAGTCCACGTCCGACCTCCAGACCCGCACCAGCGCAGCCGCGTAGAAGGGCGCAGCCGCGAGCGCCACCGCCGGATGACGGCGGCCAGAGGTACCGGCGAAAGGGATGACTGCCAGCGGAAGGACGGCCGGGGCCAACGCACCACAGATACGCCTGCCGTGCGGGTCGGCTGCTGCGGCGAGCATCGCCACAGCAGTGGTCAGACACGTCCCTACGTAGAGCAGATGGTGCACCCACCGGATCCGCGAGGTGTCGATCAACCCGAACAGGACGGCGGTGCCGAGCGCTGCGTTTCCCGCATAGGATCCCACCGCGGCGCTGACCGCGGCGCGGGTTGTCCCGCACGTGGCTGTGCCCTGCGCGGATGCGTGCCGTTGCCGTCCCACGGTTCGATCGTATGCGCCGTCCTAGGCCGGCGCGCCCACCGAGACGAAGACATGGGCAGCGACCTCGGGCGGCAGTTCGAGTGCACCCTCGACCCCGGGCACCCGCACCGACACGTACCCGCCCACCGACTCGAGGCTCAGGGACGCTCCGGGGCGCAACCCGCCCTCGTCCAGCTGGGTGAGCAGTTCGGGATCCACCTGGATTGGCTCCGCCAGACGCAGGAGGGTGACCCGGGAGCCGGTGCTGTACGTCTCCATGGCCGCCAGCAGGGTCACGACACCGTCGGTGAGGAAATCCGTCGACACTCCACCCAACGCCTCGAGGCCCGGGATGGGATTGCCGTACGGCGACTGTGTGGGCTGGCCGAGCAGCTCGTACAGGCGGCGCTCCACGCGTTCGCTCATGACGTGCTCCCAGCGGCAGGCCTCGTCGTGGACGTACGCCCAGTCGAGTCCGATGACGTCACTCAGCAGCCGTTCCGCAAGGCGGTGCTTCCTCATGACCTCGGTTGCCCGGCGCCGTCCGAGTTCGGTGAGCTCGAGGTGCCGGTCCCCCGAGACGACCACGAGTCCGTCGCGTTCCATCCGCCCGATCGTCTGCGAGACAGTGGGTCCGGAGTGGCGGAGCCGCTCCGCGATCCGCGCCCGCAAGGCAACGATGCTTTCTTCCTCGAGCTCGAGGATGGTCCGCAGGTACATCTCGGTCGTATCGATGAGATCCGTCATGCGGTTCAACTCCTTGATGCAGTGCGGGGTGCGGGACGGAAGGCCAGCGCCCCCTCCCAAGGTTAACCCATGCGTCAGCACCCCCACTCCGCGCCTTTTCCTCCTACGACGAGCGATGCCACCCACGGAAAGTGCTCCGATCCCGGGCCAAGCCGGCAGGCAGGGCCTGCGGGTCACAAATGGGTCGGCGCTACATCGTTGGGGCAGAATGAAGCGATGACCGACAACGCCGCCATCCGCATCCCCGCCGACCTGCTGCCTCTGGACGGCCGCTTCGGAGCCGGCCCCTCGAAGGTCCGCGCCGACCAGCTTGCCGCCCTCGCCGACGGGGGGCAGTCGATTCTCGGCACCTCCCACCGCCAGGCGCCGGTCCGGAACCTGGTGGGCGAGGTCCGTGAGGGCCTGTCGACGTTCTTCCGGGCACCCGATGGCTATGAGGTGGTTCTCGGCGTCGGTGGCTCCACGGCGTTCTGGGATGTGGCGGCCTTCGGTCTGGTGAGGTCCCGCGCCCAGCACCTCTCCTTCGGGGAATTCGGCTCGAAGTTCGCCTCGGCCACCGACAAGGCGCCGTTCCTCGAGGCTTCGAGCATTCTCACCTCCGAGCCGGGTACGCGTCCCACGTCCCGGCCCGAGCAGGGCGTGGACGTGTACGCCTGGCCCCAGAACGAAACCTCCACCGGTGTCGCCGCTCCGGTCCGGCGGGTCGACGGGGCGGACGACGGCGCCATCACCCTGATCGACGCCACCTCCGCCGCGGGCGGCCTCGACGTCGATGTCAGCCAGGCGGACGTGTACTACTTCGCGCCGCAGAAGAACTTCGCGTCCGACGGCGGCCTGTGGCTCGGCCTCTTCTCCCCCGCCGCACTCGAGCGGGCTGCGTCACTCAACAGCTCGGACCGCTGGATCCCGGATTTCCTGAACCTGCAGACGGCCATCGACAACTCGCGCCTCAACCAGACGTACAACACGCCGTCGCTCGCCACGCTCATCACCCTCAATGCGCAGGTGAAGTGGCTCAATGAAAGCGGCGGGCTCGCCTTCGCCGCGGCGCGCACCGCCGATTCGGCCGGTCGCATCTACTCCTGGGCTGAGGCGTCGCCGCTCACAACACCTTTCGTGCAGGACCCCGACGATCGGTCGAACGTCATCGCGACCATCGACTTCGCGGACTCCGTCGACGCCGCCAGGGTTGCCGAGGTGCTTCGCGCCAACGGTGTCGTCGACGTCGAGCCCTACCGGAAGCTCGGAAGGAACCAGCTGCGCATCGCCACCTTCGTGGCCATCGACCCGAGCGACGTCTCCGCCCTGCTCGAGTGCATCGACTATGTGATGGGAAAGATCTAGAGCACGGCCCTGGAGGTCCGCGCGAAACTGGTGATGTGCCCCAGTGCCAACGTTGCCGGAGCCACGACCTATCTCCTGCGCGGTCAGTACCCGTCGCCCGCAGCGCCGCCGATGCGCAGGCGGCGGGGAACGGAGCGGTCGTAGCGCAGCCGCACGTCGTGGTACCGCCAGGCCCAGAAAATGCCGGCGGCGGCCGCGATCAAGCCCGCCGCGGCAGCAACGCCCAGGCTCCAGCGCGGGCCGAAGGCATCCGAGACCCACCCCACCACGGGCGCGCCCAACGGTGTTCCGCCGAGAAAGATCGCGAAGTACAGCGCCATGACCCGCCCACGCATGACCGGCTCGGTGGTGGTCTGGACGTAGGCGTTGGCGCTCGTCATCAGGGTCAGGGCGAACAGTCCCACCGGCACCAGGGCGAGGCCGAAGATCCACAGCGTCGGCGCGACGGCGGCCCCTGCGCAGGCAAGGCCGAACGCCGCCGACGCTCCGAAGATGAAGCGGAGCCGTGGTTTCGCGCGGCGCGCGGAGAGCAGCGCTCCTGCCACCGAGCCCACCGCCATCACCGAGGAGAGAAGCCCGAACACTCCGGCGCCCTGGCCGAACTCGGTGCGTGCCATTGCGGCGATGTACACGGCGAAATTCAACCCGAAAGTGCCCACGATGAAGATGGCCAGCATCACCACCATCAGGTCCGGCCGGTTCAGGACATACCGGAACCCCGCCCGGATGCGGCCCCTGCCGGGCGGTGCCTTCGGCTGGGCACGGAGTTCGGAGGACCGGATGGCCAGGAGCACGTAGACCATCGCACCGAAGGTGACTGCATTGATCAGGAACACCCAACCGGGCCCGACGCCGGCCGTCAGCAGGCCGGCCGCGGCGGGTCCCACCAGCCGGGCACCGTTGAAGGACGCACTGTTGAGGGCCACCGCATTGGGAAGGTAGTCGTCGCGGACGAGTTCGGACACGAAAGCCTGCCGCGCGGGGGCGTCGAATGCGGAAACGACGCCGAGCGCGAGCGCGAAGGCGTAGACGTGCCACAGCTCGGCGGCATCGGCGAGCACCATCAGCCCGAGTCCCACCCCCAGGGCAGCCATCAGGAGCTGGGTGAGGATGAGCAGTTTCCTGCGGTCCACGATATCGGCGACCAGGCCGGCCCAGGGAGCGATGAGGAGCTGCGGACCAAGCTGGAGCGCCATCACGATGCCGAGGGCCGAGGCGTTCTGCTCGGTCAGGATGTCGTAGACCAGCCAGTCCTGCGCGGTGCGCTGCATCCAGGTCCCGATGTTCGACACCATCGCACCGATGAACCACAGGCGGTAGTTGCGGATACCGAAGGACCGGAAGGTGCTCATCCGGCTGCCGCTTCCTCCCCTGCCCGGTCCCGCCCCAACTAGCTGTCCGCCCCGGTTCCTCGTGCCTCCGGCGACCCTTCATCTACAGCGTCCGTGCGCTCGGCACCCTCTGCAACATCCTCCGCCGGCTCCTCCTGCGAGCCCTCCACCAGCGCACCGTCCTCCACCACCATCGGCTTCTCGACGACGGCAGGAGTCGTTTCGGCGTCGTCCTGGGAATCCTCGGGCCTCACCCGCTGCGACCACGGCAGCCACTCAGGAGCGAGCAGCGCCCGCTCGGAGGGAAGGAGGCCTACTTCGCAGACGGAGGGTTCCTTGCCGCGCGAAACTCTTGCGAGCGTCGCGAACCACTCCCACTCGCCGTAACCGGGCACGAACGCCTCGAACCGGTGGGTGAGCAGCCGCTCACCGTCGGCATAGGAGGTGACGTGCCGGCCCACCTGGTCGGCGGGCGCGACCTGAAGCACTGCTGCGCGAGCGAACTCGACCGCGGCTTCGAGCAGTGCATCCGGTTTCGCGGGCCGCTTCGGAGCGCGTCGCTTCACCACCGGAGCAGGAACGGCTTCGGCCGTGGGGGAAGCGTCGTCGTATTCGGAGGAGGGCTGGCCGCTGGGAATCATGGGAGCCTCAGGCGTCCAGGTCGTCGGCGACAGCGCGCAGGACGGCGGCCACCTTGGTGGCGTGGGACTTCTCGGGGTAACGGCCCTTCCGAAGACCGTTGGAGACGTCGTCGAGGAGCTTGATCAGGTCCTCGGTGATGACGGCCATATCGTCCGCGTTCTTGCGCGTGGCCTTGGCGATCGAGGGCTGGACCTCGAGGATCCGTGCTGACAGCGCCTGCGGGCCCCTGCGGCCGTCAGCGACGCCGAATTCCAGCTTGGTTCCCGGCTTCACCTCGGTCACTCCGGCGGGAAGCGCCGAGGCGTGAAGGAAGACCTCCTTGCCCTCGTCGGTTGCCAGGAAGCCGAATCCCTTTTCGGTGTCGAACCATTTCACCTTGCCAATGGGCACGTCAGTTACCTTTTCCTAGCTTGCGGCGGCGCTGAACACGCGCTGTCCTTTGGGTTCCGGCCGATGCCACCGCCGGCGGCAGTCGTGCCGCCGGCCTGCCGCGGCCCCTGCCGGAGAAGTCTTTGTAGCACCTAGATTATCCTCTTTTCAGTGCCGGGCTGCGCCGCCGTTCTTGTAGGCTGGAAGGGCTATGATCCCCAACGACTCCCGCGGACCTGCCGCGCCCCGACCGAACGGCTCCCCGGCGGACGCCGTGCCCGCCCCGGCCACCGAGGGCCCGCCCGTACGGCTCGTGCTCCTGGTCCTTGCTGTGGTCTTCGCGGGGACGGGGCTTGTTGCGCTGATCGTCATCCTCGGCGCTGCGTGGCTCCAGGCCCCACTCTGGCCCGGTTGGGTGCTCCTTGCATATGCCTGCCTCCCGGTGGGGTTCCTGCTCATGGCCGTCGTGGTATTCGCCGGAGTCCTGGCCAGACGGGGTAGTTGATCCTTCAGGCCACCGGTAATCTTGAGGCAATGTCCGCAATCCGTGCCCTGGCCGACCAGCTGGCTTCCCGCACCGACTCCGAGCTGCGCAAGCTCCTTTCAGCGCGCCCTGATCTGATCCTTCCCCCGGTACCGGATTTCCCTGCACTGGCGGCTCGGGCCTCCACGCGTGGCAGTCTGCAGCGGGCGCTCGAGAACATCGCAGTACCGCAGCAGCAGGTACTGGAGGCCGTACTGGTGGCCGAGAATCCTTCCGCCCCCGAGACGGGGATCGGGCCGGCCCAGCTGAAGGACGCCTTCGGGGAGGCCGACGCCGACACCCTCCGCACCATCGCCGACCAGCTCTGCGACCTCGCCCTGCTGTACCGCAGCGCCGGGGATCCGGCAACGTACCTGCCCGTGGGCTCCCTCGGGGACGCCCTGGGCCCCTACCCCGCAGGCCTCGGCCGCCCGTTGAAATCCCTGGCGCGGAGTATCCCCACGTATGGCCCGCGGCTCATCGAAGCGGTATCCGTGGTGGGCCAGGCGCCCGGTGAGCGGGAGCCCGCCGGGCCGGTCCACACACCGGCCTCCGCCGCCGAGGCCCTCGAGAAGGTGATCAGTTCGCCGTCGGCCTGGGCTGCGCTGATGGCGTCGGCCCCCGAGGGCACGCTCGCCGTGCTTGAGCGGCTTGCCGCCTCGCCCGTGGGCGCGACGCCTGAAGGGAGGGGCGGTGATATCTCCACCCCTGTCCCGTGGCTGCTGCACCGGGCACTTCTCGCCCCACTGGACGCGAAGCACGTCGAGTTGCCGCGCGCGGTGGGACAGGCAGTGCGCGGGCACACGGTCTTCCCCGCACTCGATGCCACGCCCCCTGGAGGAAACCGGCTGGTGGTGCGTGGGGGCCTTCGGGACAACGCCGCTTTCAGCGCCGTCGCCGAACTGCTGCGCGGAGCGTCGGCGCTGTTGGCCGCAGCCTCGGCAATCCCTGTCGCGACGCTCCGCTCGGGCGGAGTCGGAGTCCGTGAGCTCCGCCGGCTGACCGAGTCCCTGCAGTGCGAGGCAGGGGAAACGCCGTGGCTCCTTGAACTGGCCGCCGCAGCGGGCCTGCTGACCCTCGACGTCGATGATTCCCGGTGGAAACCGTCGGCGGCCGCGTGGGACTCCCGCAGCCGGCATGAGCAGTGGCTGATCCTTCTGCGCGGCTGGCTCGAACTGGACCGCGCGCCGTCGCTGACCGGTTCGAAACTTGCCGACGGCAGCGCCATCAACGCGCTCGCAGCCGAAGGATCGAGGCCTGATGCGCCCCTCGTCCGCCGTCGGCTGCTCACTGCCGCAGTAGAGCTGGTGGGAAGGCCTGCCGGTGAAGGACCGGATGTCGCACAGTCCCTGCCGGCCGCCGGCTTCGCTGCGCATGACCTTGTCGAATGGCTTTCCTGGCACCAGCCACGACTCCGACGGCGCTTCGAGCGCCTCGTTCCCGGAATGCTGACGGAGGCCGCCGCGCTGGGGCTTTTCGGAGGCGGCGTGCTGACCGCCATCGGTTTCCTCGTGGAACAGGGTCTCCTCGACGACGCCGCAGCAGCAGTCGGGGTGGCCCTTCCCGCCCCGGTGAGCCGTGTCGTCCTGCAGGCTGACCTCACCGCCATCGCTCCTGGCTACCTCGAACCCGCCGTGGCGCGCGAGCTGCTGGCGCTTTCGACACCCGAGGGCCAGGGGCCCGCCACCACCTACCGCTTCTCGGCGGACTCCATCCGGCGGGCCCTGGATGCCGGCCACGACGCCGCGTCCATCACCGCGTTCCTCACCGAGCATTCCGCCACCGAGGTGCCACAGGCTCTCACCTACCTCGTCGAGGACACGGCGGGCAGGTACGGCAGCCTCCGGGTGGGTCGGGCCGCCAGCTACGTCCGGACCGAGGACGACGCCGTCGTGGCCGCACTGCTTGCCGACCCGCGCGCGGCCACCCTCGGGCTCGTCCAGCTGGCCCCGACGGTGATCGCCTCCCCGGCGAGTCCCGCGGAGCTGACCTCCCTCCTGCGCGACCTGGGCTACGCGCCGGCACCCGAGGTGCGCCCCGGGACACCGGGCCGCGGCACGCGGCGCTCCCCGGACTCGCCTTCTCCCGACGGCGCCGCTCCAGCCGTTCCATCACAGTCGCCGTCGTCGCCGGCTGCCTCGTCGCCCGCGTCGATTGCGGCCTCCCGCGCACGGCTCAACCCGTGGTCGCTCAGCGAGGAGGAGATCGAAGCGCAGCTGGCCTCCCTGCGGCTCCGGGGCGCCGGCCCGGTGGACCGTTCCCCGGGACAGGGGCAGGAAAGCGAGGTTCTCCTCGGGCTCGAAACCCTGAGGACAGCCATCCGCCGAAAAGTACCGGTGCGGCTGGGCACCGCCGACAGCCAGGGGAATTCCGTCCGGCAGATCCTCGTTCCCCTATCAGTGTCCGGGGGTCGGGTGCGGGTATACGACCCGCAGAAGCAGGTGGAGAAAGTTGTCTCGGTGCACCGGGTCATGGATGTGGAAATAGTGGAGGGAACACCGACCGATGACTGACGGTCCATTGATTGTGCAGAGCGACAAGACCATCCTGCTGGAGGTGGACCACGAGCTGGCGACGGAGGCCCGCCATGCCATCGCTGCCTTCGCCGAACTCGAACGCGCGCCCGAGCACGTCCACAGCTACCGGCTCACCCCGCTCGGCCTGTGGAACGCGCGGGCAGCAGGTCTCGATGCCGAGCATGTGCTCGACACGCTGCTCAAGTACTCGCGGTTCCCGGTTCCGCACGCCCTCCTCATCGACATCGAGGACACGATGTCGAGGTACGGCAGGCTCCGGCTCGAGAAGGATGCACAGCATGGGCTCGTGCTGCGCACCACCGACTACCCCGTACTCGAGGAAGTGCTTCACGCGAAGAAGATTCAACCCCTCCTGGGGCCCCGGATCGACGGCGAGACCGTGGTGGTCCACTCCTCGCAGCGCGGAGCGCTCAAGCAGCTCCTGCTGAAACTGGGGTGGCCCGCCGAGGATTTCGCCGGCTATGTGGACGGGACGCCGCATCCGATCGACCTGAAGGAGGACGGCTGGACGCTGCGCCCCTACCAGAAACTTGCGATGGAGAATTTCTGGTCCGGCGGATCAGGAGTGGTGGTGCTTCCCTGCGGTGCAGGAAAAACGATCGTGGGCGCCGCCGCCATGGCCACCAGCAAGACCACCACGCTCATCCTCGTCACCAATACCGTCTCCGCCCGGCAGTGGAAGGACGAACTGTTGAAGCGGACTTCCCTCACCGAGGACGAGATCGGCGAATACTCCGGCGCCAGGAAGGAGGTCCGGCCGGTGACGATCGCCACCTACCAGGTCCTGACCATGCGCCGCGGGGGCCTGTACCCGCACCTCGAACTGCTCGACGCCAACGACTGGGGGCTGATCGTGTACGACGAGGTGCACCTGCTGCCCGCCCCGATCTTCAAGATGACCGCCGACCTCCAGGCGCGGCGCCGCCTGGGGCTCACCGCCACCCTCGTCCGTGAGGACGGCCGGGAGGGCGAGGTTTTCTCGCTCATCGGCCCCAAGCGCTACGACGCCCCCTGGAAGGACATCGAGGCGCAGGGGTACATCGCCCCGGCGGACTGCGTGGAGGTGCGCGTCGACCTCCCCCGGGATGAACGCGTCGCGTATGCGATGGCCGACGACGGCGACAAGTATCGGCTGTGCGCGACGTCCGACACCAAGTCGGCGGTGGTGGAGAAGCTCGTCGCCGCGCACTCCGGTGAACAGCTCCTGGTGATCGGCCAGTACATCGACCAGCTCGATGATCTCGGAGCCCGCCTCGATGCCCCCGTCATCAAGGGCGAAACCCCGGTGAAGGAACGCCAACGGCTCTTCGAGGCCTTCCGGCAGGGCGAAGTGAGCACCCTCGTGGTGTCCAAGGTGGCCAACTTCTCGATCGACCTGCCCGAGGCCTCGGTCGCCATCCAGGTATCCGGCTCGTTCGGCTCGCGTCAGGAGGAGGCACAGCGCCTCGGGCGGCTGCTGCGCCCGAAGGCCGACGGGCGCGCTGCACGCTTCTACACTGTCGTTGCCCGCGACACCCTCGACCAGGATTTCGCGGCCAAACGGCAGCGTTTCCTCGCCGAACAGGGCTACGCGTACCGCATCCTCGACGCCGCAGGGCTGACCGGATGACGGGCAGCTCAGCCGGAGGCGTCCAGCGGACTCCCAGCAGATTCCCAGAGAGCGGCGGAACAATGGCAGGCGTGAAGAAAACAGGCCCCGAAGCGAAACTGCTGGTTGTCGACGACGAACCGAATATCCGTGAACTGCTCTCGACGTCCCTGCGCTTTGCCGGGTTCGACGTCGTCGCCGCCGCGAACGGCCGTGAAGCCCTTGCCGCAGCGGAAACCCACAACCCGGACCTCGCGGTGCTCGACGTGATGCTGCCGGACATGGACGGCTTCACCGTCACGCGGCGGCTACGGGCGGCCGGACGCCACTTCCCCGTCGTCTTCCTCACCGCACGGGACGACACCGACGACAAGGTCACCGGCCTGACCGTCGGCGGCGACGACTATGTGACCAAGCCCTTCAGCCTCGACGAGGTGGTGGCCCGCATCCGCGCGGTGCTGCGTCGCACCCAGCCGATGGACGACGACGACGCCGTCATCCGTGTGGCTGATCTCGAGCTCGACGACGACGCCCACGAGGTGCGGCGGGCCGGCGAGACGATCGACCTCTCCCCCACCGAATTCAAGCTGCTGCGGTACCTGATGATGAACCCCAACCGGGTGCTCTCGAAGGCCCAGATCCTGGATCACGTCTGGGAGTACGACTTCAACGGGGATGCGTCGATCGTGGAGTCCTATATCTCCTACCTGCGGCGCAAGATCGACCGCAACCCTGACGCCGTCGCGCTCATCCAGACCAAGCGCGGTGTGGGGTACCTGCTGCGAACCCCCGACAAGCGGTAGGTCTCCGACCCGGTGATTCGGCGCTGGAAATCGGCCTCGCTGCGGTCGCAGCTCGTGGCCATCACGACCCTGCTGATGGCGGTCGCCGTCGGCATCACCGGTCTTGCCACCGTCTCGCTGCTGCGGGACGGACTCATCGAGCGCATGGACACCGACCTCGAGTCCAACGCCCAGGTGGTGGCACGCACCTTCTATGCATCATCACTTCCCGGTGACGGCGCCCTCCTCCGGTTCTACGGCGCGATCCTCGACTCGGAGGGCGAGGTGATCGGGGAAACCCAGTTGCCCGACAACGCCGACGCCCCGGACCTCGACGGCCTGTCCGAGGAGCGCATCCGGCAGGTCGACCGAAGTGGGTTCGAGGTTCCGGGCACCCACTCGACGAGCCAGGGCTGGCGGGTGAAGCTGGTTCCTTTCAACAACCAGGAAGGGCACCTCGCCGTTGCGTCCCCGCTCTCGACGGTCAACGACTCGGTCCAGGAGGCGGCGGAGATCATCTTCACGTCGGGGCTCCTGACCACCGTGGTCGCCTCACTGATCGCGTTCGCCGCCGTCACCCGCCAATTCCGGCCCCTGGCGAGGGTCGAGCGGACTGCAGCGGCGATCGCCGCCGGTGATCTTTCCCGGCGCGTCAAGGTGGAGCGGCCCACCACCGAGATCGGCAGGCTCTCCCGGTCACTCAACGCGATGCTCGCCCATATCGAGACGGCCTTCGCCGCCCGGACCGCGTCGGAGCGTAAAATGCGCCGTTTCGTCGCAGACGCGTCCCACGAGCTCCGGACCCCGCTGGTCACGATCCGCGGCTTCTCCGAGCTCTACCGACACGGCGCCCTGGAGAAGGACGAGGACGTGGCAGCCGCGATGGGCCGGATCGAGAGCGAAGCGATCCGCATGGGCCAGCTCGTGGAGGACCTCTTGACGCTCGCGCGGATCGACGAGCAGCGGCCTCTCGACGCCAAGCCGGTCGACCTCATGGTGCTGGGCAATGACGCCGCCCTCGACGCCCGCGCCATCGCCCCCGACCGGCGGATCACCGTGATCGGGCTCGACGGCGGCAGACCCCAGCCCGCACCGACCATCGGGGACGAGTCACGGATCCGGCAGGTCGTGGCCAACCTGATCACCAATGCTCTGAGATACACCCCCGACGGCACGCCCATCGAGATCGCGGTCGGCGTGGCACCCGTGCTGTCCGGGCACAGCAACTCGGTGCTCGAAGTGCGGGACCATGGACCGGGCATCTCCGAGGAGGACGCCGCCCGCGTCTTCGAGCGCTTCTACCGCGCGGACTCCTCCCGACACCGGGAGACCGGCGGCACCGGCCTCGGCCTGGCTATCGTGGCGGCTCTTGTCGCGCAACATGACGGGACGGTGCGGCTCGAGGAGACTCCCGGCGGCGGAGCCACACTATCGGTCCGCTTTCCGCACGCGGACGGCCTGCCGTCGACGGCGTCGGAATCCCCCTCTGCCGCTGACGCGTGAGCGACGCTTTGTCCACATCCACCCGCTGAGTCCCCTGCCGCGGCGCTCCACTGCCTACCGTCGGATGACAAGACATTTCCCTAGCGAACCGGGAGCGGACCGATGGCATTCTTCACTGTGGACACCGACAGCCTGGCGGCGAAAAGCAGCCAGGTGCAGGGCACTATTCTCCGCCTGCAGTCCGAGGTGAACAGTATGCAGGCGGGACTTCGTGAACTCGAGGCGCTGTGGGGAGGACAGGCCTCGGCGAACTTCCAGCAGCTCATCACGCAGTGGCGCGGCACCCAGGCACAGGTGGAGGAATCCCTGGTGGGCATCAATGAAGCCCTGGCCGTCGCCACGACCCAGTATGCGGAGGCAGAATTGAGTAACGCGAGGTTGTTCCTGCGCTGAGACACGACAAAGGCGGCACCCGTTTCGGGGTGCCGCCTTTGTCGGATCAGCGCAAAACGGCTGGGAGCAGGGGCTAGAAGCCGCCCATTCCGCCCATGCCGCCCATGTCATCGCCGCCGCCGCCGGCGGGAGCAGCCTTTTCGGGCTTGTCCGCGACGACAGCTTCGGTGGTCAGGAACAACCCGGCGATGGAGGCCGCGTTCTGCAGCGCGGAGCGCGTGACCTTCACCGGGTCGTTGACACCGGCGGCCAGGAGGTCCTCGTACACGCCGGTTGCAGCGTTGAGGCCATGGCCCGCAGGCAGTCCGCGGACCTTGTCCACCACGACGCCAGGCTCGAGGCCGGCGTTGAAGGCGATCTGCTTCAGCGGGGCGTCGATGGCGACACGGACGATGTTCGCTCCGGTTGCCTCGTCACCTGTCAGGTCGAGCGTGGCGAATGCCTTCGCACCGGCCTGGATCAGTGCCACGCCGCCACCGGCAACGATGCCCTCTTCGACGGCTGCCTTGGCGTTACGCACTGCATCTTCGATGCGGTGCTTGCGCTCCTTGAGCTCGACCTCGGTTGCGGCTCCGGCCTTGATGACTGCGACGCCGCCGGCCAGCTTGGCCAGGCGCTCCTGCAGCTTCTCGCGGTCGTAGTCGGAGTCGGAGTTGTCGATCTCGGCACGGATCTGGGCCACACGGCCGGCGATGGCGTCGGCGTCGCCGGCACCTTCGACGATCGTGGTCTCGTCCTTGGTGACAACCACCTTGCGGGCAGTGCCGAGCAGGTCGAGCGTGGCGTTCTCGAGCTTGAGGCCGACTTCCTCGGCGATGACCTGGCCACCGGTGAGGATGGCGATGTCGGCCAGCTGGGCCTTGCGGCGGTCGCCGAAGCCGGGTGCCTTGACGGCAACGGACTTGAACGTGCCGCGGATCTTGTTCACGACGAGCGTGGCGAGAGCCTCACCCTCGACGTCCTCGGCGATGATCAGCAGCGGCTTGCCGGACTGCATGATCTTCTCGAGGACGGCAACGAGGTCCTTGACGTTCGAGATCTTCGAGTTGACGATCAGGATGTAGGGATCCTCGAGGACCGTCTCCTGGCGCTCTGCGTCGGTGACGAAGTAACCGGAGATGTAGCCCTTGTCGAAGCGCATTCCTTCGGTCAGCTCGAGCTCGAGGCCGAAGGTGTTGGATTCCTCGACGGTGATGACGCCTTCCTTGCCCACCTTGTCGAGTGCTTCAGCGATGAGGTCACCGATCTGCGTGTCACCGGCGGAAATGGAAGCCGTGGCCGCGATTTCCTCCTTGGTCTCGATCTCCTTGGCGGAAGCCAGGAGCTCCCGGGTGACGGCGGCAACTGCCTTCTCGATACCGCGCTTGAGGCTCAGGGGATCCGCACCGGCGGCTACGTTGCGGAGGCCTTCCTTGACGAGGGCCTGCGCGAGGACGGTGGCGGTCGTGGTGCCGTCGCCGGCCACGTCGTCGGTCTTCTTCGCAACTTCCTTGACCAGCTCGGCGCCGATCTTCTCGAACGGGTCGTCGAGTTCGATCTCCTTGGCGATGGAAACACCATCGTTGGTGATCGTGGGGGCGCCCCACTTTTTCTCGAGGACGACGTTGCGGCCGCGTGGGCCGAGCGTTACCTTGACGGCGTCAGCGAGGATGTTCAATCCACGCTCGAGGCCGCGACGGGCCTCTTCATCAAAAGAAATGATCTTGGCCATAACGGCTTAGGTCCTTTCGGGGACGGTTGTGCATGTCAGCATACGAATGCCTACCGATCTGCGATGCCCGCGACGGACGGGCTGGGCCGGGAACGATCTCTTTACGTCCTGGCGTTCACCCTCACCACAGAGGTCTGCCTGCTTCACCCGGTACCCGCTGCTTAGCAGTCAACCGGCCCGAGTGCTAACTCAATAATTAGCACTCCGGCAGGGCGAGTGCAAGCCGGGATTCCCGTGGTGACGCCCCCGGGCCGTCCCTGAGCCGGTCCGGAAAAAGACAGGGACCTACCCGATGGCGTGCGGCGGAAAGGAGGCATAGGTTGGGGTCGGACAGCACAACAGGAGGAGCGCAGTGTCAACGAACCCAGAGCACCAGCCGGATCCCTTTTCGGATCCGGACGGGAAGAACCAGCCCGGACCCGGGGCGTCACCGGACACCGGTCGGCCCCCCGAACAATATCCGTCCGGCTTCGACCCGTCCGGCGTCCACCAGTCCGGCTCGTACGGGTCAGCTCCGCAACAACCCGATTCCTACCAGCAGCAGGGTCCCTACGGTCAGGGGTACCCCGAACAGCCGAATGGGTACCCGCCGAATCAATACCAGCAGGGCCCGTACCAGCCCAATCCGTACCAGCAGGGCCAGTTCCAGCAGGGCCCCTACGGCCAGGGGTACCCCGAACAGAAATCACGGCTCGTTGCAGGGCTGCTCGGTATCCTCCTGGGATCGCTCGGTATCCACCGTTTCTACCTGGGCTATACCACCATCGGTGTCGTGCAGATCATCGTCACCTTCGTGACCTTCGGATTCGGAGCGCTCTGGGGGTTCATCGAGGGCATTCTGATCCTCGTGGGAGCGCAGACGTTCAGCAGGGACGCGCGCGGCATCCCGCTCAAGGAGTAATCCGCTCAAGGAGTAATCCGCCGAAGGAGTAGCGCGCCGTATGGAACCTTAGCCGGCCGACCGGGCGAGGGTTCCTATTCGAAATCCGGTCCAAGCACCGCCGTGATCAGCGGCGCGACGTCGGGGCTGGCCATCACGGTTGCGATGCCGAGGTCAGCGGCGAGTTCCTGGGCGGCGGGCTGCTGGTCGGCGTCGCCGTAGAGAACCGTGGACGCCTGGACCGGCGGCCCGGCCCAGTTGCCGGCAATCGCTCCAGACCAGCCCTCCGCCGCCAGGCGGCCGGCCGCGGTCGTGGCGAGCCCTGCCGTTCCGGTGGCGTTGAGCACGTTGAGGGCCTGGCTCCTGTCGACCACAGCCGGGGAGGTCGACGCCGACTCCCCGGAGCCCGCCTCTGCAGGATCCGGATCCGGGGTAGGGACCCCGGAGGCATCCGCTGCCGAAGCGGTGCTGCCGCTGGGCACCGCCTCCAGCCCGAGCCTCGGAAGCAGAAAGTAGGCGGCGAGTCCTACGAGCAACGCCAGCACTCCCACGAGGATTTTCAGGGCGAGTCCATTGGAACGATCGGGCATCAACCGCTCACGGTGGACTCCCTGCCGATCGACGCTGATCGGAATGTCGTCGAACTCGTCCGCGGGATATTTCGTCATATGCGTGTGCGGTCCTTGGCTGCTGGTCAGATGTCGACGCCGAGCCGGCGTGCCGAGCGGGCACGCTGCCGGGTTGAACGAAGTCTACGCAGCCTTTTGACAAGCATCGGATCGTGGGCGAGCGCCGCCTCCGTGTCGATCAGCGCATTGAGGATCTGGTAGTAGTGGGTGGCTGACATGTTGAAAAGCTCCCGGATCACCTGTTCCTTCGCTCCCGAGTACTTCCACCATTCACGTTCGAGTGCGAGCATGCGCCGGTCGCGGTCCTCGAGAACGAGTGCGTCGGTAGGGGAAGGCGGGTTGCCCGCTGCACCCAGTGCTTCACCCATCGACTCCACCGCCCCGATCCGTCCATTCCAGAAATTCCGGTCACTGCCTATGGCAGGACCACCTATCCATGGTAGTTGCGAATTTCAACAGTGTCATTTGGAGGGTCGACACACATCCGATCGGCAAGAATGGAACCATGGATTCCGACGATGGCCATGGCGGCAGCCCTTTCACCTTCGCCGCTCCGACTCCCATCAGGGAGTTGATGGCCCCTGACTGGGCTGAGGCTCTTTCTCCTGTGGAGCCCGCGCTGCACCGCCTCGCCGGAATCCTCACGAGGGACGCCCGCGCCGGGCAGCGGATCCTTCCGGAGCCCGCGAACATCCTCCGCGCCTTCAGCTACCCACTGGCGAAGGTCAAGGTGGTCATCGTGGGGCAGGACCCCTATCCCACCGTGGGCCATTCGGTGGGACTCGCGTTCGCCGTCGATCCCGGGACGAGGCCCCTGCCGCGGAGTCTCGTCAACATCTACCGGGAGCTGTCATCGGACCTCGGCCGAACCGTACCGGCCTCGGGTGACCTCTCCCTCTGGTCGGAGCAGGGTGTCCTGCTGCTGAACCGGGTGCTGACCGTGCGGGCCGGCGAGTCGGCCTCACATCGGAACCTGGGTTGGGAAGAATTGACCGATGCTGCGCTGACGGCCCTCGCGGCCCGGAGCGGGCCGCTCGTGGCCGTCCTGTGGGGCAGGGATGCATTGAAGATGAAGCCCCTGCTCGGCGATACCCCGACGGTGGAATCTGCCCACCCCAGCCCGTTGTCGGCGTCACGGGGGTTCTTCGGATCCCGGCCGTTCAGCAGGGTGAACGAACTATTACGGCTGCAGGGCGCGGAACCGGTCGACTGGCTCGGCAGCTGAACCAGGAACCGTCGCGAGTCAGCTCAGCGCCGACGGCTCCGCTGTCGCTCGTTGCTGCTGAGTCCCTGGGTGAAAGGCCGAGCGAGGTTGTCGCCGAGCACCACTCCACCCGCGATGGCGAGGATCACGGTGAGTGCATTGAAGAGCCCGATCGCGCCGTCGTCCACCATCGCGGGATCGAGGGTGAGGGAGTACATCGAACGGAAGATCGTCAGCCCCGGGTAGAGGAACATGACCGCGGGCACCGCGACCACCAGTTGCGGAGCCCCCATCCGTAACGCCACGACGCGCGCGAGCCCTCCGATCAGCACCGCGGCGAGCGCAGGCCCCAGGCGGTATCCCACCCCCGCGTTGATGAGGGAGATCCACAACAGGTACCCGGCAACACCGACAAGGGATGTCGGGACCACGAGCTTGATGTCGGTCTGCTCGGAGATGCAGATCATCGCCACGGCGATGAAGACGAGGACCGCCACCACCGGCCATGGATAGACGGTTTCAGGGGATTGCAGGAGGTCGAGTGGCGGAATGCCGATCATGGAACCGACGACCAGGGCGACGGCGATGCCCGAGACCACTCCACCGAACACCAGGACGGCTGAGAGATAGCGGCCCGCGGCGGTCACGGGGAAACCGTTGATGGCGTCCTGTGTGGCGGACACCAGGCGCCCGGTGGGAAGGAGGAGCAGGATTCCGCCCACCACCACCAGCGACGGCGCGATGGGCAGCTCCAGCCACCAGAAGAGCATGGCGATCAGGGTGACCATTCCGGCCGACGTCGCCACGGCGAAGAACTCCGGAACGCGCCACTTGCCGAGCTGGCGGGACAGCAGGTCCACGAGGATGCAGCTCCCCAGCCCCAGGAGGGAACCGAGCGGCCCTCCACCGATGAATCCGACGATCGCGGCTGCGAAGATACCGAAAGCCGCCGTGACCATCCAGCGGGGGAAGGGCTTGGGTCGCCTGGTGATGTTCTCGAGCCGCTGGCTCGCTTCCGGACGTGACACTCCGCCGTCGGCAATATCGGAGACCAGCTGGTGGATGGCGGTGAGACCGGCGTAGTTGTTGGTCCACGAACGCACCACGCGCAGCACGGTGGTGGGCGTCTGGTCCTTGGCCGAGTAGTTGAGGATCACCGACTGGTTGGTGATGTCCACTTCCACGTGGTCCACGCCGAAAGCTGCCGTGACCGCGATGATGCTCGTTTCGACTTCGAGGGCACCGGCCCCGTACCGGAACATCGTCTCGGCGAGGCTCAGGGCGAAATCGAGGGTTTTGCGGACGCTCGCGTCGGGCCCGGCGGCCTGGACCATCGGGTTCGCATAGGGGCTTCCGGCAAGCCGCTCCACAATGCTCATCGCCTGGGTAGGAGGCGCCTCCCCCTGGACGAGCCGCCTCAGCATGCTGCGCGCAGCGGCGTTGGACCGGTCCGGACGGACGGCCCGCGGCGTGGTCGGCAACGCATCGGTAGGGCGGGAGCCCGGCTGCCGCTGCCGAGCCTTCGGTGCTGCTTTCTGCTGCACCTTCGGCGCCCTTGGCGGTCGCGAGGCGGGCTGGATCGTCGGTTTCACCTCCGTGCGCGGAGTTGCCGACAACTTCTCCTTCTCGGCGTCGGACGGGTCGAAGGGCCGCTGGATGACCGGCAACGACTCCGCCATCGGCGAAGGATTGGTGGTGGGCGAATGGCCGTTTCCGGGCTCGGTGCCGTCTTTCATGGTTAAACCCCTTGTGCGTGTTTCTCCCCTCGGGGCTGCCTGCTCAGTAGAACGGCTGGTGGTGCCGCCGCCAGTAGATCTGCCGTGCAACGCGTTCCCCGACGATGTTCCAGAGGCGGTACTTCCGGGGACTGATCACGGCGTCGTAGCACCCGATGAAATCGGTCACGGTCTTGGTGAAGCTCGTCTTGAACAGCCCGAGGCCATGGTGGGGGTGGGACGGGTCCTTGAGCCTGTCGCTGGGGGGCGTCCCGCAGAAGTCGTACTCCACGATGCCGTGCTCGGTCCGGAGATCGTTGATCGCGGTCCACTGCAGCAGATGGGAATCGCCGTACTGTGAGCGCCCGGGCTTCGACCCGCCGTCCTTGTAGGTTCCCTTGGTTCCATAGTTGAGCACGAAGGCACCCACTGATGCCTCACCGTCCTCGTACACGAAGTACAACCGGCCCTGGCCCGCCTTCACGAAGTTGTTCCAGAACCTGCTGTAGTACTCGAAGGAACGCAGCCGCGCACTCGACCGGTCCTCGATATGGGACATCAGGCCGTACATGATGCGGAAATTCTCCTCGGTGGGCTCCACCCGGTGCACTTCGACGCCCTCACGGATGGCCCGCCGCACGGCATTCCTCCCCCGCGAATGAAGGTTGCGCAGCAGCTGGTTCGGCTCCGCCGTGGTGTCGAGGATGGCGGTGTGGTCGTTGGGCTGCAGGTCGAAGGTCTTCTGGAGACCTGCTCCCCGGAAGATGTCCCGGGCTTCCGGGGTGTCCTCGATGTCCGGCTCGATCTTCACCGCGAAGACCGGGAGCTTCGAGCGGGCGATGAAGTCCCGGATGGCGTCAACCGCTGCGGGCATCTGGTCGGCCGTCTCCACCGCCGGCCCCTTGATGAGGTACCAGAGCCGCCCCAGCGCGGGGAACGACTTCTCCAGCACGAGGTTGTAGCTCGAATAGCCTTCCGACCGGAGCACCAGGAACAGCGGCTTCCACCCATGGTGGGACTTCACCTCGGCGAAGGAGGCGGACTGCAGGACGTTGCCGCCGGCCGGGTTGGCCGTCACATGGGAGTCCCAGTTCTCGCGCTCTGCGTCCGTGGCGAACCGCGCCGTGAAGTTGACCAAATTTCCTCTATCAGTGGGGTGCGGCCTGGAACGCGCGGGACGATCAATGGCGGGGTACCAGCGGGAATGACGCAGTCAACTGTACCGGGTACGGGCCGGCAAACCTCATTGCCGCTCCGGTGTACCACGGTTTTCGGGGAGGTCCGGCTCCCTTCCGCGCGCTATGCGGGGTGCGCCTGCATGGTTAGCATCGGAGGCATGGACTTTAGATACCTTGGAAACAGCGGACTCAAAATTTCGGAGATCACCTACGGCAACTGGCTGACGCACGGCTCCCAGGTGGAGAACGACGTCGCCACCCGGTGCGTGCGTGCGGCCCTCGATGTCGGCATCAGCACCTTCGACACGGCGGACGTGTACGCGAACACCGCCGCGGAGACGGTGCTCGGTGAGGCGCTGAAGGGTGAGCGCCGCCAATCCCTCGAGATCTTCACCAAGGTGTGGGGAGCCACCGGGCCCAAGGGACACAACGATGCAGGGCTCTCCCGCAAGCACATCCTGGAGTCGATCAACGGCTCCCTGGAGCGGTTGCAGACCGACTACGTGGATCTCTACCAGGCGCACCGCTACGACTTCGAAACGCCGCTCGAAGAGACCATGCAGGCCTTCGCCGACGTCGTCCGCCAGGGCAAGGCGCTCTACATCGGCGTCAGCGAATGGACGGCTCAGCAGATTCGCGACGGCTCGGCCCTCGCGAAGGAACTCGGCATCCAGCTGATCTCGAACCAGCCGCAGTACTCGATGCTGTGGCGTGTCATCGAGGGCGAGGTGGTACCCGTCTCCGAGGAACTCGGCCTGTCGCAGATCGTGTGGTCGCCGGTGGCCCAGGGCGTGCTGACCGGGAAATACCAGCCGGGGCAACAGCCGGAAAAGGGCACCCGCGCCTCCGACGACAAGGGCGGCGCCGACATGATCAAGCGGTGGATGGACGACGACGTCCTGACCGGCGTGCAGAAGCTCCGACCCATCGCCGACGGCGTCGGCCTCACCATGGCGCAGCTCGCCATCGCCTGGACCCTGCAGAACCGGAACGTCGCCTCGGCGATCATCGGCGCCTCACGGCCGGAGCAGGTCGAGTCGAACGCGGCGGCGGCCGGCGTCGTCCTCGAATCCGACGTGATGACGGCGATCGACGATGCCATCGGCTCCCTGGCCGAGACGGACGTCTCGAAGACGAAGTCCCCCGATTCGCGGCCCGCCTGATGGCGGCTCTGCGGGTCGCGGTGACCGGCGCCACCGGCAAGCTCGGCCGCAGCGTCACCCGGGGACTGCGGGAGGCGGGGCACTCGGTCCTCGAGCTGGACCAGCACGGCGAACGCGGCCCGGAGTTCCTGCGCATCGACCTGCGGGACTACGGCCAGGTGATCGACGCCCTCCTGGGTGTGGACGACCGCTCCGACGGATTCGACGCCGTGGTGCACCTCGCCGCGATCCCGGCACCGGGTATCCAAGCCGACGTTGCGACCTTCTCCAACAACATGATGTCCACCTACAACGTTTTCCAGGCCTGCAGGCGGGCTGGCATCAAGCGCGTGGTCTACGCCTCGAGCGAGACCGTCCAGGGCCTGCCCTTCGACGTCGATCCTCCCTACATCCCCGTGGATGAGGGATATGCGGCACGGCCGGAGAGCACCTACTCGCTCGTGAAGCACCTCGAGGAACAGTTGGCGATTGAGCTGACGCGCTGGGATCCCGAGCTGAGCATCACGGCACTGCGCTTTTCCAATGTGATGGACCCTGAGGACTATGCCGCCTTTCCGTCGTTCGACGCCGACGCAACCCTGCGGAAGTGGAACCTGTGGGGGTACATCGACGGCCGGGACGGCGCCCAGGCGGTGGTGCGTGCCCTCGAGTCCGCGGGTCCGGGATTCGACCGCTTCCTCATTGCGGCCGCCGATACCGTGATGAGCCGGTCCAGTGCCGATCTGGCGGCCGAAGTGTTTCCCGGCGTCGAGATGGTTCGCGAGGTGGGACAGCACGAAACCCTGCTCTCGATCGACAAGGCGCGGCGCGTTCTCGGGTTCGATCCGCAGCACAGTTGGCGGGACCACCCCTGACCGGTTGTCCCTTCCCGGAGATGATCAGTAGGCTTAGTAACGAAGCGAACGCGTTCGACCAACGAAAGGCGCAACCATGACTGAGCAGAACCTGCCTGATGAGGAACTCACGATCGTAGGCGAAGAGCCCGAGGTGGCGAACGATTCGCTGGCTTCGGAAGCATTCGACCCGGTGCTCGAGGGGAATCCGGACGACTACCCGGAGGCCGCCGAGAACAATCCCGACCGCTGGCAGGAGGATCCGCTGCTGCAGGACGAACCGGCAGCGGCGCAGATCGGCGAGGAAGGCTACCTCAGCGACCAGACCCTCCGCGAGGAAACTGCCGAAGCCCGTTACGAACAGGGTGAGGAGCAGATTCCTCCGAATGAGCCGATGCTCGGCGAGGCCGCAGCCGACGTCGACTTCGGGATGATGGAGGAGGACGACGTCGACGCCAGCGATGACCCCGCCAACCGCGGCGGTGCGCCCCTGAGCCACCTCGACGAAGAAGACCTCCGATAGGCGGAGGCAATCACCCCGGTGGGGACGAGCCCTGGCGGGGACAAGGCGGTGGGATCAGGTCGGCGGGGACGAGTGGAACAGGCCACATCCGGAATACCGCGCGGAGGTGCTTGGTTGGCGAAAGGAGGAACACCACAGGCCCCGGCACTTACGGAAAGAGTTCTTCATGAAACTGTTCTCCCCTTTGACCCTCGGCGAAATGACGCTGGCAAACCGCGTCGTCATGGCGCCCCTCACCCGCGTGCGCTCGGGAAGTGAGGGCATCCCCGGCCCTCTCGTCGTCGAGCACTACCGCCAGCGGGCCTCCCTCGGCCTGATCGTCAGCGAGGGCACGTACCCCAGCCCTGCCGGCCAGGGGTTCCCCGGCCAGCCGGGCCTCGTCACCCCGGAGCAGCTGGCCGGTTGGAGGAATGTCACCGATGCCGTGCATGCCGGGGGCGGACGCATCGTCGCCCAGGTGATGCATGCGGGACGCGTCACCCACGAAGACACCAATGGCGGATACGAGGTAGTTGCGCCCAGTGCCATCGCCATCGAGGGTGAGACCCGCACCTCCAAGGGCAAGAAGCCGTATCCGGTCCCGCACGCCCTGGCCACGGACGAGCTGCCGTCGATCATCGAGGAATTCGTCACTGCATCACGAAATGCCGTGGACGCCGGGTTCGACGGCGTGGAGCTCCACGGAGCCAACGGCTACCTGCTCCACGAGTTCCTCTCCCCCGAGTCCAACCAGCGCAACGACCAGTACGGCGGCACACCCGAGAACCGTGCGCGCTTCGTCGTCGAGCTCACGCACGCGGTGGCCGAAGCGATCGGCGCGGAGAAGGTCGGTCTGCGGATTTCCCCGTCCCACAACATCCAGGACGCGCTGGAGACGGAACTGGACGATGTCCATGCCACCTACGGTGCCCTGGTGGACCGCATCGCTCCTCTGAAGCTCGCCTACCTCAGCGTTCTCCACGCCGCGCCTGCAGGTGCTTTCATCCAGGACCTGCGTCGGCGCTTCGACGGGCCCGTGCTGATCAACAGCGGCTTCGGCATCATCACCACCCGCGAGGAGGCACTCGCCATCCTTGATGACGGCGTGGGTGACGCGGTGGTTGTCGGCCGTCCGGCCATCGCCAATCCGGACCTGGTCCGCCGCTGGCAGGAGGACCTTCCGCTGAATGAGCCCAACCCGGCCACCTTCTACAGCACCGGCGCCGAGGGCTACACCGACTACCCGTTCTACGACGAGGCGCTCAGCCGGAACTAGGCCTGCCGGCCCCGCACCGCACTTCGGCGACCGCCTCCTTCGGGGGCGGTCGCTTTTGCGGACCGGATCCAGGCCGCGATCGCGGACCAGCGCACCACGAGCAGCCCGGCCAGGAGTGCGGCGGCCGCGTGGGCATGCAGCAGAATCATCGCCTCGGGCGAGTGCCCTGAGGCGCCACCTGCCGGGACCGGCACCGGCGCCTCATGGTGACCGGGTACCTCCGCCCCGGGCACCCCCGTCGCGCCGGATGCGCCGCCGTCGGCCAGACCGGTGAACGCGCCGTGCAGCACCTGCTGGGAAACCGCGAACAGAGCCAGAACCGCCCAGGTGGGGAGCCTGCTGAGAGAAAATATCGTCGCTGCCAAAGCGGTCAGGACGCCGAGTCCCGCCAGGAGTTCGGGGGCGGGGAGGGATCTACCGGACAGAACATGGGCAAGCCCGGCCAGCAGGAACGTACCCCCGCCTGCGCAGCACGCCAGAGCGACCCGCCGTGCACGCGAAGTCATGCCCCGGGTCTGCTCGGCCATCTCCTGCGGCCTAATGGACAGCGTCAATGACCTGCCCGTACGGCACTGTCTCCGAAACTTCAGCCTGGCGATGATGGGCCACCCGGCTGTTCACCAGGATGCCGTGGAGGCCCTCGGCGACCGACTGCTTCATCGCCATCAGAACGGTCTCACGGAAGCCTTCGTCGACGGTGCTGAGGTACTCGACGTAGGCCGGCGGAAAGTTCGTTGGAACCTGAGTCATAGCAGTAACGCTACTCGCGCGGCGTGCCCCTTCGCTCCCCCATTTTTCAATCGGAGAATTTCCGGAGTCGGCGCTTCTCAGCGGCCCTCCGCGGTGATAAACCATAAGTGTCCTTACTTGTGCCGAACGGGCTGAGGATCGAATGCCGACGCTCGCCGACACCGAAGAAAGCCGACGCCGAAGAAAGCAGGGGTTGCCCATGACGCAAGCACTGATCGACCACAAGCACCTGTACAGCCTCCAGGGTCCATGGACCACCATTTACGTGGACGGGAGCACGGGCACTGTGGATTCACTCCGGAGCGATGACGTATTGCCGCGGAGTGTCGCCGACAGCATGGAGGCTGCGGGAGCACCGAAGAATGACATCGCCGCGGCCGCGTCAACCCTGTCGAGCACGGCCAGGGGAATGCCGGATCCGTTGGCCCGGTTCATCCTGATCCACGGCGGCGAAGCGGTTGTCGACGAATTCCTCCCCGGTGCGATGGTCATGATGCCGGTGACCGCTGTGGCTTCCGTGCCGGACCTTTCCCCCCTGGTGCGTCACTGCCCTGAAGACTTCGCCTATGTCATCGCCGAGGTGGGCCACGGCGGCGGCGAGGTGTACCTGCGGTATGCGGACGGCGACTCCTCGAGGCCCACCGGAGGAGAACCCGAATCCCATATCGATGGCGACATGGAGCACTCGCGCAAGGTCCAGGGGGGAGGCTGGTCCCATCGCCGGTTCCAGCAGCACGCGGAAAAGGTGTGGAAGATGAACGCGGGCGACGTCGCCGCCGAGATCGACCGCGTTGCCAGGGAGAACCGGGCGCAGCTCGTGATCGTCGCAGGTGATATCCGCGCCCGCCAGCTCGTGGCGGATCAGGTTTCCGAGGAGACCCGCCGCAAACTCAGCATCATCGACAGCAACACCCGTGCTGCGGGAGCTGACGAAAAGACCTTCGCCCTCCAGGTCCAGGAACTGGTCGCCCTGGTGATGGCCGACCGGCAGCGCATGCTTCTGGAGATTCTGGCGGAGCACGAGGGACAGGCCACCCGCACCACCGCCGTCGGGACCGGTCCGGTGATTACTGCGCTCCAGCAGGGCCAGGTGGACACGCTGCTCCTCGAGACGCCCTCGTTGGACGGCCAGACGGTCCTGGCGCTCGATGCCGCTCCCTGGGTTGCCCTCTCCGATGCCGACACCGCGGGCGCCAGTGTCATCGGCAAGGTTCCGGCCCTCGCGGGCATGCTGCGTGCTGTGGCACTGACGGACGCCAAGGTCAGCCTCTACCCCTCCGGGGCGCTCGACTCCCGTTCCGTTGCAGCACTCCTTCGCTGGCCGACGGGGCCGGACGTCCCTGCGGCGGTCTAGTGGAGCAGCGAACAGCAGCGGCCTGGGCTGAAGCATTCAGCTCCGATCGGCTGTTCCTTCTCGAATTCGTCGCGGATCCGGATGTTCCGCTTCTTCCGCCGTTTCCCGCCGGTGCGTCGAAGGTGGAGGGCATGGACAGCGCGCTACCGCAGGAGCCCGGCGGTGCCGTGCAGGCAAGGAAACTGCTCAGGACGTATGCAGGGCAGGAGAGGCACCGGAGCGACGCCTGAGCTGAAGGAGTTCCCGGACCGCCCAACAGAAGACCACGACGACCAGCAGGTTCCTCAGGGACAGTAGAAGCGCGACACCCGGGTCCAGATCGCGGTAGAGCTGCACGTACAGGATCGGATAGACCAGGGTGGTCAGGAGGCTGATACCGACCATCAGGACTGCGGGAACCGTCCATTCCCTGCCCCTGGTCGCCACCCCCACGGCAATCGCAGCGGCAAGCCAGATCATGAACTGCGGGGAGCCCACCTTGTTGAAGACGATCATCGCGCCGATGAGGGCCAGCGTTCCAGTGACCAGCAGCCGTCCGCGGTCGGCCCCGGTCCGCAGCGCCGCCATCAGAAGCGCACAGATCAACACCAGGCTTCCGCACAGCAACGGATTCATCAGGGAACCGACGCCGCCGGCCAGCGAACCGCGGATCTCCATGGTGTCGATCTGGTCGTTGAACACCACTGACGTTCCCCTGCTGAGCACTGCCTGCCAGAGGCCGGGAGTGCTCAGCGGCGCTTCCAGTTGCATGCCCCGCTCCCCCTGGGTCGCGACGAAGCCGAAGAGGTGCCGTGCTCCTCCGCCTGCAACAACTCCTGCGGCGATGGCTGCAGAAACAGCGGCGCCGGCGAGGAATACTCTCACCCTCGCCTTGCTGACGACCAGCAGTGCGAGTACCGCGGCGGCCGGCCACACCTTGATCCAGGTGGCCACCGAAAGAATCACCGACGCGACGAGGGGCCGTCCCCCGGCGAGAAGGAGCCCCATGACCACCAACGGCCCGGCGATTCCGTCCACCCGCGAGAACGACAGCGGACCGAGGATCGCCGTCAGAGCTATCCACAGACAGGCAGCCTGCCAGCCATAACCGGCGGTGCGGCTGGTGAGCAGCATCCGCACCGCGCCGAAGTTGAGCGCCGTGCAGAGAAGGAACCACGCGAGCATGTAGAACTCCGGCCCTGCGAGTGCAGGAAGAACCATCGGGAGCATCGCGCCCACCGGGTAGACCCAGGCCGTGTCGACGCCCTGCCAGCTTCCCGTGGTGAGTCCATGGAGGGCCCAGTGACGGTAGAGAACCACGTCCCCGTACGTTGTTCCGTCGGAGAAGTACGGAAGAAGGAGTGCAAAGAAGAGCAGATGAACAGCTGCGAACGCCGCAAAGACCGCGATTTTCCCGGGCATCAGGACAGGGAATTCCGGTCGCGGCGCTGTCATTGGGGGCTTCCTGCCTCATGGTTCAGAACGGGACCACCCTAGCATCGAGCCCTGTCAAGCAACCCCTTGCGGAGCGGCTACCAAGGTTGCTGACCAGGCAGGCGTTCGCTAGCGTCGAAGGCACGATCTGCACCGAAAGCCACCAGTACCCATGCCTCTGTAATCAAGGAGAACGCTGTGACAGATGTAGCAAGCCAGCCGCCCGCAGAGGGTGATGACCGCCCCGTGCTGACCAATCGCCAGGGGCACCAGGTTTATGACAACCAGAACTCGAGAACCATCGGAGCCCGCGGACCCGCGACGCTGGAGAACTACCAGTTCCTCGAGAAGATCAGCCACTTCGACCGCGAGCGCATCCCCGAACGGGTGGTCCACGCCCGCGGAGCCGTCGCCTTCGGCGAGTTCGAGGCCACCGGGAAGTGGGGCGACGAACCTGTCACGAAGTACACGAGGGCGAAGCTGTTCAACCAGCCCGGCAAGAAGACCGAGGTGGCGATCCGCTTCTCCACGGTGATCGGCGGACGCGATTCCTCCGAAGCGGCACGTGATCCCCGTGGCTTCGCCGTCAAGTTCTATACCGAGGACGGCAACTGGGATCTCGTGGGCAACAACCTTGCGGTGTTCTTCATCCGCGATGCCATCAAGTTCCCCGACGTCATCCACTCCCTCAAACCTGACCCGGTGACGTTCCGTCAGGAGCCCGGCCGCATCTTCGACTTCATGTCGCAGACGCCGGAATCGATGCACATGCTCGTCAACCTCTTCAGCCCCCGTGGCATCCCGGCCGACTACCGGCATATGCAGGGTTTCGGGGTCAATACCTACAAATGGATTGACGCGGAGGGTGGCACCAAGCTGGTCAAGTACACCTGGCAACCGCACCAGGGGGTGAGGAGCCTCACCGAAGCCGATGCCGCGAACATTCAGGCGAACGACCTCGGGCACGCATCGAAGGACCTTCACGAGGCCATCGAGCAGGGGAATTATCCGAAGTGGGACCTGTACGTGCAGTTGATGGACGACGGCGACCACCCGGAACTGGACTTCGACCCACTCGACGACACGAAGACCTGGCCGGAGCAGGACTTCGAACCGAAGCTCGTGGGCACCATGACCCTGAACCGGAATGTGACCGACCACCACAACGAGAACGAGCAGCTGTCCTTCGGCACCGGAGTGCTGGTGGACGGACTCGACTTCTCGGACGACAAGATGCTGGTGGGCCGGACCTTCAGTTACAGCGACACGCAGCGCTACCGTGTCGGCCCCAACTACCTGCAGCTGCCGGTGAACTCAGCGAAGAATGCG
This sequence comes from Arthrobacter sp. CAN_A6, assembly GCF_015751715.1. Classification (NCBI taxonomy): domain Bacteria; kingdom Bacillati; phylum Actinomycetota; class Actinomycetes; order Micrococcales; family Micrococcaceae; genus Arthrobacter; species Arthrobacter sp. CAN_A6. Next base: position 65,995 of record NZ_JADOUV010000010.1, read on the forward strand.
CCTGTTGCCACTAATCAGCGCGGCGGACAGATGTCCTTCGACACGGATGCCGGTCCGGGCCAGAACCCATCGGTGAATTACGAGCCCTCGATCACCGGCGGGCTGCGCGAAGGCCACTATCCCACTCCGGACGAGGAAGGGCCGGAGATCACCGGCAGGCTCACCCGGAAACGGATTCCCCTCACGAATGACTACCTGCAGGCGGGTCAGCGCTACCAGCTGCTGGAACAGTGGGAGAAGGACGACCTGATCGGCAACTTCGTCACCCTGATCAGCCAGGCGGCCCGGCCGGTCCAGGAGCGGATGCTGTGGCACTTCTACATGACCGACGACGAGTTGGGGAACCGGGTGGGCGACGGGCTTGGCATCCTGCTTTCGGAGATCCAGGATCTCGGACCGCTCCAGAGCCAGTCGCTCTCGGAGGAGGAGCTCGCCTGGCTGAAGAACCTGGGCGGCAACGGGTCCCGTCCCGTCGAGGGGCTCACCATGACGCACTGTGTACCCAACGAACGCGTCGTCGTCCCGCGCTGAACCGGGTTCGGCGTCGGCGGTATTACGGGGTGGCGGGGTTTACCTCCGCCACCTCAAGGTGGCTCTGCGGCTGAGTTCGGCAGTGGCTGCAGCCCCGACCACGAGGGAGAGTATGACAAGTCCCAGCATCAGGTAGAGCCCCACGAGGATGGCCATCGCGTTGGTGGTACCGCCGAGGATTACATGGAGGCCGCCCAGCAGGCCAACCACCCAGAATACGGCGACGACGGCAAGCCCTGCCGCAGCCTGGCGCGCGCCGCGATCGAGCCGCAACAGGCGTGCACACTGTGACAAAAGGTTCTCCAACTGATCCATATACTTACTATGGGGCCCTGTCAGGAAGCGCCTGGACCATTTGCGTATCGCGTTCGTCACATGTTGCGCCGTCGGGGCAACCCGAACCTCCGCAGCCTCGGCAGGAGCCGCCATCCGCCGCTCACGCCGTACGCGTCGGGGTCTGGATCGGGTGCGAACACGTTCCCCGCCGAGGGTGCGACGTTCCCGTCCCGGAGCATCACCGAACGCATGACGGCGGCCACAAGAGGTTCGTACGCCCTGGGAAACAGCGCCCGGAAGGGTAGGAAGGCTCCCTGCGTCCGGCCCACGATCGTCACCCGCCTCGGTCGGTCCGCCACCCGCACGATCGAGCGCGCCACCCTCAGCGGATCCACGACGGGCGGGAGCGGGTGGATGCGCTGCCCGGTGTAGTTGGCAGCGTGCTGGTAGATGGGCGTGTCGATCGTCGATGGAAGGACCGTGCAGATTCGAATGCCAGGTTCGCCCAGAAGCTCCTCACGCAGCGCTTCCATGAATCCGAGCAACCCGAACTTGCTCGTGACGTAGGGCGACACGAATGGGGCGGTGACCCGCGAGTAGACCGAGCCGACCGAGATCAGCACCCCCCGCTGCTGTTGCCGGAAGAAGGGCAGCACCGCCCGCGCGCCGTACACCTGACCGAAGAGGTTGGTCTCGATGAGCTGGCGGAATACCGCCCGGGGCGTCTCTTCGAAAGTTCCGAGGCTGAACACCGAGGCGCAGCCGACCCACACGTCGATTCGGCCGAAGCGCGCTACAGCGGCAGCGGCGAGCGCTTCGACCTGTTCCTCGACGCTGACGTCGGTCGGCGCGATGAGCACCTCGGCACCCCGCCCCCGGCACTCACCCGCCACCAGGTCGAGGGCCGCGGCACCGCGGCCGGCGAGCACGAGCGCGGCTCCGTCAGCCGCGAACGCGTTCGCCGTCGCACGTCCGATGCCGCTCGACGCACCGGTGATCACCACAACTCTCATGGTCCGACTTCCTGGTCGCATTTCCCCCGGCGATGTTCCGGGGAGCTGTTCGGCTTACCGCCCGTCGTGCTTCTGGGAATCCACCCTTCCGTCCGGGTCGAGCTCGTCGGCCTTGCGGGTGTGGTTCAGGGTTTCGTCCCGCAGCCCCTGCGCATCACGCTGGCGTTCTTCTGCCTGATGGCGCAGGCGCTCGGCCTCAACCTCCGCGCGCTGGGCCTCGGCTTCCGCCATGGTGGCTTTCGCCTCCCGCTCACGGGCGTCCAGTTCGGACGCCTTCGCTCTCTCGCGCATCTCGGCTGCCTGGTGCCGGTCCTTCTCCTGCTGGTCCTTGAGGTGTTGCTGGCGGCGCTTCCGGGCCAGGAACACCACGAGTCCAATAACAGCCAGGAGAATGATCACGCCGATGATGATCATCACTATCTGATTCGTATCCAAGGTTTCCTCTTTCCGGGTTGGAGTGTTCGGTTGGTCGGAAGTGGAGCTGCTGCCTATCCCCCGAACCCGCCCAGGCCACTCGAGAACTTGCCGAGAAGATCCTTGGGGTCGATTCCGAACTTGGACAGCAGGTCCGAATGCTGCTCGGGATCCACCTTGTCGGGAAGTTCCGATTCGGCCTGGCTCGCGGAGTCGCCCTTGCCCTGGGACTTCAGCAGATCGATGATCTGCGACTTGTCGATCTGCATTGTTCCTCCGGTCGGATACTCGACAGTGGTCAGGGATTGACGCACCGTCGCACTCGGTCTGATACTAAGCATGCTTAGGGAAAGCATGGCACAGCGGTGATCCTTTGTCACTGGTACACCGTCACTGGAAGGATGACCGGTATGGAGATCCGCCTCGTCCTTCTCTCGGACACCCACCTGCCGAAACGGGCCAAGATGCTTCCCGCGGCGCTATGGGATGCGGTGGAGGCAGCGGACGTCGTCGTGCATGCCGGCGACTGGACGGAACTCGCGCTGCTCGACGAGCTCGCACACCGCTCCCGGCGCCTTCTCGCCTGCTACGGGAACAACGACGACGACGAATCTCGGCACCGCCTCCCGCTCGTGGCGCGCGGCGTCGTCGGAGGGCTCCGTTTCGCCGTCGTGCATGAGACGGGAGCTAAAACGGGGCGGGAAGCGCGGATGGACGCGCGGTTCCCGGATACGGATGTCCTGGTCTTCGGTCACAGCCACATCCCTTGGGATACCACCACGCCGGGCGGCCTTCGTCTCCTCAACCCCGGTTCGCCGACCGACCGGCGCCGGCAACCGCACTGCTCCTATATGACGGCGGCAGTGGCGGGGAACACCATCGAGGTGGAACTTCACGTCCTCTGAGTTCCTCGCACTGTTTTCTTTGCACTGTCTTCGCACTGTAGGGAGCCTCCTGTCGGATTCGAACCGACGACCCCCGCTTTACAAGAGCGGTGCTCTGGCCAACTGAGCTAAGGAGGCGTGCTGGCCGGGCCAGCGAGCGCCGTCGTCTTCGAAGGGAGACGACTTGCGCTCCATCAGGTTATCCCAGCGCCGGCCGGGTTTGAAAATCAGCCCCGGCGCTGATTCGACCCTCCGCTCCGGTTCACCCGGCCGCGGCGAGATGGAACGGATAGAGTCGTCAGCAGGCCTACTATCGCGCAGGAGCCAGAGTGAGTTCAGCAGATCAACCCCCTACCGACAGCACTCCAACGAGCACCGACTACGGAGACTTCGAGTTCATCGTGGTCTCCAACCGGCTGCCGGTGGACCGCGTGACCGACGACGACGGCAGCAGTTCCTGGCGCCGCTCGCCCGGCGGGCTGGTGACGGCACTCGCCCCCGTCATGGCGAAGGCCGATGGAGCATGGGTGGGCTGGCACGGTGCCCCCGACGAAACACTCGAGTCCTTCGACGAGGCGAACATGCGGCTGGTACCGGTTCCTCTCAGCGAGGAGGAAGTGGAGCTGTACTACGAGGGTTTCTCCAACGCCACACTGTGGCCGCTGTATCACGACGTCATCGCCTCCCCCGAGTTCCACCGCACCTGGTGGGACTCCTACCGGCGCGTCAACGAGCGCTTCGCCCGGGCAACGGCCGCGGTCGCGTCCGAGGGGGCCACGGTCTGGGTGCAGGACTACCAGTTGCAACTGGTGCCGAAGCTGCTGCGCGAGGCCCGGCCCGACCTCAAGATCGGCTTCTTCAACCACATCCCCTTTCCTCCGCTGGAGATCTACGCACAGCTGCCGTGGCGGCGCCAGGTGATCGAGGGGCTGCTCGGGGCGGATCTGATCGGCTTCCAGCGCCCCAGCGATGCGAGCAACTTCCTGCGGTGCGTGCGCCGGTTCAAGGGACACACCATCAAGGCCCAGCAGGTCCATGTCACGGGTGAGAACGGCGAGTTCTCCTATGTCTCCCGCGCGGAGGCCTTCCCCATCTCCATCGACGCCGGCGCCATCGCCGAACTGGCCCGGCGCGAAGACATCATCGAGCGGTCCCGGGAGATCCGTCGCGAGCTGGGGAACCCGGAGCACATCCTGCTCGGGGTGGACCGCCTCGACTACACCAAGGGCATCGGCCACCGGCTGAAGGCGTACGGCGAGCTCCTCGAGGACGGCAACATCACCGTCGAGGACGCCGCGCTGATCCAGGTGGCCAGTCCCAGCCGTGAGCGTGTGGAGCAGTACCGGCTCCTGCGGGAAGACATCGAGGGGGCCGTCGGCCGGATCAACGGAACCTACGACACCATGAAGAACACCGCCATCCGCTACCTCCACCACAGCTACCCCGTCGAGGAAATGGTGGCGCTCTACCTCGCCGCCGACGTCATGCTCGTCACCGCCCTTCGGGACGGCATGAACCTCGTCGCCAAGGAATACGTCGCGGCACGCACTGAAAACCGCGGCGCGCTGGTGCTCAGCGAGTTCGCAGGAGCCGCCGACACCCTGCGGCAGGCCATCCTCGTGAATCCGCACGACATCGACGGGTTGAAGGCTGCGATCGTCAAGGCCCTCACCATGCCGAAGGCGGAGACCACCCGACGCATGCGGATCATGCGCCGGCAGGTACTGCAGAACGACGTCGAGCGTTGGTCGAAAGCCTTCCTCGACGCACTGCACAACGGCCACGAGGAGGAATCATGAGCGCCCTGCAGGACGATGCCCTGGCCTGCGCCCTGAAGACGCTGGCCACCACCGAGCACCTCCTGGTCGCCGTGGACTTCGACGGCACGCTGTCGCCCCTCGTCGAACGCGCCGAGGACGCCCGCCCCCTTCCCGGTTCCGCCGCAGCACTGCAGGCGCTGGCCGCATTGCCCAGGACGACGACGGCGCTGATCTCCGGCCGCGCGCTCGACAGCCTCCGCGTCGTGGCCAGTCCCGGGCCGGATACCCTGCTCATCGGCAGTCACGGCGCGGAGACCTGGGCAGGCACCGGAAGGGAACCCCTCACGCTTACCGGCGAGCAGCAGTCGCTGTTGAATACCGCGACTGCGGCCGTTCAGCAGGTTGTCGACGTGCACCCCGGCTCGCGGGTCGAATTCAAGCCTGCCGGGGTGGTCCTGCATACCCGGACCGCCGACGACGACGTCGCGCGCGCCGCCGTCGAAGCCGCCCGCGCAGGCCTCGCCGACCTTCCCGGGCTGACCATCAGCGACGGGAAGAGGGTCCTGGAGGTGTCGGTGGTCAAGGCTGACAAGGGCACAGGTCTGGGCCGGTTACGGGCGCTGGTGGGCGCCACGGCAGTGTTCTTCGCGGGCGACGACGTGACGGATGAACATGCCCAGCGCGCGCTCGATCCGCAGGATGTCGGGGTCAAAGTCGGCGACGGCGACAGCGCCGCGCAATACCGCGTTCCCTCCCCTGCTGCGCTGACCGCCGTCCTCGAGGAACTGCTGGCGCTGCGCTCCGCAGGTGCGTCTGCCTAGGATCCGTGCCATACTCAGGTGGCGTGACATATCTCACCTACCACTCGTGTCGGTGAGATTTCTGCACGCAAACAACTGAATACTTCTCCCATTCACTACGGATCGTCGGGCACGTACCTGCCCGTGAAAAGGAAAACACCATGGCAACTGTCACTTTTGACCAGGCCACGCGCCTCTATCCGGGCACTGACAAACCCGCGGTGGACAAGCTGGACATCCAGATCGCCGACGGCGAATTCCTCGTCCTCGTGGGTCCCTCGGGCTGCGGGAAGTCGACCTCGCTCCGCATGCTTGCGGGTCTTGAGGACGTGAACTCCGGCCGGATCCTGATCGGGGACCGCGACGTCACCGACGTCCCCCCGAAGGACCGCGATATCGCGATGGTCTTCCAGAACTACGCGCTCTACCCGCACATGTCGGTGGCGGACAACATGGGCTTCGCCCTCAAGATCGCCGGAGTATCGAAGGAAGAGCGCGCGGAGCGCGTCCGGGAAGCTGCGAAGCTCCTCGACCTCGAGGACTACCTCGACCGCAAGCCGAAGGCACTCTCTGGTGGACAGCGTCAGCGTGTTGCCATGGGCCGTGCAATCGTCCGTAACCCCCAGGTCTTCCTGATGGATGAGCCGCTCTCCAACCTCGACGCGAAGCTCCGGGTCCAGACCCGCACCCAGATCGCCTCGCTGACGCGCCGGCTCGGGGTCACCACGGTCTACGTGACCCACGACCAGGTGGAGGCCATGACGATGGGTGACCGCGTTGCGGTCCTCAAGGGCGGCATCCTGCAGCAGGTCGACACTCCGCGCAACCTGTACGAGCGGCCGAAGAACGTCTTCGTTGCCGGTTTCATCGGATCGCCCGCCATGAACCTGCTCGAGATGCCGGTCACGGACGGCGGCGTCCTTTTCGGTGGCATCGTCTACCCGGTCCCCGGCGACATCCTTCGTAACGCTGCCGGCAGCACCGTCACGTTGGGTGTCCGCCCCGAGGACCTCGTCCTCAGCTCCACCGGCGAAGGCCTCCAGGTGGAGGTCGACGTCGTCGAGGAACTCGGAGCCGATGCCTACATCTACGGGCACACCACGCTCAACGGCAAGGACCACGACATGGTGGTCCGCGTCGACGGCCGCCGCCCTCCAATGAAGGGTGACACCGTGTTCGTGCGCCCCGAGCCGGGCCACGTCCACCTCTTCGACACCTCCTCAGGGCTTCGTCTGGCTGAGACGGTCTGATCCGGCACCCGCCCTGGAAGCGGCGGTCCGCTGGTTGCCTCGGCAGCCGGCAGGCCGCCGCTTCCTGCTTTAACCGCGTCCTGGAATTAGGCTGGGACAGGATTCCCCATCCCCACCGTGACCCGGAGGCAACACCATGACCGAGGCTTCCAACGCCAACTGGCACAACGAACCCACCGACTACGACCAGGCCGGCAAGCTTCCACGGGTCCGGACAGCGGCATCACCGTCCACGCTCGGATCACTCAACATCACCGCAGCGGCAACGGATCCGGAGCTGCTGGACCTACCCTGGCAGGTGGCACTGGAGGAATGGCCGGCTCAAAGCCTGGCTGCCCTGCCCCGCGGCATCTCCCGGCACGTAGTACGGTTTGCCCATCTCGGCGGATCGATCATCGCCGTCAAGGAGACCAGCGAACACGTGGCCCGGCACGAGTACCACATGCTTCGCAAGCTCCAGCGCCTGGACGTGCCGTGCGTCGAACCCGTTGCGGTCATCTCGGGTCGGACCACCCCCGAGGGTGAGGACCTGGACCCGGTCCTGGTGACCCGGCACCTGAAGTTCTCGCTGCCCTACCGCGCACTGTTCTCGCAGACACTGCGGCGTGACACCCTGACCCGCCTCATCGACGCGCAGGCGCTGTTGCTCGTGCGCCTGCACCTCATCGGCTTCTATTGGGGCGACGTTTCACTGTCCAACACCCTGTTCCGCCGGGACGCCGGCTCCTTCGCCGCCTACCTCGTCGACGCCGAAACGGGCGAGCTGTACCCAGAATTGTCCAGTGGCCAGCGAGAATACGACCTGGAGATAGCGCGGGTGAATATCGCCGGTGAGCTGATGGACCTGGCGGAAGGCGGGCTGATCGAGGAGAAGGTCGACCCACTCGCCACCAGCGAGCTCATCATGGACAGTTATCGACGGCTGTGGACGGAACTCACGGAACAGGAATCCTTCGAACTCGGCGAGCGGTGGCGCGTGGGCGCGCGGATCCGGCGGCTCAATGAGCTGGGGTTCGACGTCGAGGAATATGCCATCAGGACAGCCGCGGACAGCAGCCAGATCCAGCTCCAACCGAAAGTCGTGGATGCCGGCCACCATAGCCGCCGCCTCCTACGATTGACGGGCCTCGACGCCCAGGAGAACCAGGCCAGGCGCCTGCTCAACAACATGGACGCCTATCGTGCGGACAACAACCCGACCCTGGACGAGGAACTGAGCGCACACCTGTGGGTCAGCGAAGTGTTCGAGCCCATCGTCAGGGCGGTTCCCCGGGAGCTCGGTGGGAAACTGGAACCGGCCGAAGTGGTCCACGAGGTCCTTGAGCACCGCTGGTACATGTCCGAGCGGGAAGATCGGAACGTTCCGATGGCCGAGGCCGTGCAGTCGTACCTCGATTCCGAGTTGCGGCATCGGCGGGACGAGGCGGAGATCATGCTGACCGCCGACTCCAAGGCCATCGGTCTCGACGGGGACAGCGACTTCGAGAACAACTAGGCAGGGAACTGCGCTGAAGGCCGGCAACTCTCCGGGTCACCGGCCTCCGGCGTCAACGACGGCGCCGAAGCGTCAGGCCGGGCCGCAGTCGATTTCCTGGCCGTTGTAGATCTGCGGGCCCGGACCGGCTTGCTCGCAGAATTCGGCCACTTCCTGAATGAGTGGAGCAGCCGCAACGAGGCCCGCAATGATGAGGACCAGGACGATCGTCGCAAGTGTGCCGATGATGATTCCCGCGATTGCCAGTCCATTGCCCCTTCCTGCTTTCTTGGACTTCACCAGGGCGATGATACTGACGATCACCCCGACGGGGTTCAGGAACGGAATGAAGGCGAGGACGAATCCGACGATGCCGAGCGTCCGGCCGGGATTGTCCCTGGGTGGCGTCCCGTAGCCCTGCTGGCCGGGGTAGCCTCCCCCATTCGAGGAGTACGGCGACTGGCCGTAGGGCGCCTGTGCCCCTGGTTGGCCATACGGCGACTGGCCCTGCGGCGACCGGCCGTAGGGTGGCTGGGCTCCTGGTTGGCCGTACGGGGGCTGGCCTTGCGGTGATTGTCCCTGCGGCGACTGGCCATACTGCGGCTGATTTCCGCGGGGATCGTTCTGCTCCGGTCCGCCCTGCTGCGAACCTGGGATGTTACTCGACATTATTGCCCCCAAAATAGCGAATGATTGAGCTCTTGCGGTGGGAAGAACACTAGCACCGGCCCCGGTTCCGAGCCGTCCGCGGGTCACTGCTGCACGGCCGGCACGATCGCCTTGCCGGGATTCAGGATGCCGCGCGGATCGAAGACGTCCTTGATGCGACGCTGGAGTTCGAGAACCTCGTCAGCCTGCTCCCAGGGCAGCCATCGCAACTTGTACTGGCCCACCCCGTGCTCCCCGGTGATGGTTCCACCGAACTCGAGCGCAATCCGCACCGATTCGTCCAGTGCCACGCCCAGCCGCTCAAGGGCGGCGGGGCCATCTGCCCGGGAAACCCAGAAAGTGGGGTGGAGATTGCCGTCACCCGCATGCGCGACAACTTTCAGCTGCACCTCCAGACGCTCGGCGATGCCTTCGAGCGCCTCGATGTAATCAACAAGACTGGACTTCGGCACAGCCACGTCCTCACCCACCCGGAACTCGTGATCCACAGCATCTCCCCTGCTGTGCCGGCGCAACTCGATCAGATCGGCGGCTTCCCCCGCTCCGACGTCGGACAGGGTGCCGCCCACTTCGGAGAGCACATGCCGGATGACCAACGCCTCCTCATCCGCCCCGAATCCATCGGTCTGCAGGAGCAGCAGCGCCCCTCCGCGAGACGCGAGCCGGGACCCGTGCGCGATATCGAGCGCCTGCATGGTCATACCGTCCAGCAATTCCAGGATGGCGGGCTGTACACGGGCGCGAGCTACTGCCAGGACCCCTGCCGCGGCAGAGCGCACATCCGGGAAGAACGCCGCGATGGTGTTGACCTTCTCCGGCAGGTATCGCAGCCGCACGGTAATCCCCACCACGATTCCGAGGGTTCCCTCGGAGCCGATGATCAAAGCCGTCAGGTCATAACCGGCGACGCCCTTGAAGGTGGAATGTCCGGTATGGATCAACGTCCCGTCAGCAAGCACGACGTCGAGGGCCAGGACCGAATCACGGGTCACCCCGTATTTGGCGCACCTTAGTCCGCCGGCGTTGGTTGCTACGTTGCCCCCGATGGTCGACCACCGGTAACTCGCGGGGTCCGGGGCGAACATCAGCCCGTGTGCCGCCGCCGCAGAATTGAGGTCCGCGTTGATCACGCCGGGTTCGACGACGGCAACCTCGTCCTCAGGGCGGATCGCGAGAATGGCGTTCATACGTTCGAGGCTCAGTACGATGCAACCGGACGTTGCATGGGCCCCACCGGACACACCGCTCCCGGCTCCCCGGCCCACCACCGGCACATTGCCGCGGCTTGCCCACTTCAGAACCGTCTGCACGTCCTCGACACTTTCCGGCCATACGACAGCAAGCGGCAGGGCGCTCACCGTAACGGGGCCCTGATCATGGCTATAGGCCAGAAGGTCAGCTTCCACCATCGACACCCGGCCGGGCAACAGTTTCACCAGGTCATCAGTTACGGGGCGGGGCATTTCCTGTCGGCTCACAACGCGCCCCCCATGAATCGCGCGTAGTGGCTGAGTGCTTCCGGCCAGAATTCCTCGTAGCGGCGACGAAGCTCACCGGTCCCGGCAACCGGCTCCCACCCTCCATGCCTGACGGACACTGTAGTCCGGACATCACCGAATTCACCGACCTCCGAGAACGTAATGGAAACCGCGGTGGAGGGGGCTGTTCCCGGGCGATGCCTCCAGATCAACTCGAGGCTTGCATCAGGGGCGCTGTCCGTTACTTCAGCCCAAACCGTTTCCTCGTCTTCCGCTGAGGTCTCCACGAGAGCGTTCGATTCAAGATCGAAGAAGCTCCCGCTTCCCCAGACACTGAGCAGCGACGCCGGCCACCATAGATGGATATGGTCGGTGAAGCCCGCCCAGGCATGCGTGCGGTCGGTCGACACTGTCACGTCGGCGCGAACATCTCCGACAGGGCCCTCGGGGGGTGGTTCCGGTGTGGGATGGGAGAACAAGTCACTCATGATCCGACCTTACCGGTGGTGGGGTCGGTGCTGGTTGCTTGGCGGGTTGGGTTGGGTGTCGTCGGGTGGTGGGTGTGGTGCTTAAAGGGGCAGAGGCCCCACCGGTGGTGGGGCCTCTGGCCTGTAATGGTTGTCCGGCGGTGTCCTACTCTCCCACACTCTCTCGGGTGCAGTAC
>NZ_JADOUV010000011.1:0-58156 GCF_015751715.1 Arthrobacter sp. CAN_A6
GGCGCAGCCGATTGATGGTGTGGAGCGGGGACGCATAATCCGAAGGACAGCAGCAAAAAACGTCAGGGTCGGGTGCGACGAAGGAGCGCCCGGGCCTTATCAGGCCGGAGCGAAGCGAGAGGACCATTGCCCTGGTTGGAGCGCCAGCGGAAACCAGGGAAGCACTACAGGTGAGACACCCGCGGCCGCTGGCCACGGATGGTTTTTCCCCTGGGCCGTAGCGACTGGGAACGTGCTCGCCATAGGGTGAGCTGCATGCGTGGCGTCGCCAATCTCCTAGTAAAGCTCGCCCTCATCGTCGGCCTGGTGTTGGTGGCCAGACTGGTCTTCAATCTGAGCACAGCGGGCGTGCTGGGTGGTGGCGCTGCGGGGCTGGGCTTAGCCGTTGCCCATTATGTGAGGACCCGCAGGGAAAAGCGCGTAGCCGGTTCGTGGTGCCGGCAACCGGCCACCGGAGAGTTAAAAGGTGGAAGCGGGAGCTGCACCACCAGCTCCCGCTTCCGTTTCTTGCGTTTCCCCGCAACGAGGAAATCTATAGGGCCCGGTTCTTCTCTTCCTCGAGAGTCCGTCGGCCTGGCCGGAGGGCCCCCGGTGCTACCGGTTCCCACTTCCTGCCGTTGTTGTGCTTGCGCTGCAGGCGCTTCACTTCGCGCATCACAGCCGCTTCGATCAAGTCTGTCACAGACCGGTATCCCTCGGCCTGGCCTGCGGCGAGGAACGCAGCTCGCACCTGGTCGGCGTCCGCTTGCGTGAAGTACGGGGTGAACGAGGCCGGCTTCCGTTTACTCATCCGCTCGACCCACCGCCGGGGGCGCCGTCGTCGCGGGCGAAATCCCGTCGGGCTTTTGTGTAGGCGGCGGTGATGTAGTCCTCAAGCTTGGTGCGCTCAATCCGCCACTGCCCGCGGCCGCCGACCTGAATCGCTGGCAGTTCCCCTGACAGAATGAGCCCGCGGACGGTCGGAGATCCAGTGTTTAGCTCATCTGCTACCTGCTGCGGGGTGAGAAAACGTTGGGGTCTGGGGTGCTTATTCATGGGCGACCACCGGGTGTTTCGTCATGTGGCTGGCTTTGACTTACCACCAGTCACCTCTGCGCTGGGGACGCTTGGCTTTTGGGTCGGGGTGGTTGTCGTGGCCGGGGTGGGTGGGGTTATTCGTTCGAGCAGCGCGTCATAGGCGCCCTGCAGGGTGGTGATGTGCGTTTGCGCGCTTGCCAGGTCCCGGCCCGCGTTGACAGCCTCCTGCCGGGTTTCCTGCACATCCGTCCGAGCCCGCTGCAATTCCTCATCCTGGCTTCTCAGTTGTTCCTCGAGCGCCGCCACCTGGGCGGTGAAATCAGCGACCAAGGCGTCTTTGTCGGTGGCAGCCTGATCAAGGTCAGCGACGAGCTCTATCATCTCCGTGTCCTTGTCCTTGCTTTCCTGCTTCCACGTCGCTTCCACGGCAGCGTGCCGTTCCGCGGCGATCCTCGACGCTTCAGCCCAGCACTCCCCCGCCAGACGAGAGGCCATCTCGAGCAGCGCCGGCGGCGCCGCCGCGATGGTTCGGTGCGCTGAGAGTTTCTCCTCGTTCCATTCCTTCAAATACCGCGTCGCGTCAGCGTTACTGACCCCGGCCTCAGCGCGCACCGTTGACACCGTAGGCCGGCGATCGGCCCCGATCCGCTCCGCCGCTGCGTACACCCGGTCCCGGGCGCTTAACCGACCCTGAGGGCCCTGCACCTCAACATTCACGCTTTCACTCATATTCAACCCCTTCTATGTGGCGTCAATCAGTTAAAGTAGTAGTAGTAGTAATCCTACTACTACTGAGGCTCGCACACTGCGTTCTGCCGCGTCCTTCCTGGCGCCTCCCTGATCGAGGGGGGTAGCTCCGCCACTAGGCGGGATACCCCTCACGAGGTGCCGGTCAGAACGGTGGCTCGCTGTCAGCGGGTCCGTTGCCCCATCCACCGGCGGTATTCACGCCTGCTGGGGTTCCCCAAGGATCATCGGCGGACTGCTGACCCTGGTTGTACTGATTGCCCTGCCGCCCTCCCCCATCCTGCCCGCCCGCGCTGCCGCTGCGTTGGGTGCGGCTGACCTTCGCGGAAGCGTAGCGCAGGCTCGGTCCGACCTCGTCGACCTCGAGTTCCATGACGGTACGCTTCTCGCCTTCCTTGGTGTCGTAGCTGCGGGACTTCAACCGGCCCTGGGCGATGACGCGGGTTCCCTTGGTCAGGGTCTCGGCGACGTTCTCGGCCGACTCGCGCCACACACTCGCGCGGAGGAACAGGGTTTCCCCGTCTTTCCAGTCGTTGGTCTGCCGGTCGAACGTACGCGGGGTGGAAGCGATGGTGAAGTTTGCGACCGCTGACCCGCTGGGGGTGAACCTGAGTTCGGGATCTGCGGTGAGGTTCCCAATGACGGTGATGACGGTTTCTCCGGCCATGATGCTCAACTGCCTTTCGTATGGGTGCTGGTGCTGTCGTTGATGAGTAAATGAGTAAATGAGTAAATGGGGTGGGCTATCGCAGCTCGGCTACTTGCCGTCGAGGGCGATGACCTGGCTGATCTTGGTGGGATTCAGGCCGGACCAGTGGTCCTCGCTGCCGTCCTTCTCGTACACAACGACGGGCGCCTGGCTGTAGCCGAGCTCCTCTGAGATGTAGGCCAGGGCCTGGTCGTTGGTGGTGATGTCCACGGCCACGAACGCGACGCCGGCGGCGTCGAACAGTTCCTTCGTCTTCTTGCATCCGAAGCATCCTGTGGGTTTCTCGAAAACAGTGACGGTCATAGCACTCAGTCCTTGGGTTACGTGGCGGGCATCGGTGGGAGTCGACTGCTGTGCTGCTACAACCAATTCTAGCGTTTATTCATCTGAATAAATAGGCTCTTGGCGCTTGTATTCAGTGCTTTTCCCGGCCCGTTATGGCTGTTTTGCGGCTGTCATGGTGGGTGGTGGGACGGGCGCCCTGCCCGTGTGAAGGGGCAGAGCACACGCGGTAACCAGTGCCCTGGTGTTAGAAGGGTGTGGTGTATTCGGCGGACAGCTCGGCGGCGGTCTCGGGTAGGTCCTTCGGCCCGTCGGACTGGCCCATCTTCCAGTACCAGAACACGTCCGTGGTGACCGCCTTGTTGTAGGCGTCCTGGCTGCGATACCAGCGAGTAAAAGTGTCGCCCTCGATGTAGGTCCCGTACCCGTAGAGGGGGCCTGTCTCGTCCTCATGGGTGGCGACGGCGAAGATGATGTAGGGCCAGGACCCGGCGTCCCATCCATCGGTGCCCCACGCGCCCATCTCGGACCATTCAGTGCCTTGCAGGGTGCCCATCCAGTCGTAGCCATCTCCCCACCTGTCATCGGCTGGAAGGGTGGGCGCGGTGACGGTCTCGCTGGTGTCCTTCGTGGTGTGCTGAGCGTTCATGGTTGGTGCTCCTTGGTTGTGGTGGTGGCGGCGGGACCCTGTAGTGACCAGCAGTAGGTCCCTTCCCCTCGTGTTTTTTGCCTGCTGGCGAGCTCGCTCGCTCGCTCCCGGGCGCAGCAGTGCTCAACGCCGTAGGTGCGAGGGTGCGCCCGTTCTGGGAGGAAATAAGCGACGAAGGAGCGCCGGACAGGATGGGTGTGCCCGATGCCGGCGGAGCCGGTTGACGCTGTGGAGCGGGGGCGCATAATCCGTAGGACAGCAGCACAAAACGCCAGGACCGGGTGCGACGAAGGAGCGCCCGGGCCCTTTCAGACCGGAGCGAAGCGAGAGGACCGCTCAGGGATTGAGAACGCTGGGCAGGCTCGGCAGATGACGGCCGTGCCAGCCAAAGGACCCACCCCGTTCGTGTTACGCGCTACGACGTACTACACGACCTCGAGGTGGCTCCGCCGCCGAGTGCGTGTCTTCCGCTAGGACGTCCTATGGGATGACAGCACCGGCTTCGCCGCCGCTGAGGACGCCGCGCAGGAAGCCCTGCTGGAGGCGGTCCGGGTATATCCGGGCGACCCGCCGCGCGACCCGAAGGGCTGGCTGGTCACGCCGAGTCGGCCCGGGCGGCAACGAACCTCGCCGAACGCGCACACCTGACGTGCCAGGCCGCCCGGCTGAACGCCGGCGCGGCCGAGGCTCAGCCGAGCCAGTCCGGGGGGCCGGCGAGGCCGACCCGGTAGCGCGCCGCGTCCTCGGAGGGGCTGAACGGCCCGAGTGCCAGCTGGAAGGTCCTCAACTGCCAGCGGGTGCGCTGCAAGCGGAGGCGGGCCGCGGGCGAGCGGTCGCCGCGGCCGGGCACCCCGGCGAGGGGGGCCACGGATGGGGAGAGCACCAGCGCCCCGGCGCTGGCGAGGCCGTTGTAGAAGACCCGCTCGGCCCGGTTCAGCCCGTCCGGGGCGGCGAGGAAAGTGAGGAGCTCGGCGGGGACGGGTTCGAGGTCGGGCTCCACCGCGCGCAGGGCCTCGGCGAGTTCCCGGCGGTTGACCGGGAGGTCCTCGGCCCCGAGGGCCCGGGCGCTGCGGGACCAGTCGGCGACGTAGGTGTCGGCCCAGTTGCGGCCGAACTGCGGGGCCAGGTCGTGGCCGACGGCCTCGTGGGCCCCGAGGAAGGCGTCGGTGAAGGCCAGGTGCACCCAGCGGAGCAGGGCGGGGTCGGAGGCGGAGTAGGCGCGGCCGTCGTCGGTGTTGCCGCGGACCCGCCCGTGCAGGCCGCGGACCCGCGCCGAATCCCGCTCGGCGAGCTCCGCGGAGCCGAAGGTGCTCACGGTGAGCCAGCGCGCGGTCCCGGCGAGGCGGGCCCAGGGGTCGCTGCGGTAGGAAGAGTGCCGCGCGACGCCGGCCATCGCCAGCGGGTGCGCGCCCTGCCCGAGGAGGGCCGCGACCCCGCCGACGAGGGTGGAGAGGTCGCCGTGGACCCGCCAGACGACGCCGTCGGGCTCGAACCAGCCTGGTCCCTCCCCGACCAGGGCGATGTCGCGCACCCAGTCCGGCGCCCCGGTGGGGTCGCCGGAGACCCGGGCGCGGAAGGCGCGGCGGACGCGGTGGGCCAGGTCGGCGGGGTGCGGTGTCGGGCTCACATGCTTAACTGTAGCCACCGCTACCCCCTGTTCGGGCAGCTGATCCGGTCGTCGGACCGGTCGCGGTGGTCAGGGTTTGCAGGCCGGGCTGTCACATGCCGGTGATCGCCCAGCCGATGCCGCTCGTGGTGATCAGGTCGCCCTCCCATAGTCAGAAGAGCGTTGGTGCTCCTGGGTCGATGCCGGTGAGCAGGGGGCGGATGATCGGCTCGTTCCATCCGTGCTCGAGGAGAGCTGCGCGCAGTGTGAGCGACTGGGCGCAGAACTGGGCGCGGCCGACGCCGCGCCACCGGAAGGTCGAGGCGTTGGCATGCCGGCCTTTCTGGGACCGGTCGACCATGTTCAGCGCTTGGGTCCCGGGCAGCAGGTGAGTTTCTGTCCCGGTACTGGCATGGACGCAGAGCGGCACGTCACAGACGTGCATCAGGGCGATGCCAGGGTGCAGGGTCTCTCCGGTGAGGTGTTCGTAGGCGTAGCGTTGCGGCCGCAGGGCGCGTTGCTCGCCGTCCCTTGTGACCCAGAACCGGCCGTAGCCGTCGTCGGCCACTGCGCCGGTCCAAATCCAGCAATCGTTGGACTTTAGGCCCTTGACCACTTTCTCCCAGAATCGATCCTCTACTGCCCTGCGCTGTCTCACTGCCCGCTCCCCCACCACGACGTCACCAGACCGCGGCGGGCCGTCGCTGAGAGATCGGTTTGCGCCCTTCCATACGCACAGTCCCGGCAATGACCAGGACAGCAGCGGCGGCGACCATCAGCTGACCCCACCACGGCGCGGCGGCCGCAACGACGACGACGTACAGGCCGGCGAACCAAAGCGCGATCGCCAGGGCGCCAGCGACCTGGTTGCGGACCCGCGGCGGAATGGGCAGCAACAGCAGCGGCAGCCGGAGGATGAAACGGACGAACCGGTAGCTATACCGGATACTCGAGGTGAGCAACCAGCGGATGAGCCTGATCATGATGCGCTCCTGATGACCGACGAGTTCTGTCGCTTGCGGTCAGCCCACATGGCCTTGAGCCGCATGTGCTTGCTGGTGCCTGTATAGGGTTGCTCTGCTCCAGCCGACGAGGTGCGCGGCTTCTGCTGCGGTCTTTCCCTTCTTGCGGGCGTCGACGACGACGTCGAGCTTCGCTGCGATGACCTTCGGGTCGGATCGTGGCCGACCGAAGCGGGTGCCGTTCTGTCTGGCCGCGACGAGGCCGGCGTTCACGCGTTCGACGATGAGTTCACGCTCGTACTCCGCCAGCGTCGCCAGCATGTTCAACATCAGCCGTCCCGTCGAGGTTTCCGGGTCGATGCCATCGGAGAGGGATCGCACTAGAATCCCTTGCTCGCGCAGCGAGTTGACTGTGTTCAGCACATCGATGAGGGACCGGCCCAGCCGGTCGACGCGCCACACCACCACGGTGTCGCCTTCATCGGCATACTCGAGGAGCTTCTTCATCCCGGGACGCTCAAGAGCTGTCCTGCTACCCGAGGTGACATCAGCGAAGACATCGCGCTTTTGTACGCCGGCAGCGACGAGCGCATCGAGTTGCAACTGCGCGTCCTGGGACGATGTACTCACGCGGGTATAGCCGAGATGCCTCATTTCAACAGTCTGCCTCACAAAGTCCTAGCGACGCGACTGCTAAGACACTTCATGATGAGGCAACTTTCCAAGACAGTCGAAGTCCCGAGACCTCGCCAAAGTTCTCGGGCCTCGATCAGGAGGAGGTGGTGTCTTGTAAATCTGTAGTTTTTCGAGACACTCCGAAGCGGGTTTCGGTTCGTTTCGGTGTTTCACATATGGGGCGTGCACCGGGCATTAAGTCGGGCGGTTCTTATGGGAATGGAGGCTTGTGTCGTGAGTAGGTCGAGTTAGCCGGCTCGAGGCAAGCTGTCGGTGTACCGGTGGCGGACCGGCTTGCGGGCCAAGCAGAACCGGAAGGCGATTGCTTCAACGAGATTGACCGCGACTAGGATCGCGCCATGAAGGAGAGCAGCACCGGTCATCGGCGCTCCTTATAAGGAGCGGAGCGAGCGAACTGCTGGAGGAACTCCGCGTACTAGCTTCAACGACTGGCTGAAGAATCTCTCAAAGATGCGGATCGTGTCCCGCTAGGATCGAATTATGAACTGGGGGTCTACGACGTGAAGCTACGCCGCTTCGCCGCATCCCCGGAAGTACTAGCGTGGGCCCGCACCTCAGCGCGACTTTCGGATGAAGAAGCCGCGCGGCGCATCGGAGTGTCGATCACTCGAATAACGGAGTGGGAGCGTGGTGAAATTGAACCCACCATCAATCAGCTACGAGTTGCGGCAGACGCCTACAACCGCCCACTCGCTGCCCTCTTCCTCTCCGCTCCACCAGAGGAAGATAACGTCTTCGAACTACCCGACTTCCGCCGCCCAGAGTCGGAAGGTGAAGAGTCATCACCACTTCGCAAAGCGATTCTGCGCGCTAAGCGCCAGCAGGAGGCGCTTTCAGATATCCACGAAGAACTCGGTGAAGACTTCCTGCCGCCGCTTCAGATTTTCCAGATTGACGCAAAGGATCCAGAAAAAGCGGGTCACCAGCTTCGGGAACACCTTGGCTTGGACAAGCTTCCGGCCCGTAGCCTGATCCAGCCCCTGGAGTTACTTCGAACACTCGTGAGAAGGGTAGAAGAGCGCGGGTACCTGGTAATTCAGGTACAACGTGTGCCCGTCACCGAGATGCGCGGCTTCTCTATTTCAGGAGACCCTGCGCCCGTCATCGCCCTGAACGGAGCTGATTGGCCGCGAGGGAAGATCTACACCTTCCTCCACGAGCTGGCACATATCAGCTTGCGCCATAGCGGGCTGTGCGACCTCAGTCGCCAATCCTCGGCCCCCGAGGAACGATACTGCGACCGAGTGGCTGCCGCCGCTCTCATGCCAGGACAAGCATTCGCCGCCTTATCCCGGACCCTCAGTATCAACCCGACCTCCTACACGGATCTCCGAACGGTTTCGGACAAATTCGGCGCCAGTGCCGAAGCAGGGCTAATCAGGATGATTCACCTCGGACTGGCTACCTGGGACGACTATGCCGAAATGCGCGGCGAATTCCGCCTAGCGTACGAACGTCATAAGCAAGACGAGAAGGATGCTCGAGGCGGACGGGATACCCCCATCTATTACCAGCTCAAAGTACGTGACCTCGGTCGACCCTTCATCGCCTCCATGGTCCGCGCTCATCACGAAGGTGCCCTGAGCTCCAGGGACACCGCCCGACTGCTCGACGTCTCGTACGACAAGATCCCGAAGCTTGTTGAACGAATTACTTCCGCGGAGGTTCCTGCGTGACCCCTCTGACCTACTCGCTCGATACCAGCGCCTTGATCGACGGGATCGAGCGGTTCTACCCGCGGCGTCACTTCCCAAAGCTCTGGGATCATGTGGACGCTCTCATCTCCAACGGTCGCCTGCTCATCTCTGAAGAGGCTTGGGCGGAAGCAATCTCCACCGACGCGCCCTTGAAGGAATGGTGTGAAGAAATCGGCATGGGGCGAGCATCAAGTATGTACGCGACGACAACTGAGGTCGCGTCAGTCGCCGGCCAGATCGTCGCTCAATATCCCCAGTGGCTCAAGCAGGGAGGTAAGAACGGCGCCGACCCATTCGTCATCGCCGTAGCTGAAGTGAAATCGGGCATGGTCATTTCCGGCGAGACCAATGGCGGGCCAGCCAAACCGAAGATTCCTTATGTTTGTGAACAGAGACAGATCAATCACGGGAAGCTGATCGACCTGATCCGCACGGAAGATTGGGTCGTTGGATGACACAGATGAGCGGCCCCCTCAGGTCATTCCCTCGCTCATAGCTTGGGCAGTGTTGCCAGAGCAGGCGGCTTTGGCCGAAACGACGCCTGATTCACATGACTTCGAACATCTCTGCGTCCGCAGTGCCTTGCACTACAGACGCCCCTCGGCGGCTCCCACTGCGGCCGACTACGGAATCTGACAAGCCCTGTCGGTCCTCGCGGTCGTCGCGCAACTCCTTGGGGTTGCCTGCACGGGCGGTGGACCATCGCAACCGTGCACGCCCGACCGTCTCGAACCGTGCCCGATGAGAGGCCACTCCCCCACGAACTACTGCCGGGCAGGCGTTGCGTGACGTCTAGACCCTCGAACGTCTCTGTTGCAGAAGCCGTGAACGGACCCTAGAACCACGTAATTCCAGCGCTGATGCGCTGTTGCATTGGGGTGTACTCGGCGCAACGCTGTGATACCCGCCGGCAGGACCTGTCGGACTCCCGCGATTCGGCATGAGCACCGGCACCCGGCCGCCGTACCTGCTTCCATAACCGAACAACCTCGATAGTTGGAAGCCCCGGCAACACCATCTATTGACACGATCTGATTGCGTGGGTGATAGTTAGTTATTCCGGCACGGCCAACTATTAAAGGAGAACGAAGATGCTGCACATCACGGTCACCGCAAAAAAGTCTGTCGATCCCGAACTGGATGGTCTTGGCCGCCCCTTCGTGGGATATGAAGCCGGCATGACGCCCGATGAGATGTACGAGGCGAATCACGGCGAGTGGGCTCTCGGAGCTAGAGCCAAGAATGAGCGATACGCTCTTTTTTCCTTCGGCAGAACGGTCATCCAGGCGGTCGAGATCGAATCGCGCGAACTGACTAATGAGCGCCAGCCCGATGACACGAGAGACCACCGCTACACCATCCACGGCAAGATCCTGTCCGAAGGACACCCGGTCTTCGACAAGTACGTCGGAGAACCGACCCCCGTCAGCGTTGCCAGGAACCCTGTCCGGTACTTTAACGACGAAGAACTCGATGGCGGGTCCGGAGCACTCTGCCGGTGTGGCTGTGAGGGATGGACAACACGAGGCGAATTCATCCCCGGCCACGACCAGCGGGCCATTCACGAACGGATTGCACGTATCGGCACTGTTGCTGAGTTCCTGGACTGGATGGATGTCGTCAGGCCCGCGTCGCTTAGAGCCTGATCACCCGGCTTCCACCTGGGCAAACTATCCGGGCGGAAGCACGCCGTGCATGCAGGTCAGGATCATGAGCGCAGCCCAGAGCTCAATCACGTCTAGTGGCATACCACCGCCTTCCGCGCTCCCTTTCACCAAAACCCTGAGATACCGACGTCTAATGCTCGAGCATGGTCGGTTGCGTGGCTCAGACACGAGCGTCAGTACTTCGGTGTAGGTTTCGAGCAGAACCCTGCAGGCTTGGATCAGCAGGAGCACGCCACACGATGAGGGGAAGTGTTGCATGACCGAGAACCACGATGAAACGACGAGGATCGTCGAGGCACTTCGAGAGTTGAACCCTCAACCTCGGAAGGATCGATGGGGCCACCTATCCTTATGCATCCTCTCCGCCACGTTTTCTATCTCCGTGAGCTATGACAAAGTAGTCGCTCCTCTCGTCCGTCGCTACGCTACCCACGCGGGCCTGTCCTCTGTTCTTCTTACTGGCGATGCGCTCAAACCGCCTGTCAGTCCCCGGTCGGACGAGCAAACACTGAGCCAGTTCCTCGCCTCGATCGAGGACTTGGACGACGAAGCTTTTGCGGAGGTACTCGACAGTCGGCACCGCACCTCAACCAAGAGCGGCATCTTGAAGTCGGCAGCAGTCAGGCAGATAGCGCAGATCCTTGTCGAAAAACACGGCATTGAGACCCTGGCTGACTTCGCCGAACTCTCGGCGGACCCCGAGCGGACCGCTGCTGTCGAGGAGGACCTAGAGGCAGTGAAGGGAGCCGGCCAAGACGGAATCCGAACTGGATACATCTGGATGACGGCTGGGGACGACGACCGGGTGAAGCCCGACCGACATGTCTTGAGATGGCTCAGCACCTGCCTAGGGCGACGAGTGACCGTCGCTGAAGCACGCGTGCTGCTCAAGGACGCCGCCAAAGTACTAAACGTCACGCCGTGGTCAGCGGATCACGCTATCTGGGAGTACCAGGCAAGGCCTCCTAAATAGTCCCTCAGAGTGCCGACATACATCCGCATTACCAAGTGCATGCTTGGCCAGAGGAACGCGCAGATCCGCATTGGCGCGGCCTAGAGGTCTCGCAGCTCCTGCCACCTGTCGCCGTCCCACAACCAGCCCAGTCGGGACCGCTCGTGCACGACCCACAAGTGTGAAATGGCGGGATCCAGCTGCGGCTCCGTCGTGGGGAGACCCCATCCCCCGTCCGCCCAAGTAGTTGCCTCACGGCTGAGTGGGCGGACGATGTTGTACGAAGTGTCGTCGTTTAGCCACACAAACAAGTGGCACTGCTCGGCGCCGGATTCACGCAGCTTCGTCGGATTGTCGCTCTTCTCATTAAGCACCTTCATCAGTCGGCCCAGTGACTCATCACTGCCGCTCACCGAGCCGCCACTTCCGGGGCTAACCCACATACGGTGAACGTGATCCGGATCCGCCGGGCCGTCCGGATGCGGGCCGTGAGTTGCTCTCTCGACGCCAGCCCTCAGTAGCGGCAGGTAGACATGCGAAAGGTCACCCTTCTCGATAACCTGCACCATCGCATGCTGATCGTCGAAGTACGTCTCGCCCGCGAACTCCAGTGCCGCGATCGCCGGCTGCACTCGCTGAACGAAGGTTTTCATCCGCGCCTGGGTGTCCGAGGCGAACACCAGCCAGCAGCCCTGCAATCTCGTCGGAGAACCCTTTGCCTCAGACCTCGCAAGCGCGGCACGAGCGCCCTGCTTCTCGCCGTCGGTGACAGCCGTAACTTCGAGGGCGACGGTGCCATCGATGGAAATGTAATCGACTCCGCCGATGGTGTCCGCATGCTCGAGCTGAATTCCCATCACCCGCTCAACGATCTGCTTCGCGATGGCCTCGTTCGGACGCTCCTGGTTCATCGGCCTCTTCCGCTCGCAAATGCTGTTCGTGTGTACCTGAAGTAATTGTGCCCGGACTTCTCCCTCGCCATGAGTATTAGGTGCCCGCTGAGGGATCGACTCACGGGCGCCGTAGCGGGAAAGTAAAATGCACACCTAAAACTTTCTACTTGCGAAAGTGATAAGCAAGTGCCATGCTTTCCGGTATGGACAACCTCGACGCAGACCTCCGCTCCACTGACCGCGCGGCTGCCGCCCCTTTCACCCAGACGCCGCGTATCTCTGCCTGGTACCCGTTCGCCATGGCCACCTACTTCACAGTCGTCGCCGTAACCTTCCCGCTCATGCGAGACGGCAAGATCATTCTGGGCATTGGCTTGCTCCTCGTGGCCGTCACCGCCGTTCTGATTCTGACGCTGACCATCCGGGCTCGGTGGGGCACCTGGCCACGACTGTCTGTAGCCCCTCCCGAGATCAAGCGCGCGTTTACGCTCTTCACAATTCTGGCTATGGCCGCCCTGATCGTTTCCGGAGCCATCTGGTTATCATTCGGCGATATCGCAGGGCTGATCGCGGTCTTCCTCACGGCACTAGCCATCGTTTGGGCGTACGAGTTCCGGCTGTATCCCGTCGCCGCCCAGCAGGTACGGCAGCGCCTGGCATGACTTCCCCCCTCGAGGGACTCGATCCGGCACTGAACCAGCCCAAACGCCTCGCCGCCATCGCCATGATCGCGGCGAGCACCTCATGCGACTTCGCGTTCCTACGCGACCAACTCCAACTCAACGACTCCGACCTGTCCAGACATATGACCGCACTCAACCACGCCGGACACGTAACGGTGCGCAAGACCGGCCGCGGCCGCGGCAGCACCACCACCTACTCCATCACCCCCGCCGGCCGTGCCGCCTATGGGCGACACCGCGACACACTGACAGCCTTCCTCGCCGCCCATGACCCCAGCACGCCGTCCCCATAAGCCGATCCCTCAGCGGTTCCGCAGCCGAGTCGACCGGTCGGGGACGAGACCGGGCAATGACCGGATGCCGTGCAATTTTCGTTTGGGGATGCGGCCAGAACGACCAGTTGGGGCATCACTCTCTTGGAAGGCTGCATAGCGCTCGGCGTGACCGTCGATTACGTTCGAACTCATGAGTGATCCGAAACCAGTCAGCTGCCCACAATGTGGTGCAGAACTTCAAGTATTGAAGCGAAATTCCACGACGTCTCATGGCTACCCGCAGCCGGTTCGAGTCGATTGGGACTTTCGCTGCGGTGCCAATTTGGC
Source organism: Arthrobacter sp. CAN_A6 (assembly GCF_015751715.1). NCBI lineage: Bacteria > Bacillati > Actinomycetota > Actinomycetes > Micrococcales > Micrococcaceae > Arthrobacter > Arthrobacter sp. CAN_A6. The sequence continues at coordinate 13,163 of NZ_JADOUV010000011.1, forward strand.
ACACGATTCGATCCACTGGATCGAGTATCCGTAAAGGGTTCCCAACGTCGGCGTTGGGTCGGCTCCTAGAATCGTCAGATGGTAGCTACCCACCTCCCGCTCGATGTGGTGCCTGATGAAGACGATCCGCTATGTGCAACGGTGTGGGTCACCGTTGAGGTTGGCGAGGACCGCATCCCTTTCGTGCTGGATTCAGGTGCTCGACGAAGCCAGGTGCGCGCTGACCTCGCGAGCAACTGGCCCGTCCTCAGCGAGGACAAGTCCTACACAGTGTTCTCGGAACGCCGAAGCCTCTACGTCACAGCGCCCCCCTTGCGCTTAGGTGAGCTGCTGATCGAGGATCTGGAGGTAAGTCGAGCCCTGGATGATGCCGTAGGCGCTCACAATCTCCTGGGACTCGACGTACTACGCCATCACAGCTGCATCCTCAATCTGGCAGAGAAGACACTGACCCTCGACGGCCCGACGGACACCACAGGAGCAACGATGCCTCTGTACCTGGACGACGTCGGCCACGCCTACCTTGATGTAGTCGTGGAATCCGAGACAGCATCCGCGGTATGGGACACCGGCGCCGGAATCACCGTGGTCGACACCTCGCTCATCGCCCAACACCCACAGATGTTCTACCAAGTAGATCCGACAAGCGGGACAGACGGCGCCGGCCAGACACAGCAGACACCGACCTATATCATGGGTCCGGTCACCACCGCTGGCGTCTCCTTCGAAGCCCAGAAGGTCGCGGCCGTCGACCTCAGTGCAGCGAACGCCACGCTAGACCGACCGATGGACCTCATTCTGGGCTACCCCGCACTAAATCAAGCCACCTGGTACATGGACTTCCCTCGACGCCAATGGACGCTCTCGCTGCTACTTCGCTGAGTAGCTGACGCCTCTCCAGGAATTCGATCCCTCTGAGTGTCCCGCTCGAGGATCCACTACCAAACGCAGGAAGCTGGCATCTTCAGTTGAGACTCACAGGTGAAGGAGCCGTTGTCATGCAGATCAACGAACCAGTTATTAAAGAAGCCGGTGCGCTCATGCGTACTGTGGCCGGGTCCCTCTTTCGAGCTGTCGATCCCGCTTACCGTGATGCCGCTCTTACGGGATCACGGTCCGCCGGCCGGTATTCACCGCCGGACGTGCCGACTCTGTACCTCAGCTCGTCGCAGGCTGGTGTTGCCGCTGCAATGATCGCTCACACACACGACCACACTCCCAAACTCGAAGTGCTGGAGTTCGATGTCGAGGCGGATCGGATCGTGGATCTTCGCGATCATCAAGCACTCAGGTCAGTTGGGGTTGATCCGGCAGACGCTGCAGCCCTGTCTGTCAGCATTGGGTGAGACACCGCGTCCTTTCCCACTGACTCCTTAAGGGCGAGATTTGGAAACCGATTCCCTGTGACCACCGCACTTGCTTCGCCCACCGCCAACACCGACGGTGGATCCATGGCTGATCCCGAAAAACCTAGTGCAGATCGCCCCCTCCGCCGCTCCTTCACCCCAGGGGAAAAACTCTCGATCCTGGAAACCTACGAGTCCCTCGACGGCCCCGGAGCCAAGGGCGCCTTCCTCCGCCGCGAAGGCTTGTTCTCCTCCCAAATCACCACCTGGCGCCGGGCACGCAACGCCGGCGCCCTCACCGGCCTCGCCACCGCCGCCAGGCCCGTGAAGAAGAACAGCCCCGAGGCCCAGCTTGAGGCCATGAAGACCCGCGCCGAACGGGCTGAAGCGAAGCTCGCACGGACCGAGGAGGCGTTGAGCGTGATGGGAAAATTACACGCTCTCTTGGAGGACATCTCCACGAGAGCGGACAACGACAAGCCGTGAGCGCCGCAGTAGACGAGGCCTTCACCGGGCTCACCGGGCTGCTTCCCGTACGGATCATCTACACCCTCACGGGACGCGCCCGGGCCACGCACTACCGTTCCCGGGCCCCGAAGGTCCACGGACCCAAACCCCGGCGCCCGGTCCCTGCCAACAAGCTCACCAGCGGGGAGGTGGCGCAGGTGCTGGAGGTGTTGAACAGCGAGGAGTTCGCCGACAAGGCCCCGGCCCAGATCGGCGCGATCATGCTGGACCAAGGCGCCTACCTGTGCTCGGAATCAAGCATGTACCGCATTCTTCGCGGCCGCGGCCAGGTGCGTGAACGCCGACGCCAGGCCACCCACCCGGCGAAGAAGAAACCCGAACTCGTGGCGGTGAAACCTAACGACGTCTGGTCCTGGGACATCACTAAACTCCCCAGCCCCATCCGGGGCGTGTACTACGACCTGATGGTCATCATTGACCTGTTCTCTCGCTACGTCGTCCACTGGCACATCACCACCCGCGAGTCCGGGCTGGGCTCCAGGGAGTTCATCGCTGACGCGGTCATGATCCACGGCACCCCGGGCGTGATCCACGCCGATCGGGGGACGTCCATGACGTCCAAACCGGTCGCCGAGCTGATGATCGACCTGGGCATCGACCGCAGCCATTCAAGGCCGCGCGTGTCCAATGACAACCCCTATTCCGAAGCTGCGTTCAAAACTACGAAGTACCACCACAGCTACCCCGGGCGGTTTGGCTCCCGCCAGGACGCCACCGTCTGGGCCAACGAATTCTTCCTTTACTACAATTTCGAACACCGCCATTCCGGGATCGGGCTCCACACCCCCGCCACTGTCTTCGACGGCACTTACACTGCGATCCAGGCCCTCCGGGCCGCGGTACTCCAGGACGCCTACGCGGCTACCCCGCACCGGTTCGGCCAACCGCCGGTGCCGCCGGCAGGCCCCTCAGCTGCGTGGATCAACCAGCCACAGCAAAGAGAGGTCCCCTCACACGCCTAACCACTTGGCTGTGTCTCAAACGCCTTGACAGATTCCGCAGCGGATTGGCAGGACGTGGTTGCTGCGGGTGGTTCACCTTCATCATGGAGAGTGCGTGAAACGCTAGAGCGTTTAGGTGCACACGGGCTTATTGATCCGTCTCGAAAGCAGCCCCAGCTCTGGCATCTGACGCTCTTTAAATGGAACACCAACGGCGCTCCTACGGTCCGAGAGGTACGCGACCGGTAGAGGATCCTTGGGCGGGACGCTTACTCAGCGGTGGACGAGTTCAGTGATCGAGGGCTGCAAGGAGTTTTGCGAGAGTGTTCTGCTGCTCTGAGCTGAGGGCTTGAATGAATTCATGTTCTACAGCCACATGAACCGGAAGAACACTGTCGACGATGGTGCGGCCTGCGTCGGTGAGGTGAACCAGCTTCCCGCGGCCGTCGCGCTGATTCGAGGTTCGTTCGATTAGCCCCTCGGCCTCGAGCTTGTTCAGGCGTTGAGCGATCGCACTCGAGGTCACCATCGAGGTCTCGACCAGGTCCTTCGGACTCAGAGCGTAGGGAGCCCCGGAGCGGCGAAGAGTCGCCAGTACGTCGAAGGTCGCCGCATCGATTCCCTGAGCCGCGAAGTTCTCACCCAAGCGCACCTCGATCCTTCGCGCCACGCGGGAGAGTCGGCCGATCACGGCCATCGGGCTCACATCCACGTCAGGCCGTTCACGCGCCCACTGCTCCAGCACAGTCGCAACATGATCCTCATCAGTCGTGTTGGTCATGCCACCACCCTAGCTAAAAGCTAAGCGCTAAGATATTATTGCGTAGTGCTTAGCAAACAGTGGATGGTCCTGCTCCTCACAGCCGTCGCTCCCTGCGTGTGGGGAACGACGTACCTCGTCACTTCCGAGCTCCTTCCACCTGACCGGCCGCTCCTGGCCGCAGCCCTACGGTCCCTCCCGGCAGGTGTGTTGCTGGTCATCCTGGTCCGCCGGCTACCTACGGGGTGCTGGTGGTGGCGAGCCGGTATTCTCGGGGTGCTGAACATCGGGGTGTTCTTCGCGCTCCTCTTCATCGCCGCATACCGGTTGCCCGGTGGCGTCGCAGCCACCATCGGGGCTGTGCAACCGCTCCTGGTCGCTGTCCTTGCCTCGGGCTGGATCGGAGAGAAACTGACACCAGTGAAACTCACTGCAGGGGTTACCGGCCTGATCGGGGTGGCCATGCTCGTCCTTCAAGCCCAAGCCCGGCTCGATCTCGTTGGGGTCATCGCCGCTCTTAGCGGTGCGGTCGCCATGGCAAGCGGTGTCGTACTGACCAAGAAATGGGGTAGACCCGACACCCTGCTGGCCACCACGTCCTGGCAACTCGTTGCCGGCGGACTCTTCCTCGCCCCCATCGCTTTCCTCGTCGAGGGTCCACCGCCGCAGGCCCTGACCCTGCCGAACATCGCAGGATATCTTTACCTCGGTGTCATCGGCACCGCCGTGGCTTACACCCTCTGGTTCCGCGGGGTACACCTGCTACCAGCATCAACAACGGCGATACTAGGTCTCCTCAGCCCACTGGTGGCAACACTCGCGGGGTGGGCAGTCTTTAATCAGACCCTGACCTCCGGTCAACTCATCGGGGCGATCATCATCCTGAGCACCCTCGTTCTAAGTACGATTCGACCACCACAGAGCACGACGCCCGGCCCATATCCTGCCGCCCACCAAACTAACCCGAAAGCAAAAAACGCACGGTGAACGATCCCCTTGCGGCTGACTGTGACAGGTTTGAGTGGCCCCGTGTGACGGGGTGGATTCTAACGATCGCCACAATGGGGCCATCTACGGTTGACACAGTCATGCGGCAATCCCTGTTGCGCTGGGCGTACTCGGCGCAACACCTTCATCGCAAAGTGCACACCCAACGCATTAAGGATGGCGTGTGGAAGAACTTCGTCTCGGCTCCGCCACGCGGGTAAGGTTCAAGTGAAGTTCGTGCCACGCGATCAGCGATAGGACACGGGCTTCACTCATGTAACAGTAAGGATGGGGATGTCACGGCTTACCGACCTTCTGCGCGCTGCCAAGCAGCTTGATCCGCAGCTCGGCAAGGACCTGGAAGACGAGATTCAACCGTTGCAGCAGCGCCTACCATTTGGTCTTAACTTCGAACGACATGCACCTGAGGCAGTCGAGCTCGCAGGCCATAAGGTACGTCGGGGGAGCAAGGTCCGCGTTCTTCCCCTTAGGGGATCCGCGACATCTGGTGACAAGCGCCTGTGGCGAGTGGATGCTATCCGTGGTGACACCGTCGATATTTCGCTTCTAGACACTGCCGAGATTGAAACCCGCACAGTACAGGGCGATGACCTCATTCTTGTGGCTGAGTTCCGAGACTGGATTTATCCTGGGCTTCGCCCGGATGGGACTGTCGAGCGTGGAGGCAGTAAGTCCTTTCACACTGTTATTAACGGTGAGAACTTTCATGTTCTTGAACAGCTCACCTTTACCCACGCAAAATCCATTGACGCAATCTATATTGATCCACCTTACAACACAGGCGCTCGAGACTGGAAGTACAATAACGACTACGTTGAGGGTGACGATCTATACCGGCATTCGAAGTGGCTGGCCTTCATGGAGCGCCGACTCGAACTAGCAAAACTTTTACTAAACCCAAACGACTCAATTCTTATTGTGACAATCGACGAAAAGGAATACTTACGATTAGGGCTGCTTCTAGAGCAAGTATTTCCAGATGCTTCAATACAAATGATTAGTGATGTCATCAACCCGAGCGGTTCATCGCGACAACAGATGTTTTCACGTTCTGACGAGTACGCATACTTTGTATTTTTAGGAAATTCTTCGATAGCCGAATCCTCCGACGACATGCTTAACACTTCAAGAGAGTTGGGTTCTAGGGAAGTACGATGGGACTCTCTTATGAGGCGCGGCGATAATGGCCGTCGTTCACGACGGCCAAACCTCTACTACCCGCTCTACTTCAGCATCGACGACGGTTCATTTAGCGGCTACGGACCAGCCTTAGCAGAGAATGAAGTAGGAGCCCCACCGCGCGAAGGTCAACTCGCAGTACTTCCCGTCCGCGACGACGGAGCTGAAATGACGTGGGGAACGTCAGGCGAAATTTTTACGAACCGCCTTCGAGCGGGCTATGTTCGTCACTATTTCAACAGTAGTAGTCGAATGGTTATCAGAGTTCTTCAAAGCGGGACTATCCAAGAGATTGAATCTGGATTAATCGATCGTGTAGGTATGGACGCATTAGGGTTTGATAAGTTCGTGTACAAGCATGCAAAGCAAGTACGCCCCATGACCACTTGGCACCGTGGATCTCACTCCGCATCCGACTACGGAACCCCTATATTATCAGCATTAATTCCGCGTAGGCGTTTTCCGTTTCCGAAATCTCTCTATGGGGTTGAAGATGTATTGCGATTTGCGGTTGGCAACAAACCCGACGCCGTGGTTCTCGACTTTTTTGCGGGGTCTGGTACAACGGCCCATGCAGTGATGCGCCTAAACAAGCAAGACGGAGGATCGCGCCAAGTAGTTCTCGTTACAAATAACGAAGTTTCTTCCGATGAACAACGCAAGTTACGTGCTAAAAATCTTCGACCCGGTGATCCCGAGTGGGAGCAGCACGGGATCTGCGAAGCAATTACAAAACCTCGAATCCGAGCTGCCATTACTGGCCGTACGCCTGAGGACGAACCAATTAAGGGCGACTACAAGTTTGTGGACGAGTTCCCGATGTCAGATGGATTTGTAGAGAACGCGGCGTTCTTTACGCTGACGTATGAGTCTCCGTGGCGTGTTAGCACGGACCGAGCGTTCGCGGCAATTGCGCCGATGCTGTGGTTGCGTGCTGGCGCTAAGGGACAGCAGATCGACAACCTATTGGAGGGATGGGCTGTCGCTGAGGCGTATGGCATCATCAAGAACCTTGACCTCGCCGCGGACTTCATCGCCGCCGTCCAAGCACAGAGCGACATCCGGATTGCATACATCGTTACGGATGACGAGGGGCGCTATCAGCAGATCGCGAACGAGATCCCTGGTATTGAGACTGTCCGTTTGTACGAGGAGTACCTCTTAAACTGTGAGAGCAACGGTAATTTCTGATGCGCTTCACCCTCAAGGACTATCAAGCAGACGCTGTCGGCGACACCCTGGCGGAGCTGGCTGACGCACGCGAGTTCTACCACGGACCACGTAATCGGGTCTCCTCGGTTGCTCTCACAGCCACTACCGGTGCCGGTAAGACAGTCATGGCCGCAGGAGTCATCGAAGCCCTGTTCTGGGGCAGCGATGACTTCGATACCGTTATTGATCCAGGGGCGATCGTCCTGTGGTTTAGCGATGATCCGTCCTTGAACCAGCAGACACGGCACCGGCTGGAACAGGCCTCCGACCGGCTCCGCAATCGTCTGATCACGGTCGAGCACCCTTTCCGTTATCGCAAGCTCCAGCCTGGGCACGTCTACTTCCTTAACACCTCGAAACTGTCCCGTAACAGCCTTCTCGTACGCGGGCATGACAGTGATGGCATCCTGCCGGGTATCGAAATGAACCCCGACCTGGTGCCGTTCACGTTTTGGGACACTCTTCGGAACACGATCAACGATGAGAGCACTACGTTGTACATGGTGCTCGATGAGGCGCACCGGGGCATGGGTCGGCGAGCCTCCTCGGACACTCCAACGATCGTGAAGCGTCTGATCAATGGGCACGGGTCTGTGCCACCGATGCCTATCGTGTGGGGTATCTCGGCGACAGTAAAGCGCTTCGAGGACGCCATGAGTGCCGCCCAAGTCCAGGAGAACCGCGTCCATCTGCGAACTGTCACCGTGGATCCTGTGCGCATCCAGGAATCAGGGCTGCTCAAGGACGACATCGTTCTGGACTTCCCCGCGGAAACAGGGGACTTCAATACGGTCCTCCTGCGCCGGGGTGTTCGTAAAGTCAAAGACCTTTCAGCAGCCTGGGCTGAGTACGCCAAGGACCAGAAGGAGCCAGAGGCCATTCAGCCCCTTCTGGTCCTTCAAGTACCGAATAAGCCCTCCCCTGCCGAGGTGGCATCAGCACTCGATGTCATCCGGAACGAGTGGCCCGAGATTAGTTCTGATGCTTTCGCGCATGTCTTCGGTGAGCACACTGCTCAGACCTTCGGCACACATAGCGTCCCGTACATTTCCCCTGAGCGGGTCCAGGATGCCACCTATATCCGTGTTTTGCTCGCCAAGGATGCCATCAGCACCGGGTGGGACTGCCCGCGGGCAGAGGTCATGGTCTCATTCCGTCCCGCTGAGGACGAAACGCACATCACCCAGCTTCTGGGCCGGATGATTCGCTCGCCGCTTGCACGCCGCGTCGAGGGCGATGATCTGCTCAACAGCGTCGAGTGCATCCTGCCCCGATTCAACAAAACCACCGCCAGCCGGGTACTCGAGCAGATCATGGGAAGCGAGCTTCTCGAGTCCGGCACGGGCACAGGTCAGCGGGTCCTGATCAATCCGCAGCTCATGACGTCGAACAGTAGGGTGCCCGACGCGGTGTGGGAGTGCTTCACTAACCTCCCGGCCGAGACACTGCCGCGCAAGCACGCGAATCCGATCAAGCGGATCACCGCGCTGGCTCATGCGCTGGCAACAGACGGGATCGTGCCCGAGGCAGGCTGTATCGCCCACGCGCGTCTCCACGGGGTCCTAAACGGGCTCACAGCGCAGTACCCGACGGAGCTTCGCAAAGCTGAGGCCGATGTGCTGACCGTCGCCGGCGGCACAGTGCGCGGACACGCCCGCTACGGTCTACGTGCTGACGAAACGTGGACGGAGATAGCCGATGACCGTGCCATCCAGGAGGCATATCGGCACGGGTCACGCACGGTCACCCCGGACATCGCCCGCACGTACATCGATCATCTGACGACTGAGGCGGAGGATGAGGACGAGCTTCGAGACGCGCACGTTCGTGTGGCGAGTCTTGCGATGCTTCCGCAGACACGGCCGGCCCTTGATGCTGAAGCCAATACCCTCTCCGGCGAATGGTTGGGTCAACATCGGGTCGCCATCAAACAACTCTCGGAGTCCCGTCAGAGCCTCTACGCCGAGATTACGGCCATGAGCACAGATCCTCAGCTGATCTCCATGGCGATGCCGAAGAACAGGCAAGAGGAGACACGCCGCTCGGTCGGCGATGCCACTCAGCTCCTCGAGCAGCGCCCGCTGCACCTTCTGTCGGACCAGGACGGCATGTTCCCGGTCGGCAAGCTCAACCCGGACGAGGTCAAGGTCCTCGATACAGAGATTAGTCGTGGTGACATGCTCGGCTGGTACCGTAACCCAACCGGTGGCCGTGACTCGATGAGCATCGCTTACCAGGACGCACACGGGACTTGGCGCACACTCCGCCCCGACTTCCTCTTCTTCATCGACAGCCCTGCTGGCGTACAAGCAAACATCGTCGACCCCCACGGGTCGTGGCTACCCGATGCATTGCCCAAGCTGCGAGGCCTAGCCCGGTTCGCGGAGGTCTACGGTGACAGCTTCCACCGCATCGAGGCCATCTCGCGCATCGACGGTGAGCTACGGGTATTGGACCTTACCGTGCCGGCGCAACGTGCAAGCATCCTGGAAGCACTCGATGCCGACCACGCCTACCGTGAGAGCTCCGTCGTGTACTAACCACTGTGGACATGCTCCACGTTCACAGCTTGTCGACCCAGGTGTCTTCCTCACGGCTGTCCCACGACGAACCAGTCGCGGGCCGGGACGCACCAGTGCGTTACCGCAGATGGGTTAGAACTCGCCGTGCTTCAACTGCTGACAACTCGCGCAGATTCTCTACCGGGTGCATCGTCGCCGACTCGATGAGTTGTCGCCGGTCAGTCACCGAGTGGGTATTCAAACGTTCGACTGGGTCTGCCCAGAGTTTGGTTGACACCTAACCTGTGAGGACTCGTTCTCGCTGGAAGGAGGTCAATCATGGCAAAGGCATACCCTTACCAGTTCTATGTCTTGGAATGTGCCTCTCGGGGTCGAACTCCTCAAACCCGTCCGGGATGACGCCGGTAATGTCCTCCGGCATAGCTGTCCCAGGTTCCCCGACGTAGAACCTGGCTGCTTGCTCGAAGTGGGTCTCGGTCACAACGACTTCTTCCGCAAATACCCCGTCTGCCAACTCAAGCAAGCCTGCGTCTTTAAGATCCCTGATGAAGCGAAGCGTCAGACGGTTACAAATGAGCCCGTTAGCGACAAGCATCGTTGCTGCTCTATACCGCTCGGTGATGCCGTAGTCCGCTCCGGCGGCCCGGCGCTTCTTGTCTGCGTGCACAACGTCGCCATAGAACCAGGACATGCCTAAATCTGAGTCCACAACGGTTGACGCATCCTCGTCACCGACTCGTCGCATCTGTAAGAAGTAGCCCCGTACTTTACCTGGCGCCGGTGCAACCCTCTCCTGCCAAAGCCACTTTATCTCCGCTAGGACGTCTTTCGCTTGTTGGTCCCGGCTATCTTTTAAGAAGTATCCAATGGCATTAGTTGCCTTGCCCCAGTACACCGGATCCTCTTGAAGGATCAAAGGTCGAAGCCGAGCTGCAGCTGACTCCAGCACTTCCTCTGCCGGAAGGTCCTGCACAAGAAACTGTTCGCCAGTCTGCGGCATCAATCGCACCTTGATCTGCCCCACGGATAAGGCGTGAACCCGGGCAGGGTCCGACATGAGCGAATGAGCATCAACCCGCCGACTGCGGACAACGAAAGCCTCGAGGGTTTCGCGATTATTCGCTGTCACACCTTTCCGGTCGACCACGTTTAACGCTCCCAATCCGATCCCGCTGGCTCAACTAGGTGCGGTCCGTTGTTGCGGACTGATCCGACCTCTTTGCCGACGATCCGCTGGACGAGGTTGGGTTCGGGGATGGTGTCGATGAAGTGCTGCACCTGGTCTCGCTCCGTCATGGTCGGGTCCAGCCACTGATCCTGCAGGTCCTTCGGGATGATGACCGGCGTCCGGTCGTGAATGTGCCCTAGCGCATCGTGCGCTGCCCGAGTGAGGATCGTCGCGGTCACCAGCCACTTGTCGTCGGCGTCCTCTGCCTTAGCCTTGATCCACCGATGTGGGTCGGGATCCTTACGGCGGTTTAAACCGAGAATGCCCGTCTTTTCAGGGAAAATGGAGCTTGTCTAGAACTTATTTTTCGCCGAAGAGAGGGCATCTCGTAGATGCAAGTTTCCCATAAACCGTCCGCGGTGTCAGTTTCCTTTGACGAGCCCAACCTCGTGGCGTCGGCCGGGCTGCTCCCGGTCATGACATTGGCCCGGGACGCCGGGCTGCACGAGCTCGCCCAGGATTGGCTGACGGTACCAACGGACAAGGGCGCGAACGCCGGACTGAAGGTCGCTTCCCTCGTCGCCGGGATGGTCGCCGGGATGGTCGCCGGCGCGGACTCGATTGATGACATGGCGTTGTTGCGCCACGGCGGGATGAAACGCGTATTCACCGCCTGCTATGCGCCCTCCACCCTGGGCTCGTTCCTGCGGTCCTTCACGTTCGGTCACGTGCGCCAACTGGACGCTGTCGCCTCTCGTTTCCTGGCCAACCTGGGGACCCGGGCCCGGCTGCTCGGGAGCCCCGGGGTAGGAGACTTCGTGTTCGTCGATGTTGACGACACGATCATCGAGGTCCACGGCTACGCCAAGCAGGGCTCCGGCTACGGGTACTCCGGGGTCCGCGGGCTGAACGCCCTGCTGGCCACCGTCTCCACCAAGAACACCGCCCCGGTCATCGCCGCCCAGCGGTTGCGCAAGGGCGCGGCGAACTCGGCCCGCGGAGCCAAACGCCTGATCACCGATGCCCTGTCCACCCTCAAACGCCTCCAGGCCGGCGGGCAGAGCCGCGGGCCGGTGCTCTGCCGGTTCGATTCGGCCTTCTACGGGTATACGGCGGTTTCCGCCGCCCTGGCCAGCGGGGCGGACGTGTCGGTGACCGTGCGCATGGACCCGGCCGTCAAACGGGCCATCGCCGGGATCCCGGAAACGGCATGGGAAACAATCGACTACACCGACGCGGTCTTCGACGAAACCACCAACACCTGGGTGTCCCGGGCCGAGGTCGCCGAGATCAGGTTCACCGCGTTCTCCTCCCGCAAAAAGGCCGAGCAGATCACCGGCCGCCTCGTCGTGCGCCGCATTCCGGAACTCAACCAGAAAACCAGCGACGGACAACCCACCTTGTTTGAAATACACCGGCACCACGCGTTCTTCACCACCGTAAACGCACATGTTCTGGACACCGTCGCCGCGGACAAAACCCATCGCAAACACGCTCAGATCGAGCAGGTCAACGCCGATCTGAAGGACAGCGCCCTGGCCCACATGCCCTCCGGTGTTTTCGCCGCGAACTCGGCCTGGCTCGTAACCGCGGTCATCGCCTATAACCTCACCCGGGCCGCAGGCATCCTCGCCGCGGACACCTTCAGCAAGGCCCACACCGGCACCATCCGCCGCAAACTCATCCACGTCCCAGCCCGCATCGCCACCAGCGCCCGGAAAATCCGGTTTCATCTCCCAGAAGCCTGGCCCTGGCAAACACCATGGCAGGCCCTCTTCGAGCACCTCTACCCGCCGCCGCAACGGGCCTGAACTCCCACCAACCCAGCCACACGGCGCAACCAGGACCACCAGTGGAACATCAAAAGGCAGCGAGGCCCCGCACCCCGCCACGCCCACAGCCCGACCAAACCGCCCAACCAGGATTCAGATCATCCACCCAGGCAGATCGGTGGATCGAGGCTTAGTGGGGTCGGGCCAGAACTCGTACAGGCCGGCGAAGCCCAGCAGCTGGTCCTCGTCCTCGCCGTGGAGGTAGTGCGGGGTCTTCGTTCCGTCCTCGTTCTTCTGCCACTCGTAGTACCCGTTCGCCGGGATCAGGGCTCGACGTTTTGCGGCCGCGGTCCGAAACGAGGGCTTCTCCGTGACAGTCTCGCTGCGGGCGTTGATCATCCTCGCCCCGGTAGCTTTTGGGTCCTTTGACCACACGGGGACGAGTCCCCAGCGGGCTATCTCGAGGCGGCGCACCAGCTCGCCCTCGCGCAGCTGCTCGGACACGAACGGGATCCCCTGCATCGGCGCCACGTTCCACGAAGGCTTCAGCTCGTCCTCGAAGGACTCCTCGACGCTGAACGCGTCCCGGATGGCGACTTTGTTGCCGGCGATGACGAAGCGTCCACACATGCCCGCCATTCTGCCCGCTGCAGCCGACACTAACCGACAATGCCCAAATGAAGCTTACGCAGCCCAGTGCGGCGAGTAGTCGGGATGGTTGCGCCAGGGCAGGGCCATCAGCTCGAGGATTGTGCGCATGTAGTCCTGCTCCCCTGCCGGTTCGTAGTCCCAGTCAATGCTCTGCACGTGCGCGACCAGACGCTGTTTCACGACGCAATCCGCGATGACCTTCTCTGGGCTTTGGTTCATGGTGTGGCAGGCAAGCGGGTCCAGCAGCAGCTCGTGGCCGGCTACGTCGACGGACCGGCCGGCGTCGGCCGCGTGGCAATTCCGGGTGTGGGCTCCGAGGATGCCGCCGGCTCCTGGGTCATGAGTGCCTGGTAGGCGAGGTCGTGGTCTTCTGCGACGCGGGCGAGGATGAAGGCAGCTAGCTCGTCCATCTAACGAGCCTACGGTCCGATGCTGAAACCTCACAGCAAGGCGTCTCCCCTGCCCATCGCTCATTTACTCATATGAGTATTTGAGTAAATGAAGTAGCAGAACTTTCGCTTTCTGCTGCACCACCGCGCGCCCGGCTTCCCAAATAATCGAACCTGTGTTCTATTTTAAACCCTGCACGAGGGACGGCAGAGGATCAGGACGGCACGGACGATGACAACGCAACCAGTTGGCAGACCACGCTCTACAGAGGACTTTGCGGTACCGGCGTGGCACGTGCTGGACGAGACGGCCGACGTGCGGTTCCTGCCCTCAGGGTTGCCGTTGGCGCTGCGCTGGCGGGGTTGCCTGTGGCAGGTCATCGGTGAGCCGGTGTCGTGGTCGAGCTCGAGCAGCTGGTGGGAACCAGCCAGCACTCCCCTGGGCGGTAGAGGCAGCATGCTCACGACGAAGTTCTGGCGGTTTCAGGCGCAGACCGGACCGGCGTCCCCTGTGCTCGAGTTCGATATGAGTGCGGATCCGCGGTGGGAGGACTGGCGGCTGCGCCGCGTCGCTGGCGTCGACGGGTTCTGAGCGGCGGTAGGTAGGACGTGGCCGGCTCATGGGTCAGTCAAAACGCTATGGGAAGCATTACGCCCGACTGATGGATGATCGGATCGAGGAGTTCGTCATGCGCGAGGAGCTGATCATGCTCACCGCGGCCGAACTCGACGTCGAGAACTGCCGACCTACTGACTTCCCGGTACCGCGCCGTGTGTACGCGTGGGTCCGCTACCCCTCGAAAGCCATCCGGGTCCAGGCGCACGCCATCGCCTACACCCGCACAGCGGTCAAGATCCGGTTCCTCGAACCGCTCATCAAGATCCAGCGCGAGGGCTGGGTGTGGCTCAGTGCCGTAACGCCGGCACCTGACGGACAGGACGAGCGTCCGTCGTAGAACGGGCCGTCAACGGCCTACCGGTGCTCGCGCAATAGCCGGTCGATAATCGGCTGGAGTCTCCGGTAGGGCACCTCGGGGTGCGTCGCTGCCCATGCTTCCAACGCCTCGCTGTAAGCGCCAAGAAGAGGCCCACCAGGATCGCGTATCTTCTCCGCTTCGGCCGCCAGTTTCTGGAGCTGCAGATCAACCACGCCTACACCTCGCCGTGGGCGATGTCGGTGCGGGCCTTGGCGTAGGCGCCGGTGATGTAGTCCTCGAGCTTGGCGCGTTCAACGCGCCACTGACCTCTGCCGCCGATCTGGATGGCCGGCAGGTCCCCTGAGGTGATGAGTGCCCGGATGGTGCTGTGCTTGGTGTTCAGCTCGTCGGCTACCTGCTGGAGGGTAAGGAACCGCAGCGGCCTGGGCTGCTCATCGTCCTGGAATTGGTCTGTTGGGACTAGAGCAAAAACGGAAAAACCGCCGGCAACAGGACCAGCCAGCAACGAGTAAGGGTCAGCACCCATCGGTGCCGACCCTTACTCAATAGCTCAAATACTCATTTGCTCAAATACTCATTCACTCATCGGGGAGTGAGTCGATGTAGGCGGTGAGGAAGTCCTTAATGGACATGCCGCGCTTGGCCGCCTGGATGCGGAGCTTCTGGTGCTTAGACGCGGCAAGCTCGAAGTTCACGCGGCGGGTGGGCTCTACGTCCTCGAGGGACTGCATGAGCTTGTCTTTGCTCTTTGCCGCACTGGGGCGACCTGGGCCGAGGTTTCCGAGGCTACTCATTTACTCCGTTACTCATTTCTTCATTGGTGAACTGTTCGACTTCGGCGATTAGTTCGAGAACCTCTTTGGCCGCTTCGGACTTCGGGAACAGCTCGAGGACTGTGCTGCCGGTGGCCGCAGTTCCTGGGTAGTCGACTCGCTGGTGAATGCGACTGGTGAGGACGGGAAGCTCATAGCCTTCGAGGACCTTGGCAATGTCCTTGCCGATGTTGGTGCCGGCAATCGCGCGTGAGACGACGAATGCTGCGCGCAGTTTCCCGTCAGTGATTTCAATGCGGCGCTTCACCAGGTCGACGAGGTCGGAGGTGGCCCAAATATCGTAGGGGGAGGGCTGGACGGGGATGAGGACGACGTCGGCTGCTTTGACCGCTGATACAGCGAGGTCGGCGGCCTGGGGGGCTCCGTCGATGATGACGTAGTCCACCTCAGCCAGCGCCTTAATGTCCTTGTCGATAGTAGGGCGGTCGATACCGATGACGGTGAGGGGATGGTCCTCGCGGACCGCAGCCCAGTCGCGGGCGCTGCCTTGTGGGTCGGAGTCGACCAAAAGCGTGGACTTGCCGGAGAGCTGTAGTCCTCTGGCGAGGTGGGTGGCGAGGGTCGTTTTCCCTGCTCCACCTTTCTGGTTCAGTACGGCGATGACTTTCAACGGCTGCCTTCCTGCGCTCATTTACTCAGATACTCATTTACTCAAATACTCTCATGAGTAAATGAGTAGTACAAGTGATCAGCCGTGCGCCCTTAGGCTGGTTTGATGATCGTTACGGGTGTCGTCCGAGGGGATGAGTTGGACCAGGTCAGCGCCGAGGGCGCGACCTACGAAGAGGCGAAGGAGCTGATGCTCTCGCGTGTATCCGAAGGAGAGCGGTTGATCGCGATTCACACGGATCGGGACTCGTAGATCCTGAATGTCGGGTGAGGCCAGTACGGTATGCCGGTGACTTCAGATCCTCGCCCTGGTTGGCATGGCATCCCGCCGAGCGCGGACCGCTACGTGCCTCCGCTGCAGCTCGACGCACCCGATAGACCAGCGACGGAGCCGGAGCCGGAGAAAGCACCTGCGCTGTGGGTTGAGCTGGAGTACCCGGACGGGCAGAAGCAAACGGTGAAGGGCTTCGCGATGGCATGGACCCCTGACGCTGTCTACGCGCAATGGGTGGAGTTCTCGCGGGCCCGTGAGGCATGGGTGAGGCCGGACCAATGCACTCGGCGCGAGATTCCGATCAAGAATCGTTTCGGTACCTGAGCGCCAGGAGGCTGTGCACGGCTACCACTCGCTCGAGGCGAGCTACCCGTGTCGGTGACGTAGGTGGTTGTGCGCAGGCGGGCCCTTTGGTTCCTGCTTTCCACGTGTGTGCGGGTCAAGCAGCGGAGCGTGGGGGAGCTTGAGCCGTGCCCAGGTGGGAAGGAGGCCCAGCACGCAACGACCGATTAGTTCTCGCTCTTGTTGTCCTTACGGCCCTTGGATCGGGGACCGAGTGTGACCCCGGCGAGCAGCGCAAGTAGGACACCCACAACGATTGCAATTTCCACGGCCGAGTCCTCACAACGATGGCGGCACTGCGCCAACCCGTGAGGAGGCAATCCGTTCAGATCGGCGCAGCGGAGCCTAAGTTCACCACAACAAGAGTCCTGGGGCGAGAGCCGGGACAGTCCGTTGACCGTCTACGCGGCCTGCCAGAGTACGCGTTGATGCTCAGGTTCGTCTTCCAACGGCGGGAGCCAGTATTCCTCGGCCTCGGCGTCGTACAGCTCGTGCTCGTTGAGCTGGGGGATCAGGTGACGGTCAAGCCATGCGTGCCAGGCGGCGCGTTCCTTGCGGTAGCGGGTGAGCTGGGCTTCCCGGTCCTCAGCGGCTCCGAGTCGGTCCGCGAGCTGGGCGAGGTTGGTGGTGGCCACGAGTTCCCAGCGGCCGTGGTGCCGGCGGATCATCTGCAGGGCTTCCATGCCGGCCAGGTGGTCGGTGAGCGCGCGGCGTGAGATTCCGGTGGTGCGGGCGAGGTCCGCGGTGGTGGGGGAGTGGTGTCCGCGTTCAATGGCCTCGTAGGCGAGGGCTGAGACGTCTCCAAGGACCCGGAACACAGGCCGGATGGCGTGGATCTTGCCCTTGCGCCAGGTGAGGTCGCGGGCGAACTGCTGGAAGTTTTCGGGGAGCTGTACGGCGTAGGTGTCGGCGTTGCGGCCGCGTGCGCGGTCGATGCGGGTAAGGATGCCTGCTGATACTTGCTCGAGGACGGGCAGGAGGCGTGCGATGGTGGCGTGGCTCTTGCCAAGGGCCAGGGCGAAGGTGCGGCATCCGACGTCGAGGATATTCGTTTCCATGGTCCGCATGTAGGCCAGCACTGCACGGATGAGGAAGCGAAGATGAATGCCTTCCCTTCCTCGTTCCATGAGCCTGTAGTCCAAGGTCGCGTAGAGGACATTTTCGAGGTCGTTCACGAGCTGATGAATGGAGTGCTGGCTTGGCTGCGGAGCAGGGTTGGGGCTGCCCCCCGTGAAGGAAGTAGGGCTTGTGTCGTATTTGTGCGCAGTCTTCTTCCCGGCGCGCTGGGCCGGGTCTTTCGCTGGCGCTGTGGTGGCGGTGAAGGCTTGGGCCTTGGCCCACTCAACGGGCAGAAGCCGATCGGTCTTGGCGCCGTAGAGGGCGGCGAGGCCGACGAACTGATCGGTCATGCCTGCGCGGACCTGGTCGAGGGTCCAGTGGCAGGCGGAGAAGTGGTTTAGGACCGCCATGCGGGCCTCTGAGTCGCTGGGGTAGCGGCTGGTGTCGTAGAGCCCTGTGCGGGCTACCGCGCGCAGCGGGCGCTCAATACCGGCCGACGGTGCCAACGGTGCTGCGGTGCCCTTGGCGATCGTGCGGACGGTTGCTGTCGCGGCCGTTGCGCGTTCCTGTGTGCGGCGTTGCTGCTCGATGCGGTGCAGCTCCGGTGCCAGGGCTTTGCGGAGGTTCGCTACGGCGCTGGTGGGGTTTCGGCGGGTGAGGATGCCGTAGGCGTCCGTGTGTGGCGTGATGAGCCTCTGGTGGCCACCGGCTTTGTGTGCGGATCCGGGTACGCGGATGCAGCCGTGGACGATGTTCTGGTGCGGGCTCGGGTCAAGGCTGACGGCGCGGCGCCCGAGGGCCTCGACCAGCTGGCGGGCCTCGGCCGCGGTGAGGGGTTCCTGCAGGGGCACGTACAGGTGGCGGCCGCCGCTGGGGGACTCATCCTCGACGTAGGCGAGGTCGGCTGCGTGCAGGATCTCTCCGAGGCGCCGGGCGTCGTCGTCGACGACAGTCTTCCGTGCCTTGGAGGTGTCGAGGTCGAGGACGAGTGTGCGGACAGTGCCGTCGACGTCGTGCAGCATGACTGCCGCAGGCCGCGCAGGAGGCGTCCTGGTGATCTGCAGGGGAGTAGTGGGCCGCGGGTACTGAAACCGGCCGTCCTTCCACCGCCCAAGACGGTAGAACTGCTGGCCCGCAATGAGCGGCGCCAGGATCCAAGCAGCGGCGTGCGAATCGTCACGGCGCGGCGCGGCATAAAGAGCTGGAGGTGCTTCGAGCACTCGGTGTACACTTTCGGCAGAGGGTACGACCTGAAAAGGACGCACTCGGTTGAGCTGCTCACCGCTGATCTTGGCGGAACTACCGGTGAGAAGCTTGAATAACTTGATACGAAGGCCCGCCGGCTAGGCGGGCCTTCCTCGTTTAACTGGCCTGTGCCAGTGGCAAAGCCTCCTCGAGCTGGTTACGGTCAACCCACACGGGCAGGCCATCGTCGGCCAGTTCCAGGTGCGCAAGCACCAGTTCCAGTCCTTCGGATGCACTGATGCCCAAGCGGCGAGAGATGTCGGCAAGAAGCTGCTTCGACTCGGGTGGGATGGTGTACCCGACCTGAACGTTTCCGATGCTTGTGCCGCGTGCGCGGCGAAGAATCTGTGCCATAGGGTCGAACTTATCCTTAACCGTAAGGATTGCGTCCGACTGCTCCGGCGTGTCGCCGCAGCGTCGTGAGCTTTGCGAACCGGTGAGCACGGGACCCCTTAACAATTGAAGGACCGTACCAATATGGCACAGTCCTTCAATCCACAGCAATTAGAGCAAGGCTAGCTCTTCCACGCCCACTGGATCAGTTTCGCCTTGGCGTCTTCTGCTGGAACATCGATTGACCTGGAGCGGAAGGCTTCTCCGAACATGGTCCTAACCGACTTCGCAGTGCGGAAATATTGGCCGTGCTTGTCGATCCTGCGGGCGGAAACGCCGAGGTAGCGGGCTGTCTGCCGGCGGTTCATCCCTGCCTCGATGCAGATTCTGACGGCGCGGAAGATGACAGCGTAGGCGGCCTCGTTCTCGGGGTTCGCCTTGGTCAGGATGCGCTCTACAGCGATTTTGGCCTCTGGTGGTGTCTGACTCACGTTCCACTCCTCACTTGATCGACAGGCCGGTGTCGAATGTCTTGCGTGCCAGCTGGCGTGACCTGGCGAAGGCGAAAGCCCACAGTCCGAGGACAACGCAGGCCGTCGATACGTGCGTGACCAGCTCGAAGATGTAGAACGCTTCGGCCCCTGCCCGTAGTTCCAGCGGGTAGGCGATGGCGCGTGCGATCGAGAGGACGAAGCCGACGAAGATCAGCCTCGAGGCCAGTCTCCCGAAGCGCAGCGGGTTCCTGCGGCTGTCTCGGAAGACCGGCAGCAGGAGGGGCCCCAGCACGTAGGCGGTGTAGGCGAGGACGATCCACTCGTTCCATTCCACTGCCGCCTGATCCGCGTAGTCGACCAGGCGGGGGGATGGCGTGGGGGTGTCGGCGGCGAGGAGCGTGAGAAACACTCCAAGGGCTGCGATCACGACTGCCAGAGCGCCGCGGACTCCGACGATCCATCTGATGGCCGTCTCTGAGCCGTAGGCGAGGGCGAGGTGAACGCCGAGCACCGCTACAGCGGTCATGGCGCAGCATTTGGCGATGAAGTCGGTGCCGTTGGAGATAGGCACGATCGCTTCCAGTACCTCGTAGACGCCCGGCAGGGAGAAGACGTAGGCGGCGGTCAGCAGCACTCCCATGAGGGCCAGCCTGCCACTGGGTCTCAGCAGTGCTCGCGCCCCTTCGGGTGTGCGCCTGGAGGTCATGCGGTGGAACGTCAGTCCACCAAGGAGGATCAGCATGAAGCTGACTGAAATGACGTAGATGCTGTCGTTCATCCGATCAGGTCCGTAAGTTTCTCCGCGTATTCGAGGGCTTCCTTGCGCTGCCGGAGGCGGCGCTGGAGGAGGTTAAGCCGTTGCTGGATGAGTTCGACCAGGTCCTCGTTTTTCATCACGATCAGGGCCGTTTCCCGGACGTCCTCGGGCCAGTCGCCCTCTTCCATCGTGATGAGTCCGACGACGACCAGCCCAGCGACCATCGACGTTCCGCTGACCCGGGCAGCAGTGACCGCCTGGATGGGGGTGAGCTTGTTGTCGGAGAGCTGGCTGAACAGATAGGTGATCGCCGTTCCCGTCTTCTCGGCCACGTCGTGCCGGACGTCGCCGGTGTCGATGGCGTCGATCCACGCGCGATGGGAGCCGTCGTGGGGAAAGTCGATTTTGACCTTGTCGTTCCGTGGGAACAGATCTTCGTGGAAGCGGTGCTGCAGCTCGACCATGAGGTCGGCGTGGTGGACCTGACTCAGAACTTCCGCGGCCGTTGGTGTGCGGGGCCGGCTGTCGAGGTCTTGGTACTCCTTGAAGTCCGCCAATGCCACGATCGGGTCGATACCGACGCCTCGGGCCACGCCGACGACGGTCGATTCCGGGACGCTGCCGCGCCGGATCTGGTTGCCCACGGTGACGCGATGCAGTCCGGTCAGGCGGCCCAGCTCGCTCGCTGACGTGGTGATGCCGCGTCGTTCGAGCCATTGCTTGAAGTCAGAACCAGAAACAGCCACGGCACCTCCTTCAAGAGAGCACTAGATGGGCACGGCGTACACGTATAGCCATGATGTCAAAATCTAAGCTATTCTATTAACTAAGGAATTGGCATCAGCCTTCTTCCTCACCGTCTCAAATTTTACCGGGCAAGCCCTAACCAGTCTGTGCCCATCACACCCGGGGGAGGTAGTCGTGGACGAAGACGAGAAGCGTGGAGCGTCACCGCTACTAGCTCTGGTGATCCTTGTACCTCTCCTGGCGGGCCTGCCCGTCGTCGGCATCGCGGGTGCTGCGATCCTCACGCAGACCGAGGAGAAGCCTGCTGCGTGTGTCGTCTCCGCAATTGGCGAGACAGCCGGGGACCTCACTTCGACGCCGGCCATCCCGAACGGCTGGGGGGACCTGGTCGACGCCGCCGCGAAGACCGCCGGCCTGCCGGTGAGCGTGGTGGCCGCGCAGCTCAAGCAGGAATCAGGCTGGAACGAAGGCGCACGGAGCCCTGCAGGGGCGCAGGGTGTCGCTCAGTTCATGCCCGGTACCTGGGCCATGTACGGAGAGGGCGGGGACCCGTTCTCAGCCGAGGACGCTATCCCCGCCTACGGCCGCTACATGGCGGCCCTCAAAGAGCAGGTGCAGCCGCTGGCTGGGGACGACGCCGACCTGCTCGTCCGCCTGACCCTCGCGGCCTACAACGCCGGCCCCGGTGCTGTTCAGGCAGCCAAGGGCATCCCGGCGTTCACGGAAACCCAGCAGTACGTCGAGAAGATCCTTTCCTCCGGGCAGGGCGAGTTCTCCGCCGACTGCACCGCTCCGGCGGGCACCGTCAGATGGGACGGCGACCTCGGCGACGGCGAGTGGACCAACCCGCTCCCGGGCGGCGTCTTCACCTCCGGCTACGGCCACCGAAACATACCGAACCTGCCCGCCTGGGCACAGGACCACGTCGGGGTAGACCTCGCAACCCCGGGCGCCGGCACCGGCAACGGCGGTCCAGTCATCGCACCGACTGACCTGCGCATTACGGGCTTCAACGACAAGGACGGCTGCGTGATCGCGAAGGAGGACGGCGACGATCCCGATTTCGGGTTCGCGTTCTGCCACCTCAACGCCTACAGCGTCGCCGTGGGGGACAGGTTGAAGCGCGGCGACGTCATCGGCACCGAGGGCAACAAGGCCGGCCTCGGGCTGGTCGCCACTCACCTGCACTTCGAGATTTACAAGCCGGAAGCCCCGGCGGTCGTCTACCCGTACCAGGGCTGGAACCTCGACCCGGAACCGATTCTGAAAGAGAAAGGAGCGTGGGTGCGATGACCGCTCGCTCACGACCACAGCAGACCGCGGCCCTCGCCGCAGCAGTCACCGCTTGCCTGATCGCGCTCACCGGTTGCGCCGCTGACGCGCCCGCGTCCACGGACGGCGCCCCGATCTCTGCTCCCACGCAGACCCCGGAAGGCACCGACACTTCCGCCCCTGCAGAGAAGAGTCTGGGCGGAGACACGTTCGCCTCGCCGGAGGATGCGGACCGTTCCGATGTCGACTCGACCGCCCGCGTCGCGGCCCTGATGCTGCACTCCTGGGATACGACGGTGGACCGCACGGAGACGGCGGCCGCGGTGCGCGCCAAGCCGCTGATGTCGGATGAGTGGGCGGCTAACCAGGTGGAGCCGGAACGCAACGCGAGCCAGGGCGAATGGTTGGAACCGGCAGAGCACGACGCGTACAGCGTGCCCCGTGCTGTTCCTGCGATCGGCGACGCCGCGCAGGACATCGCCTCGGACAAGGCCATCCGGGTTCTTGACGTGACGTGGCGCTGGGTCGCACGGGATGAGACACCCCTGCAAGGAACGGGCCACCGGCAGGTGACGGTGTACCTCGAGAAGTCGGCTGACCGGTGGGACGTCGTCGGGCACCAGACCCGCGACATGACCACCGCGATCACGGGGGAGGGCAAATGACCCCGGCAGTGCATTCATGGCCCGTCATCCGCCTCACCATCGGGGAGGGGGAAATCGTCGCCGATGCGAACGGTAACGTCCTGACCTACCCGGTGCTCGATGACGCATCCGCAGCCGACGTGGCCGCCGACGCGGCAGCGGAAGCGTGCCGCCGTCTGGGCTTGGCTGCCTGCCGGGTGCAGGGGCTCACTGAGGACGGTGAGGTCTACGAGATGATTGTCGACGCCGACCTGGGCACCCTCGAGGAACGCGAGGACAGCACCGCATCCGGCGCTGCCGGCGGCACCGGTACTGGCACTGCACGTTCCGGGGCGACGACTGCACGCCGCCGTACTCCTGCACGCCGGAAGGCTGTGCTGTGGGGGAGCGCGGGCGTCCTTGCGGCCACCGTCGGGTTCAGCGCCTTCTACACGCTGCAGGACAACACTGCCGAGCCTGTGGCGACGGTCTACACGCCGCCTCCCGCACAGCTGCCGGTTCCGGCTCCTGCCGGGTGGGACACCTACGGTGACTGGACAACGCCGATGACAGGCTCGACCGTTCGGGCGATCCTAGATCCCTCGGGGCAGCCGGTGAGCGTGGACGGATCGAAGCTGATCGGCCATGACCCTCGGACGGGTGTGGAGCGATGGACCCGGACAGCCCCCTTCACGGTCGCGCAGCTCGCCCTGTTCACCCTCGACGGGCAGTCCAGGGTCGCGGCTGCAGCAGCCCGCGACCTGGTGCTGTTCGGCGACGGAGCAGACCCGATCCGCGTCGACGTCCCCAAGGACGGAACGATCGTCCTGGACGGCGGCACGGCCCCTCGGGTGGACCTGCCGAACAAGCGGACCCTCATCGTCTCAGCCGACGGCAGTACAGCGGCGCGCGCGGTCCCGGCGGCCGCGGAACCCATCGAAGCCCTCGGCGATGACCTGGTAGCAGCCGATACGCGCTCGGGCCGGATTTGGCGTGTCACGCAGGACTCAGCGGCCCTGCCCGCCCCGGCGAAGCTGCCTGCACCGTCAGCCGGGGCCGAACTGGTCACGGTCCTTGGATCCGTGAACGGGACGGTCGTCGCGGCATGGAAGACCGACGACACCACCACCATCGGCTTCTACGCCCTCGGCGACGCCGCCGACGCGACGGAAGCGACGCAGGTCGGCATCGTCGACGTCGAAGGAACCGACGTCGCCACCTCCGGTATCCAGGTGGACCGGAAGCACGGTCTGCTGATGGCCGGCACCGTCCTCGTCGACGTCGACGCGAAGCAGGCCCACCGCCTGCCCGGGGCCGGGAAGCTCGCCGCCGGCTACGCCTGGGTCACCACCAACACCGAGCAGCTGCGGATCAACGCGCAGGGCGTTACCGAGACGACGACCGACGCCGCCCGTGCGGCGATCCCCGACGTCATCACCGACGACGGCAAGGCAATCACCCGGGCCGACGGATCCTCCACCGGCCTGCTGTATGCGCTGACGCAGGTCGCACCCCGACCCACAGCAACACCCACCCCTACTTCCAGCCCTTCCTCCACCGCGACTTCTACTCCGAGCCCCACCTCGACTGTTTCCCCGAAGGAGAACCCCTGATGAGAATGACCGCTGTCATCGACCCGGCCGGCACCCTCGAGCTTGACCTGGGAGGCGAGAAAACCACCGCCCCGTACCCGTCTGTCATGGACGCCCGTCGCTCCGTCATGAGCACCGCGACCGACCTCGCGGCCGAGACAAGGACCGCCACCGAGCTGCACATCGAGGACCCGTCCGGCTCCCGCACGATCCTCGTTCAGACCGATGGCGCCATTGTCGAGCAGCCCGCCGAAAGTGAGCCGACGGAAAGCGGGCCAGTACAGCCCGCCGAAGCAGTCGAACCTGCACCGGCGTCCCCGGTCACGCCAGAAGAGCCGACCGTGCCGGAGGCCACGGCGGAAGCACCAGAACTTGTCGCCACTCCTGTTCCCGTCCCTGTTCCCGCTCCTGCTCCTGCTCCTGCTCCTGCTCCTGTGGAGGCTCCCGTGGCCACGGAAGCGAGGGCACCGGAAACCGTCGCTTCATCAGCCGTGGCGCCGGCAGTGGTCCCGGTAGAGACGGTGGAGCCGCTGCCGACCCGCAGGACGGCGATGCCGTCGTTCGTCGACCGGCCCGACGCCGACTCACCGGCACAGGTCGGGGTCCGTGGTCTGCTGAATCAGTTCGGGTTGAAGTTCGCGGCCTCGCCGGCGGAGCTGGAGCAGCGCCGGGACGAGAAGACCGTCTCTCAGCACTGGGCCGGGCCCCGCACGATCACGGTCCTGAACCCCAAGGGCGGGGCGGGTAAGACGCCGACGGTGATCTGCCTGTCCGCTGTGTTCGCCCGCCTCGGCGGCTCCGGTGTCCTGGCGTGGGACAACAACAACTCTCTCGGCTCGCTCGGCTGGCGGACCTTCGACGCCGGCCACGAGGCGACGGTGGTCGACCTCCTCGAGCAGACCGACTACTTCATGACCGCCGGCGCGCGGGCCGGGGATCTGGCGTCCTACGTCCACCACCAGCCCTCGGACCAGTACGACGTACTTCGTTCCGATGACCGGTCGGGCGCGAAGAAGCGGCACGAGGTCACCGGCGACGAGGTCCACCGCCTCTACTCGGTGGCCGCAAAGTATTACCGGCTGATCCTCATGGACTCGGGCAACACCGAACGCGGGGATAACTGGGAGGCGATGATCGGGCACTCCGACCAGGTCGTCATCCCGGTCAAGTCCGTCGACGACGCCGCCGAAGGCGCGTCCCGGGTCCTCAGCGCCCTGCGGGCGGGCAACGAGCACGCGCAGTCGCTGGCAGACCGCGCCGTGGTGATCGTCCTGGGCTGCACCCCGTCGCACGGGCCGGCGAAGCTGAACGAGCTCGCTGAGTCCTTCCGCCCGTTCGTGAAGTCGGTCGTCACGGTGCCCTACGATCCATCGCTGATCGAGGGCAGGATCCGGTTCTCCTCGATGCTCCCGCAGACCCGCCGCGCCTGGCTCCGGGCCGCCGCGCAGATCGCGGAGGGACTGTGACCGTGACCCCGCAGCGCAATCCGTTCGTCAACGAGCCGGAGGTAGAACCGCAGGAAGACCCGATCGACGATGACCCGATCCTCGGGCAGCGCGAGTCGCTGAGGGGCCCGCGGAACATTCAGCAGACCCTCGCGGCCGAGCCTGTCGAGGAAGAGGAACCAGCAGCCCCCGTGGCGGTGACCAGCGCAACACTGTGGCTGGTCGGCGCGTCCGGCGGCGTCGGCACCAGCACCCTCGCGGGCCTGTGCTCCGAGAACGTGGTCGACGAATCCGAACGCCGGCCGACCTGGGCAGGCCGAGCCTTGTTGGTCTGCTCGACTAGTGCGTCCTCCCTCGAGGCCGCGCAGCAGCTGGCCCGCAAATCCGCATCCGGGCAGCTGCCCTATGAACTGGTCGGCCTCGTGATCGTCCACGACCGACCCAAGAACCGGCTGACGAAGCCGACCCTGGACTTCGCGCGCGGGGTTGCGCGGATGTTCCCGGTGGCCATGACGGCACCGTATGAACCCTCGTGGCGCGAGGTCGGCGTCACCCCACAAGCTTCCGGCACACGACTGAAAAGCGTGCTCCGGAAAATCGAAAAGATCGCCCGCTCCGGGCACTGAGAAAGGGAACTCCCATGTTCGGAAACACTCTGGCAGCACACACCCTGACCACCATCAACGCGCTCACTCCGGTCCGCGAAGGATCGCTCTCGGCTCAGACCTTCACCCCGACGCAGCCTCCCGGCACCGAGGGGCTGACGCAGGTCATCGGCTGGGTCCTGTGGGGCGCGGGTCTGGTCCTGTTCGTCTTCTTCATCTTCGGCCTCGTCTCCGCAGGCAGGAACCGCCGGCAGGGCAACGAGATCGAGGCGCCCATCTGGCCTATGGTCGCTGCCTGCCTGCTGGGCGCTTCGGGTGCAGTGTGGACTGCAATCACCTGAGCAACAACGCCCACCCATTTGATCGAGAGAAGGACAGACGATGAGCACACAGGACACCACCCAGGAACCGAAGGCCCGCCCGAAGTGGTTCGGCGCCGCCGTGATGCTGCTGGCCCTGGTGCTGGTCGGCCTCCTCGCATGGGGCCTACGGGTATTCCTCTTCCCCAGCAACGACGAAGCGGCAGCGGAGCCCACTACCGCTGCCTCGCAGACAGCGTCATCGTCTGCCTCGGCGTCCGCGTCCGCGACGGCAGGACCTGTCGCGGACGCGGATACCGCGTGGGATTGTCAGGCGGACCTCAACAACGACGACGTATCTGTCGCTGACAGTGCTCCAGTGGTCGAGGAATGGGTAGCCGGCGGATACAACGTCATTCCATTCTCGGAGTTCGGCGGATGCCAGAAGCAGCCCTCCGGACTGAGGGTCGGGTACGCGCACACTGAGACCGGATCACTCATGGCCGCTGCCACCTACTCCGTCGCACTCGATCCTTCCGTCAGTGATGAAGCGGCGCAGGACCTCGAAGTGGCGGTAGCGGAAGGATCTAACCGGGTCCTTCTGGGAGAGCGAGCACAGCGAATCAGGGACGGCCTCGAGCAGAGCGACGACACCTCTGCCATAACCCGCCTGACCCTGCTGGGTTATATCCAGAACAGCTACACCGACGACGCAGCGTCCTACCGGCTTGTGTACTCAGCACCCGATGCCTCCGGTCTGGAACAGACACTCATGGCTCAGGTTGATCTGGTGTGGGAGGACGGGGACTGGAAACTCGACCCGGCCTCCGGCACCGAATTGGTAACCGGCAGTCGCTACCAGGGCCAGCCCTATGTCCAGTGGGGGCCCAAGCAATGATCGGCTGGGCCGGAGAATTCCTAGAAGGCGTTGCAGGCAGCGCGATCCAGAAGCTGATCCAGTTCCTCGCGAGCTGGCTGGTGCAGGTCCTGACGGAAATGATCAACTTCGTCGGTACCTGGTGGTTGAAGATCGGCGCACCGGATATGGGTGCAGGGTCCGCGACCGACCGCATCCAGCAGTCGACGTTGATCTTCGTCGGCATGGCCGGTGTCATCGGGACAGCGTTCGCGCTCATCAAGCTCGCCCGCGATCAGGACCGCGCCTCGACCGAGAACCTGATCATGGGCATGGTGCGCACCGTCCTCACCACGGCGCTGGCCGTCCCGATGGTGGGCCTGCTGTTCGGCGTGACCGACGTCCTCGCGCCGTGGCTGGTGAGGACTATCTCCGGTTCCGCGCAGGAAGACGGGCTCGGAACCGCGATGGGCCTGGATGCCATCGCGGGAACCACCATGACCATGCAGCTCGCCGGCATCATCCTGTTCGTCGTACCTCTGGCCCTGCTGGGCGCAATCATCAACGCGGTCATCGTCATCTTCTCCTACGGTGCGGCGATCGCACTGTGCGGGATCCTGCCGATCTTCGCGGCCGCCTCGCAGACCGAGCGCGGCCGGAAGTCCTTCGATAAGGCTGTGGGCTGGCTGGCCGCCGTCATCCTCTTCAAGCCCGCCGCAGCGATCCTCTACGGGGCAGGACTCGCGCTCCTGAAAGGCATCAACGGCAGCGCGGACAACGAGCTCGGGAACACCGCGATCGGCCTGATCACCGGCCTCGTCATCATCAGCAGTGCCTGCATCGCGATGCCGGCCCTGGCGAAGGTTCTCGTCCCTGCCGTCAGCGCGGGTCCGCAGGGCATGGGAGCCTCCGGCCTGGCCATGGTCGGCGGTGCCGTCGCAGTCGGCGCGCTCACCGCTGGTGCAGGTGCAGGAGTCGGAGCCGCATTGGCCAACGGCGGAGGCACTGCAACGGCAACCGGAACCGCAGCAACAACCGCGACCACGGATGCGGCCGCTACCGCTGGGACGGGCGCAATCCAGAATTCCAGCAGTGCACCCGCACTGACCAGCGGCACTGGCGGTAGCGAAGCCACAGGCGCTGCAAGCTCGGGCAGCAGCGGTGGCACAGGAGGAAGTCCAAGTGCCGGAAGTAGCGGTGGGGTCGGCGGCGCGAACGCGTCCGGTCCTTCGGGAGCAGAACAAAGGCCAGAACAGCCCACCGCGCTGGCATCAGATGCAGGTGGCGGGGCATCCGGAGGAAGTGCTGGGGGTCCCGGTGGAGGTTCTGGTGGGCCTTCGGGCGCAGAGCAGCGCCCGGAACGGTCCGGGGCAGAGACGTCCCCAGTCGGAGATGCAGGCAGTGCCGGCAGCGGTGCCGGTGGTGCTGGCGGGAACAGCGGACCCGGTTCGACCGGACCAACGGGCGCGCAGCCTCAGGCAGAACGGACCGGCGCACCTTCGGAAGCACCAACCGGTACCGGTGATGGCAGCTCGTCAGCTGGAGGACCAAGCGGGGCAGAGCCCGCAGCATCAGGCGACAAGCCTCCAACGGAAGCTCCTGGGGCCACACCCGCGACCTCGCCGACGGCTGAGGGGTTCCGGGCCGGGGCGCCGTCCGGGGCGGACAAGTCGGCCCAGAGCCAGCAACGCATCGAGTACGCGGTGCAGAACGCAGTCAGGGACATGGAACGCGCAGTGGAAAGTGGGGATGACCAGTGAGCACGGAACAGACAATCGTCCGGCAGTACGGCAACATCGCAGAAGACCAGACGGCGGGTCTGATGGGGTTCTCGATGGCGTCGACCGTCGTCCTGGGCGCGGGAGCAGTCGGGGTGTTTATCGCGATCATGGCCTCGCAGATTTGGGTGGCCGTCGGCATCGCCCTGGTCGCGTTCATCGCCGCGACGATCCTCGGCTCCAAGGACCGTCATGGTCGGTCCAAGCCTGAGCGGTGGCTGGCGCGCAGCATGCACGCCAAGGCCAAGAAGGCCGGGAAGACTGTCTACAAGTCCGGGCCCGTCTCGCAGATTCCGGACGGTTCATTCCGCGCACCTGGCCTGCTGGCCGCGACCGAGCTGATCGACTTCCAGGACCTCTTCGGCAACGAGGGCGTCATGCTGTGGCACCCGAAACTGAAGACCGGCACCGTGTTCTTCTCCACCAACTCCTCGGGCCTGGGCCTGCTCGATCAGGACCGCGTGAACCGGCTCGTCGGGTCGTGGGCCGCGTTCCAGTGCGACGCCGGCTCCAACGCCCGGGTCGAGCAGATTTCCGTGACGACGCAGTCGACCACCGATCCGGGCGAACGCCTGCCTGACGCTATCGCGGTGGCCCGCCAGCAGGCCGGATCCCACGAGGTGCCGTCCTTTGCACGTCAGGTGATGGATGACGTGGTGAACAACCTGAACCTCGATGTGCCGAAGCTCGAGCAGTGGGTGGCGCTGACATTCAGCGGCAAGGCCAACGACGGCGACCGTGCACCGGAGCGCTCCGCCGAGGAGCTGGTGGCCGATGTGAAGTCCCTCCTGCAGGGGTTCAAGGAAGAACTCGAGGACGTCGGCGCGGGCAGCGTGTCCCTGATGCGGGCCGCTGACCTCACAGACCAGACCTACGTCGCGTTCAACCCGCACGCGGCAGCCGCCGTCGAACGCGCCCGCCTGTCCGGCGACGGCACCGGCCTCAGCTGGCACGAGGTGGGACCCTCGGCCGCCCGGACGATCGGGTACCCGGGCCGGTACGACCACGCCGGGGTGACGAGCAAGTCGTGGCAGATGTTCCGGCCGCCGGCCGGGACGTTCCGCGAGAACGCCCTGGTGGCCCTGCTGGGCCCCGATGCGAGCATGCTGCAAAAGCGCGTCACGGTGTTCTACCGCCCGCAGCCGCCGGAGAAGTCCGCGCAGCAGGTCGCGCAAGCACTGACCAATGCGCAGTTCGCCACGAACCAGAAGGGCAGACGCCCGACCAGTTCGCAGATCATCGCCCTCGAGAAGGCACGCAAGGCCGAGCGGGAGCAGGCCGAAGGGGCCGCGCTGGTGCGCTTCGCGATCGGTGTCACCGCCACGGTCGAGAGCCCCGAGCAGCTGCAGGCGATGGAAGCGAAGATCATGCGAAACGCGGCCACCGGTATTCAGATCCGTATGCGGTCCTGCGACTACAACGATGACGCCGCGTTCTCCTTCAACCTTGGGCTGGGCCTCGTCCCTGAGCACCTGGCCACTATCTCCTCCGACGTCAGGAAGGCCCTCTAATGTCCGCCTTTGATCAACTCATCGACAAGGTCATGGACCGGTTCCTGGGCCGATCCGAGGCGGCAGCCGCCGTTACGGCTGCGTCCTTCCCACAGCTCACGGAGAAGGGCATGCGCGTCCGCGAGGGTGGGATGGTGACGTGGGTCGAACCGCCACCGGAGTTCACGGCCACGTCGAACCAGACCGCCGGCCTGTGGCCGTTCTGCGTCGGTACGTCCTCGCCGCTGGTCGGCGCTGTCCTGGGACGGAACCTGCTCAACAGCTCTGTCGTGTGCGGGGACCCGATCAGCTTGTTCCTGCACGGCATCATCTCCTCGCCGTCCGGGTTCATCCTCGGCCTGAATGGTCGGGGAAAGTCCTCGGTCGCCGTCCGCATGGCACTGGCGCTCATTGATCAGGGGTTCCTGATCCTGGTCGCAGGGGATCTCAAACCGGACTTCGCCGGCGTCGTCCTGGAAACCAACGGGCAGGTCGTGCAGGTCGCCCCTGGGGTCGGGGCGATCAACCCGCTAGACGCCGGTCCGCTCTGGCGGGAGCTGGAACGCCTTCCGGCTCCGATGCAGCGGCAGATGCGCGCCGAGATCCATGCCCGGCGCCTGATGACCCTCACCGGACTCATCGAACTGGTGTTCAAGGAACCGCTGGATGCGAAGAAGCAGGAGCAGACGGTGCTGTCCATGGCGATCGCCATGGCCGCTGAGAAGGCGGAGGCGGAGGACCGGCAGCCGCTGGTCGGCGACGTCGTCGACGCCATCAAGTCCGCACCACCGCAGATCCAGTCGGCACTGCTCATCGAGGACTCCAAGGAGTACCTGCCGCAGGTCAAGAACCTCCTCGCGGGCCTGAACGCCCTCGGGGAGCACGGCCCGTTCGGGGACGTGTTCTGCCAGCAGACCACGAAGGAAATGAAGATCGACACCTCCGTGGACTTCGACATTTCTCTCATCGACGAGTCCCAGCTGACCCTGCGGGCCGCGGTGCAGACGGTGTGCTGGTCCTATGGTCAGGCCGGTATCTCGGCCGCGAAGACCCTCGCCGATGCGGGTCTGATGGAGGAACGCCATCACCTGATGATCATGGACGAGCTGTGGCAGTCCCTGCGCGCGAGCGAGCTGCTGGTCCACCAGATCGACTCCATTACCCGCCTGAACAGGACCAAGGGCCTGGGGCAGCTGATGATCACGCACTCCATGAAGGACCTGCAGCTGTCCACGGACGAGCTGACGAAGATCGCGACCGGCTTCGTGGAGCGCTCTTCCGTGAAGATCCTCGGTGGGCTGGCGCAGAACGAGATGGACCTGCTGGAAACGGTGTTCCCCGTCTCGGAGCGGGAGAAGGTGATGCTGGTCGGCTGGTCGGCCGAAGGGTCGATGAACCCCAACACCAATCAGGTGTCACCTCCTCCCGGGCGGGGCCGGTTCATGCTGAAAACCGGGTCCGAACCCGGTGTGCCGTTTCGGGTGAACCTCACCGCAGGCGAACTGAGGGCCCACAACACGAACCAGGCGTGGGCTGCTGCGCAGGCGAAGGTGAACCGATGAAGAACGAAAAAAACGGCCCAGTCATCGCGTTCTCGAGTGTGGTCCTGGCCGCGTTCGTCGCGGTCGCCCTGATCCACCTCGGGGAAGCCTTCACGCCGGTTCCTACCGACCTGTCGTGGAACCCGATCGCGTTGGCGATCGGTCTTGCCACGGGGGATCCGTGGCCGGCGGCCGCGAGCTGGTTGCTCGGCGCGGAAGCGGTCGGGGTCATCGCTGCCTTTGCGTGGTGGAGCACCCGCCCGGTGTCGAGGACCGCGGAGGCTTCCCGGCGGATGAGTCCTGGCGGGAAGATGCGCCCGGCGATGCTCGATGCCCGCCTCACCGAAGCTGCCCGCCTCCACCCTGACGCGGAAGGTATCGGCCCGGGCCTGACGATCGGGTACGCCGGCGACGCCGGCACGAAGGCTGTTATCCAGGGTTGGCGGGAGTGCTCGACCCATGTGTGGGGGACCGGGCGGGGCAAGACGACGACGCAGGTCGTCCGGCATGCCACTGAAGCTCCCGGTCCGTACATCATGACCAGTAACAAGGTCGACGGCGTCGCCGAGGTCATTGCCGCCCGTTCCGAGGCCGGAACGGTGTGGCTGTTCGACCCGCAGCGGATCTGGCGCGATAGCCACCGGCCCGCGATGATCTTCAACCCACTCTCCGTGGTCGCTGACACCGTGAGTGCCGGCGAGGTCGCGTCGATCTTCGAGACGTCGTCGGCTCCCAGTGCGGGATCTGGTCGAGGCGATGCGCAGTTCGAGTCTCAGGGACGCGACTTCCTGTCCTGGTGCCTCCTCGCTGCCGCGAAAAGCGGCGGCACCATGAAGGATGTTCTGCGGTGGGTGGCCGGTGCCGACTTCATGGAACCGGCGAGCCTGCTCGAACAGGCAGGACATGCCGGTCCGGCATCCGCGTTGCAGGGAATGAGCTTGCAGCCGGATGACACCCGCGGGTCCGTGGCCGCCAGCGCCCAGCGCATGGCGTCCGCGCTCGTGCACGACGAGCTCGTGGCGTGGTCGACGCCCACCCCGGGCGTCCCGGTGTTTGATCCGGCCCGGTTCGTCACCAGCAGCGACACCCTGATTCTGCTCTCGCAGGACGCCGCGGGCTCCGGTGCAGCGTTCGTGTCCACCCTCGTCTTCGCGGTGTTCACGGCCGCGCAGCAGGCCGCTCGGCGGGCTGGCGGTCGTCTACCGGTCCCGCTGGTGGCTGACCTGGATGAGGTCGGGAACGTCGTCAAACTCAAGCAGCTGCCCGAGTGGTATTCGTTCTTCGGGTCCATGGGCATCGTCGTCAGTGCCTACTTCCAGACCCGCGGGCAGGGCATGGCCATGCTCGAGCGAACGGGCTGGGACACGCTTTGGTCGGCGGCTGCGATCAAGGTCTACGGCGGTGGATCCGACGACACTCAGTTTCTCGAGTCCCTTTCCAAGACGATCGGCCAGTACGACGCGAAGGTTCGCAGCAGCTCGACCTCGAGGAACGGGTCTTCCCGGTCCGTGCAGACCCAGCGGCGCGACATCATGTCCGTCTCCCAGCTCTCCGAGCTTCCGGCCAACCGCGCGTGGGTGAAGACCTCCAACGGGGGCGGAACCATCGTCCGCACAGTCCCCTGGTTCCGAGACAAGACGATCAACGAGCGTATCGGTTCCACGGTCGAGCGTATTAAGGCAGGACAACAATCGTGAGCGAGCAGATCGAGAGCGCGGAGGATTTCACGCCCGAGGATCTTGTGGACTGGGTGGAGCATCTGGTGGCCACACTCGAGTCCGTGGACAAGTCCACAGGCATGTCATGGTGCGCGCAGTGGTGGAATCACCCCGAAGCCGTCGAAAGGTTTCGGGCGCTCTTCGAGAAGTGGGCAGAGGCTCAAAAGGAGGGCGGAATGTCGTCCTGGTGGATTGATCACTTCGACCGTCATGCTGTCGTCCTGTTCGCCAAGCGTGGCCCATTCGGTGAGTGCGGCACGAAGCACGTTGAAAAGGGCACACGCAGGATCCTGGCGACAGAACAACCACCTAGCGACTGGTCCTGGTGATCCCGAGACAGCCGCTCTAACGGATAAATCTAGAGCGAGCGTCCCATGCTTCGATCTGCGGCTTCCGCGGCCCTACGGGCTGCGGAGGCCGCTTCTTGTTGTGCGGACTTCGTCACAGGCTTGTCTGATGCCGCTTTCTTCCTCTGGACAACTGCCTCGGCCTTCTTTCCCCACCGGGAGCTGAGATTGGTGGGTTGGGCGGCATCTTTGTTCTCGTTCACGACGGACTCCTTGGTGTTCTGGCTCTGAGCGGTCGGGGCCGAATCGCCGGCGACCTTGGGTGTCTCCGGCGTCGCCGTCCCTGCGGCCGCTGCGGCCTGTGCGCGGTGCTTGGCGAGCACACGGGCGACGGCGGCCGACATATCGTCGCCCTGCTGCGGTGCCGGTTCGGCCTGTACGGCGTCCACGATCCGTGCCTCGCGCTGCTGGGGTACCGGTAGCGGGTCACTGGATACGGCACGTTCCGCGCGCATCCTGTCGATGACGCGCCGGGCTGCTGCCTGCTCGGTCGTCATGCGCTCGACGATCGCTGCTTCGTCTGCTCCCTGCTGGATCTGCACGGCCGTCCTCGGCACGACGGTCGTGAGTTCGCTGTGCTTGTGCAGGGCGGTGGCGCGCTCGATTAGGCGCTGCGCGGTCGGGTCGTCCCGGTACTGCTTGGGGATCAGCGCGGTCTCGTGGGCGCCGATGTTGTACCGGTTCCGGTACGCCTCGGTCTCGGCTGCGATGCGGTGCCACTCGGCTGCCTTCGCATCCCTCCCGGGCACGGGACCGAGCGCGTTCGTCCACGCGGGCTTCTCTTCCGCGAGCTGCGCGCCCCGGACCATGACCCTCTGCCCGAGGTGCGCCCGGAGCCGGTCAAGCTCAGTCCGGTAGGAGGCCGGCACCAGCTCATCGCTCAGCAGCACGGACGGCGCGAGGTCATCGCTAACCGTCGCGGCGGCCGCTGGCCGCATGCTCCGGTTGTCGGCCTGTGGCAGTGCGACGGAGCGGAGCTGCTGCTCGTACCTGATGGCCTCGCCGATGGTGACCTGGTGTGCGGTGCGGGGATCTTCCCCGCGTGCGGTGCGCTCGATCGCGGCCTGGGCCGGGGAGAGATCCTGCCGGCGTTCCAGTTCGACGGTCATCGCCTGCACCGTCCACTGTGCCTTCCGGGTTGTGGCGTCGACGGGCTGGGTCGGGTCGATGGCCTGCACCCGGGCCAGGGCATCGGTGCGTGCATCGGTGAGCTTGTCGGTGCGCATGAGTGCGAACGGTCGTGCCGCCCACTGCGTGTCCATCGGCACTTCACCGGGCGAGCGACGCGGCAGCTCGGCCCCTGCTGCGTGCTTAGTGGCCTGGTCTGCGAGGCGCTGCAGGTGCTCGTCGGACACAGCGCCGAGGGGACGCTGGTCGGTGTTGACGACGAGGCTGTGGGCGGCGTCGATGCGCTGCTCGAGCCGGTGCGCGAGGACGGCGGCCGGGTCCTGGGCTCCGTCGAAACCGCGCAGGTGGCCGGTGTCGGCGTGCTGTCCGTGCCCGGTGCTGTCACGGGTGACGCCGGCGGCTTGGGCGAGGAGTGCTGCAGGGTCGAGGCCCTGTGTCTCGGCTGCACGCAAGTGAGTTGCTATTGCTTCCCACGCTTCGTGGGAGGTGAACTGCACGGCGGTCCGCGGTCCCAAGACGGAAGCGGCGATGGTTCGAGTCTTGGCTTCCCATGCGGCGTTCTCGACCTCGTTGTAGACGCCGGCGAGGGTGGCGACGTCGCCGGTGCGGATGGCTTCGGTCCGTACTGCTTCGTGCGCGGACAGGGTGCGGTCGTAGTTCGCGGTGATCGTGGACAGGACGCTGTCGCGGGTGACGGCCTGGTCGTTGTCGTCGCCGAGGGCGACGTAGAGACGGTTCATCTCGCGCCCTCGGGTGGCGGCGACATAGGCGCCGGCGCGGTCGGTCCGCTCGTCGACGATGGCGTGCGCGGTGTCCACGGTGGCGCCTTGGGCGCGGTGCACGGTCGCGGCGTAGCCGAGCTGGCCGTGCTGGTGGAGGTAGTCGGCGTCGACGGTGATCCGTCCGCGGTGGCCTGCGTGCCGGAGAGTGATGCGCTGCCGCTCCTGCCCTGCAGCTGTGTCGGTGGCGGGGTCGGCGGTGACTTTCTCGACGGTCCAGACATCGTTGTTCTTGACGAAGTCCTTGCCCTGGTTGACCTGCAGGGTGCGGTCGTTCTTACGGGTGACGACGGTGTCCCCGGCATAGGCGCGCAGGCCGTCGCGGAGAACCACGGACGGTGTCGCCTCGGTGATCGGGCCCATCCCGTCGGTGAGGTCGCCGGTGGCGATGCGGGCTGCCTGTGCGCGGGCGTTGAGGTCGGTCACGGTCGCGTTGTCGGTGGCGATCAGCAGCGACGTCTTGCCCGCCTGAGTGTCGGCCATCCATGCGCCGAGGGCGTCCTGGGTCATGGCTTCGGTCGTACCGGCGGTGATGCGCTTGTTCTCGAGGTACCAGTGGAACGGAGTGTCCGCGCCGGCGGCAGGCGGTTCGCGCAGAGCCAGGGACGCCTCCGACTCACCCTCGGTGCGGAAGCGGTGGACTTCCTCGAGGCGGACCGCTCCGACCTCGTTGTTGAGCAGGCGCAGCGCGCCACCGGAGCCGATGGCGCCGAGCTGGCGGTCATCTCCGATGGCCCTGACGACGGCCCCATTGCGGGCGGCGACAGCGACGACGTCGGCGATCTTCGGGGTGGTGACCATGCCGGCCTCGTCGACGATGATCACATCCCCGGCTCCAAGCATGAAGGCCGGGTTGATGAAGCTCGAACGGGCGCCCGCGCCGTTGTCCTGCTGGTTCTGCTGCTGGTTGCGGTGGGCGGCCAGGAACGCGTCGATGGTCGTCGCGTCGGCTCCGAGGTCCCCGCTCATGACGGCGGCAGCGGCGGCAGTCGGAGCCAGTCCGATGACCCGTCCTCCGGTGTCGCGGACGGCGTCGGCGGCAAGGGAAAGGCTCGTGGTCTTACCTGTTCCTGCCGGTCCGATGCCGAGGGTGAGCAGCTTCTCGTCGGTGGCGAACGCGCGCGCCAGGTCGATCTGTCCTCTCGACAGCGGGTGTCCGCCACTCGTCGCCAGGGCTTCTGTGTGCCGGGCGAGGACTGCGTCGAAGCGTTCCATGGACACAGCAGGAATGACGGTTTTCTGTCCGGCGGCAAGGACCCTGTGCTCGGCGTTCAGCACCTCGTGGGAGGTGAACAGGGCGCTGTCTGCCTGCTGGAACTGGCTGGATCCGTCGGCCCGCAGGAACTCGCGCAGGCGCGGGGTGATGGCGTCCGGGGTGACCTGGAGGCTGTGCGTACCAGTGACAGAACGAGTCACCTTCTCCACGGTCTCGTCGGTGATGGTCTGGCCGGGGAAGGATTCTTTGAGGTGCCGGCGGGTCTGGGCGATGACGTGATTCCGGCCCCACACCGCGCGCTTGGCGGAGAGCTCGTGAACGATCTGGCGGGCGTGTTCGTGCACGTTGAGGTCCTCAATGCTGGGGCCGGCGGGCGCGCCGGGGCTGGCACTTCGGACGTGCGCGAGGAGAGCCGGTCCAACCGGCATCCCCATCCCGCCATCCAGCCCGGTGCTGTAGTCCTTTTGCCATTCCTCGACCAGCTCGGAGAGCCGGCGGGCGCTCTTCTTCTCGGGCCGGGTCTCCAGTGTGGCCTGCTGCGCCAGGGCGATCTTCTGCTTATCGCTGGGCGCGTAGCCGTGCTTGTCGGTGAATTCGCCTTCGAGGCGGTTGATCGCTCCGGCAATGTCGGATCTGCGGGATGATGCCCGGTGGATGGTGTCGAGGTCGATGCCGGCCACCTCGTAGATAGGCTCTCCACTACCGGTGGATCGGGCGACGGTGCTCACGCCGAGGGACGCGCAGACCTTCTCGATGACCTTCGCGTTGTACGTCTCGGACGCGGCGACGTTCATCTTGTAGAGGGTCCGTCCGTCGATGGATGACCACTTCCCGTCGGCGCCCTGGACCTTGTTGGCGACGACAACGTGGTCGTGCAGCTGGGGGTCTCCGGCGCGGGAGTCGTAGTGCCTGAACTGGGTGGCGACCAACCCGCCCTCGACGTCGATCTGGCGGACGCCCTGCGCTCCCCTGCGGGTGTAGGTGGCGTTCTTCTCGAGGAAGGTGATCGTCTCGGCGATGGCTTCGTTGTGCGCAGCCTCGACTGCTTTGCGGGCTTCGTCGCCGCCGAGCGCCCAGAGGAGGGATACCGATTTGGCGGGAGAGAACACTAGGTCGTACCCCGCGACGGTCTGCTGCTTCGGTGTGGTCTGCGCAGTGATGTAGCGGGCGAGTTCTTCGTTGCTGCGGGCGTTCCGGCCGTGGGATTCACGGAACAGCTCGCCGCCTACCCGGGTGCGGATCTCGTGCATGACCTCTGTCGGCAGCGCCTTGTCTGCGTTCTCCGGGCCCTTCCACGCGGGCCCGCTGGTGCGCCGGAACCGGGCCGCTTCCTCGTCGATGCGGCGCGTCATGTCCGTGTCCGCAGCACCGTACTGCCGGTACTTGCGGCCCAGTGCGGCGTCCTCCACGCTCTTCCCGGCAGCGAGCATTTCAGCTGCGTTGGGATTGATTCCTTCGCCGTAGAGAGCTTTCATCTGAACTTCAGTGACCTCGCCAGTAACCCCCAACAGTTGCTCGGAGTGTCCGACCCACTGACCCGGAGGCATGCCCTCGACGGTGTAGTAGTCGCCCAGCTCGCGGTCGCCTGAACGCAGCTCGTCGGCACTGGCGACCTCGGAGGTGTAGTAGGTGTAGCCGTCCCCAGCGCTGAGCTTATGGACGGTCATCACAAGCCCTATTCTCGTAGGCTGTGGCGCGAATGTCGACCTCACTTACATAAGTGCATGAGGTGTGACAGATTGTGCTGGTTGGAAGGGTGTGGAATCGCATGGTGACGACGGAGGAGGAAACCCAGATGAAGCGCCGTGGAAACCAGTACGATTGGTCCATCAAGAACTTGATGCGGTTGTGCATATGAGAATGGGCGGTGGGTAACACGATTTTCGTTATCCACGGGTCGTTTGATTGTGTGGAACCGCTGACGGACGTTATCCACCAGGTGGGGCAGGACAGAGACGCAAGGGTTATCTCGGAGCTGTCCACGTGTGGTCAACGTCCGTTGCATCCAGTCCGAGCGTCAGCGAGGTCCGTATTGGCTTTTCGCGGGCAGTGGGTGGGTGCCCGCGGTGACGTCCGGTGGTGTCGGTGACTGCTCAGTGAGTGGTTGGGTTCGCCTCGTGGTGGGCGGGCGCTAACCGTTAGGTTTGGCAGGGAATGTGCGGCGTTTCGCAAGTCGCGGCCGGGGCAGCATCAGGTACAGGTTTTGAACGCAGGATGAGTGAAGGGGACGGGTCATCATGGCAGCACCGAGGAAGTCAGCGCAGCAGGTAGTGGCACGGGAGAAGGCGAGGGCGAAAGCTCAGGGGCTGACTGAGCGGCATGAGCGGTTGATCGACCTGGCTGCGGAGTTCTTCGAGCAGGAGCAGCAGGCAGAGCAGATCCGCGCCGAGGCGCGGGAGCGTGCTGACGCGATCCTGGCGAAAGCCGAGCAGGACGCCGAGGCGGCCGCGAAGGAAGCCGGCGCGAAGGTGCAGCAGATGCTCGACACGGGTGAGAGCAGGGCGGCGGTCGCCGCCCGTCTCGGCCTCAGTACCGCCGAGATGAAGCGTGCACTGGACGGTGCCGGCGTTGGTACCTCATCCGCGGACGGCGGGAACGCAAAGGACGCGGGGACGGCGTCGCCGCTGGCGGAAACAGCGGACGAAGTCGCAGAGCAGGTTGCTGCCGAGACGAAAGCCGCGTAGCGGGCGACGCTCTAGGTAGCAGCACGAAGGGAGGGGACCGACTGTGTCGGTCCCCTCATCTGTTGGCAACGCATCTGGGGGTCCCTTCTCCTGGTGGTGTCGGTGTGCAGCGCGGCCAGGGTGCGCGTGCCTCGCGCTGCTGCGGCACCGGAGCCAGGGTGAGCCTGAGTGCGAGGACGGCGGTTCGTCGCCCGCGACCACCGCTCGAGGTTCCCGCAGCGGCGGCGAACCGCCCCACCGACCAGCGGCGAGCTGACCGGCTCCCCTATCCCGGGCCGGAGCCGGTGGTGCAGAACCGTGAAGCTTCCTGCACCACCGGTGCCCGGTTCTACTCGGCGGCGTACTCTTCCGCGATCATCTCCTCCTCGTCGGCGTGGACTTCCTCGAACGTTTCGCCGTCCTCCGTGTCCTCGGTGTCCTCGTCGAGTTCGGTGGCCTTGTTGGCGCTGTCGAGGATGATCTGCTCGACCTCGCTCGGGGTGTATCCCCACGTAACCAACTGGGTCAGGTAGGTCAGGTGGCTTCGGTGCGGTGAGCGCCACGAGTCCTTGGCGATTGTCTTTTCGAACCCTGCGCAGACCAGCGCGATCAGGGGCACCTCGGGGCGTGTGGTGGTCTTCGCGACGTGGTCGCGGAGCGGGTTCCATCCCCACGTTTCCTTGCCCTCGATCTTCGCTCCGGCCATCTCAGCGGCCACGGCTCCCTCGTAACCGCTGGCGACTTCGGAGTGGTGGGTCAGGGCGTGGACGGTGAAGTACTGCCAGCCCTTTGGTGCCTGCTTCTTTGCTAGCAGGGACCGGACGAAATCGCGGCGGACGACCGTGGCCGATTCCATGGCCTTGTTGTTGGCGATCAGGGTCTTCCGTGCAGCCTTCTGCTCGTCGGTCATGGGTCCGCTGGTTGCCGCAGAACCGGAGTTGTAGCGGAGCTTGAAGCCCAGCTCCTTCCATCCGGTGACGACCGGGATGACGGTCAGCGCACCGTTAATGTAGACGGCGTTCGCGTCCTCCTTATCGGCCTGCGATCCGTCGGCGCGGAGCAGTTCGGTGACGCGCACGTTGTCGTCGGTCGAGTGGTAACCCCAGCTCACGTCGTCCACTATGGGCGTCCCTGCGGCGTCCAGTTCCGCGACCAGCGCGGCACGTGCGGCTTGGTGTGCCCGGTCGTCGCGCAACTGCTGGGCGACGTGGGCGAGCATGTCCGGCTCGTCCGTGAGGACGGCTTCAAGGTGCGCTGTGGCGTCCTCATCGTCGGCGAACTCGACCAGCACGAGAGCTTCCTCGATGGTGCGTCCCTTGGACAGTGCGGCCTCCCCTGCGGCGCTCTTCTTGGCCTTCAACGCACCCTCGACGGTGGTCTTGGCACGTCCGGTCTTCTTCGCGATCTGCGCCGCGCTCACCCCGAGCAGGGACAGCTGGTGGAAAGCGTCGGCCTCGTCCGCGTCGGTCAGCGCGGACCGCTGGACGTTCTCCACGACCTGCGTGGTGATCCGCTCGGCTTCCTCGGGGCTGGCGACGACCATGACGGGGATGGTCGCGGCTCCTGCTTCGACCGCGCCGCGTGTGCGGCGCTGGCCCATCAGGACGTGCACGGTGCCGTCCTCCTTACGGTGCCCAATCACGGGTTCGATCACGCCGTGCTCCTTGATGCTCGCGATGAACTCGGGCGTCAGGGCGGCGTCCTTGCGCACGTTCACGTCGACAGTGAGCGTGCGCGGGTCGATCATTTCAAGGGTCGGCTGAGTAGTCAGCTGAACGTTCACGGTGTTGCTCCTTCGTTGCGGTGGTGGTGTCGGGGCCCTTGGTGACCAGCAGTGGACCCTTTCCCCGTTGTTTTTTGCCTGCTGGCGAGCTCGCTCGCTCGTCCCCGACGGAGCACCGTGCAACCCGAAGGGCGGGGGTGGGCGGAAACCTCGAAGGAAATAAGCGACGCAGGAGCGCCGTAGAGGTTTATGGCCGGCCCCGTCGGCGCAGCCGATTGATGGTGTGGAGCGGGGACGCATAATCCGAAGGACAGCAGCAAAAAACGTCAGGGTCGGGTGCGACGAAGGAGCGCCCGGGCTTCATCAGGCCGGAGCGAAGCGAGAGGACCATTGCCCTGGTTGGAGCCCTGGCGGAAACCAGGGAAGCACTAACCCGCCGGCCATCCGCGGGCGCCGACCATCTGACCTCCAGCAACGACGAAGGGCCGGCACCTATAGGTGTCGGCCCTTAGTCAGTCACTCAAATACTCATTCACTCATTCGCTCATCCGCGTCGGTCAGGCTCTGCGGGCGTGGTCGGGGCAGTAGTAGCGGCCGACGTCGACGGTAATCGTCCGGTATAGCCAGCCCTCGGGCAGGGGTCGGCCCTCGTCGAGGATCTTCGTGGTGGCGCGGCAGATGCAGCACTGCGCCAAGGGCGGCGTCCCCAGTGCCTGCGGAGTCTGTGGTGTCTTCGGGGTCACTGCGGCGCTGTCAGTCCTCGAAGAAGCGGCGAGCCTCGTCGGAGGCTTCGGCGACGTCG
Organism: Arthrobacter sp. CAN_A6; assembly: GCF_015751715.1. NCBI lineage: Bacteria > Bacillati > Actinomycetota > Actinomycetes > Micrococcales > Micrococcaceae > Arthrobacter > Arthrobacter sp. CAN_A6. The sequence goes on from NZ_JADOUV010000011.1 coordinate 56,147, forward strand.
ACGGGTCCAAAACCGCTGCTTCCGCTCGTCGACGGGTGACCGGCCTCGAGCAGGTCCTCGAGCAGGTCCTCGAGCGTGAGCGCCTGCAGCTCAGGCAGGTGCAGCTGCCTGTTCTCGCTGAGGTCAGGGGTCAGGGCAGCGGCCTGGTCGGGGTGCTCGATGTAGTCCACGGGTCCCATGATCGTCTCTTCCTGGTTGATGAATTGGTGTCACTGTACGTGCCGGCCCTGTCAGTGCCGGGTGCTGTTCGCTGACTGGAGTACCTCCCCCGGTACGCTCGCTGAACTGAGTGTTCATTCGAGGTGTGGGGGAACAAATGATGGCAGGCGGACTCGGGTTCCTGATCGTTCCGGTGATCTGGGGGCTGATGGCTTTGCTCCTGTACGTGATCATCCGGTTCGGGGTTAAGCACGGCATGCGCTCGTACTACGCGGAAGCCGCGCGTGTGGTTCCTGGTGAGGGCCCTGCTGATGGTTCACCTGGTGGTGCTGTGCGGTAGGTGCAGCTTGTGGCTGGGTCTGGTGGTCGCGCCAGCGTGTATGGAACGGGAAGCCAGTGAGAGCCGGACTCCCGTGGGGGTGGGTGTCCGGCTCTCGGCCTGTAGGCCAGCGGGTTAGTGCTGGTTCTTGCGCTTGTGCTCGCCGTAGCTGGTGCGCTGGTTCATCGCCGCCAGCGGCAGGCCTCCCCTGCTAACGAGTTCCTTCATCAGCCGTGCCAGCCGGTACTGCGGTTCGATGCCGAGTGCCTTCTCGAAGTAGGCGTAGGCAATGGAGGATGATCCCTGCTGCCAGCTGAGCCATCCGAGGAACGCGAACAGCGGGGCGCGGTCCTCGGTCGGCGTGTAGGGCAGGATCTTGGCCAGCAGGTTCTGCGTGGCCTCGACGCGGGACCAGTCCGGGGTGCTCTCGTAGCGTCCGGCGAGGATCTGCATGTAGGTTTCCTGGTCGTTGGTGGCGTCGACGGCGTCGGCGAGGAGGCGGTCACGGATCGCGCGGTTCCGCAGGTACGTCACCAGCTCGCATGCCTCGTCCTCGGTGATGCTGTCCTCTACCGTGCCGAGGGCCGTCGTCCACGCGGCGCGGCCTTGGCTAATGCTGGGGTCGGTGAAGTCCAGCGGGTCCAGCAGGTTCAGCCAGTAGGCTCCTTCCTCGATCTTGGTGTGCGCGGTGTCGCTGCCGGTGAATGCGGGGTCGATCACGGACCGGCTCGCGTCGTCGTTCAGGGTGTATCCGGCGAGGACCATGTGCGCGTTCAGGGCGCTGTCGCGGATCTCTTCGTGCTGCTGCAGGATGCAGCACCCTTCCTCTTCGCAGAAGAACGGCATCCATCCGAGCGTGTTGATCAGCCAGCCGCCGCGCAGGTCGAGTCCTGCGCGTTCCATCTCGGTCTCGATGGCCTGCGCGTGGGCCATGTAGGGCTTGGCGAAGTGGTTGGTGCCGGTCTTGGCGCCTTCGGCTACCTCTTTGGTGTAGACGAACATCAGGGCGCCGTCGGCGGCGGCGTCCGCGAGGACGTAGTGCATGACAGCCTGCGCGAAGTCGACCGGGTCGGCCGACTCGGCGGGAAGGTCCACGCGCAGGGTCAGGGCCAGCTGGGTCCCGCGCAGGGTGACGATCGCAAGGGACTCGCGCGGCTGGAAGCCGAGGGTGCGCGGGACGTAGGCGAGGATGTCAGCGGTGGCGGTGACCTTGATTGGCTGGTTCTCGTTCACGGTGTTGCTCCTTCGTTGCGGTGGTGGTGTCAGGGCCCTTGGTGACCAGCAGTGGACCCTTTCCCCGTTGTTTTTTGCCTGCTGGCGAGCTCGCTCGCTCGTCCCCGACGGAGCACCGTGCAACCCGAAGGGCGGGGGTGGGCGGAAACCTCGAAGGAAATAAGCGACGCAGGAGCGCCGTAGAGGTTTATGGCCGGCCCCGTCGGCGCAGCCGATTGATGGTGTGGAGCGGGGACGCATAATCCGAAGGACAGCAGCAAAAAACGTCAGGGTCGGGTGCGACGAAGGAGCGCCCGGGC
>NZ_JADOUV010000012.1:0-46255 GCF_015751715.1 Arthrobacter sp. CAN_A6
ATCATCGCCTCTGATACTTCGGTCGTAAAGTCGTTCACGGCCATCTCCTTCCGGATCAGACCGGACCCTCACACACCGTTTTTCTTACAGTCCCAAACCGTGGGCAGTCCCATCAGTTGTAGGCGTTGTGGTGAGCGATCGATGATCGTATGGATCGTCAAGGGGTCTCATGGGGTGGTTTTGTTGTGTAGGTGGGTTGTTGTGCGGCGTAGTTCTCTCGTGCGACGTACCGTTTGAGGCTGCGGATGATTTCAGGTGTGGGTGGCTTTGCTGGGCGCGTCGGTCGGTGTAGGCGCGGGTGTGTGCGTGATAGCGCAGGCGGCCGAGGACGACGATGTGGAAAGCGTTGTTGGCGACGTTATCACCGCCGCGACTGAGTCGGTGACGGTGGGTTCGGTCGCTGCTGGCTGGGATAGGAGCGGCTTTGCAAAGGTGCGCGAACGCAGCATTGTGCGGACGTCGGTGGAGCACATTTCGCCATGCTGCCGTGTCGTCAGGTATCAAAATTGCAACCGCGGTTACCCGGTCCCATGATCGCGTTCAACGGCGCTTTGCCGAGCGCGCCAGTTCGGGTATTAGGAGGTGAAGCCCTCGGTGCCGCGTGGCGCGCCTACCGACCCGCGGATGATTATCGGCATCGGCACGAGGTGACGCCCCTCTCCTCCGCCTAGCAGCAGATCGACCGCGTGGCGTCCCATTTCCTCGTACGGAATCTGAGCCGTGGTCAGACCGGGTCGGAGGTATGACGCGATTTCGTCGTCATCGAACGATACGACCGACATGTCATTCGGGATCCGCCAGCCCGCCTCCTGCAGGGCCTGATAGGCCCCGAATGCGAGACGGTCGTTGGAGCAGATGATGCCAGTGGGAACTTCCGGCCCGTTCAGCATTTTTTGCATGGCCTCGTAACCACCGACGGGCTCCCAGGGTTCGACTGGGACGCGCTCGAGGAAGTTTATTCCGACCTCCGCGAGGGCTGCGTCGAGCCCGGCGAATCGTGCGCCGACCGTGACCGACACTCTCGGATCGGTCGCGGCTGAGTGCGAGTCACCGATGAGCGTAATGCGGCGATGACCGGCGTCCAAGAGCTGGCGAGCGATCGCTCGTCCAGCGCTCTCCTCGTCGGGGAGGATCGAAGGTTCGCCGGTCGGACTGGAGGCGTTCAGCAGCACTACGCGGACGCCACTTGCGATCGCGGGAACGTCGATTTCTTTCGCCCCCATCAACCCGACGATGATCCCGTCGGCGCGGCGGGCCAGCATCGCGTCGAGTGCTGGAGCGGTTTTTTGCGGATCGCGGCCTGTTTCGGCGATGAGCACGGTGTGCTCCCGCTGCTCGGCGGTGTCCAGTACGCCGCGGATCATCGCGGACGCGAAGCGGGTCACGGTGACCTCGTCCGAGAGGAAGCCGATCGTGCGCGTCTTACCCAGACGTAGGCTCTGAGCCGCAGGATCCGGGCGGTACCCGAGCTCCGCGGCAGCGGCCTGTACGCGCAGAACGGCGTCCGCCGACAGTCGGGAGCCCGGCCGATTGTTCAAAATCAGGCTGACTGAGGTCTTAGAGAGGCCGGTGCGCTCGGCGACATCGGCGAGGGTTACACGACGTGACGATCCCATGAACTTCCTCTCGTCCTCAGCATCCGCACTCCCATCCTAGGAACGGCCTTGAAGGATACTTTCACAAGGAATGCTAAACCAATTCAGCAAAATGCTTGGCGGGGGCTCGCCGAGCGTGTTACCGTCTTCTTGCTAAATCAATTTAGCAGCCCTAGTTCAAAGGAGAACAAAGTGAAAAACTCCCCCTTGCGCGTCATGACGGCCTCCGTCGCTCTCGCCGCCCTGACTCTCGGTCTCGGCGCCTGCGCCCCGCGCCCCGGTGGCACCGATAGTGCGAACGGCGAGATCACGCTCTGGACGCACAACGCCGGCAATGACGCCGAGCTCGATGCGATCCAAGGCATTGTCGATGACTACAACGCCAGCCAGGACGCAACCACGATCAAGGTCCAGGCCTTCCCGCAGGACTCATACAACGACTCCGTCATCGCTGCTGCCGCCGCCGGCAAGCTGCCCTGCATCGTCGACATCGACGGCCCGAACGTCCCGAACTGGGCCTGGGCGGAATACCTCACCCCGCTCGATCTGCCCGGCGTCGACCTCGACTCGTTCCTCCCCTCGGTCAAAGGCGTCTGGGACGACGAGCTCTACTCCATCGGCTACTACGACGTCGCCCTGACAATGCTCTCGCGCACCTCGATCCTCGAGGAGAACGGGATCCGCATCCCCACCATCGACGAGCCCTGGACAAAGGACGAGTTCAACGCCGCCCTCGCGACCCTCAAGGCGACCGGTCAGTGGGACTACCCGCTCGACCTCGGAACCGCAGGGACCGGCGAATGGCTGCCCTACGCTTACTCCCCGTTCCTCCAGTCCGCTGGGGGCGACCTGATCGACCGGACCGACTTCCAGAGCGCGGAGGGCGTGCTGAACGGCCCGGAGGCAATCGAGTGGGCCCAGTGGTTCCAGAGCCTGGTTGACAACGGCTACATCGCGAAGAAGAGCGGCGAGGACGCCACCCTTGACTTCCAGAACGGCAAGTCCGCCATCACCTACTCCGGCAGTTGGGCCTACGCCGCGGCGAAGGAGACCTTCGGCGAGGACTTCGTCGCCCTGCCCACCGTCGACCTCGGCGCCGGCCCCAAGATCGGCGGAGGCTCCTGGCAGTGGGGCGTGACCACCGGCTGCTCCGACACCGAGGCCGCTATGGACTACCTGGCCTTCTCGCTCCAGCCCGAGAACATCGCGGCCGTCGCCGAGGCGACGGGCACCATTCCTGCGTCGAACGAAGCCGCCCAGCTGGTCAAGGGCTACGAGGAGGGCGGCAAACTCGCTTCCCTGCGCGAATACTCCGAGAAGTTCGCGGTACTCCGTCCCGAGACGCCGGCCTATCCCTTCATCGCGACCGAGTTCGGCGCTGCGGTCTCCGACATCCTCGACGGGGCCGACGCTCAGTCGACCCTCGACGCGGCGGTGGAGGCAATCGACCAGAACATCGCCTCCAACGACGGCTACTCGCAGAAGTGATGATGAGCACCGAGTTGATCGGGAGCATGTCATGACTTCCAACACCGCGTCCTCCGTGGCGCCGCTCGAGCCGGTCGCCGTCGCAGCGCTGACGTCGCGGGGACCGCGCCCGCAACGGACCACCAACCGCAACTCCCGTGCTGAGCAGCGCGTGGGTCTGGCCATGGTCGCCCCGGCGCTCATCCTCCTCGTCCTGTTCGTCCTGATCCCCGCCGGGCTCGCCTTCGGCCTGGCGTTCACCAACGCACGGCTGATCTCGCCCAACCCGGCGTCCTTCAGCGGAGCGGACAACTTCGTCCGCCTCTTCCAGGACGCTGCGTTCGGCCGGGCACTGCTGAACGTCGGCTACTTCGGGATCGTCGTCGTTCCGCTTCAGGCGGGCCTCGCCCTCGTGATGGCCATGCTCATCAACACCCGAGTGCGCGGCACGACGTTCTTCCGCACGATCTACTTCCTTCCGGTCGTCACCTCGATGGTCGTCGTGTCGCTCCTTTGGAGCTTCATGTACCAGCAGGACGGGCTACTCAACACGCTGCTCTCAAACCTCACCTTCGGTCTCGTTCAGGGCCCCGACTGGCTGGGCAATCCCGCGACATCGATGCCGTCGATCATCCTGATGTCGGTCTGGCAGGGCGTGGGCTTCCACATGATCATCTGGCTCTCGGGCCTGCAGACGATCTCGCAGGAGCTCTACGAAGCAGGCGACATCGACGGCACGAGCGCCTGGCAGCGCTTCCGCTACATCACCTGGCCGGGCCTGCGCGCGACGCGCAGCCTCATCCTCGTCACCATCACCATCTCTGCGCTGAGCCTCTTCACCCAGGTAAGCGTCATGACGCAGGGCGGGCCGCTCGACTCCACCACCACCGTCGTCTACCAGGCCGTCGAGCGCGGGTTCCGGCAGCAGGAGACGGGCTACGCCTCCGCGATCTCACTGGTGTTCTTCGCAATCGTGCTCGTCATCTCGGGCGTCCAACGCTTCCTGACCAGAGAGAAGGCATGACCATGGCCCTCAAAACCGCCGTCCGAGCGCGTCGTCGGACCAGTGCCTCTCCCTCCCCGTTCGGCCGTCCCCGCGTGGGCTGGTACGGCTGGCTCGCCCGCATCGCACTCGTGATCGTCTTCGCGTTCCCGCTGCTGTTCATGCTGGTCTCCTCCCTCAAGCCCGACCAGCAAATCTTCGGTGACCTGGGCTCGCTCGCGGCGTTCCTACCCATCGGCAACGTGTCGTTCGACAACTACACGGCGGTCTTCGACCGGGTGCCGGCAGCGCGATTCCTGGTCAACTCCATCGGAATCTCGGCCGTCACGGTCATCCTCGGAGTGATCATCAACAGCCTCGCCGCGTTCGCTCTCTCGCGGATGCAGATCCCGTTCAAGCGCGCGATCCTCACCCTGATCATCGCGACGCTCATCATCCCCTTCGAGACCCTCGCGCTGCCGCTGGTGTGGTGGGTCAACCAGCTGCCGAACTTCGGCGTCGACAGCCTCGGCTTCTATATGACGAAGGGCTGGCTCGACTCCTACCAGGTCCAGATCGTGCCGTTCATCGTGAACGCCTTTTCGATCTACCTGTTCCACCAGTACTTCGAGTCGATCCCGAAAGAGCTCGACGAAGCGGCGCGGATGGACGGCGCCGGCTGGTTCACCATCTACCGCAAGATCGTCATGCCGCTCTCCGGTCCGGCCGTCGCGACGGTCGCGATCCTGACCTTCCTCCCAGCGTGGAACTCCTACCTCTGGCCGCTGATGGTAATCCAGACGGAGGAGCTGCGGCCCGTGATGCTCGGCGTGCAGTACTTCTCGCAGCTGAACACCTCCTGGGGTCAGATCATGGCCTACTGCTCGATGATCACCCTTCCCGTCGTCGCGCTCTTCGTGGCCTTCCAGCGCTCCTTCGTCAATTCGATCGCCTCGACAGGAGTCAAGGGATGACCTCGACCGCCCTCTCCACCCGGCCCGCGGTGCACTTCGCCCCCAAGCGCAACTGGATGAATGACCCCAACGGCCTTATCCACCACGGCGGCCGATATCACCTGTACTTCCAGCACAACCCCTACGACGGCGACTGGGGCCATATGAGCTGGGGTCACGCCTCGAGCTCCGACCTGCTCGAGTGGACCGAGCATCCCATCGCCCTGCTCCACGACGAAAACGAGGCGGTGTTCTCGGGATCGATCGTCTTCGATGCCCAGAACAGCTCGAAGCTTGGGACCACTGAACGACCTCCGCTCATCGCCCTCTACACCTCTGCCCGGCAGGGAAGCCAGGCGCAGGCGCTAGCGTCAAGCACCGACGGCGGCGAGACCTGGGTCAAGCGCGGAATAGTGCTCGATCGAGGCACGACCGACTTCCGCGATCCGAAGGTATTCCGCTACCTCGACCACTGGATCCTCATCGCTGTCGAGGCGCTCGATCGCCAGGTGCACCTCTTCCGCTCGGACGACCTGCAGAACTGGAGCCCGCTGTCGGTGTTCGGTCCGGCGGGCGCCCCCCAGGGCATCTGGGAGTGCCCCGACCTCTTCCCGATTGACGGCCGCTGGGTTCTCGTGCTCTCCATGAATCCGGGCAACCCGGCCGGCGGCTCAGGCATGCAGTACTTCATCGGCGACTTCGACGGCACCACGTTCACGGCCACGTCCTGGGACTGGCTGGATAGGGGCCGCGACTTCTACGCCGCGGTCACGGTGTCAGACGCCCCGGCACCGGTGCTTATCGGTTGGATGAGCAACTGGGACTACGCCCACGCTATCCCGTCGTCGCCCTGGCGAGGCTCAGCAACACTGCCTCGCCGGCTCGAGCTGCGCGGCGAACGTCTCGTGCAGCGTCCTGCCGTGAACCTGGCGAAGGCGCCTCACTACTCGGCAGGTCCGCTCGCATTATCCGAGGTCGCCGTCCCTCTGCCCGAGGACGCCCACGGGCGAGCAGCACGGATCAAACTCGTGGCGCGGCCAGGACGAGGAGTCGTGGAGCTGGTGCTGCGTGCCTCCCCTGACGGCTCGGTCGGTACGACAGTGCGCCTCGTCACCGGAGAGGTGTCCCTTGACCGCCGACGCTCGGGAAATATCGGCTTCTCGGAGACGTTCGCCTCGGTGTCAAAGGCGCCGCTTGCCCCCGGCGAGACGGTCGAGATCGACGTGTGGATCGACGTTTCCTCGGTTGAGGTCTTCGCCGAGGCCGGAGCGGTCACCATCACCGAGCAAATCTTCCCCGCTGATGAGAACACCACCGTGCTCCTTCGGTCGACCGAGGACGCAGTGGTGCAGTCGGTGGAGGTCACAGTCATCGAGCGCTGAGGAAGCGCACATCCGCAGACCTGCGCATCAATGACGAACCCGCCCACGTCTCCCACCGCTACGACACGGCATAAGTTGCCGAACGCTCGGGAGTCGTGGTGACATCGCGCGTCGTCATATGGGCAGGCGGGCAAACGATGACAAAACGGGGCGCGCCAATTTGCGACGTCCGAAAAACAGCCAACCATCGCCGCCATTCACAGGTTTCGGACGTCATCTAAACGGTTCGTGACCCAGGTTCTGACGCCATAGCGACGTGTACTCCACATGGGCGCCACTACATCACGCCTTCAGGTGAAGGGCCATGAAGCGCTGCAGAAACCACGCCATTCACCGTTGCGATTCACAATATGGGATTTTCGATGGCAGTCAGCCTCGAAAATAGTGGAGCGGTGGAGGACCCTCCAACGGTCACCTCCGGCGACTGGCAATGTCTACGCCCGGGGCATCGCGGCATTTTAAGGATGCCTAGAGGCTGGCGCCGTCAGGGGTTGGTTTTTTTCCTTTGTCCTCAACGTGCCGCATCGTCCCAGTTCAGAGTTCGACGAGGATCCCATCTCGGTCGCAGTAGATCAACGCGTCAGTCCGGAAGGTAACTCCGCCGAAGTTGACGTCGATGTCCTGCTCGCCGGATCCGTTCTTGGAGCTTTTGCGGGGGTTGCTTCCGAGGGCTTTGATGCCGATGGGGATTTCCGCGAGCTCAGTCCGGTCCCGTACGGCGCCATTGAGGATGATTCCTGCCCAGTTGTTGGCGTGTGCGGTGTGGGCCATCATTCCGCCCATGAGTTCGCAGGCGAGTGAGCCTCCGCCGTCGACGACGAGCACGGCTCCGTCTCCTGGTGTTGCGATGAGGGCTTTGAGGACTGAGTTGTCCTCGAAACACCGCACTGTACGAACGGGCCCATGGAAGTGGTGTTCGCCGCCCAGGGACTCGAATTGGGTGGTGACGGACTGGAACGCTTCGCCGCGTTCGTCGTAGATGTCGGCTGTGAAGATAGGCATAGGAATCTCGGATCTGTTGTAGCGGACCGCGTCAGGAAGGCAGCACGCGGTTGAGGATGGTGGGGATGACGCCGCCGTTGCGCAGCAGCCTCACTTCGAGGTCGGTATCGATTGCGGCGCGGGCGGTGAAGTCCAGGACATTGCCGGCGCGCTGGTGAAGTCGGACGGAAATGTCCGCCTGGGGCAGGATGTGGCGGGCGTCGGCGTCGATGTGCAGCTCATCCCCCGGCTCCAGAATTTGAAGGACCGCATAGGCCTCGTTCGGAATGATCAGGGGGAGAATGCCCATCCCGATGAGGTTGGAGCGGTGGATGCGTTCGAAGCCGGTAGCCAGGACGGCGCGGACGCCAAGCAGGCGCTGGGCTTTTGCCGCCCAGTCGCGGGAGGATCCCATGCCGTACCGGTCGCCGGCGACGACGACCACGGACTCTGCTGCTGCCGCGTACTGTTGGGCTACGTCCCAGATGGGCATGATCTGCCCGCTTGGTGCGTGGATCGTGTGTGCGGTGGGGGCGTTCGGGGCGAGGTAATTGTGCAGGGATTTATTGTGGAAGGCACCTCTAACCATGACTTCCCAGTTGCCCCTGCGGGAAGCAAAGACATTGAGGTCATCGCGCTGCTCTCCTCGTTCGACGAGGAAGTCGGCCACTGCGCTGTCCGCGGGGATCGCGCTGGCCGGGGAGATGTGGTCGGTCGTGATGTCATCACCGAGCACCAGCAGCGGGTGCGCCCGGTAACTGCCCAGCAGAGTGCCCTGGGAAGGAGAGGCGAAGGGCGGCCGGCGCAGAATGGTGGAGGACTCCTCCCACGGGTACAGGTCGCTGGTGGGCGCCTCGATCTCCGCCCAGAGCTTGTTCTGGGTCGCGGCACGGAAATCCCGCGCGTAGTCAGCCGGGTCGATCGCCGAGGCGAGCAGACGTTCGACGTCGGCGGCATCCGGCCACAGATCCTTCAAATAAATCGGCACTCCGGCGGCTGTCACCTGGACGGGTTCGGTGGTGAGGTCACGTCGGGCGTCCCCCGCTAGGGCGTAGGCGATGACCATGGGTGGGGACATGAGGAAGCCGAGGTCAAGGTCGGGGTGGACCCGGCCGGGAAAATTACGGTTGCCGGAGAGTACCGCGACCGGTGCGGCGTACCCACTGGTGAGGGCGTCGCCCATGGTGCGGGTCAGCGGACCGGAGTTGCCGATGCAGGTCGCGCACCCAAAGCCGACGATGTCGAAACCGACGGATGAGAGGTCTTCGATGAGACCCGCGCGTTGGAGGTAGCTGGCCGCGGCGGGAGAGCCGGGAGCCAGCGAGGTCTTGACCCACTCCGGGACGACGAGCCCCAGCTCGCGTGCCCTGCGGGCGAGCAGGCCTGCGGCGATGAGCAGGGCCGGATCGGAGGTGTTGGTGCAGCTGGTGATGGAGGCGATGGCGACCGGGAAGTCCGGCAACGCGGACTCGGTGGCGAAGCGGGGCGCCGGTTCCTGTCCGAGTGCCGCCGGGATCTGGTCAAGGGCCAGGAGGTCCTGGGGTCGGCGGGGGCCGGCCGCGTACGTGGTGAGGCCCGCCAGGTCGATGTCGAGGGTACGCGTGTACTCCGGCGCCGCGGCAGGATCGAACCAGAGCCCTGTCTGCTTGGCGTACGTTTCGACGAGGTCGATGTGGGCGGCTTCCCGCCCGGTAGACCGCAGGTAGGTCAGGGTGTGGTGATCGATCGGGAAGTAGCCGGTCGTCGCCCCGTACTCGGGAGCCATGTTCGCGATGACCGCTCGTTGCCCGATGGTGAGGGTACTGACGCCGGGCCCGTAGAACTCGACGAACTCGCCCGTGACTCCCATGGCCCGCAGTTCGTGGGTGATGGTTAGTGCCAGGTCGGTGGCGAGGACCCCTGTCGGCAGGGAGCCGGTGAGCCGGACGCCGACGACGTCGGGGATGCGCATGGTGGTCGGCATGCCGAACATGACGGTCTGCGCCTCGAGCCCTCCGACGCCCCACCCGAGGACTCCGAGGCCGTTGATCATGGGCGTGTGGCTGTCGGTGCCGATCATGATGTCGGGGACCGCCCAGAGCACACCGTCGCGCTCCTCCGTGGTCACCACGGTCGCGAGCTGCTCGAGGTTGATGGTGTGCATGATGCCCGTGCCGGGCGGGTTGATGTACACCCCGTCCATCGACGCGGCCGCCCACTTCAGGAACCGGTAGCGCTCTTTGTTGCGCCTGATCTCGTGGCGGATATTGCGCACCGGAGCATCGAGGCGCCCGTATTCCTCGACCGCGAGGGAATGATCAACGGAAACCTGCACGGGAAGCAGGGGGCTGAGTAACCGGGGGTCACCACCGGCTTCGGCGACTGCATCGCGCATCGCCGCGATATCCACCAGGGCCGGTGTGCTGGTCGTGTCATGCATCAGGACCCGGCCCGGCAGGACATCGATCTCCGCTTCGCTGCTGCGCTCACCCAACCAGGCGCGCAGGGCGGCCAGGGCGCGCTCCCGCTCCGAACCCTGCATCGTCCGGCCGATGTTCTCAAGCAGCAGGCGTAGGACAATCGGCATGCGCTGCAGATCACCACCGGCCAGGGCAGTCAGGTCACTGACCTGGAAGTCGGTCCCCCGCCAGTGCAGCACGGCATGGGTGGAACTCGCTTGGGTCGCCGTCACGGGCACTCCTCATCCATAGAACAGATTATAGGTTATAACCTGTAGTTGTTCTTTACAATGGATACAGGTACACACCATCGAACGGTAGGAGCGTGGGCGATGTCGCTGACGGCAGGGGTCTTCACGAAGAACGATTACGCCTATGCCGAGGTGCGCTCCCGCATCCTGACCGGGGAGTTGGAGCCCGGGTCGGTGATCAGCCAGGCCCGGCTTGCGGATGAACTGGGTGTGAGCACGACCCCATTGCGCGAAGCGATCAGGCGCCTGGCTGCGGAGGGCATGATTCTACTGGAGGCCCATCGTGATGCCCGGGTGACGACGGTCTCGGCGCATGAGGCTAAACACCTCTACGAGGTTAGGGAAAGCGTCGATCCCCTGGCTGCACGTCTTGCCGCCGAACGTCGGACGGACGAGGATATCTCTCACATGTCGCGCGCCCTGGATGCGCTGACTCCCCTGCGAGGTGCCGCTACCCTCGATTCGTTGATGGCTCACAGGGAGTTTCACCGCTCGATCTACCGGGCCTCCGGCAACCCGATCCTCATCGATATGCTCGAGAAGCTGTGGGACAAGGCTGACAGGTACCGACTGATCGGCCTGCGCACCACCTCCGACTCGGCTGACGACAACGCCCGGGTCAGCGCCGAGCATCAGGCACTGCTCGACGCGGTCAAAGCGCAGGACGCGGACCGCGCACAGCAGACCATGCGGGACCACATCACCCACAGTCTGGGACGGCGTGCCATCACTGCGCTCGAGGAACCAGCCGTTTCCTGATTCTGGCCCCGACGGGAGCCTCTGACGGCGGCCCTGGCTGCAGCCTTGATCGAGACCTGGGCCGCTGTGCTGGACATCACAGCGTTACAGGTTATAACCTATAGCCTGTTGCCGGGATGAACGTGATGTCCGGGTGAGACCTTCCAGTGCTGCAAGGAGTTAGTTATGGCTCATACTCCAGAACCGAATGGGCGCCGGCGGCGCAAGCCGGGCGTCCTTGGGATTGTTGGGGCCGTTGTCGGTCTGTCGATTGTCGGTGCTGCCGTCACCGATGCTGCGACCAGTGGTACCGGTAATGATGCCCGTGCCCGTCTGACCTTGATTGCGCCTGCGGGAGCCGGCGGTGGGTGGGACTCTGCTGCCCGTGAGCTGCAGCAGTCCATGCGCGCCCAGGGCATTGTGAACAACCCGCAGGTCGTCAATATCCCCGGAGCCGGTGGCACCATCGGTCTCACCCAGGTCGCCGATATGGATGCAGAGGCATCCACGCTGATGGTCATGGGCATCACCATGCTCGGGGCCATCGCCATCAACGGATCGGAAACCGACCTCGGTGACGTCGTACCGATTGCCCGGCTCGCTGACGACTACGACGTCGTCGTCGTCCCGGCCGATTCCCCCATTCAGACGATGGACGATCTCATCGCCGCATGGAAAGAGGATCCCTCGACCTTCGCGTTCGGTGGCGGGTCGCTGGGCAGCGTCGATCAGATGATCATCAGCCAGCTCGCCCTCGAAAGCGGCATCGACCCCACCGACGTCAACTACATCGCCTACTCCGGCGGTGCGGAACTCGCCACGTCCCTCCTGTCGGGCACTATCAAAGCCTCGGTCAGCGGTAACACCGACTTCGCACCCCAGGTCGAGTCCGGGTCCCTGCGGGCACTGGCCGTTTCCGCCCCTGAACCGGTCGACAGCATCGATCTGCCCACCCTGAAGGAACTCGGGTACGACGTGACCTTGACCAACTGGCGAGGCATCGTTGCCCCTCCCGGCATCACCGAGGAGCAGAAGGACGAGTTGGAAACCATCGTGACCGAAACCATCGACACCCCCGAATGGCGAAGCGCGATCGAACGCAACCAATGGACGGACACGTTCATGGTCGGTGACGAATTCCGGCAGAGTCTGGAAACCGAAACGGAATTCGTCAACGGCATCTGGGCAGAACTCGGTTACTAACCGCCCCTGCCCGCACCCGTTGCCTGCCTACGTCTCTTCCCCCGCCCTCGTCACTTTCCTGTCCACGCCATCTTCCTGTTCAAGCCATCTTCCTGTTCAAGCCAAGGAGCAGACTCATGACTATTCTCGCGGGCTACGCCCACACACCCGAAGGCGAAGCCGCCCTCGATCACGCCATCGCCCTGGCGCAGAAGGACGGACTGGAACTCACGGTCTTCGACCTCGACAGCACCACATCCGACGCCGACCGCAAGTTCACTCCACCGACCGAATCTGCACCTGCCCGCAAACTCGTTGAAAGCGGGATCTTCCATCGTTGGCTGGCGCGTAGTGAGCGCAGCGATGATGCACCGGATGAACTGCTCGATTCAGCCCAGGAACACGCAGCCAGCCTCATCGTCATCGGCATCCGCAGCCGATCCCGGGTCGGCAAGTTCTTCCTCGGCTCCAACGCGCAACGCATCATCCTCGGCTCCCACGTTCCCGTCCTCGCCGTGAAGGCAGCCCACCATGAGTCCTAGAACAAGTCCTGAAACAACTGCTGGAACGACGTCCCCTCCACGAGGATCCACCGGGCCGGGCGTACAGGCATCACCCCAGGGTTTCCTTGCCGGACGTAGCGAACTGGTCCTCGCCGGCCTGGTCGCCGCCATCGGTGTGTACCTCACCGTCGGCATCATCACCATGAACGTGCCAGAAGGCGCCAATGCGCCGGGCCCGCAGTTCTTCCCCGGGATCATCGCCGCAGCCGCGTTCGTCCTGGCCCTCCTGCTCGCCGTACAGGCGCTGCGCCACCCCGAACCGCCCGTCGCCATCACCTCCGCCACAGCAGAGGACGCAGGTCAGCAATACAAAATGCACAGCGACTGGAAGTCGCTCGGCATCGTCCTGGCCGCGTTCCTCGGATTTTGCTTCATCCTTGAACCCCTGGGCTGGATCCTGTCCGCCGCCGCCATGTTCTGGGCCATGTCCTACGCTCTCGGCAGCCGCAAACGCTTCTTCGACCCCGCCCTGGCTCTGGTCTTCGCGTCCTTCATTCAGGTCGCTTTCTCCGCCGGCCTCGGCCTGGCCCTGCCCGCGGGCATCCTGGAAGGAATTTTCTGATGGATTCACTGAACCTTCTCCTCGAGGGCTTCTCCCAAGCCCTCACCCCCATGAATCTGCTCTGGGTGTTCGTCGGAGCCCTGCTCGGCACCGCCGTCGGCGTCCTGCCAGGCCTCGGATCCGCCATGGCCGTCGCGCTCCTGCTGCCGGTCACCTTCAGCCTCGACCCCGTCGGCGCATTCATTATGTTCGCCGGCGTCTACTTCGGCGGATTGTTCGGCGATTCCACCATGGGCATCCTGATGAACACCCCCGGCGGTGGAACCGCCATCGCCACCACCTTCGAAGGCCACCGCATGGCCAAGGACGGCCGCGCCCCCCAAGCGCTGGCCACTGCCGCGATCGGCGCTTTCATCGGCGGCATCATCGCCACCACCATTGTGGTGTTCTTCGCCCCACGCCTGGCCGAACTCGCCGTACTCTTCGGGCCCGGCGAGTACTTCGCCCTGGCCATCTTCGCCTTCGTCGCCACCGCCTCCGTTGTCTCCGACTCCGTCACCAAAGGTTTGTCCGCTCTCGTCATCGGCCTCGCCCTGGCGGTCATCGGCATCGACGGCATCTCCGGGGCCGGACGTTTCACCCTCGGCATACCCGAACTCTTCGACGGCGTCAGCATCATCGTCATCACCGTCGGCATCCTCGCCCTCGGCGAGGTCTTCCACGTCGCCTCACGCATCCACCGCGACCCCGTCCTCACCGCGGTCAGCATCTCCCAGCGCCCCTACCTCTCAAAGGCGGAGTTCAAGGAAGCACTGCCAGCCTGGCTGCGCGGAACCGCCTTCGGGGTACCCTTCGGCGTCATCCCCGTCGGAGGCGCAGAAGTACCCACCTTCATGGCCTACGGCACCGAACGAAGCCTCGACCGCAGACGCCGCATCCCCCAGTTCGGCAGAGGAGCCATCCGAGGCGTCGCCGGCCCCGAAGCAGCAGGAAACGCCACCTCCGGCACAGCCATGGGAGCCCTCCTCGCCCTGGGCCTGCCGACGTCGGCCACCGCGGCCATCATGCTCGCAGCGTTCCAGCAATACGGTCTCCAACCGGGGCCGCTACTCTTCGAACGCAGCCCCGATCTGGTCTGGGCGCTGCTGGCCAGCCTCTTCGTCGGCCTGGTGATGCTCCTGATCCTGAACCTGCCCTTCGCCCCCCTGTGGGCGAAACTCATCCTTGTCCCCAAGCCCTATCTTTACGCCGGGATCTCCGTGTTCTGCGCCCTCGGCGTCTACGCCACCTCGGCCGCCGTTTCGGATCTGCTTCTGGTCTTCGGCATCGGCTTCGTCGGATTCCTGCTCCGCCGCTACGGCTTTCCGCTGGCACCGGTCATGATCGGGGTCGTCCTCGGCCCACTGGCCGAGACCAGCCTGCGCAACGCCTTGATGTCCACCGGCGGGGACGCCAGCGTCCTGATCTCCAGCGGGATCTCTCTCACCCTGTACTGCGTACTACTGCTCGTCGTGATCTACGGCATCACACGCAAGATCCGTGCCAGGAAGATGCAGGACATCTAACCCCACAACATGCCGGGTCTACCACTCGGCGCCACGACCTTTACAGCACCGACGCTGTACACCTCGACACCGGGACCACCCTGAAAACCGTAGCGCGGCAGGGTGGTCCCGGCTTCACGTAGCCCTCCCACCGGGTGAGCTACATCACCAGCACCCGAAAAGCGTGAAGGAACCAATCGTTGCGCAAGAAGGTCTCGGCGCAGCCCGAAAAGTTCCTTCAGTCAGGGACCACCCCGAACGGATAAATGTCAAGTGTCGCGATGAAGCTCGCTCAACTGCATTCCTCACTACTTGGCTAGACCCGTTCCCGAAAAACACGCAGCACTATGCAACCTCATGCATAACCTCGCAGAATTCTCTGTCGCGCTCACCCATCGGCTTACGGGCACCATGCTTTAGGCGGGCGGGTGGTCGATTCAACACTTCTCGATGGCATGAGCGAAGGCGCGGGACCTGTTGTGAGTCCCGCGCCTTATGTCGCTGTCGTCGTTCGGGTGTTACTGCCAGTTCGGGTTCATGCCCTCGGGGTAGCGGGAGCCGAACCCTCCCTCGGGGAGGATTTCCTTGATGCGTGCGAGGTCGGTGTCGGTGAGGGTGAGGTTGGCGGCGCCGATGTTCTCCTCGACGCGCTTGGCGCTGCGGGTACCGGGGATCGGGACGATGTTCTCTCCCTGCGCGAGCAGCCAGGCCAGGGCGAGCTGCGCGACGGTCGCGTCCTTCGTCGCGACAAGTTCGGTTAGTTGGTGTGTGGCCTCGACGTTCTTCTCGAAGTTGCCGGGCTGCCATCGGGCGTCCCAGCTGCGCATGTCCGCCGCGTCGTAGTCGGAGGCCGGCTTCGCGGCCCCGGTGAGGAACCCGCGCCCCAGGGGCGAGTACGGGACGAAGCCGATGCCGAGCTCGTGCAGGGTCGGGAACAGCACCTCTACTTCACGCTCGAAGAGGGAGTACTCCGTCTGAAGCACCGAGACGGGCTGCACGGCGTGGGCACGACGCATTGTTTCGGATCCGGCTTCGCTGAGACCGAAGTACTTGACCTTGCCGGCGTCGATGAGTTCCTTCACGGTTCCGGCGACGTCCTCGATGGGGATATTGGGATCCACCCGGTGCTGGTAGAGGACGTCGATGTGGTCCATGCCGAGGTAGCGCAGGCTGTTCTCGACGACCTCGCGGATGTGCTCGGGTCGGCTGTCGAAACCGTACTCGCGGGTGAAACCGAACTTCGTGGCAATGACTACCTCGTCGCGGAAGGGCTTGACCGCCTGGCCGACGACCTTCTCGTTCTCGCCCCAGCCGTAGAGCTCGGCGGTGTCGAAGAAGGTGACGCCCAGGTCGTAGGCGCGCTGGATGGCGGAGGAGCCGCCCTCAGCGTCGGCTGCGCCGTACGCCATGGAGATTCCCATCGAGCCGTAGCCGATGGCGGACGTGGTTAGGCCTTGTGTGCCCAGTGTGCGTGACTGCATGATGTGTCCTTCTGTTATCGGTTGATGGACTGGTATCGGTCCCACCAGGAGGCGATGGGCTCCAATGCGTTTTCGGTCCGGAATTTTTCGCTCAAGGGTCCGACGAACCGGATGTCGGTGAGTTCCGTGGACTCTCTCCACAGTTTTTGCCCGTCAGCGGTCAGTGCGAGGTGACGCCCAATCGCTTCCTCGTTCTCGTACCGCTCGTGTTGCAGGATCGTCCCGTCTGTGCCGCGCGCCAGGGTGTACTCCAGGACGTACGGCTCGTCCTTCTCGGTCACGGGCAGCACCGCAGCGAGGTACTGCTTGAAGAGGTCCTGATCCAGGACCCGGTAGGTGAAGAAAACATCGATCTGGTCAGCAATTGGCATGATTTCTCTCTCGATCAGTGCAGGGGGGCGACTTGGCTTTGGCCGGAGGCGACGGCGTCTTACCTATCCCAACAGTCTACGTCTCATATGACAGTCACTGTCAATTTGGGCGCGGTATGCTGGATTCATGAGTGGAAGTAGAAGTGGTGGCGGGTTACGGCAGCGGACGCGGGACCTTGTGCGTCAGCAGATCGCCGAGGTTGCTCTCGTGATGTTCGACGAGCAGGGCTTCGATGAGACCACCGTGGATCAGATCGCAGCCGCTGTCGGCATCTCACCGAGGAGCTTCTTTCGGTACTTCGCCTCCAAGGAGGACGTCGTCCTTGGGGATCCGATGCTCTACGGTGAACCCGTGCGAGAGCGCCTTGCCCAGGCCCTGGAATCGATGCCGGTCTGGCAGGCCCTGCGATCAGGGTTCGAGGTCGTGGTGGAAACAGTCGAATCGAACCCCGAGTGGGCGCTGCGTGCCACACGGGTGATGATCAGCACGCCCTCACTGCGGGCCCGGAACACCGAGAAACATCTGGCGTGGATGACTGTTCTCGTGCCACTGGTGGCCGCCGCCCTCACCGGACCCGGAGCCACACGGCAGTACCACGCACGAGCCATCACCCTGTGTGCCCTGACCTGTCTCGACGTCTCCTCAGCCGAGCTGGTGCACCGCGATGGTGCCGTGACCACCCGTCAGCTACTCGATGAGGCCTTTCGACTACTCAAACCGACAGCACTGGTCGATTGAAACTCCTCCTGCAGAATTCCTAAGGCGTAAAGACAGCGAGAGGGTGACTATGAACGGCGACACGCTGCAGCAGCATGCGCGCAACCGCGTCGAGGAGCTTCCGGGTGCCCTGTTGGAGTATCCGTTCGGGCCCGACTGGGACGTGTTCAAGGTGCACGGCAAGGTCTTCATGCTCTTGACAGAGATCAGCGGCGAGCTGATCGTGATCGTGAAAGCCGGCCCGGAGGACGGAAAAGCCCTCCGAGAGCAACACGAGGACATCACCCCCGGTTATCACATGAACAAGCATCACTGGATCACCCTGCATCCCGGGGGCACCTTGCAGGAGGACCTCGTCGATGACCTCATTACCGAGTCCTACCTGCTCGTGGTCGAGAACCTGCCCCACGCAAAGCGGCCGGTTGACCCACGAACGTTCAGTCAAAGAGAATGATGACGCTTCCGAATGGCCGACGCACCCGAACGACATACTGTCCGCTTCTGGCTCGAAATCCCCTACGCCCCCGCCGAACGCTTCCGCCGCCCTATCTTCGTCAGTGCTGCCGTAGTGCTAACTCGATATCGTCATATTTCCCCGTCAAGACATCGTCGAAGAGCACGGAGCGCTGCAGTGTGGACGCGACGTAGACCGAACGGATGAGGGCCATCGCTTCGAAAGCCTGCTGCATGGTCACCTGGGGTTGTCTCCCGGAGGTGATGGCATTGACGACATCCACGTACTGCCGATGGTGGCTCGTGGGGTCGAGGCTGTACTGGCCGGGGGGAGCAGGAGGAAGATCGAAACCAAGGCGGTAGACAGGCTCATCTACATTCGCGAGCATGCTTGCCGCGTTGTTGCCCTCAACCGATGTGAGTCCCATCGGTCCGACGTCGATTCCCGGAGACTTCGCGGTGTGGAAGTACGTCAGGAGATCGTCCTCGATAATTGCTGAGCCCAGCGAACCCATCAGATGGAGGCGCGTCGAGAGACCTGGGTATGCGGCGGTCGTTGCATGCAGCGACGCGAGAGCTCCGGATTCGAAACGGATGGCCGCGACCACTGAGTCCTCGACCTCGATATCTCCGTGAGCGAGTAGCCCTATCTGCCCCGATATTTCTGCTGGCCGCCCAAGGAAGGACAACAGTAGGTCGACGTTGTGCACACCTTGGTTCATGAGCGCGCCGCCGCCATCCAGTGCCCATGTGCCGCGCCAGTCTGCTGAGGCGTAGTAGCTCTGTGGACGCCACCATGCTGTCGAGGCAATGGCCGTTGTTACGCGCCCCAATGCCTCGGCGTTCAGCGCATCTGCCACGATCGTCGTCGCCGTGTCATATCGATGCTGGCTGATGACGCTAGCGACGAAGTCCTCCTGTGCTGCTTGCGTAGCGCGATCGGCCATCGCGCGAGCTCGTCCGAGATCGACGTCGAGAGGCTTCTCGACGATGACATGCCGGCGAGCTTGAAGAGCCATTGTTGCCTGTGACACGTGCATCCCGCTGGGCGTTGTGATCACGACTAGGTCGACTTCGGAACGGGACAGTGCCTCTTCCAGCATCGCGTACTCTTGTGGACGGCGGAAGCCGGCCGCCTCGAGTCGAGCGGCGAGACGCGTAGCGGATTCGGCGGCTGGATCCACGACCGCGACGATCTGCAGCGCGTCTATGCCGGCTGCAATCGCCGCGTGGACGGTTCCCATCGCCCCAGATCCCACTAGTGCTATACCGATTTTTCCGTCACTCACTGTCGTCTCCTCGTTCGGTCATCTGTTTCAAACGGTGAAATGCGTCTGACCTCGACCGACAAGCATGCGGGTCGAGCTCTCATAGCGGTTAGGACCGGGAACTCACTGGAGAACGGGATTTCGGCGGGTGGACCGCATGGGCCTCACGGACCGCGACGAGCATGTCTTCATGGATGCTCAAGTGGTCGAGCATGTTGTTCACGCGTGCCGACATGATTCTGGCGATTGCTGATCTACCGACGCCTGTGATGCGTGCGATCGTTCTGCTGACCTACACTCGCTGAGGTATCCGGCGGATGTCCCGTGCCGGACTGGGTGCCGTTGCCAGTGAGCCTCCGCGCGTGGTCGTCGGAGAAATAGCCTCAGCGGGCCTCGGCGCAGGTTAAGCACCCGAGCCGCCAGTGCGGGCAGCAGCGCGCGCCTGTGCATTCGTGGTGGTATCGCCAGACCGTGCCGTGTGGTTCGGCTCTTGTGGGTTCATCTGCGGAGGTGCGAACTGTATCCGCAACAACTATCCGGTGCGGCAGTGGCTGGTCGGCCAGCAGATTCGCGAGGCCGAGGGTTTCGGGGTCCCGGTGGTATAGGCAGCCACCCGTCGCGCGGCACCCAAGTTCATACTCTTGCCAACTCTCCCGTGGGGGAGGGCGCTGGCGTGCGTCAGACCGTACATCTGAATTAGGAGGACTTCAGGGACGAACCGCGCCCGTCAGCCCTCCCCTTCTTGCTCGAGAGCGGGACCGGTCACGATGGTGACGCCAGGCGCGGGCGTTGATCAACGACGCCCGCGCGGCCACCTGGGTCAATGCCGACACATCACCCCTTCACTCCTCCGGATGTCAGGCCCGCGATGAACCAGCGCTGGAAGGCGGTGAAGATAATAAGGACCGGGATGAATGCGACGATCACGAAGGCGGAGAACAGGCCCCAGAAGTTTCCGAATCCGGTTGTGATGTAGCGGACGATGCCGTTCTGGACGGTTTTCATGTCTTCCGTCGTCGCCAGGACGGTTCCTACGAGGAAGTCGTTCCATACGAAGATGAAGATGAAGATGGCGATGGCGGCGATTCCGGGGCGGATCAGCGGGATCACTATTCGCCACAGAATTTGCAGCCGTGAGCACCCGTCGATGGCGGCGGCCTCTTCGATCTCGACCGGGATGTTCTCGATGAAGTTGCGCAGGAACAGGATGGTTTGGCCGCAGATGATCGCGGTGTAGACCACGATCAGCATCGGGTATGTGTTGATCAGCGCGGTCTTCACGAACATCGAGTAGAGAGCGACGAAGACCACGATCGCGGGGACCATTGAGAGCACCAGGATGCCCGTCATCAGGGTTTCCATGCGGCGACTCCGATATCGGGTCGCAACATAGGCCGCGGGGATGCAGATCGCCAGCGCCAGGGCGATGGAGCCTCCGGCGTAGATGAGCGAGTTCACGAAGAACCGCACGTTGGTTGTGGTGTAGATGCCGGCGAACGATTCGAATGTGATCGGGTTGGGGATCCATTCAGGGGGGAACTGGATCGTGTCGGCGCCAGGTTTGAGCGCCGTGGACACGATCCATGCCACCGGCGGCAGGACGATCGCGGCGGAAAGAACGATGTAGATCCATGCGGGTACAACCCGTAGCCAGTCGATAGGCCGACGACGCCTGGTCGTTGCGGTAGTCACAATACTTCCTTTCGACGGAAACGGATGGCGGCGAGAGTGAGCACGGTATTGATCGCGAACAGCAGGATCGCCGTTGCCGATGCACCCGACAGATCGAAGTCGAGGAACGTTTGGTTGAAGACGCGCATGGACAACGTCTCGGTAGCCGCTAGTGGTCCTCCACGGGTGGTGACGAGGATGATCGTCACCATCTGCACGTACAGCATGAGCAGGACCACGACGACGGAAACGATCGTGTTTCGCAGGTACGGCAGCGTGATGTTGATGAATCCTTGCCAAATGTTGCCGCCGTCCATGCGGAGGCTTTCGTGAAGCTCCTCCGGAATGGTTTGCAGAGCCCCCAGTAACAGCAGCATGGCCTGCGGGTACGACCACCAAGCGGTGATCAGGGTTACCGCGATCAGGGCGGCTGTGGGTGAGGAGAACACATCCGTGGGCCCCCGTCCCAGCGACGTCGTGATGTAGGAGGCAGGACCATAGTTGGGGTTCAGGAACCACAGCCAGATAGTGCCAGCGATCGCCTGCGACATCAGCCACGGCAGCAGGAACAGGCTTCGCACCGTCCGCTTGAACCTTTTCAAGTCGTTGAGCACGATCGCCGAAATCAGACCAGCTGGCAGTGCGATCACCAGCGCCCCTAGCGAGAAAACGAGGGTGGTTCCGATTTGCTTGGGAAGGCTTGGGTCCGAGAACAGAGCGACAAAAGAGTTCAGGCCTGAGAACTCGCCTACTTCGTAGAACGTCGTCTCATGCAGCGCGGTCCACGCCGTGTACACGAGCGGGCCGATGAAGACGAAGGTGAAGACCAGCACGACCGGGACGGTGTACAACCATATTCGGCTGTCCTTGACGGGGCGGCGCTGGATGCGGGGATTCGTGTCGGGCGCCGTATTGCGGATGTCGGAGGAGATCCCGGCCACATCACCAGAAAGAGTCATGATTTTCCGATCCCCGGGGAGCCCTCTCGGGCTCCCCGGATGTCTGTCGGTCTAGTTGTTTGCGGCGTCCTGCGCAGTGGAGATGAATTCGCTGCCCGACAGGTCGTTCAGGTACAGCGCCTGACCTGCCTGTGACAGCCCTGTCGCGACCGCAATCCAGTTGTCCCCGTACGCGTGCGGTTCGCTGTTGCTCTCGACGTATTCGGCGATGGAGTTGACGGTGTCGGCTTCCGGGGTCGAGAAGAACGGTGCGTCGTAGCTCGATGCGCGGGACGGAACTTCACCACCGGTAGCCATCGCAGCGGCAGCCTCAGCACTGGTCATGTACTCGATGAACTTCCATGCGGCGTCCACCTGATCACTTCCTGCGCCGATGCCCATCGTCCATCCAAGGGTCGCCCCGGTCTGATCACCGGTCGAGGCGGTTGGAAGGGCGCTCCATTTGATATCGGGGTTGGATGCGCCGTAGGTCACGATGCGCTCCGTGCCGAGAACAGCCATCGCAACTGTCCCGTTCGCGAGCCCGTCCGTGACTGTGGAGTAGCTATCCGACACGACGCTGCCGCCGAGGGCGTTCGCGTCACGGAGCTCGGCGAGGAAATCGCCGAACTCGTTTGCCTTCTCGCCGGCGTAGTCGACATCGCCGTCCTCGTTCCAGATGTCTTGTCCAACCTGGCTCATGAAGCAGTCGAAGAACGTCGCGATGATCGCGGAGTTGTCGGTGTCGGAAAAGCCGGTGCCGAACCCGGTGTACCCGGCTGCGGCCGCCTTGGTCGCCACGTCGACAACCTCGTCATATGTCGTCGGTGCGGTGGCGCCGATCTCATCGAGGATCTTCTGGTTGAAATACAACGCGCAGGTCCGGTATTCGTACGGGACAGCTACTTGCTGGCCGTCCGGGCCGGCCAGCGTGTCCGCGGGCCGCAGCCAGTCGACCTCTGTGGCGGCTTCGGGGAGCGGGGTATACGCGCCGCCTGCGGCCATCTGCGGCACTTGCGGAGTGAACATCTTGAACACATCGGGCGCCTGGCCCGCTGCCGCTGCCTGGGGTATCCGGCTGATCATATCGCCGAGCGACACCACTGACAGATCGACGTCGATGTCGGGGTTGGCGTCCTCGAAGCCGGCGATGTTATCGCGCAACGCCTTTGCCCGCGGGTTGTCCTGGCTTGGATCCAGGAAGTCCCAATAGGTGAGGGTCACCGGACCGCTGTCCGCATTGCCCTCGCCGCCGCCGGAATCATCCGTCGGCGCACACGCGGTCAGCAGCATACTCGCCGCCGCAATGCTTCCCAGTGCCATACTCCACCGCTTCGTGATCATTTTCGTTCTCTCCTTCGAGATCAGTCGCTTCTTTCGGCAGCTGTGCCCGGGAAAGCGGATGCCCGTATTCGTGATTACTTGAGGTTGTGTCGAGCGCCCCGAGGAGCACTGACACGTGTCGGATGTCAGGATTTAGAGCTAGGTCGACCGGGGATGTGGCTGAGGATGGATTTGGAGAAGCCACCGTCGACGCAGATGTCTTGCCCCGTGACATAACCCGACAGCGGGCTGACGAGAAATTCGATGACGTTGGCGATGTCTATCGGGTCTCCGATCCGTGACAACGGGATGATTTCTTCCCGCGCCTTCTTGATTTCGGGGTCGATATACATTTTTTCGGTCATGCCTGTACGAGTCATGCCCGGCGAGACGACGTTCACACGGATTCCGTCGGGCGCCCATTCCAGCGCGAGCGTCTGAGCCAGCAGTGTCAGCGCAGCCTTGCTGGGGCTGTAAGCGCCTGATCCGGCATGTGGAAGCTGACCAGACATCGATGAGGTGAAACACGCGGCGCCTTCGCTATCTCTCAGATGCGGATAGCTCGCTTTGGCGAGAAGCCACGCGCCGCGGAGGTTGACGGAGAACATGCCGTCCCAGTCTTCGAGGGAGTAGTCCTTGAGTGCACCGGGCTTCGCGATCCCGGCGTTTGCCACCAACGCGTCCAGGCCACCGAACTCTTCGACCGCGGCAGCTACCAGCTGTTCCGGCACTTCGGGGTCGCCTAAGTCGCCCATCAAGGCGATGGCCGTGCCACCGATCGACTGGATTGATTCGACAACCTCCTCCTGTTGGGCATTGGAGGTATGTCCGCACACAGCGATCATCGCCTGCTCACCTCGAGCGAGAGCCGCTTCTGCGAGCCTCAGACTTGCAGAAGCACCGATTCCACTACTTCCACCACTGACCAGAGCTCTCATTGCACAATCTCCTTGCGTATTTGGAGTGGGCAAACTTCCTTGCCGCACGGGTTCGACAGGCATAGTTGAACCGAATGGTTGACCTCGATTACGTCCCGAGGTTCCAGCCCTCCCTGCTGAGGTCGCGCAGGGCCTGGGCGAATTCGTGCAGGGTGTTCTCTTCGCGGATGACCTCGAGAACGACGTTGTCGACTCCGAGCGTCGCCTCGACGGCACTACCCAATGCGCGCCAGTCGATGACTCCCGTGCCGATGGGATCGTGGCCCCAGATCTCCGTGCCCGTGTCTGAAATGTGCACGAGACCGATCGACTCTTGATGCGAGACCAGGCTTGCTACCGGATCTTCGCCGATGTAGGCGGCGTTGGCGACGTCGTACACGATTTTGAGCGAATCATCGTGGACCGTGCGGACGACATGCGCGAGGGTTTCGATAGTGGGAGTGAAGCAGTAGGGAGTTTGTTCGAAGAGGAGTCGCGTTCCGGCCTGCTTAGCCCGAGGGATCAGAACGTCCAGGCTGTCGTACAGCCACCCGTGTACCTGCTCGAGTGACGGCGAGATCATGGGACGCCGCGTGCCGGGGGAAATCACGATTTCTGGGACATCCCAAGCAGCAGCCAGCTCGATCACCGAGTCGATGTGCTCGATGCTCCTGCGTCGCATGCTCGCAGCGGGACTGGCCAGGTTGAGGTCGAATCCACCAGCGTTCAGGGACCTGATCTCGGCACCGTATTCGCTGAGCTTTGCGCGAGTTGCCGAGCGCTCGGCGGTGGAGATTTCGTCCGGCCAGCAATGCGGAGAGCTGATCGGAATCTCGAAGGTGGTGTATCCACTGTCGACCAACTCAGCAATCGCATCGGTTGCTGTTGCTTTCCAGAGGTACGAGAACGTGTTGATGATCATAGGCTTGTCCGTTCAGTTCAATGAGGTGCCGTGAGCACCCGGCTCAAGGGGTGGGAACTGCTAGGACCAGGAGCTCTTGGCCTGGTTCGGGGCCGAGCTGGGAGCAATGGACGAGTGCTCGACCCAGCCGGCGGCATTGCTGTCGGGAAGGGACGCGTGCGAGGTGTCGGGGGTTTTTGTCATTGAGCTCTCCTTGGACTTTCAGTCGTCAAAAAGGTGTCGCGGCACCCGGCTGGGGTGCATTTGGGCATGGTCAACGGAGCGTGGTTGGTAGCGGCTGACCAGTCGAGGTCGAGAGATCTAAGCTGTCAGTGAGGAGATCTAGGCGGAAAGCTCCTCGTCCGCGACGAGGTAGGTATAGCTGGGCCAACTTCTGGCGACTTCCGCCGCGGCAGCGAGCAGCAGCGGCGACAGTTCTGCCATTCGTGCTCGCGTCATCCGCACGGAGGGACCGGCGATGCTAATTGTTCCGGTGGCCTCCCGACCCGATCCAGCTCCGTAGATGGGTGCTGCCGCAGCATTGATGCCGAGGTCCATCTCCTCGAATGTCGTGGCATAACCGCGGCGACGAACCTCGTCGAGCTCAAGGAGGAGACCGGACCGGTCAAGGGGTGCCCTGGCGGTGGTGCTGAGGCGGCTTTCGTGCTCCAGGACGACCGCGACTCGCTCTGACGAGAGAGTGGAGAGCCAGGCCTTTCCGGATGCCGTGGCATGGGGAACCGCGTCCTGGCCCATGACGGGGTCGAGACGAAGGGATGAGTTCGAACCTTGGGCTTTGGCGATCCATTGCAGGGAATCGTTGGTCGCTACCGCCAGGCGGACAAGCTCTTCACAGTCCGCGGCGAGCGAGTCCAAGGCCCGCTGAGCCCACGTCCCCACTCCTGAGGACGACAGCTGACGGAGCCCGAGGGCGCCGAGGCTGTGGGTGGCGAAGTAGCTGGACGTGCGGGCGTCCTGGCTGACGTAGCCGGCATCTACCAGCGCGGCGAGAAGGCGATGTGCGATGGCCTTATTGATGCCAAGGCGCTCAGCGATCTCACTCACCCCTCGGCCTTCGGGGCGCGATGCCAGCATTTCAAGTGCGTGCATCGCATTCGCTACATCGTCGGCTAGTGCCATAACGTCATCTCCCCGTCATTGCGGATTTGTAACAGCGTTACTGTAACGCCGTTACGAAAGAGTCGCATGCGTCGGTAAATCCTGTCAAGGGACAATGCAAACTGCTTTTCCAGTCCCGGCTAGGACGCTCCGGTCGAGTCCTGCTGCACCAGATCGCTCAGGCGCTCGAGCGCCGACTGATCGTCGTTGCCGACGACAACATGCTCACCGGTGGTCCAGCGACACTCAACAGCACCGAATCGCTCCCAGTAGGTGTCCCAATCAGCAAGCTTGATCCGGTCCCGCTCACTGCCTCTTTCCACGAGCCGCTGCCGCACGACGTCGGGTGAGGTACGCACGTGGATCACGCGGATGCGAGCCGCGGGCCAGGCTGCGTTCTCAGTTAAACGGCGAAGGAAGTCGGGGTCCTCCAGGTAGGCCACGAAAGGCGCGTCGAGGACCACGGAGTGGCCAAGCTCCAGGTTTCGGCCGGCGGTGGCAAAGAGCGTCTCGTACTCGGCTGGCATGATCCTTTCCAGGTACAGCGCGTTCGATTCTCGATCGGAAGGATCCTGCCCGAACGCTTCGAGAGCTACCTGTACGAGAGGCCCGGCGAGTGTGTCCTTATCGAGATACACCGCGCCGGTGAGTGAGCTGAGGCGCCTCGACAAGGTCGATTTGCCCGACCCCGCCCCGCCAAGGGTGATGTAGGCGACCGGCAGGGCCTGGTCGCTGGATGTCATCGCTTCACTCGGGCGATCGCCGCCACGAATTCCTCGGCCGCAGCGGTGACTTTGGTCATGTCCCCATCGGGGCGACCGGCCTTGGTGATCGCGCTGCCTACTCCAACAGCTATGACGCCGGCGTCGAACCAGTCGCCGACGTTAGCGGTGGTGACGCCGCCCGCAGGGAGGATCGGGACGTGCGCGAGAGGCGCAAGGACCGCTTTGGTGTAGGGAATTCCGCCAGCTTCGGTCGGGAAGAGCTTGACGATATCAGAGCCCGCTTCCGCGGTATTGAGAATTTCGGTGGGGGTGTAGGCGCCACTGATGGTGGCGACCTGGTAGCGGTTGGCGACGCGAATCATTTCGGGGTTGAGATTCGGGCTGACAAGGAACTGGGCGCCGGCCTGGATGCTGGACCAGGCGGCGTGTCCGTCCAAGACGGTGCCCGCGCCGAATGTCACGTCCTCACCGGCGAAGCGTTCAGTGAGGCGCTGGATAACTGTCAGTGCGCCTGGAATCGACAGGGTGATTTCGAGGGCGCGGATGCCGCCGGCGGCTGCGGCGGCGGCGACCTCGTACGCCTCCTCAGCAGTGTCAAGACGGACGATGAGGACGTTGCCGGACTCGCGGATGGTCTGTAGGACATCAAGTTTTTTGAACATGACATCGAGGGATACACCACTTTCCCGAGTTTTGCGAGCTTGTGACTCCGGGCGTTGACACTTCCAGAGACCGTGTGGGAGTCTTTTTGCAATCGATCTCAGTAATCGTTCTCATTTGGTGCACTAGCGCTATCTTGCGTTTCTAGACGGAGGAGTCAAGGATGACGAAGCGTTTCGCCGCTGATCCTCGGCCTACGGCTGTGGTGTTGGGTGCATCTCACTGGCACGCACTGCTGTATCGCGACGGGCTCGCTCGACGTTTCCGCGTGATGGCAGTGCAGGACGCCCGTCCTGAAGCCGCGCAGCTCTTCGCAGACCCTCTGGGTGCGTCGGTCACCGCCAGCGTCGATGATGCTGTGAAGGACGAGGGCATCGACGTAGTATTCGTGTTCAACCCGCACCACGAGATGCTCGCGGTCAGCCGCGGACTCATCGATCGGGGCATCCCATTCGTGATCGAAAAGCCTGCGGGCACGGGCCTCGATGACCTCAGGACAATCGAGCGGGAGGCGCGCCTGGCCGGCGTTCCAGCGACCGTGCCGCTTGTGCAGCGAGGCGCCCCGATCGACACCTGGTTGAGGCAGGCCGGCGACATCGTCTACGAACGAATGGCGTTCATCGCCGGTCCGCCTACCCGCTATGAGCAGAACGGCAATCCGTGGATGCTCGACCCGGCCCTCTCCGGCGGCGGCAGTCTGATGAATCTGGGCCCGCATTTTATCGATATGGCTATCCGCCACCTCGGACACCCGGATGACATCGTTCGGAAGCTGTCCGCGACGCTACACGGTGCGGCGGTCGATGATCACGCCACGGTCATCCTGACCACGAGAACGGGGCGAGAGGCCATCATCGAGGTCGGTTATACGTTCCCCGATTCGCGGCTGAAACGGTATTGCAGCTTCAGTGCGGCCGGAACAGTCGGGTTCACCTCCGTCGACACCACCGGCAGCGCATCCTTCACCGACCACTCCGGCACCACCACGACCGCAACCCTCGAGGTGGACAGTGACCCGCTCTATGACGTGTTCGTCGATGGTGTCGCGGACACGCTCACGAAAGGGTTCGCGGGTATGCCAACGCTGGCGGAGCTCGTCGCCACGATGGAGGTCATCTGGTCGCCGGACCTGGTGAGGACGATGAATCGTGGCTGAGATCAGCATCGACGACGTCGCCGAGGCGGCAGGAGTGCACCGTTCGACCGTATCGCGCGCGTTCTCGAAACCGGATGCCGTCCGGACGGCGACCAGGGAGCATGTGCTGCGTGTCGCCTCAGAACTTGGATATTCGATGAATCCCCTGGCCCAAGCCCTCCGCCGTGGCTCCAGCAATCTCATCCCTTTGATCGTCCCGGACATCACCAACCCGTTCTTCGCTGAGCTGGCCCGCGCGACGACCGTCGCCGCCGAAGCGCGCGGATACCAACTCATGCTTTGCATCACCGGCGGTGACATGGGGCTGACCGCCGGTTACCTGACCTCGATGCGTTCTATGTACTCCCCCTTTGCCGTCGTCGCTCCCTCAACCCGGGTAGACCTGGAAGCGCTGCGCCAGTATGCGTTCCAGAACCGGGTCGTCGTTCTCGACCGGGTCAAGGACGACCCTTCTGTACCCACCGTCACTGTTGACAGCACTCATGGCGTCGACCTCGCGTTTGATCACCTCCTCGGTCTTGGCCACACGAACATCGCCTACGCCCCTGGGGTTGTGGGCACCTACACCGCCCAGGACCGGTGGGATGCTTACCATCACGCCGCCCAGCGTCACGGCATCACGCCTGTCGTTCTGGAAGCAGCACCCGGGGTAGAGCTGGGTTCCGGGATCGTGGACCACTGGATGCGGGAACCGGTCCGTCCAACGGCGGTCATCGCTTCCAATGACATGATCGCGTTCGCCGTGATCTCTGAACTCGGCACCCGCGGGTTCACCGTCCCCGCCCACCTCTCGGTGGTCGGCTTCGACGGCCTCGACCTCGGGGCACACTTCAGTCCTCGACTGACCAGCGTCCGTCAACCCATCACCGACCTTGGCCGGATCGCCATCGAACTCGGTGAAACCCTCATCGCCAACGGCCCGCCTGACCACGTCGTCCTCGAGCCGACACTTCTCATCCGCTCCTCCACACAGAGACTCCCATGATCAAACCGAACCCCAGTCGCCTTCCTGGTTTGCAGTACGTGGACCACGTGGCCTTCACCGTCCCCAACCTCAACGATGCCACTCGCCTCTTCACCGTCCTTCTCGGCGCCGAAGAGCTCTACCGATCCACTCGCGGGCCCGACCCTTCGGTCATGCCGGAGCACTTCGGCGTCCCCGAGGACGCGCACCTCGAGCTACGCATGCTCCGACTTCCGCCGAACCTGAACGTCGAGCTGTTCCAGTGGTGGACAGCGGATCGCTCCCCCGTGTTCCCGCGCGCCAGCGACGCCGGTGGACACCACCTCTGCTTTGTCGTCGACGACGTCGACGACGTCGTCACCGCCATCTCAGACCTCAACGGCATCGAGATCCTCGGCGCTCGAAAAGAAGTCGCCGGCGACAGCCCCGCCGTTGCCGGGAACCGGTGGGTGTACGCCCGAACCGACTGGGGACTCATCCTCGAATTCGTCGACCGGTCCCGGGTCACCGATCCCCCGCGCCTCGTCGGCCCCCGCGACTGGCACTCCCACTCGACCTCGACCACCTCGGAGACAACCACATGAAAATCGCCGGCCACACCCTTGGCACCCCCCATCACACCGTCCCTGAAGCACTCCAGCTCTTCGCCCGAGCCGGCCTGGATGCCGCCGAGGTG
Source organism: Arthrobacter sp. CAN_A6 (assembly GCF_015751715.1). NCBI lineage: Bacteria > Bacillati > Actinomycetota > Actinomycetes > Micrococcales > Micrococcaceae > Arthrobacter > Arthrobacter sp. CAN_A6. Next base: position 29,920 of record NZ_JADOUV010000012.1, read on the forward strand.
ATCTACCAGAACGACTACACCAGCGGTCTGCCCATCGGCGATGCCGCCACAGCAGCGGAAGCGGCACGCGTCGCTGACGGCGAAGGTATCCCCATCATCGGACTCACGCCTTACACAACCGCCATCAATGCGACGGACGAGCACGTCCGTAAGGCAGCCGTTGACGAGCTGCGGTCCGCCATCGACACCGCTCACATCGTCGGAGCAACCCGCATCCGCGTCTACTCCGGCGCGTGGCAACCGGACCAGCACGACCACGCCGCACACTGGGCACAACTCGTTCGCTCCTTCCGCGAGCTCTCCGGTCCGGCAGCAGACGCCCGTGTCGTGCTCTGTGCGGAAAACCACTTCGGGACGATGACGCAGACCGCGCGGGACACGGCCAAGCTCGTCCGCGCCGTCAACTCCCCCGCCGTCCGAGTGCTCTACGACCAGGCCAACCTCACCTTCACCCACGACGAAGACGTCGACGACGCCTTTGCCGTCCAAGGTGATCTCATCGGCCACGTGCACGTCAAGGACCTGATTTTCAAGGACCCGAACGCTCCGTTCGTCGCGTCTGAGACGGCCCGTGTGCACGCCGAAGAACGAGCTGTCATCTCCCGCGTCGTCGGCGACGGCTCCCTCGACTGGCCCCGTGCCCTCCGCCGCCTCCGCGAGATCGGCTACAACGACGTACTCTCGCTCGAGTACGAGTACCGGTGGCACCCGCAGGACCTCGACGACCCCGAGATCGGATTTCGTCGCGGTGCCGAGCACCTTCGTGCGCTGCTGTCTCAGCTCGAGCTGAACGCAAACAACAAAGACGCCGAGGTCATCTCGTGACCGCGCTCAGGGTTGGCGTGGTCGGTGCCGGCAACATTGCCAGCATCGCGCAGCTACCCACCCTCGTGCAGCGCGACGACGTGGAGCTGCGCGCCCTGGTATCCCGCCGTGAGGACCCGAGTGCCCTGCAACGCCGATGGGGATTTGCGAACGTTCACCGCACGGTCGACGCGATGCTCGAGACCGAAGAGCTCGACGCCGTCTTCGTCCTCACGCCCCGCTCCGAGCACGTTGCGGCCGTCGAAAGCGCCCTCCGCGCCGGCGTCGACGTCTTCTGTGAGAAGCCCCTCGCCACCTCAACTTCCGACTCCGTCCGCCTTGCCGAACTCGCGGACGAACGCGGCCGGATTCTGATGGTTGGACTGAACCGGCGGTTCGCGCCCGTGTACGTCGCCGCACGAGAAGCGTTCGGGGCAGCCGGGGCATCGTTCTGCGTCGCCCAGAAGAACCGCGCCGGCTCTGAGTATCGGGCCACGTTCGAGAACGCCATCCACATGGTTGACCTCCTCCGCTGGTTCTGCGGTGGAGAAGTCGTCGAGGTCACCAGCGCATCCGCCGGAACAAACCGCTGGGAGGAGGACGGCACAGCCGCCCTCGTACGGTTCTCGACCGAAAACACCGGCCTGCTCGTCGCGGCGCGAGCCGCCGGCGCGTGGAGCGAGAAGCTCGACGCATACGGTCAGATGCGCTCGGCCGAGGTCATCGCACCCGACAGCGTCACAGTCACAGTAGATGGCGTCCGAACCGTTCGGTCAATGAGTCCGGAAGCCTTCGGGTGGGCAACAGCAACCGAAACCTTCGGATTCGCCGCCGCGGTCCGGCACTTCCTTGACCGGGTCCAAGACCGGCAGCAGCCGCTGACCTCCGGGTGGGAAGCGGTCAAGACCCAGCAACTCCTTGATCAGATCCTTAGTGCAGCAGGCCTACCCACCGAGGAGCAGGAAGGACGCGTGTGGTCAAGCAAAGCAGTGCAGTAAAACCCTCCACGGACCGCCAGGTTACCCTGGTCACCGGATCCAGCGGCGGAATCGGTGCCTCCGTCGTCGCCGCGCTCCAGGCGCGCGGGGACGTCGTCGTCGGCGCAGACCGCGCACCGCTCGACGGGCAGGACATCGCTAGCTTCTACGAGCTCGACGTCACCGACGAGCAGCAAACCAGTGACGTGATCGGCCAAGTCATCCAGGAGCACGGTCGCATCGATGTCCTCGTGCACGCCGCGGGGGTGCTGGGCGGCACTGCCGATCCGCTGGTCACCACTACCGAGGAATTCGAGCGCGTCATGCGCATCAACGCCACGGGCACGTTCACGATCACTCGCGAAGTCGCGAACGTCATGCGTACCAGCGGCACGAAGGGAACGATCCTGCTGCTGTCGTCGGTCGCGGCCAAAGAAGCACGAATCGACTACCTGCCGTACAACGCCAGCAAGATCGCCGTATTGCACATCATGTGGTCCATGGCGAAGATCCTTGGACCGAATGGCATCTCGGTCAACGCCGTCAACCCGGGTCCGGTGAACACGCCGCTGTGGGCGCAGCTCGCCGACCAGTCCGGTGCCGCGCAAGCAGCACGAGACGCTCGGGCCGCCCAGTTGCCCATGCAGCGCTTCGCCGAGCCGACCGAAGTCGCCAACGCGATCAGCTTCCTCACGGACCCCATCAACCGGTACATCACTGGAGTGTCCCTCGACGTCGCTGGTGGAGCGCACCTCGGCATGGGGTCCTAAGCCAGCGAACTCCGATCCCCGAATTGCTGACATTCTCTCGGCAACACGGTCACGTTTTTTCATCATGGACAGGTTCGGCAAAAACGCTGACGACATCCGTGGCAAGGGTACTGGTCACGGCATCTCAGCAGCGCCGCATGCTACGGAAGCCATCAGTAGTCGAGTTGCGACGCGTCGCAAGGCCAATCGATCGTCCCCTGAACGATTGGCCACCCGCCCCCGACTGCGGGCCAGGTGGCCTTGGTGAGCGTTCATGAGCGGAGGATTCTCAGTGCCATCAGGCACGTTGCCTGCCCCTCAAGGGATGCGAGGGAGAGGTTAAGCAGCGACTCCAGTTTAGTGATGCGCTGGCTGAGCGTATTGCGGTGGATGTAGAGAGCAGCCGCTGCCCTGGAAGGCTGTGCGTCGTGGACGAGGAAGCACTCCAGTGTTCCTAACAGATTCACCGAGTGGGACTCGTCATGGGCGACAACGGGAGCAAAGAGCCTCGTGGCCCCAGCTCGTGCGCCACGGGAAGCCGTGGAGGCAACAAGGGCACTGACCCCCAGCTCGGGAGCAATCGTCGGCCGGTCAACTTGATCCACCAGCTCCCGCGCCTGATGGACCCCCAACCGCAATTCGTCGATGCTCGCGCAGGGACCCTTAAGCACTAGGGGCTGGCCGGGCAACTTTTGTGAAAACTTAGACAGGAGCACATCGATGGTACCGGGCTGGCCGGGGATCGCAGGTTTCTGCGCGAAGACGAACAAGACATTTGCGCGGACCTGCACTCGAACGTCATCGAACAAAGACTGCAGCACGAGCCGGATACGCCATGCGTTGGCGAGGTTCTGGGGCCCGGTGCGCGCGGTGATCACGAAAGTCGGCTCACTGCTGTCCAACCCGGTGGAGCGGAACGTGCTGGTGAATTCCTCAAGGGCTACTCCGCTCCAGTCCGGGACCTGGTCTAGCAGTGTTTCGAGCTCTTGCTGCTTGTGTGCTGTCGAGTGGAGAGCCGTCTGCAACTGGACCGCGATGATGGAAGCCGCCGGTGCCAGCAGCGTGCCCAGGGGATGATCCGCCAGGCAATCGCGTACCACCAGCTGGAACGCGTCCCCACTTCCCATGGGGAGCGGGACGGTTACGTCCCTGCCTCCGTTGGCGGCGCGCTCCAGATCCTCCTTGCTCCAGGATGAATCCTCCGGAGACCGAGCAATGATCGAGCCTGCTGCGTCCACGATGGCGAGCTGCCCTGCCGCTGCCTCAGCGGCAACGGCAAGGATGACCGACAACCGGGCGCCGGAGGAGGCCAGCGCCGCGCACTTCTGGGCGAGCTCCCACGAACGGGTTGTGGCGGTGAAGCGCTCTGCCTGAAGCACGTTGGTGACGTGGCGGTGTACTTGCAGGAACGGCACTGCCCTCGGGATTTCCAGGAGAGGCACATCCAGTGCTGTTGCCGCTTGCACAAGGCCCGGGGGGATCAACCGGTGGGCGGTGCCCGTGCCGAAGGCAATGGCGGCAACACCCACCTTGACGAGCCGTTCCACATACGCCGCCCATGTGCGGTTGTCCTGAATGTTGAGCCCGATTCCATTGGTCAGCAGCAACACGTTCTGGCTAAGAAAGGGCGTCGGATCGATGGTTTCAGCGGGAGCACACCAGCTGATTTCGCAGCTCAGGCGCTCAGTTGACGAGGGCGTATGCAGGCGCAATTGCAGCGCTTCGGCGGCGAGCAGATCCGAAACGATCACTAATCCTCCACATGTGCATCCGCCCATTGCTCGCAAGGAAATCGAGTCAGATGCCTACTATACCGGCGCTTCGGGGCGAGGTTAGGGTGAAACCCATGACTCACGCGCCCGTGATCCACACCACGCCTCGAACGTTGCTGACGATCAATTCCGATATGGGCGAATCCTTCGGTCTGCATTCCTTCGGTAATGACCTCGAACTCATGGGCATCGTCGACCACATCAATGTGGCCTGCGGATTTCACTCAGGAGATCCGGACACGATGGCCACCACAGTGTCCGCCGCCGTAGAGCATGGTCTGGGCATCGGCGCGCATCCTGGCCTGCCGGACCTTGTGGGGTTCGGCAGGCGCGAGATGAAGCTGACGCCCGGGGAGGTGGAGAACCTCATCATGTACCAGGTGGGAGCACTGTCGGCATTTTTGCAGAGGGAAAGCGCAGAACTTCATCACATCAAACCTCACGGGTCGCTTTACGGAATGCTCGCGCGGGACCACTCCCTCATGACCGCAGCAGCGCGGGTAGCCATCCTCTATGGGGTGCCGTTCTACGGCCTGGCGGGTACGCATCACCAGTCGGTGTGCGAGGAGATAGGAGTTCCCTTCGTCGGTGAGCTTTATGTGGATCTCAACTACGGATCCGAAGGCCAGTTACTCATCCAGCGCCAGCCCGAACCGACGGACCCGGCTGCGGCGGCGAAACGCGTCAGGCGCGCACTCGAGGACGGTGCTGTGGAGGCCACGGACGGCACAGTCCTGCACATCGATTTCCAAAGCATCTGCGTCCACTCCGACGCCCCTAATTCACCCAAGGTCGCTGCCGCCGTCCGCGGTGTCCTCGCTTCCTAGAAAATTCTCGCCGCATCTTCCTACCGTCCTGAAAGGACCCACCATGGCTGACCTCACATCCCCCCTTCCCGGAATCTTCTACCGCAAGCCGGGTCCCGACAAGGAGCCTTATGCCAATGAGGGAGACCGCATCGAGGCCGGCCAGACGGTGGGGGTCGTGGAGATCATGAAACAGTTCTCCGAAATCCGCAGCGACGTCTCGGGAGTCCTGGAAAGTTTCGCGATCGACGATTCCGGGACGGTCAACCCCGGCGACGTCATCGCAATCATCAGGGAGGATTGATCGTGGTGACAGGAGTGCCGGCCGCGACAGTTCCGGCAGGAAAGATGCTGATCGCGAACCGCGGTGAGATCGCCGTACGCATCATCCGCGCAGCGCGCGAACTCGGCATCCGCACCGTGCTTGCCGCAAGTGAACCCGACGCCGATTCCTATGCGGCGCAGCTAGCGGACGAGGTGCAGGTGATCGGCCCGGCGCCAGCGGCCAAAAGCTATCTGGATACCTCCGCGATCCTCAAGGCGGCGGAAGTATCCGGCTGTGATGCCCTTCACCCTGGGTACGGCTTCCTTTCAGAGAGCGCCGCCTTCGCGCGGGCCGTCATCGACGCGGGCATCACGTGGATTGGGCCTTCGCCCGAGGCGATTGAACTGATGGGTGATAAATCAAGGGCGCGTCAGGCTGCGAAGGACGCTGGCGTGCCTACGCTGCGGGGGAGCGATGGGGCGCTGATGCCCGAAGACGACGCGATCGCCATCGCCGCTGCCGTCGGCTATCCCCTCGTAGTGAAAGCCGCAGCAGGTGGGGGCGGGCGGGGCATCCGGTTGGTGACCACCGAGCAGGATCTCCTGTCTACTGTTGAAGTCGCCCAGGCCGAAGCGCGTGCGGCCTTCGGGGATTCCGCTGTCTACCTTGAACAGTTCGTGCACCGGGCCCGGCATGTGGAGGTGCAGATTATCGGCGACGGCGAAACCGTGATCCACCTCGGCGACCGGGACTGTTCATTGCAGCGTCGCCAGCAGAAGATCGTCGAAGAGGCACCAGCCCCAAGTTTGCCGGCAACGGTTCGGGACACCATCGCCGCCTCGTCCATCGAGTTGGGCAGGGCCTGCGGATACCGGGGTCTTGGAACCATCGAATTCCTTTATGACCCGGATACCCAGGAGGCCGCATTCATCGAGATGAATACCCGTCTGCAGGTTGAACATCCAGTGACTGAAATGATCACAGGCCTCGATCTGATCCGCGAACAGATCCTGGTGGCGCGCGATGGAACCCTCCGTCTCAGCCAGGACAATGTCCGGTTCACCGGTCACGCCTTCGAATTCCGGATCAATGCAGAAGACCCCAGGAACGGGTTCATGCCCAGCCCGGGAACTTTGGAGCGCCTGACCTGGCCTGGCGGACCGGGTATCAGGATCGACGCCGGCGTGGTGATGGGTTCCGCCGTCGCACCGTTTTACGACTCGCTGCTCGCCAAGATCGTGGTTTGGGACGCGGGCCGGGATGAGGCGATCGCCCGTTCCCGTCGCGCGCTCGGCGAGGTCCGCATCGAGGGTGTGAAGACCACACTCCCGCTCCTGGAAGCCGTCCTCGCCCGCCACGAGGTGCGCAACGTTGAGCACCACTCCAAGTTCATCGAAACGACGCCTGACCTGCTAGGAGTAGACACATGAGCGAATCCACCGCCCTGCAGGCCCGCTACACCTGGGGAGGGGATGAGTTCCTCTTCGTTGAGATCGCCGAAGCTATGAGCCTTGCCGCGAACTTCACGGCCAACGCCATGGCCAACCTGCTGCAGCACCGGAACGTCGACGGAATTACGGACATCTGTCCGGCCAACGCATCACTACTCATCCGGTTCAACCCGGATCTAGTTCCACCCCAGGAACTCGAGGATCTGGTGCGCCGCGTCGAAGCCGAGGTCGCCCAACTGACGCACCAGACCCTATCAACGCGCATCATCGAGATTCCCGTCTGGTACGACGACCCATTCACGCGCGAAACCGGGTCGCGCTTCCGGAAGGGGCATCAACGGCCCGAGGGCACGGACCTCGATTTCGCGGCTGAGGAGAACGGCCTCACCTCCGCAAAGGAGTTCATCCGGCGGCACCACGAATCACCCTGGCTTGTCTCCATGGTCGGCTTCGTGGCAGGCCTGCCCTTCATGTTCCAGATCGTCCCGCAGGACGAGCAGCTGGAGGTACCGAAGTATCTTAGTCCACGGACTGACACTCCCCCATTGACAGTGGGCCATGGTGGTTGCTTTGCCTGCATCTACTCGGTCCGGGGAGCCGGGGGCTATCAGATGTTCGGCATCGCTGCCGCACCCATCTTCGACCCCGCACAGCGTCTACCCGATTTCGATGATTTCATGATCTTCTTCAAGCCCGGTGACATCGTGAAGTTCAAACCGGTGGACGAGGCGGAATACAGGCAGATCCAGGCGCAGGTGGAAAACGGACACTTCCGGTACCGGCAGGCACCGGTGACCTTCGATCTGCAGCAGGCGATGCTGGACCCCAAGGACTACAACAAGAAGATGATGGAGCACCTCGATGGCGTTTGAGATTCTGGAGTCAGGACTTGCAACCAGCGTTCAGGACAAAGGCCGCTTGGGCTACTACAACGTCGGCATCCCCCAAGGTGGAGCCATGGACCAATTGTCCGCGGAGATGGCGAATGCACTAACGGGTAACTCGCCGGAGGCAGCTGTCCTCGAATGCACCTATCTCGGCCCGAAATTCCGCACCGACCGGGACGCCATGATCGCGGTCACGGGAGCACCCGTCGACGTTCGGGTTAACGGTGATGCCTGCGAGCAGTGGAACCGACTTGAGCTGGCTGCCGGCGACGAGGTGTCCTTCGGTATGCTGCGCGGTGGCACGCGCTACTATGTAGCGGTTCAGGGCGGCATCGACGTCCCCGTGGTGCTTGGAAGCAGGTCAACCTACGCGCTGGGAGCCATGGGAGGGTTCCAGGGACGAACGCTCAAGGCAGGCGACATATTGCCTGTCGGCCCCGCCGATTCAAACTCTGCTCCCGGACCGAGCATCCAGAGCATCGATGAGTCCCTGCGTCCTGTTTTCGAGAAGGAGGTCACGGTGCGGGTACTGCCGGGCCTCTATGACCACCGCCTCAAAGAGGAAGGTCTCGAAACCTTCCTCACCGCGACCTGGACGCTCACGCCCGTGGCCGATCGCACGGGGTTGCGTTACTCCGGCCCCGAGGTCGCATGGAAGCCCCGCACCCAGCCGTTCGGAGCGGGATCGGATCCCTCCAACATCGTGGACGCCGGGTATGCCATCGGTTCCATTCAGATTCCGGGTGGCAAGGAACCTATCGTGCTCCACCGCGACGCCGTTTCCGGTGGCGGTTATGCCATGGTGGCCACGGTGATCAGCGCAGATATGGATCTGCTCGCGCGGAGTGCGCCGGGCACCAAGACCTCCTTTCGGGCAGTCACCATGGATGAGGCACTTGCAGCGCGGTCGGAGGGCAAGCTGGTGCGGTCGAAACTTTGGGATACTTCACCCGGCGATCGTGCGGACGGGTGAAACGTGGGATGCAGCCGCGCTGCTCTCGCGGACGAACAGCTGTGGCGTCATCCGCGCGGAATCGACATGCTCGCCGTTGATGACCTTTTGAAGCATTTCGACGGCGCGGCGGCCAATGTCCAGCATCGGTGACCGTACCGAGGACAGCGGAATGGGGAGCTGGGCCGCGAGTGATGTGTCGTTGAAGCCGACGACGGCGACATCCTGGCCCACGGTCAGGCCATGCGCACGGAAGGTCCCCATGGCTCCGATCGCCGCGAAGTCGTTAACGGAGAACACCGCCGTGGGTGGCCGGCCCGGGCGGCTGATGATTTTCTCGGCGGCGTTCTTTCCACCCTCGGTGTCGAACCGTGACCAGATGACGTCCTTCTTCCGAAGCTCGCCGCCGAGCTCCCGCCACCGCTGGGAGAACCCGGCTGTCCGGTCGATAGCCGTGCTCGCGTAGGGCTCACCGGCAATCACGGCCACCCGCCGGTGTCCGGCGTCCCACAAATGGTCCGCCACCAGCTCTCCGCCAGTGACGTCGTCACAGGTGGACGAGGGAAAGCCCTCGTGGCGGCGGTTCATGAGGACGAAGGGAACGTGCCGTGCACGGAGATCATGGATGAGGGTGGAACCGGCATGCACGTCGCCGAGGATTAACCCGTCTACTCTTCTGGCGAGCATGATGTCAGCCTTCCTGCGCTGCTCATCGATGCTGTCATGCGAGTTCATGACGAAGGTCGAGTAATTGCTTGCCGCAGCCGCTTCCTCCACGCCCTCATACATCGTCGCCAGCACGATATCGGAGAGCCGCGGCACGATGACGCCTAAAGCCCTCGTGCGTCGGGTCCGGAGGCTGGTTGCCTGGGGATCTGGCGAGTATCCGCGCTCCGCTGCTAGTTTCCGGACTCGCTCGGCTGTGGCGCTCGACGCCGCTCCCCGCGCAACGTCCGATGTGGAGTGCAGTACCCGCGACACGGTGGACGAATGAATGCCCAACTCGGCAGCGAGGTCTTTCAGTGTGACCGGAGTGCGGCCTTTCCCAGCGATACTCATTGACCACATCTTTCCCCTGCACCCCGCCAGTCGTTCTCGATGAAAACTATCGCGCGATTCCCTTGACGAGATCCACATCACATCCTAGTGTTTTCTTTCGAGCAACCCAAACGATTGGGTCGCGTGCTCCCCGACCAACATCCAAGTCCGAGCCTGGCCACCCACCTTCACCCGTAAGTAGGGTGCCGGGGCAATTTACCCAAACGATTGCGCGATAAGCTTCGAAACTTTTCAGGAGGTGAACGTGATACCAGCCGATACCCGATACGTGATGCTGCTAGCCACGGGCGGAACCATTGCGTCCCGCACCTCAGCCAATGGCGGAGGCGCAACGCTTGCTGAGGATACAGGTGCGGCTATCCTGCAAAGCACCGGGCAGGGCACTGTGCCCGTGGAGGTGGTCGACGTGATGCGCAAGGGCTCCTACCAGCTGACCTTCACCGACATGCTCTCCATCTGCTCCTCCATCCGTCAGGCACTCAATGATCCCCTGGTCCTCGGTGTGGTGGTCACTCATGGTACGGACACCACCGAGGAAACCGCGTACCTCGCGGATCTCCTACACGATGACCCGCGCCCCGTGGTTTTCACCGGTGCCCAGCGCGCCGCCGACCATGCCGACCCCGACGGCCCCGACAATCTCCGAAAGGCAATCGCCGTCGCAGCGTCACCCGACGCCCAAGGACACGGAGTCCTGATAAGTTTCGCCGGAAAAATCCTTCCCGCTGCAGGTGTTCAGAAAGTGCACACAGCGGACCTTCAGGCATTCCACAATCCCGACGGCGAACCCGTTGGAGCGGTGTCGGAAACAGGGCTCGTATCGATGCATTCCGTTCCGCTCCGGTTCGATCCACTGCCCATCCCGGCTCCTGAGCTGGAGCCACACCGTGCAGATATCGTCGCCACATATCCTGGCGCCGATGCCGCACTGCTGAAAGCGGCGCTGGCCGCCGGTTCCTCGGGAATCGTGCTTGCGGCAACCGGAAATGGTAATGCGAACCCGGTCATTTGTGGGGCGGTTGCCGAGGCCACAGCGGCGGGGGTTGTTGTGGTCACCAGCACCAGGGTGCACGCCGGGCCGGTACTGCCGGTGTATGGCAACGGCGGAGGCAAAGACCTCCACGCCGCGGGAGCCATTCCGGCCGGTCTTCTCAAACCCTCCCAGGCCCGGATCCTGCTCCAACTGCTCCTCACGCTGGGGATGTCGCACCCCCAGGTAAAAGAACACTTCTCCCAGCGCGGCGCCCTCCTGCCGCACTCTGCTACTTATTCACTCCCACTCGCTCCCTTGAAAGGCTGACCTATGAAAAAGGACATACAGATTGCGTTCGGTGTCGACGTCGACGCCGTTGCAGGAATGCTCGGATCCTACGGAGGAGAGGATTCTCCCTGCGATATCTCCCGCGGCCTGTTCAGCGGCGAGGTGGGAGGCCCGCGCATCCTCCGCCTGTTCGAGAAGTACAACCTTCCTTCCACATGGTTCGTACCGGGGCACTCGCTCGAGACGTTTCCCGAGTTGACGCAGATGATCGTGGACGCCGGGCACGAAATCGGTGTCCACGGCTACTCCCACGAAAACCCGATTGCCATGACACGCGAACAGGAGACCGCGATCCTGGACCGCTCCATCGAACTCATTGAGAATGTGTCTGGAAAACGGCCCACCGGTTATGTGGCTCCGTGGTGGGAGTTCTCGACTATCACCAACGAGATTCTCCTCGAGCGGGGCATCAAGTACGACCACTCACTGATGCACAACGATTTCGAGCCCTATTATGTCCGGGTGGGGGACAGTTGGACCAAAATCGATTACAGCAAGCCTGCCGAGGCCTGGATGAAACCCCTCGTCCGGGGCAAGGAAACTGACCTCGTGGAGATTCCCGCGAACTGGTACCTCGATGATCTGCCTCCGATGATGTTCATTAAGGCCTCCCCCAACTCCCACGGCTTCGTGAACCCCCGGGACATCGAGCAGATGTGGCGCGACCAGTTCGACTGGGTCTACTCCGAAATGGACCAGGCGGTATTCACGATGACCATCCACCCCGACGTGTCGGGGCGCCCCCAGGTGCTCCTCATGCTCGAACGCCTCATTCAGCACTTCAACTCCCACGAGGGCGTCAGCTGGCACACCTTCGATCAGATCGCCGATTCATTCCTCGCACGCACCCCCCGGAAGGGAACGAACTGATGTCCATCAAAGAGGCGGGCGTCGACCTTTCGACGCCAACAGGAGACGAGAAGCGCCGTTTTCCGACGTTCACGAAAAAGAGAACGACGACGGTGAGCATCCTTGCGCTTCTCGCATGGACCGTTGCTGTCTTCGACTACGGGCTGTTTGGAACCCTACTGCCTGCGATGCAGGAGGAATTCGGATGGACGGCACCAGAGGCGTACGCAATCAACACCTGGATTGCTGTGGGCACAGCCATCGTCTGCTTCGGCATCGGCCCCGTCATCGACCGCCTCGGACGGCGAAAGGGCATGATGCTCACCGTGGGCGGCACCGCCATCGTCTCTGGTGTCACCGCCTTCATCCCCGCCGGACTCGGCTTCATGAGCAACGCCCTGCTTGTGCTCGTGCGTTCATTTGGTGGGCTCGGGTTCTCTGAGCAGGCTGTCAACGCCACCTACATGAACGAGGTTTACCAGGTCACGGAGGATGAACGGAAACGGAAACGCCCGGGATTCCACTACTCCTTTATCCAGGGCGGTTGGCCGCTTGGGTTCCTGCTGGCCAGCGCTTTGGCGCTGGCCTTTCTACCAAGCCTCGGCTGGCGTGCGCTCTACCTCATGGCCACCATTCCAGCGATCATCATCGTCCTGCTGATCGCCAAGAAACTCAAGGAGACCCCTCAATTCGAGCTTCACCAGAAGCTGACGCAGCTCGAGAAGAGCGGCAAGACATCTGAAGCTCATGCACTCGCCAAGTCCTTCGGAGTGGAACACTCCTCAAGCGCTCCGCTGAAGCGTATCTGGGAGCCAGCCCTTCGCCGCAACACCATCATTTTCTCGCTTGCGTGGATCGTCAACTTTTTTGGCATCATGATTTTCAGCATCCTCGGCACGTCCGTCCTGGCGAACGCTAAGGGAGTGCAGCTGTCAGATGCGTTCTGGATGCTCATCATCATCAACCTGCTGGCCTACTTCGGCTATGTCTTCCACGGCTGGCTGGGTGACAAGATCGGTCGCAAGAAGACCATTGTCTCGGGATGGATCATTTCAGGGCTTTCTTTCGCCGTCATGCTCAGCCCCCTGGTAGCCAGCCCCTTCCTGATCATCCTGACCTACGGAACTGGGCTGTTCTTCCTGGTGGGCCCGTACTCCGCAATCCAGTACTTCATGGCCGAGTGCTACCCCGTCAGCTGCCGTGCCACCGGGCTCGCCTTCATCGGAGCCATGAGCCAGCCCGGCATCATACTCGGTGGTGCGCTCTTCACGGTGGTAGCCGCTGCAGCCGGAACAGGGCCTGCAGCGCTGTGGGTAGGTGCCCTCGGAACTCTGCTCTCCGGTTTCCTGATGCTCGGGACAAAGTCAGTCCCGGCCGTCGCACTGGAGGAAGCCAATGCCATCGTCTGAAGTAGCGATCATCACCGGAGCCGCCAGCGGGATAGGGCGTGCCCTCGCGAAGCACTATGCCCACCGTGGCGTGCGATCCGTGATCGGCACGTTCCCTGGCGATCCTCACGATCCCGAGGAGACGCTTCGATTGGTCGAGGAAGCCGGCGGAATCGCAGTCATCCATGAGGTGGATGTGCGGACCACGGAGTCCGTGGATGCGTTCGCCGAGCGCGCCCTCACCGAATTCGGCCGGCTCGACTACGCCGTTGCCAACGCTGGAATCCTCCGCAACTCGCCGCTGAACGAATTGTCGGACGACCTGTGGAACGACATGCTCAACGTGGACCTCACGGGCGTCCTCCGCACATTGCGCGCCGGATCTCAGCGCATGCACGACGGCGGCGCGTTGGTCGCAGTGTCCTCAATCGCCGGCGGCGTGTACGGATGGGAGGAGCACGCCCACTATGCTGCGGCGAAAGCTGGCGTACTGGGCCTGGTGCGCAGTGTGGCCGTCGAACTGGGCCCCCGGGGGATCCGTGCGAATGCTGTGATTCCGGGACTCATCGAGACGCCGCAATCCCTCGACCCGGTCAATTCGCTGGGCCCGGAGGGCCTGAAGCGGGCCGGCAAGGACATTCCATGGGGACGCGTCGGCACGCCGCAGGAAGTGGCCGACGTGATCGGCTTCCTGACCTCTCACGCCGCCAGGTACGTCACCGGGCAATCCCTGATCGTCGACGGTGGCCTCACCGTAAAGATGAGGGCTTGACCGTGAATACGGAGTGCGGCTGATGGCGGATGAAGGGACGAACCGCGGACGGACGGTTGTGGTCACGGGCGGTGGCAGCGGCATCGGAGCCGCCATCGCCCGCGCTTTCCGAGCCAACGGAGACCGTGTTGCTGTCCTGGATCGCACCCCGGCCGCTGGGACCATCGTCATGGATGTCGCCCAGGAGTTCAGCGTCGTCGGGGCCTTCGCGACTGCCCGGGCAGAACTGGGCTCCATCGACATCCTGGTTAACAGCGCCGGGCTACTCACCGAGTCAAGGCTCGAAGACATGTCCTTGGACCGGTGGACGGAGACGCTGGCGGTGGACCTTACAGGGGTCTTCTTGTGCTGCCGTGAAGTGGTACCCGACATGCGGAGCCGCAACTGGGGCCGCATAATTAACATCTCTTCGCAGCTCGGCCTCAAAGGGGGAACCGGATTGAGCCACTACAGCGCCGCGAAAGCCGGCGTGATTGGTCTGACCAAATCGCTGGCCCTCGAGGTGTCCTCCGACAACGTCCTGGTCAATTGCATCGCGCCGGGGCCCATTGAAACTCCCTTGGTCGACGGCATCTCTGGAGAATGGAAATCCGCCAAGCGCAAGGAACTTCCGCTCGGTCGCTTCGGGTCTCCCGAAGAAGTGGCACCCACCGCGCTTCTCCTGGCGAGCGATCCCGGCGGAAATCTTTACGTCGGGCAGACTCTCGGGCGGCCAAACTCCGGCGACGTCATGCCCTGAAAGGAGGCCACCTATGTGCGGAGCCTGTGGAAAAACAGCAGTACCTGACCCCGTGCTCGGCCCGGTGCGGACCCTCCGCCAACGACTGCTCGTCGCCCAGACCGTCAACACTCTGTGCAGCGGAATTGCCGGTCTTCCCACCGTACAGGTCGCAGGGGATGGCTGGATGGTCCGCAGCGCCACCGGTGCCTCGACATCCTGCAGCACTGTGCATCGGATCTGGGAGGCACTGGTGGGAAGTTGCGTCCGCTTTTACGGCAACCCCCAGCCAATCATTGAGCGCCTCGTCCGGCCAACCAGCGCGTCAGCGAACCGCGGCCACGATGATTCGGCCGCGGAACTCACCGAAGCTGTAGCGGTCGCCGGTCTGTCCGTTGCGGGCGGTGCGGGCTCGCGGACACTTCCCGAATGAGTCCGCGGCGCTGCAGTGTCTATATCTCGTTACGTGGTCTCTTGACCCCACTGGCGGCGGCAGAGCACGCTGGGTGATCAGGTGAAAGCCGGCCGTGAACGCATTCGCAATCACCTTCGCCGGACGGTTCGAAAAAACCACTTGCTGATGAAAACCGCCGGACCCTTCACACCGTTTATCGCACAGTCCCAATGCACATCCTGCTGTGCGCCATGCATTGAACCGCTCTGGGTTCGTTGGAGGCTTTGGTGTGTCCCGGATCACGCGAAACCCGGGACACACCAGAATCTCTATGAAACCCAGAGCGGTTCAGTTTCTGCGTGACCCCGCTCTCCGTGGGAGACCTGCTGGATTTGACTCGCGCCCGTGTCCTTATCGAAACTGCCGTGCTGCGCGAGTCCATCAGCGACGGTGGGCTGGACTGGGAATCCTCCGTGATCGCGGCCCATCACACCCTCCAAGGAACGCCCTACACAACACGGGAAGGTCATTTGGGCGGAACTTGGTCCGTGGCCCACCATGCTTTCCACCGCGCACTTCTTACGGAGCCAACAGCCGCGGCTTGAATCCATCGCCACCGAACTGCGGGATTGTTCCTTGCTGTATCAGCACTGGTCCATTGACATTGCCCACGATCTGGACCGCGACGTCGCCGCCGAGCACCGGAACATCGCCGAGCTCGCCGTCGCCAGGGACGCCGAGGGTGCCGTCCGTGCAATGAAAAATCACATCGAACGGACCACCGCAGCCTTGCTGGCCTATGCGGAATCGAATACGAATGCAGGGCGCGCCGTCTCTGCATAATCCGTACATTCGTACGATGAACGGGCTCAGTTCTACCTCTTTGCCCTGCAAAGGCAACGATACGGTGACACAGGCGACGTGCTTCCGGTGACCCCAGCGAACCCGCCTACGACACCCTCAACCCAACATGCCCTGAGTGTCCCCGTTCCTGTCCGCGATTAATACTCCCAGTCCAACCCCTCGCGATCCCGGGTCGTCACAGGTGAGCATTGTTCCGGTCGGCTACGCAGCGGCGCTTGTCGATAGTGGCGACACTTCTCCTGCTGTTGTGGCGGCGTCCGCGGTCTACTGTTCCGTCGCGTTGCGCAGAATGGCAGCGATCTCTTGGA
>NZ_JADOUV010000013.1:0-32717 GCF_015751715.1 Arthrobacter sp. CAN_A6
GGCAGCAAGGCCCGCAGCTCCGCCACGCCCACTCCCGCCGCGCCCATCCGCAACCCTACGAACGCCGGTCACCCATCAACATCGGTGGATCGAGGCTAAGCCGGAGAAACTAGGCACGACGACGAGCCGGGGGAGCAACGCTCACGGCTGCCGCCCAGAAACCGGGGGTAGCATAATGGTTGGTCAAAATGGATTAGGGGAATTGTTCGTGTCCGAGTACGAGTACGAAAGTCAGCCCGAGCGGCCGAAAACGAAACGCAGGCACCCGGTCCGCACAACCCTCCTCGTGATGGTCAGCCTGGTGGTCGTTGCTGGACTCGTGGCCGGAGGTTACCTCTTCAACCTTGCCCGCACTTTCGACGACCAGACGAACACCATCGACAACGCCTTCCCCGCCGAGGACGTCGCGCGGCCTACTGCCGCCCCTGAAGCGGAAGGCTCCGTCAACATCCTCCTGCTGGGGAGCGACGCCCGCACCGCGGAACTCGGCTCCACGGACTCCACGGACTCCTCCAATGCCCGCGCCGACACCATGATGCTCCTGCACCTCCCCGCCGACCGGTCCGAGGTGTTCGTCATCTCGATCATGCGCGACACCTGGACCGACATTCCGGGCTACGGCGCGAACAAGGTGAACTCCGCCATGGCGCTGGGCGGAATTCCCCTGGTCGTCCAAACCGTGGAGTCGATGTTCGAAGCACCGATCAACCACGTTGCCGTTGTCGACTTCGAGGGCTTCAAGGGAGTCACCGAAGCGCTGGACGGAGTTGAAGTCGACAATCCGATGAACTTCGTCTCGAGCAACCCGAATCCCGAGGTGTTCCCCCAGGGAAAAATCACGCTGGAGGGCGACTCCGCGCTTCGTTTCGTGCGGGAACGCTACGCCTTCGCCGACGGCGACTATCAGCGCGTCAAGAACCAGCAGCTGTTCGTCAAGGCATTGCTGGGGAAGGTCCTGTCCACGGACACCCTCACCAACCCTGCCCGGGTGCAGAATCTGGTCAGCGAACTGGCACCCTTCATCAGTGCCGACGACGGCCTGGATGCCGCCACCGTGGGCAGCCTCGGCGTCTCGCTCCGGAACGCAAGAGAAGACGACGTCCGCTTCTTCACCCTGCCGAACCTCGGCATCGGAACCTCGGCGGACGGCCAGTCCGTCATTCTCGAGGACGAGGCCGCCATGGCAGAGCTGCGGCAGGCGCTGGACAACGATTCCCTCGGGGATTTCCTCGCGGCCTCCGGCGTAGAGAACTAGGCCCGGGACGATGACGAGGAAGACCGCCGCGGCGGCAGTTGCGCTGATGATCGGCAGCGGGGTCATCGGCCTCGGTGTGAGCGCTGCGCCCGCCCGGGCCGTCGAGACGGCTCCGGCTGTAAGCCCGGCGCCGGGAGCGACGGCGGCCCAGGTAGTGCCCCGGCTGTTCCAAACGCCATCAACCGACCCGACAACAGCGCCGCCCCCGCCCGCGATCACGTCGGACCCACCACCACCGCCACCGTTCGTTGCACCACCGCCGGTGTTCCGGCCCCCGATCCAGCAGCCGGCGCCGAACCCGGCACCCCCGGCACCGCCTGCACCTTCACCGCCGACCACCACCCCGCCTGCCACTACTCCCACCGCGGAGCCCGCGCCTGCTGTGGACCCCGCTACCGGCTTCCGGATCGACCCGGCGTCCGGCTGGGCGATCCACCCTCCAACGGGTTATCTCGTGGAGCCGGGAACCAACCGGCTGGTGCTCCTCGGCAGCCTGCTCTACACCGATTTTGAGTACAATCCGCTGACGGGACTGGTCCAGAACACAGCCGAAGAGCCGTCACTGGAGCCCACTGAAACGCCGTCGCCGAGCGCCAGCGCCACACCGACGGCGGAACCCACACCGACGGCGGAACCCACACCGACGGCGGAACCCACACCGACGGCTACAGCGAAGCCGACGCCCAAAGCCACGCAAGCACCAAGTGCGACGCCCACGGCCTCCCCGACCACGGCGCCCGCAGCCGCTGAGGACACGGCCCAGGTGTCGTCGCAAGAGTCGATCGGCAGACATCCGGTGACCCGAATCGCCGTGATCCTGCTGCTGGTGGCACTCGGCGTGCTCTATTACACAAGGCTCCGATCGGGTAACTCGCCGACGATCAAATCCGAGTAGGAGGGCCGTAGGCGCTACGCTGGACAGATTGCAAGCGCCAAACAATGGCCGGGGGATCTTCATGCGCGTACTGCTTCTGACGCATTCGTATGCGCCGGAGCATAGCCCACCCCAACGCCGCTGGACACAACTCATCCGCTCCTTCCGGGCTGCGGGCTGGGAAGTCGACGTCGTCGCTCCCGTTGCCCATGCTCCTCACGGCCGGCGGATCCTTCCGCGAAGAATCGCCGGCAGTGCGTTCCTGGTTTCGGTGGGGGAGTTCGGCGAAAGGATTCGCCGCGTCCCCTTCCTATGGCATCGAACCACGCGTCTCGGCAGGCTGATCGATCACCTCTTCTCGGCGACGTGCAGCATTCCCGCAGCGATGATGACGGCGAAACCCGACGTCGTCATCGTCACCGTGCCCAGTCTCCCCATCCTCGGGGCCGGCTACGCCGTGTCCCGCATCCTGCGGCGTCCCCTCGTGGTCGACATGCGGGATGCGTGGCCGGACATCGCGCGGGATGCGCGGCTCATCCAGGGCAGCGCCAAGGGCCTCGCTGAGAGAATCATCATCGCTATCCAGGACCGCGCCGACCTCGTGGTCACAGTGACCCACGGGTTCGCCAAGACGCTGAGGGACCGGGGCCTGAAGAATGTGGCGACGGTCAGCAACGGCGTCGACATGTCGGCCATGCGTCAGCTGAGTCCGCCTGCCGGCCGGCAGGATCGCCTTGAAGTCCTCTACCTCGGCAACCACGGCGAAAGCCAGCGCCTCGATGTTCCCATCCGCGCCGCTGCCCTGGTGGGGTCGAAGATGCGCCTGACCCTGGTGGGGCACGGCGTGGAGCGAAATGGCCTCATGGCCCTCGCAAAACAACTCGATGCGCCCGTTGAATTCCATTCCCCTGTCCACGGTCCGCAGATCATGGACTACTACGAGCGGGCGGACAGTTGCATCGTGACGCTGCGCGATGACTGGAAGTCCTTCGACACCACCATCCCGTCCAAAACCTACGAGGTGCTGTCCGTGGGCCGCCATGTGACGGGGATCGTAAGGGGAGAAGCCCGCAGCATCCTTGAACAGGCAGAGGCCGGGCATGTTGTGGAGTCCGAGGCGAAAGCAGTGGCGGACCTGTGGCACGCCCTCGCCGAGAACCGCGAGCTGCTGCGGATCGGTGAACAGGGCAGAACCTGGGTGCAGAACAACGCCAACGTCCAGGCGCTGGGCCAGGCTTATATTGATCTACTCGCCGAGGTTGCGGGAGGACCCCACCGGTGAGAATGACGCGTCTGATCGGCAATCTCCGGCTCGCAGCGTCGACAGCCGCGACCCACCTCAGTGATGATCCTGTGCTGCTGGCCATCCAGCTCAGCCGCCGGCTACCCTCGAGTGTTGTCTGCCGCGCAGCAGGCGCGGCCGCAAGGATCGCAGCGGTTCGCGGACTCCGGCTGCCGGTTGTCGAAGCGCTTGCCGCTCACCTGCTGGGGGATACCTCCGTAGTCGAGTCGGTTGCCGCTGAGGCCGTCGCCAATAAGTTCAACGGCGGTTCCGCACGCCGGCTGGCCGAGGTGACCCTCGCTGCCGGCATGCTCGACGAGACGGACCGGCTCCTGGCTGCTGCCGGGTCCGGACGTAAAGCGGCAGGACTACGGGCACGCAGGCGTTGGTACGACGGCGACATGAGCGGCGCCGTACAGGTGTTGCGGGAGGCTGGCCGGAATCGTCACGCGGACCGGCTCGCAGGGGAGTTGCGCGTCTTCGAGGGATGGATGCCGACCCTCAGCAAAGTGAAGAAGTACGAACCAGGGGAGAGCACGGTTCTCCACCTGCTGACCAACTCCCTGCCCCACACCGGGAGCGGCTACGCCCAGCGCACCCACTCCCTTCTGAAGGCGCAGAGGGAGGCAGGCTGGACCGTGCATGCGGCCACCCGGATCGGGTACCCCATCCAGGTGGGAAAGCTCTTCGCCGAGGATCTGGACGTCCTCGACGGCGTGAGCTATCACCGCCTTCTCCCTGTGCCGATGGCGAAGGGATTCGACGGTCGGCTCCAGCAGCAGGCCGAGGAGCTGTTGAAGCTTGCGCTAGCGCTCAAGCCGGCTGTGTTACACACCACAACGCACTTCGTGAACGGGATCGTCGTCGAGCAAGTGGCACACGCCTTGGGCATTCCCTGGGTGTATGAGGTGCGCGGTCAGCTTGCAGACACGTGGGCTTCGACCCGGCCGCGTCAGGCGCAGGGAAGCGAACGCTATAAGCTTTTCACTGATCGTGAAGCACAGGTGATGCGCAATGCCAGCCTCGTGGTGACATTAGGTGAGGCTATGAAGCAGGGAATCATGCGCAGCGGAGTGCCGCAGGAGAAGATCCTGCTGAGCCCCAATGCGATCGGTGGTGAATATCTGGAGGAGCCCCTTTCAGCTATGGAAGCAAGGCGCCGGCTCGGTCTGCCGGAAAGCGGCGTCTTTGTCGGCACCGTCAGCAGCCTCGTCGAATACGAAGGACTTGACACTCTTCTCCGCGCAGTCGCGCGGTTGGTTCCGACGCACCGCGAGCTTCATTGCCTGATAGTCGGCGACGGCGCAGCAGCCCCCTCGCTGAAAGCGCTTGCCTCCGAATTGGGTATTGCCGTACACGTGACATTCACAGGTAGGGTTCCCCGCGAAATGGCGCGTCTTCATCATCTGGCCTTGGACATCTTCGTGGTCCCCCGGACGGACTCTGATGTTACCCGTTCAGTCACACCGTTGAAGCCTGTGGAAGCAATGGCTTGCGCAAGA
This sequence comes from Arthrobacter sp. CAN_A6, assembly GCF_015751715.1. Classification (NCBI taxonomy): domain Bacteria; kingdom Bacillati; phylum Actinomycetota; class Actinomycetes; order Micrococcales; family Micrococcaceae; genus Arthrobacter; species Arthrobacter sp. CAN_A6. The sequence continues at coordinate 4,914 of NZ_JADOUV010000013.1, forward strand.
CCCGTCATCGCTTCCGACCTGCCTGCCCTGCGCGAAATCGTCGAGGACGGGCTGACGGGAGTCCTCATCCCCGCGGGTAGTTGCGAAGCGCTTGTAGCTGAGATCGACGGTCTCATCGACCGGGATGGCGCTCGATTGGCGCAGGAGGCGGTGGCATTGGGTGCCAACGGTCGGCGGCGTGTATTGATGGAGCGGACGTGGGTGCGGAGTGCTTCCACTCTTTCGCTTGCATACGAAGAACTGGAGTGTTCCGCCTAATGGCTTCTTTCGATGAGGGCAGCGGAGCCACCACCGCCCCCACGCATATAGACCTCACACGACTGACGAGGGTGGGCGCGAAACCACCTTTCCTCAAATATTTAACGGCTCTGTGGAGCTACCGCCACTTTATCTACTTCGACGCGAAGGCAAGCGTCCAGACGGGAAACAGCCAGGACCGTCTGGGGAGTGTCTGGTTGATACTCAACCCGGTGCTGAACGGCTTGACCTTCTACCTCATTTTCGGCGTCCTGCTTCAGACCAGCCGTGGTGTCGAGAATTTCATCGGCTACCTCATCATCGGCGTCTTTCTCTTTCAGATGACCAGTCGCGCCATCTCGACCGGTGCACGAGCGGTTCGGACGAACTTGAAGGTTATACAGGCTTTCAACTTTCCGCGGGCAGCCCTACTGTTCGCGGTCAATGTGCGTGAACTCTTGACGAGCGTCCCAGTGATCCTCACGATGCTGTTGCTGATCCTTCTCTTCTCTCCAGAGGAAGAAATTACCTGGTTGTGGTTCCTGATGGTGCCAGCCTTGCTTTTGCAGACTGCATTCAACCTAGGTATCGGACTGATTCTGGCGCGATTGGTGGCCAGGGTGAACGATATTGCCAACGTCATCGGTTTCGCAATGCGTCTGTGGATGTATGCGTCCTGCGTCATGTTCTCCATCCAACTATTTGATCCTTACCCGGCCATGCGGGCTGCCATCGAGCTGAATCCCCTGTATCAGGTGCTGACGATTGTGCGGCAATCGGTTCTGTACGCCGAAGTTCCTTCCTGGGAGTCCTGGGCCATCCTGACCGCTTGGGCGCTCGGCGCACTAGTGATCGGCCTAGTCTTTTTCTGGAACGCAGAGGAGAGCTACGGCCGTGACGAGTGAAATCGGAACCGCTGGAGAACAACAGTCAGTAGCGGTCGACAACGTGAGCATGATCTATCGCGTACCTAGGGGAAGCAGCTCCACTGAAAACCCCGGCATTATCGGCTCCCTTCGGCGGACCATCGGCAACAATCCCACCGTCGACGTCCAGGCGGTGAAGAACATCTCCCTCGTTGTGGAGCGGGGAGAATCCGTAGGCATTATCGGCCGGAACGGATCCGGCAAGAGCACACTTATGAAACTCATCAACGGTCGGGTTCCACCCACATCGGGAGCTATCTACTCCTCGTCACAACCGACGCTTCTTGGAGTGAGCGCAGCCCTGATCCCCGACATCTCAGGGGAGCAGAATATTCTGCTTGGCTGCCTAGCCATGGGCATGTCCAAGCAGGAGATTGCCCGAAAGTATCAAAGCATCGTAGAACTGTCCGGCCTCGAGAAATCGATCCACCTGCCGATGCGGACCTATTCCTCGGGCATGGGATCGCGGCTGCAGTTCGCCATCGCGACGGCGGTGAACACGGAGATCCTCCTGATCGATGAAGCGCTGAACACCGGCGACGACCAGTTCAAGGACCGGACTAAGCAGAGAATGGATGAGCTGCGGAGTAATGCTGGCTGTGTGCTCCTGGTCAGCCATAGCGTCGGCACCCTCCGGGAGATGTGCAGCAGGGTGATCTGGCTCGACGAGGGAGAGCTCGTCATGGACGGTGACCCGGGCGAGGTCACCAAGTGGTACCGCATGTTCATCAAACACCTAACGGCCCGTGACAGGGTTGCGGCAATGAAGACCAAGCGTCGCATGATGAATGAGCTTGTGATGCCGCAGCTGGTCACTAACACAACCGGGCGGAGGAGCGCGGAATGACCCTGCAACGGGCACACCGGATCAGAACCATGCTGTGGCACCTTCGGCACGGCGGAACCTCAGCCATCCAGACCTGGCGACGGCGGGAACGCATTGAGTTGGGCCTGGGTACGGTGAAGGACACCCGCGGCGCCGAAGGTGCGTGGTCCGGGCGGAAGCGCTCGAGGAATTTGATGTTTGCTGATGCCGTGCTGCCGGAGGGAAAACCACGGCGTGCCGTGCGCGCGGCTGTTATTCTCGACGAATTCTCCTCACTGGCGTTCTCCTACGAATGGGAGACGATCGTCCTTACACCGGGGAACTGGGGCCGGCTTGTCGCGGAAGGGAATATCGATCTCCTTTTCGTGGAATCTGCCTGGAACGGTAATTCGGGTTCGTGGAAGTATCAGTTGACTGGCCCCTCGGCGCCGTCTGCAGCAGTTCTGGACATGGTTGAGGCGTTCAGGGCACAAGAAATTCCTACGGTGTTCTGGGCCAAAGAAGACCCGCCCCACTACGATGATTTCCTGGCTGCCGCGAGGTTGTTTGACTACGTCTTTACAAGTGATTCGAACATGATGGACAGCTACCGGCGCGACCTTGGTCACGACCGCGTCGCAGCGCTCGCTTTCGCGGCCCAACCGGTTATCCACAATCCAGTGCGACCCCGGTACGGCTGGCACCAGCGGGACGTTGCCTTCGCCGGCATGTATTTCGCGCACAAGTTCGCCGAGCGCCGCGAGCAGATGAACCTATTGCTCGGTGCGGCAGCCGCGGCTTCGTCATCCATGAACATCGGCTTAGAAATCTTCTCCCGTCAGCTTGGAAAAGAAAAGACCTACCAGTTCCCGCCGCATTTGGTGCCCTACGTGGTGGGATCGCTTCCGTATCGCCACATGTTGACCGCCTACAAGGCGTACAAGGTTTTCCTCAACGTCAATTCGGTCGTCGCCTCACCGAGCATGTGTGCGCGCAGGGTATTTGAAATTACGGCATCAGGCACTCCAGTGGTATCGACGAGAAGCATGGCCATCGACGCCTTGTTTCCTCCCGCCGAGATTCCGGTGGTGGAGAGTAGCGACCAGGCGCGCAGCGTCATCTTGTCACTGGTCCACCAGCCGTCCCTGGGGGAGCGGCAGGTCCATCTTGCCCAGCGTAGGATCTGGCAGCAACACACCTACGCCCATCGTGCAGAGCAAGTTCTTGCGGTAGCCGCTCCGACGCTGTCCCGCCCGGTTGCACTCCCGACAGTCACGGTGATGGTTTCAACCATCCGTCCGCATCAGCTGGAGCATGTGTTCCGTATGGTGAACTCTCAGCGGGAGATTTCCGCCGAGTTGATTCTCCTCACGCACGGTTTCACACTGAGCCCAGACCACCTGGCCGAGTTGCGAAGCAACTACCCAATTGGAGCCGTGACAGTTCTCGAGGCGCCCCGGGAGCAAAGCCTCGGAGAGTGCCTCAACGCCTGTGTCGCTGCAGCATCAGGAACCATCCTGACCAAGATGGACGACGACGATTATTACGGTCCACACTATTTGCTCGATCAGCTCCACGCCCTGAATTATTCCAGTGCAGAAGTGGTGGGTAAGCAGGCACATTACATGTACCTGCAGACATACGACGCAACCGTGCTTCGATTTCCACACAAGGAACACCGCTTCACCAACCTGGTCATGGGACCAACGATTATGGCGGCCCGGAGCGTATTCCTTGACTTCCCTTTCGAGCGTCGCAGCAGGGGAGAGGACACCGCCTTCTTGGGCGCCGTGACCGCAGCTTCAGGGGCTCTCTATTCATCCGACAAGTTCAACTACTACCAACAACGCAACGGAACCGGCCACACCTGGCAGGTGTCCGACCAGGAAATTCTGGCCACTGCAGGCATTACCTTCTACGGGAAGCCCGACCACCATGTATCAATCTAAGGGGAACACATGAACACCATCCACAAAGTCGCAGTCATCGGTCTTGGGTACATTGGATTGCCCACGGCTGCGATTCTGGCGACCAACGGGCTTCAGGTTGTCGGTGTAGATATCAAGCAGGACAACGTAGATGCCATCAACCGCGGCGAAGTACCGTTCGTCGAACCCGACCTCCACATCCACGTCGCCGGCGCTGTCAGTGTGGGGACCCTGACAGCCACCACCGAGACGCCTGCTGCGGATGCCTTCATCCTGGCCGTTCCCACACCTTTCAACGCTGACAAAACGGCCGACCTCAGCTACATTGAAGCCGCGGCACGGGGGGTTGCACCACAACTGCGGGGCGGGGAGCTTGTCATCCTCGAATCCACCTCGCCTCCTGGAACCACGCAGCACCTCGCCGACTACCTGATCGGACTCCGACCGGATCTCAGCCTGGACGGAGCCCAAGGCAAGCCGATCGTTCACGTAGCGCACTGCCCGGAACGAGTTCTGCCGGGCCGGGTAATGATCGAACTGGTAACCAATGACCGCATTGTCGGCGGAATCACCGACGAAGCCACCGAGCTGGCGCGCCAGCTCTACCACGTGTTCTGTCAAGGCGACATCCACCTCACCGACGCGGCAACCGCGGAAATGGCGAAACTGGTGGAAAACTCTTACCGGGACGTCAATATCGCATTCGCAAATGAATTATCGGTCATCAGCGACAAAATGGGGATCGACGTGTGGGAGCTGATTGAGCTGGCCAACCACCATCCGCGGGTCAACATTCTGCAGCCTGGACCGGGGGTTGGCGGGCATTGCATCGCCGTCGACCCATGGTTCATCGTTTCTGCAGCACCGAACGAGTCCAGGCTGATCCGACAGGCACGTGAAACCAATGACGCAAAACCCGCTTGGGTGATTGATCAGGTCAAGCTGGCCCTGAAAGAAGTGGGTAGCGAGGCGAAAGTTGCAGCCTTAGGCCTCGCCTTCAAGGCTAATATCGATGACTTGCGGGAATCCCCAGCCATCGGCATCGTCAAGCAGCTCAGCGTCGATCTTCCGGAGCGCACAATCTTGATTGCGGAGCCTCACGTCACGATGCTGCCTCAGTCCCTTACCTCGTCCTCGAATTTACACCTGATGAACACCGAAAGGGCCGTCAAGGAGGCCGACGTGGTGCTGCTGCTCGTCGATCACGACGAATTCAAGGAAATGGACCGGTCAGCTCTTCTCGGTAAGTCCGTGGTAGACACCCGCGGGATCTGGCGTTGATCAGTAGTTCAGGATGCCAGCAGCACAATAGGGAGGAGCGCCATGCGGTTTGACGACGAGGTTCGCTCGCAGTCACTGGAAGTGCTCGCCAAACGATCGCAGTACCTGGCGGACATCGACCGGTTCATTTCGGACCATGAAAAGCTTCTGCAGCGGCGTAAGCGGGACGCGAGCGCCGTGAGGTCCTTGGAAAGCCAGCTGAAGTCGGTGCAGTCAGCCAACACTAGATTGTCGAGGGAGGCCAAGTCCCTCACCGATGACAATCGGAAGCTGCGTTCCACCCTCACCGCGCTCCGGCAATCGAAGCGCTTGAAAATCGGTTCGGCCATTGTCGGCCCGGTGCGGGCCGTATCGCAGCTGTTCCCGAGAGCCCTGGGCCAAACCAGGGGATCGCGTCCATTGGAGCTTGCTTCAGCGACCGGGGCCCAGCGCCCGACAGGTCCCGCGGCTGCCGTGCATTCTAGTGGCACTCAGGAACGCGCCACTGGAATCGTTCCCCCGGCAGGCGGCTCTCAAAGCGCGCCCCAAGACGCTTTGGAACGTGAGGTTGAGCTTCGGAAGAAGCTGGAAGATTTCGTGTCGAAGGCAAACGTGGTCAGCCTCATCTCCCACCAGTATTTTGTGCTCGGTCAAATCACCGAACCTGCGTCGATCATCACTAGGCATTCAGACGTCCTCACCGGGCTGAGCGCAAAAGAGCGGCAACTCATCGACGCTGTGGCGGGCCTCGACCGGCTGATCCAGCGCCCGATCGTCCTGCCTCCCCAGCAGAGCAATGCCGGGTATCAAGCCGAACGTGGACGCGTGATGTACTGCGCCCATTCTGTTTCCCCCTACAATTCCAACGGTTACTCGACACGGACCGCCGGACTGATCAAGGGCCTCGAACAGGCAGGTGCCGACATTGTTATCGCGGCGCGACCGGGCTATCCCTGGGACATCAAAACGGATATCGCGCCAAGCTCGACGTCCAGCTACACCGAAGTCATCGACGGAATCGATCACTTCTTCAGTCAAGGGCCCACCTGGACGCAGAGTCCCCTGGATCACTACATTCAGCGGGCCGCAGACAGCTATGTTCAGGTTGCCCTGCGGAACCGGGTTGAACGCGTCCACGCAGCGTCCAACTACGTGACAGCCCTTCCCGCGTTGATCGCCGCGCGACGGCTGGGCCTTCCTTTCAGCTACGAGGTGCGTGGCCTGTGGGAGATCACTGAAGCCTCCGCCAAGTTCGAATGGGCGAAGTCCGACCGCTTTGCCTTCTCAAAGTCCATGGAGACCTTCGTGGCGCTGGAGTCCGACGTAGTTTTCGCAATTACGGAGCAGGTCCGGCAGGAGCTGGTGACTCGAGGGGTGCCGTTCGGGAAGATCCAGATCCTCCCGAACGCTGTCGATACCGACGAGTTCAGCGACATGCCGAAGCACGCTGCAACGGCCAAGCATTTGAAGCTCGAGGAAAACACGCCGGTGATTGGATACGCCGGGAGCATTGTCGATTATGAAGGCCTCGAGACCCTTCTTGACGCAGTCGCTATTCTCCTTGCCGCGGGGATCGAACTAAGGACCGTGATTGTGGGTGATGGTTCAGCCCTGTCGAAGCTCGAGGTAAAGGCGCGCGCACTAGAGATATCCCATGCTGTTACCTTCACCGGTCGGGTTGCTGCATCAGATATCCCCAATTACGTCAGCGTTTTCGACATCATGCCGTGTCCACGGCTTCCCCTTCCGGTTACAGAAATGGTGTCGCCGCTGAAGCCACTGGAAGCAATGGCCGCGGCGAAGGCGGTCGTGCTCTCCAATCTGGCGCCGTTACGTGATCTTTCAGGCGCTGACGGTGAACGGGCAAGGCTTTTTGAGGCGGGCAACGCGACCGACTTGGCCCGTGTGCTTGAAGACCTTCTTTCCCATCCGGACCAAAGACAGGCCATGGGACGCCGGGCAAGGCTCTGGGCGGTTGAAGGGCGAACATGGGCCAGGATTGCAGCGACAGCGCTTTCTACTCTTACCTCATCTGAACCCGTCTCCGGAAACGGACAACTAGCCCTAGCGGACCTCACTGTCGGAATCATTGCGGACGAGTTCACGGTAGCCGGTCTGGAACCGGAAACGTCCCTGCTTCTAATTCATCCAGGACAGTGGGAAAGCCAGCTCTCCGCCACACCAATAGACGTGCTCTTTGTCGAGTCGGCATGGGAAGGTAATGACGGCGTATGGCGGGGGAAGGTCGGCTTCTACGATGACGATTCCTTCGCGGACCTGCGTGCACTGCTCGAGTACTGCCGCGCGCAATCGGTCCCGACGCTTTTCTGGAACAAGGAAGATCCGGTTCACTTCAACCGATTCCAGGAAACGGCGAAGCATTTCGACCACGTGTTCACCAGCGATGATGGATCGATACCGGGTTACCTGGCATCGGCCGGACCATCTTCGAAAACAGTCGCATCGCTTCCGTTCTACGCACAACCCGCCCTGCATAATCCGCTGCCGGGCACCAGGGAGTACTCCCACACTGTTACTTATGCCGGCTCCTACTATGGGGCCAGGTACAAGAAGCGGTCCGAGCAGCTTGCTACGTTGTTGGCTGCAGCATTGCCTGCCGGTCTTACCATCTACGACCGCCAGCACCTCAACCCTGACAGCCCGTACAAGTTCCCACCGCACCTTGCACCGCATGTAAGCGGCGGTCTGACCTACGGTGAGATGGTCGAAGCGTACAAGGCCCACCCAGTTCACGTGAACGTCAACTCCGTTGAGCAGTCGGGCACCATGTTCTCGCGGAGGGTGTTCGAAGTTGCAGCCTGCGGGGGAGCAGTCATCAGCGGGCCGGGCCGAGGTATTGAGCAGATCTTCGGGAGTACGATCCCCATCGTCTCTGACCAGGCGAACGCGCAGGCTGTGATTGCTTACTGGATGGACAACGAGGATGCAAGGAATGACGACGCTTGGCTGGCCATGCGGAGTGTCTTCCGCAGCCATACAGCGGCACATCGCCTGACCTATGCGCTGAGGACTGCAGGCCTTCAGGTTCGCGCGATTGGTCTGGAAAAATACGCTGTGCTTGTGCCGGAAATAATCGCCGAGGTAACAAAGCAGCTTGAGGGGCAGAGTGTGCGTCCTGCCCTCGTACTTTGCGAAACCGACTCACATGATCCTCAGGCACTGCTCGACGCCGGAATCACCCTGATCGGAAAACTTCCCACCACGCCCATTGACCGCACCTATTATGAGGACCTGCTGACCTCGCGGAAGTACGTGTCCTGGGACGCGGCACGTATAGATTCCGAACGAACCACTGACGCCGGGCGGGGTCTCGTTCATCTCGACGTCACTGGCGACTCCGCGGGCGCTGACCTTCGGTCGATCACGCCGAGCGGCGGACCAGCAATAGTCCTCAACCGGAACGTTCCTGGTCCGGCAATGCCTGGTTTTCGGCGGTCGCCGCGTGGAGGGAAACGAATCCTCGTGGCAGGCCATGACCTGAAGTTCGCACGAGGTCTCATCACCCACCTCGAAGCCGAGGGCCACTCCGTGGAGATAGACCAGTGGCAGGGTCATGCGCAGCATGATGAAGAAGGAAGCCGCATCAAGCTGGCCAACGCCGACATTATCTTCTGCGAATGGACGCTCGGAAATGCTGTCTGGTATGCCAACAACAAGCGGAATGATCAGCGCCTCATCTGTCGCTTGCACCTTCAGGAGTTGAACACTCCCTACCTCGGGCGCCTGAAGATCGACAGTGTTGACCAGTTCATTTTCGTTGGAAAGCACATCGCTCAGATAGCGCAGCGGGACTTCGGCATACCCGCCGAGAAATCCGTCGTCATCCCGAATTATGTTGATACCGAGAGCCTCGACCTTCCCAAGGACCCTGCTGCCCGCTGGAACCTTGGTTTGGTAGGCATCGTCCCGCAACGCAAGCGGCTGGACTTGGCCCTTGACGTACTGCGGGGCCTGCGAATTGAAGACGAGCGCTACCAGTTGTTCATCAAGGGTAAGCGTCCGGAAGATTTCCCCTGGATGGCAGAGCGGACCGAAGAGCTTGCCTATTTCCTAGAACAGTATCGGAGGATCGAAGAGGACCCCCTGCTTCAGGGCGCAGTTAAGTTTGACGCTCAGGGAGATGACATGGCCGAATGGTACCGCAAGATCGGCACAGTTCTGTCGGTCAGCGACTTCGAGTCCTTCCACCTGACGCTAGCGGACGGAGCTGCATCAGGTGCTGCTCCCGTAACTTTGGCGTGGCCGGGAGCAGACCAAATCTATCCGGCGTCGTGGGTTCACCCCTCCGTAATGTCGGTGGTGCACTATGTGGGCTCAGCGAGAAATGACAATTCCAACGCCACGGATATCGCGAAGCGTTCGAAGGTCTTCGTCAACGACAACTTTCGTCAGGAAGTCGTCTTCAAAGCTCTACTCGAAACTGTGCTGGGAGACTGAGAAAACACGGTGCACACCCTGAATATAAGATCCAAGAGGATCAAGTGAAAGTCTTCTTCAACTTCAAAGATGCGGCCAAACATAGCAGGACCGGGGGATTTTTCATTTCCTATCGAAATGTACTTTTCCCATTCTGGTGGAACTTGACGGAGTCGAGGGAATGGACGCTCTTTACTCCCGGTCGATTCGACCGCGCTAAGCCTGTTCCGGCATTTCAGCGTTCATCCTACGCAACATCCATGGACCAGAACGTTGTGTCGATGTTCGATCCAATGCTGTTCATGAACAAAGACATATCTCTGGGATGGTATGTCGGAAATCGGTCCCATCACTACGCCGAATGGCTTGCGATACTGGTAGAGCGAATGGTCTCGCAAATGAAGATTGAGGCTTCGAATATTGTGATATTTGCTTCATCTGGTGGTGGCATTCCCGCGATCAGAATCGGGACGAAAGTCGGCGGTATAAATATATATTGTTCCAACATTCAAGTAGATGCAAGATCGTACTACAGAAAAACGTTCAAAAAAATGATAGAAGTTGCATATCCCGGAATGGACGAGTCCGAAGTATCGAACGCATTCTCCGCGAATCTCACCTGCATCGACTGGGACGGCGATTTCAAGCTCACCTACGCGCAAAACCTCTGGGATGCATTCCACCTTGACAACCATTTCAAACCCTATCGGGACGAGTACAATGCTTCGAAAGGACGCCGCGATGTTCAGTTCATTGTTTACAGTGACGAACAGAGCGGTCACGGTGTACTGAGTCGTGAGATAGAGTTGGAAATAATCAAAGCGCTCCATGCTGGACGTGATGTCACAAAGATACTTCCTGCAGGACGTATCCTTCAGGAGTCGGATTCATTCTAGTGAGCCCGCGTAAGAAAAGCGTCGTAAGGACGAAAAATAATGTACGACGTTGATTTGAGTCATGTCACCAACAATTCAGGTGACCGCCTGATTCTGCGTCTCAAGGACAGGCAGTCCGGGGACACTCGCTCGATCAACCTGAGCGACGGAGTCAGGCAAACTCTGCCGGAGACTGCCTTCCCGAGCGCGGCATCAACCACCGTGGCTTGGATCGATAAAGTGAACCGCCAAGGAAATGTCACGCCAATCACGCTGCGAGTGCGCCTCGATGCGTTGAAACAAGTGAGTGCGGTTGAGCGCTGGATGCGCCAACCGAATGCCACAACGACGGCTGCGGAAGCCACGTCCATGGCAACAAAAATGCACATGTGGGAGGTGTTTGTAGATGAGGAATGGGAAAATCGGCTTGTCCGAATATATAACGACGCCTTAAAAAGATTGCAGCGTTTACCTAAACTGCGTGATGACAGTCGAATATCATCATTGTGTAGGGCATACTGGGAGCTTTTTGAGGTGACTGATTCTTTGCCTGGTAACGTCGTATCTGGACTCAATGCCCTGAATGACATTCACAATGCCGTGAGTGTTCACCCCTTGCGGAACGCCCGGCAGATTCGTCACATCACTGAAAACGAGTCGGGTCCGCCCGTCTCTCCATTGGCGGCCGACCTGAAGTTGCTGATGAGTAAGTCGTTGGGGTGCTCGGCAGCGACGACGACGTCGAAAATCATCCGTGGTTACATTTCGAGTATCACCGAAGGGCGGGAAACGGCCGTGCGCGAAATCGAAGCCGTGAAGCGAAGCGGGCGTGAACGTTTACTCAGCCTGTATTCCGACATGGGGGCGCTCACCTATGGTTTTCCGCATCCGTCGCTGGAGGACAGCGAGGTGGAGATTCACTGGCAGGCTGATGATGTGGCCGGCACCTCGCCCTTCACTATTCTTCAATCAGCCAACATCCCTTTCCTGCGGCGATATCTTGCACGAATCCTCTTCTACGCATTAGCGCAACCGCAGTTGCACTTTCATTTCCACCTGATCGCTACTGAAAGCGAATCCACGGAATTCATCACCGAAGCAGAAACCCTTTTGGTTGAACTGCACCGGTTCTCGGGCAGAAACCCGAGTCTTCCTCGGATAAGTTGGTCATCGTCGGACCTACCGGCTTATGCCGGAAATCCAGTAACATACTTTGCCTGTGCTCGTTATTTGGTTGCTGAGCAGGTAATGGACCGTTTCGACCGTCCAGTTTGGATCCAAGATGTCGATCTGTACCCTACGGCAAGCATTCTAACAGCGAAGAGTCGTCTATCAGAATTCGACGTAGCCTTGCCAGGTTCAGGCGGAGTATCGACCTTGGCTCCGTGGCGCAGATATATCGCAAACAACGTTTTTCTGGCAGACTCTGAGGGCGGTCGGCTCTTTGCTCGGGCAGCGGCTCAATACATCAGGGGCTTCCTACCCGAGACAGATTCGTGGATGCTCGACCAGAATGCTCTCGACTGGGCTGTTGAACAGGTTTCTAGTGATGCAGTGATTGGCGATATGCGACAACTTGACATCCACCTCACTCAATCAGCGATGAATGGGCCAATAGAGTCTTGACCTAGGTAGATGCGGGGCAAAAGATGACCTTGGGCCTGACTACTGGGCCCGTCACAGCTTGCGGGACTATGTGACCTTGATCCACCGCGTAGTGAATGCTGTTGCTTCGGTCGAGTCACCGTCCAACTTGAAAACCCTTACTCGATAGGCGCCCGGGGAGAGGTCGTCGAATACAACCACCTGCCGGTCGGAGTAACTGCGGCGGCGCACTAAATCGGAACCCTGGAACAAGCGATACGAGATTTGGGTGCCCGCCGGTGCATAGACCTTGATGCGTATGCTCCGCGCGTCCACGTCGGCGCTGAGGATATAAGGCAGCGCTTCTTCACTCGATCCCGATACCCACTGCTCAAGATTGGCCGCGAGGAAGAACCGAAAAACTGATCCTATGTCGGAGTGCGAGAGGTTCGGGAGCACGGTAACAGCAGGCCTAGTCACCCCATTGGTGGACATGCTCTCTAATAGGGGCTGAACATGATTCGGCAGATGATGGTCATTTTGACCGACCAGAATCGAGATGCGGGAGCCGTCATCTGCTTTGCCTGCGATGTCATCGACCAATCGGTCCAGATGCGCTACGTCGCCGTCGCCTACACCACCGGCCATGAATTGAAGGATGTTCGGGTGCGGACCGGAGACGAAGGAACCGATACGCGTTTGCGGCGCACCCGCGATGATCATGCCAGCCGGTAAGGCGCACCCGTGGATCAGGGCCGCCGTGCCACCCTTGGACGAACCAACGGTCACGATGTCACTCAGCGCGAGTCCGTGCTTTTCAGCTACGGCCTTAATCAATGACTGCACCGACCGAAAAATCGTGTCGGATCGGTGATCGGAGTGGTAGTAGGCGCCCTGGTCGCCGAAATCATCCAGGATGTACAGGGCACTGATGTCCACCTCGTCGACCGTGGCCTTGTAGTTGTAGGTGAAGTCCCCTGGTTCCTGGATGGCGGAGAAGACCACTGTTAGCCGACGTCGTCCGGCCGCACTTTTCCCCGGGGTGAAGAGATAGTTCAGGGGCACTTCGCCTCGGTAACGCGACCACTGTTGGTCAGGCGCGGAAAGTCCCCGGTCGGCATAGCTGAAGTCTGCGAGCCTGATCCTGGTGTCCAAACGGACGGAAGAACCTTTGAAACTGATGACCACCACTTTTGCCGGTTGAGCCTCGCCGAATTTCGGAAAACGCCAGCCAAGGGGCCGGGGTTTCTCAACTCCTTCGTGCAGCGAAAGAACAGTCGGCACGTCAGCCGTGATCATCAGGTCCATGACCTTGCGATTCTGATGGAAGAGCTCAAACCCCTGACCGTGCAGTGTTACATCGACTTCGGTTCCCAGGTTCCACAGCAGCTGATACTCGTGCTCTCCGTCGCTGGAAATGCTGTCGGTGAGACCGAATCGTGGGACGCCGGCGTCTTCCGTCACTTCTACAGTGCGCTCATGTACAACGTCCTCATACCGGGCGTTGGTACCGATGACAGTGAAACCGTCTCGGTGTTCCTCGACTGCTCGAAGGGTGACTTTGCCTTGTTTCCCGTCAGTGCGGGGCAGACTCTGGCCGTCCACCACCAGGCTGTTGTGGGCAAATTGGGAGTAGGCGTACCGGGAGAACGGATGCTTGTAGTCATAGCCATAGGGGCCGGATTCACTCAGCAGATCAATTCCGTCGCTTCGCAGGAAAAAGCTCAAGTCATCTGAGTGCTTGTGATAGTCGGCGTTGTAGGCGGCGGAAAAAAAAGCATAGGCAGCATCAGGGTTGCCCCACTCGCTACGGTAAATGGCGTAGCCGGAATCGGGCAGGACAAGGCACCGGTCAGCGGGCGCGCTGCCGAGGGCTCCGCCGCTACTCGCGAAGGCGAAACCCTCGCCGGGGAAGACTTTCTGCATCCCCGACCGACCCACGTTGGTCTGCTGCGTGTCGCTGATCGGTGGAAATGTACCGTCCGGCATGAGCGCGTGGGTTGCATACCGCTCTGCTCGCTGAACCAGCGATACGTAATATTCGGCGTCTGGGTGGCCGGCTTCGTGGGCAATCTTCTGCACATTGGACACGTGCCTTGAAACCATCAGGTGGTATGTGGGGGTGTTTTCAACATGTACTCCGTCGGCTGTGAAACAGGAACTGAAATACCGTTTCAGACGGGTCATCGCCTTCTCGAAGTATTCTTCACGCTGGGAATCATTCTGGCTTGAGGACATGATCGTCCAATAAAGTAGCGCTAAATCCTGGAACATTCCGTGGTTGTTTCCAGCGGCATGAAAGCTTTCTCGAGCCAAGAGGGCGGCGGTATCGGCCATAAGAGGTTCGATGACTGTACGGGTCTTATCGGGGTCATGCTCGATCAGGATAGGGTGGAGCGAAATGAGATTGATGAGCCTTTGCGCGGTTGTTTCGTCGTGATACGCCATCGACGGAGATGTTTGCGGGTCAACGTGCAGATTTGCCCAAGTTTCAACGATAGACAAGGCAGATGTCGCCGCTTCCACCGATGTGGCGGTGTCCGAAAGTATCGTCTCGAACCAATCAGTCAAGAACAGAAGACCATGCAGGTACCGTTGCTGGCCTCGTGTTCCTTTCTCCACCCATAACGCACCACCGTCGAAGGCAACATCGGGAAACGATGCTGAGGAGACGATCCTCAAGCTGAGGAATTTGGTGGCCCGTTTCCGCGCTGCGTCGTTCGCTACGCGTGGCAGTTGTGCGGTTACCGCTGCTCGAAGCGCAGGAAGTTGATCAGTTGTGAACATGGACCCTCGAAGTTCAGGAATATCGGAACTAGATTTGGCGCCTACCCGGGAATAAAATCATCGATCCGTTCGCCCATACCGAGTAAACATTCAATAGCAGCAACGGTTCGAGCGGCAGCCCTGCCGTCCCCATATGGATTGACCGCGTTGGCCATTGAGGCAAAATGCTCTTTGTTATTGAGCAATCGATCGACCTCGTGCACAATCCGCCCCTCGTCCGTTCCAATGAGACGCACGGTTCCTGCTGTTACGGCTTCGGGACGTTCCGTGTTGTCGCGCATAACTAAGACAGGTTTGCCCAAGCTGGGAGCTTCCTCCTGAACTCCTCCCGAGTCTGTCAGGACCACGTGGGAGATTGAAAGGAGCCTAGTAAATTCTCCATAGGATAGGGGCTCGATGACTATGATGTTTGGTTGGCCCTCAATTTGAGGGAGGACAGCCTCTCGAACTGCAGGATTTTTATGGATCGGCAGGACGATTATTAGGTCTGGTTCAGATCCTGCGATTTTAGCGAGCGCACGTCCAACACCTCGCATCGCTTGTCCCTGATTTTCACGTCGATGCGTGGTTACCAGCAAAATTCTTTTTCCACAATTTGCGATCTGTTCGAGGACTGGATCCGTAAAAGGGACGTTCTTCGCAACGGTCTCCAGGAGTGCGTCAATCACAGTATTACCGGTGACTACTATGTCTTCGTCTGTGACATTCTCCGCCCGAAGGTTTGCCTTGCTGATTGAGGTGGGTGCCAGGTGGAGGCTCGCAATCTGTGACGTCATTTTTCGGTTCCCCTCCTCGGGGAAGGGCGAAAACAGGTCACCACTTCGCAGGCCAGCTTCGACATGGACTACCGGTATCCCATGGTAGAAAGCGGCGATGGCTGCTGCAGTAGAGGTGGTTGTGTCACCTTGGACAACTACTGCGTCCGGCCGAGCGTCGCGGAACAGCTGATCTAAGCCGTCGATGGTCTTGGTCATGATCGAGTTCAGTGTTTGTCGCTGCTGAATAATGTTCAAGTCGTGAGCCGGGGTGATGCCGAACAAGTCGTTCACCTGATCCAGCATGGCTCGATGCTGCCCCGTGACCGTCACCACACAGTTGAGGCTGTTGGATCCTTCAAGCGCCGCGACGATCGGAGCCATCTTGATAGCCTCTGGGCGAGTACCATAGATCGGCATAACTGTAAGCATGAGAATTTGTAAGCTTTCTTTCTGGGCAACTTACTCATCATAGGCGTTGTGGCAACCATGGGCGCCCAGCAGAAGCTAAAGTATGACTTGCACCACAACGCGCTCCAGGGCCACCGAAGGTTGGTTTCGTCTGCTCGCACATACCAACTGACGGAGTAGATCTCTGGAACCAAGGCAGGCCGAGCATCGGATTACCCGAGCATCGAGATTGCTTTCGCAAATTGGGTTCACTTCTCAACTGTATTAGGCTCGTTTCGGCGGCCGGCCCTTGTTGCGGCCGAGTCCCTGGGAGTTTAGGAATCGACGATGACGAAAGACAGTGCTCAGCACTCTGTCGGAAGTAGTTCCGGCGGTGAGGCAGTTGACCTACTCTTACGACGAAAAGGCAGGTCATCTACGCCGCCGCCACCAAACCTGGGTGCCTTGAGGCTGGCCGAAGTGCTTCGTGTCGGATATCACTCGGTAAATCCGTTCCACCCTCCGCTCAAGGTGGGCGCGATCGTTGAGGATGATTTTTACGACGAGCTAGAACAGCGTTACAACGTCATGCCTATCTTTCCGTCTTGCTTGGTGAACAGTGTCGACACCTTGCAGCCGCAGATAATCGTTATCCAGAGAGCCGCGCTGAATAGTGGACCTTGGTTCGGAACGGAGGACGCGGCCGGTGGCACCCTGTTTGAGGAGATTCGGCGTCTTGCGCCGTGGAGTCGCAAAAGAAAAGTACCCGTGATCTTCGTCGACAATGGTCAACCGGAACGGCTTCACACGGCAGCCCTACGTGACATAGGATCTATAGTTTTCCCCTCCGCTGCTTTCTTCGACGAGTTACCCGAAGGGCCTCGCCGCAGTCATATCTACGAGTTGTCCCAGCGGTTTGCGCAAGCATCAGAGTCTAAGGAAACGAACATTGTCTAAGGCCGTCCATGTACTCTATTGCGCCGCAGCCTCTAGCTCCTTCTTCAGTTCGCAGTTGGATCAAAGCATGATCCGCACTCTTGCGGACGCGAACATCAAAGTTGCAGTGATGTTTCAAGAACCTTTGACAGAGGCAGAAAAACGACTTTTTCAAGCAGCATATCCGGATGTTGTCATTCACCACCCGCCGGTATCGCGGGTTCCGCCTGAGCGTCGAGTCCGTCGGTTCGCTTGGGAGGCGGCTGTTTACGCTAAAGAGGCTGCGGCATCGATTGTGATCTCCCGCGGAATAGAGTTGTCCCGGGCACTTCTCGGTAATGAAGGTACCGCCCCGATAGTTTGGCCGCTGCTTCCCACCTCTGAGCTTGCTGGTCATTTGTCGGAAGGTAAGCCTGCCCAGCAGCTCCTAGCCGCTATCACCGACCATGCTTCACACGTCCTCGTGGAGAGTGAGAAGGTGAGGAAGAACCTCGTGGCGCTCGTTCCGGCAGCCGGCGGGCGCAGAATCTTCTCTTTGTCGGTCCCCGAGGACTTCAGTGCGACGCCATGGACTGAGAACCTGTCGGAAAATTTCGTTATCTTGTCGCTACTGCAATTGCACAACATGATACAGGCCGAGAGAAGAGTTCTTATTTTCGGTCAGGTGTCCAGCCTCAAATCTGGTGTAGTAGAAGGATCGTATGCATCGACGGACTATCGTTCAATATCTAATATTGCCTCACCAACCGACCACGTGATTTTCTTTGTGGGAGATGGGGCTGACGACGACCTAATCGTTGACAATCTAAAGCTTAGCCCGTATGTCACGGTTATCACGCCCTCGCCGGCCGCTCATCAGATTGAAGCTGGAGGAATTATCCCTCGATTCGCAGTCTGGCATATTCTCCTAAGCGCGAACCAGTTGAATTGTGATGTCATAATCTGCGGTGACCTTGAAGTCGGATATTTGGCAATAAAAAATAAAATCATGCAGGCCAAGCTTTGGCAGGCGCTCCTCTTCGACAGTATCGATGCATTGAAAATTATTCAAGAGCCCCGCCTGGATGAACTGATCGCTTCCGCTCGTCGCTTAGTCGTTGCCAAGGAGGATCATCGATCCATTCTTGAAGCCAGATTTCCGGATGCCACTGCGAAGACGCTCGTTTTATCCGGACTTCTGAACAGCGACCATTCGATCGAGCCCCTAGGTGTACAAAAAAATCTTGATCGCCGAGCTTTTCAGCAAAACCTAAAAAGATTTTTGCCCGATTATCGGGAAAGTCCGAGACTTGGCCGGAAAAAAAAGATGGTTATTGCTGGCCATGACTTCAAATTTGCTGGTGAGCTGATTGAGATTTTATCTCAGCGTGATGATTTCGAATTACAGGTAGACGCTTGGCGGCAACAAAATATTCAAGATGAGTCGCGAAGTGAGACGCTTCTAAACTGGGCTGACATGATTTTCTGTGAGTTCTGTTCGTTGAACGCAGTTTGGTATTCGTGGTCCAAGAAGCCAGGGCAGACCCTTATCGTCCGTTTCCATGGGTACGAGTTGAACTCGGAATGGATCAGAGACATTAACGTCGCGAACGTAGATATGTTCGTCTTTGTATCTGAATTCTACCGTGACCAAGTGGTGTCTGCTTTGAAGTGGCCGGTGGAGAAAACCACGGTAATTCCGAACATGGTCGATGTGCAGGACTTACACCGACCGAAACTCGAGCTGGCTCGGTTCCATATCGGAATCATCGGCGTGGTACCAATCCTCAAACGTCCTGATCGTGCGTTGGATCTTCTTGAAATTCTTCTGGAATCAGACTTGAGGTACACCCTTCACGTTCGGGGACGAGCACCGTGGCAGTACCAGTGGATGTGGAGTAATGATCATGCTCGCGATGCATATGAGTCGTTCTACGAGCGATTAGCTTCCAACCCTAAACTTCGACGGCGGGTCGTCTTTGAAGAATTTGGACCCGATATGGGTCGATGGCTTCAGAAAATAGGTTGGGTGTTATCACCCAGTTTTCGCGAGACATTCCATCTGGCTCCGGTGGAGGGGATGGCATCGGGGGCGGTGCCGGTGGTTTGGAAGCGAGACGGAGCGGCAGAGATCTTCAGTAGCCAGTGGGTGCATCAGAGCGCTATGGATGCTGCCTGCTACATCATCGAACAGAATGAAACGCTGGATGCATACCACGAAGCGTCGCAAAGCGCTTTATCGCAGGTGGATCAATTTGACGTTCAGAAAGTTGGTCGACGTTGGCTTGAATTACTGTTGGACGCGGGCAACTCCTATAGTGCCACTCCATCAGCGTCGATTACCGCCGAACGAATGGAGGAGACATTCAGGCGCAGTTCGACGGCGACGCACTTCGAACGGCTGATCAGAGTACTCGTTCGTGACAAGGACTTCCCACGCGTGGACGCCTTGGTCAGGGAAAATTCAACCATGGTGGAAACGCTTCCTTCGGCACTTTTTAGAGGAACTATGTGGCGCCAGGGTCTGAGCATTCTGAAACGAGGGGGGATTCTCATCCCGGAGCGCTCGAACGGACCCGTTTATTTGCAGTGTCCGGACCGCGTTCTGTACGCCATGGACCTCGGGACAACTCAAGAAAAGTTTAAGGAAGCCGCTCCACTTAGAGACCAAGCACACGGTTCATACAACTTACGCCATGTTTCTGTTAGCGCTCCAACCTTGAACTTCGACGTCGACCTCGAAGTACAGGAACTCGGTGTGCGGACCGTCGTGGTAGCGGGGGATGAGGAATACGCTTACCTTCCGCTAAGAAACGTCGATCGGCTCAGTTTGGACCGACAGATAATGGCTGCTGCAGACGCCTTCGTTCGCGAAGCTAGGATATTTCGACCCACAGTGATGAGGTCGCAGCGCGATTACTGGGTCGCACTTCCGGCACTCATTGCGGCCCGCCGGCTGGGGATTCCTTTCGTGTGTGACATGACCCAACAGTACAAGAACGCGTGCGAGACCGATATTGACTCAATGATTACCGCGGCCGTCGACGCGCACTGCTTGCCGGGCGAGCGGAGTGGCGAATACGTCGTGAAAGCGCTCAACCACCAAAATGAAATGCTTCGCTCTTCGTCCGCAAGACGACTCGAAGAGTTGCGAGTAGGCGTCATCGCGGATCAATTCACTAGCCGGACTATAGAGCATTCGTTCCACGCTTTTCCGCTTTCGCGGAAAGATGGTTTCATTGAGGTGGCCACGCTTGATCTGGACGCCGTTTTCGTCGAGTCGGCATGGGAGGGCCCCAACGACGAGTGGCGTCGGGGGGTTGCCTACTATCCAGAACTGATCGAGGACCTGGAAAGAATCGTCATGGTGGCCAGAAAGTTAGCCATTCCGGTGATTTTTTGGAACAAGGAAGATCCCGTCCATTATCGAGCGTTCGCACGTACTGCTGCGCTGATGGATCACATCTTCACCACTGACGCTGACATGGTAGGGAACTATCTTGCTATTGAAAAGTCAGAGAACCGCACCGTGTCAGCTTCGTCGTTTTATGCGGAGCCAATGCTACACAATCCTCTCCCCACCGACCGAATCTACGAGCATTCCGTGAGCTATGCGGGAACGTACTACGGTGCCCGGTTCAAGGAACGGTCTTCTGAGTTGGACGGTATGCTGCGCGCTGCGTCCAACCATGGGCTGACGATATACGACCGTCAGCTAAAGGTTCCTAACTCGCCCTACGAGTTTCCGGAAGAGCTTCGCAAGTATGTTCGAGAAGGTGTCGATTACGACGAAGTGTTGAAGGTCTATAAAGCTCACCCCATCAACATCAATGTCAATTCAGCAAATAACTCACCAACAATGTTCTCACGACGCGTGGTGGAAGTTGCCGCAAGTGGCGCTTTGGTCTTGAGTGGGGAGGGGCGGGGGATCATTGAGCAGTTTGAGGCGATCGAGGCATCGAATTCTCCGGAACGATGGAACAGTTTGCTGGAAAGTTGGATGAGCAGCGCATCGGCACGGACGCGTGACTCCTGGGCGCAGATGCGCTCGATCACTCGGGCGCACCTCGCAGAACACTCGTTGACCCTCATGTTTCGAACAGCGGGAATCAATATATCTGCCCGTACGCTTCCACTCTATGTATTGGACGCCGGCGACCGTACGGTCGATGCCGCTACCGCTGAGATTCTTGTAGCTCAAACGTGGCGGCCACACGCAATTATCGCGAACTCGATTGAGAAGGACGCCGGTTTGCTATTGAAGTACGCGGGAATATCCATCTCCACGGAGCGAGATGCATACGAGGCAGACCAAACTTGGATCGGCCCTCTGGGGAAGGTGTCTTCGAGCTCCTACTACGAGGATCTCCTTCACGCAACGAGGTTCGGCACATGGAACTATCTCACGGCCCGGCATCGTCACACCGGCGACGGACAACAAGTCATTTTGCTTGAATTGGCCAATACAGGAACGCTTCCGTTCCTTAAGCTGTTGTCGCAATGCGCTCCGGAAGCGTTCAGCCCTCTGACGTGGATCGTCCCTGAGGATGATGAGACGCAAGAGTGAAGTGACTTGCATCCGCCTATTCGAAAAGGGCGCCGCTCACCGATTTTCGAAGATATTGATCGACGCCTGGACCGAAGCGATATGGCGAATCTCCCCATTTATGGTTCTGCGCAGAAAGTATTGTTCCATCGGGATAGTTTACAAAACGGACTCCTTTGTGCGTCAGCAGCATGTCGTAAAGACGAGCCAGCATTCGGTTATTCCGTGAAATTTCTTCTTGCCCTTGAAGGAGCTCTCCAGAGACGTTATGCGTCGCCCAGTAGACGTTGTTCACAAGCACGCGATGCGGTCCGACAATCTCGAGTAGCCTGCTTATCCCTGCCTCGCACAACTGAAGATGGTGGTCGGAACCTGGTTCGATCTCGCTCCCAATCGGTGGATGAAAGCCGGTTCTTTTTAGTTCTGGACTGTGCGTTATATAGGTCCCATTGATAGAAGCGAGGGGAATCCGCTCGTCTAAAAGATCGAGTAGTAACAGATCAAAGTCGATGTTGTTAAGATCATCAGATAGCTTCTTGAAAATGTCGGTTTCAACTAGACGGCGCTGGAATGTGCTTTCGAGTTTATCTGTATGAACTGAGCTGCTCACGGCCAAAACATGGGCCTGAAAGGAGCTTCCTAAGGACGATCGGGCCGAGTAGTGAACAATTTCGACACTTTGGGAAGTGGCGAAGGCTTCCATCGAGGCGCTGCTCCCGCATATAAAAAGCCGGCCATTTTTCTGGGTGGTTGGTTGCGAGATAACCTCAAGCAAAAGATTGCCAAAGCCGTCCTTCAATGCTGCACGGTAGACGCTTTCTTGGCCAGCGGTACCCACATGACGATGTGTATTGGATCCTTCGAACCTTCGAATGACCTCAATAGTGCCGTTCGTTACTTCAGCAAACTCTATAGTTAAACCGCCATAACCTAGAGGGATGATATCGAGGTCCAGTTCTAAGTCCACCGATCCACCGCTGCCGCGAACATCCAACCTGACTAGCTCTTCGATCCTGCCCGCTAGAGAAGTCAAGTCTCGAGGTACGAGCTCGACTCGTTGTGGGCCGAACACTAGGTCCCTTTGCATCCGCTCAACGATTTCGGAAACTGAGATCCGAGTATCGATAAGTCTCTCGACAACGTCTGAGATGACCTCGGGGGACGGGGCGGCGTGCCCCTCCCCAAACTGGGCTATCCAAGCGATATGTTCGTCAGACCCAGAATAAACACCTTCGCCCAGTGGAGCGTAGTCCGACCTTCCTATGAAAGGAAGAAGGTGCGATATAACATGCCAGTCACTGGAATTTTGAAGGTATAGGGATCGCCTCGGTCTGGAGTGGATCCCCGGAGCTGAAGTCGAAGGGACAGCGGCCTCGAAACCGTGGCGAAGGAGTGTGTCAGCTACTCTTATCTTCCAATCGGGCGCGTCGAGGTCGGGGAGGAGGGGATCCTCTAGGGCGTCTCGAAGGTATCTCTTGACGAATAGCTCGTTGTAGTCCAGGAAGTTGGTTTGCGGGTTCCATACAAACACCGATGCAAGGTCACCGAGCCGCTCCCCGTAAAAGAGACTAGCGAATCCGCCGCCGGATCCGCCTACCAAGAGTAATTCCCGCCCAGTCATCTCTGCGAGTCTAAATAGGATGCCCGTAATGATGGACTGTAAATGCGTGTAGGTATTTCCGATATACCAGCCGAGCCCGAGCGAGTCGTTCAGTTGAAGCGAAGCGTCTGACAGAGCTACGTATGGGTACCCCCCCTGGCGCGCGATTTTCAACCCGGAGAAAAATGGCGGAACCTTTTCCTCTCGCGCCGTAACTGCGCCGTTGAAGAAAACAGGAAGGGCAGAGTTTTTTGATGTCGCTTGATCGAGTCCGTGGACTAACAAGTCCAAATGGGGGGCATGGTCGAAGCTGATGGAGTGAAGCCCGTTTTGCCAGCTCGTCGAGGACAAGAATGCATCGAGATCCTTCCAAGAATGGGTCGGTACTTTCCACACCTCGTGGTCGCATTGCTCAAATGGATATTCTAGTTCCGTAGAAATCTCCGAGGATTTGCTCATTGATGCGACTCCGCAATATGTTCTGAAATTAAACGTTGGCTGTATCGTACGCTTCGGTCCAACTGCATTTGCAAATCGGCCAGCCTGGATTGCATTAGGAGCGCGGCCTGGGCTTGATACTGGAAAAATTTGCGCATTTCGTGGGTGCCGCGAATGGGCGCGAATATGAAAGTTGGTGTTGCATTGAATTCACCTAGAGGGGCGTAATCGATACTTCTCATATAACGCAGCAAGTCCACCTCGGCGGCGTCATCCGATGCTTCACAGCTAATCAAAGGACGATCTTTATCTACGAGGTTCATTGCTCCACGCAGAACCGCAAGATCCATCCCCTCGGCATCAATCTTCAGATAGGCGACGGGTGATTCAAACCACTCTGCGTCCAGAGTCGACAAAATCATGCTTCCTTCTGGGTCGGCGCAGAGACGTGCACCACCGACATTCGCGCTGGTGAAGCTTGAGACACTCGCTTTTCCATTGACTTCGCCTAACGCCGCTACACGGACGCTTACTGTACCGTCGGTGAAATTCAGCTCAACATTCCGCTTAAGTAGCAGCGCCGTTGATTCGAGTGGTTCATAGGAAACGACGCGGCAGGAGCATATGCGCGAGAAGAATAATGTGTGGTTTCCTATATTGGCGCCAACATCAACTACCAGACTGTTCGGCTCCAACAGTCTTCGCATGAACTGAAGAAAATCTAGCTCATAGAAGGTTCCGGTCTTAAGTATCACTGCGCTTATATGATCAGACTCTGAAGGAAGTTCCAGAAGCACCTGTTGTCCGTCGTAGTTGATACGAGCCTGAGGCCGATCAGGTTTCGTTGATGCTGCCGCGTTCACTTGGTCTTGCATCTCATCACTCGACCCGTTTTCTGCGCTGTTGGCCCCATGTGTTCGGAAGTTTGGTACAAAGGGGCCGGTGCTCCTTAAAGTTGAGATTTCATTCGTATCAGTCGAGGCAGATCGCCGCTTCGTCACGCGGGGTGGACCGTCACCAGTAATTGTTTCATACCGGAGCGCCCGTCGAGGGCGCATGGCGTTCCGCACCGCATCCGATGGATAGCGGTAACTCTTCATGAGCGTTATCAACCTCTGGTGTCTCCGTGTGCAACGATTGAACTGCCTAACAGCGACTTCCCAGTCTTGATGGCGTGCAAGTTACGGGTGCAAGCGGGTGAGGAAGCTCCTTCAACTGTTACATGGGCGCGGCGTTGACAGGAAAAGGGACCAGCGTGCTGAGATTGACGAAGTAGGCGTATCGAGCTGCCAGGGCACTGAGCGTCACTACCAGATTTACCATCTCCTTCTGCTCTGGCGGAAGGACAGAGGCAGCGCCGTCGGCGTTTCGAAAGGCCCTAATGTCACTGCATGCTGGTTTGGAACGCCTGCTCGCTCAAGGCCGCCTAGCTGATATACCGTCAGACCCCGAGTCAGCAGCGTCGGTGAAGGAGCTAGAGCGTCGCTTTCACCCAGTCAATCTCGATCAGGCTCACAGCAACCGCAGCGAGTTTCTACTGTATCTCGACTACTTGAGGGTCATGAATGATGTCAGCAAGGCGCTCCGACTCCTGTCGAGCTATTCAGCGGCAGGTCTGCTACCCGCGCTAAGTGCGTTAGCTTCTCAGCATGTCGCTCGAAAAGAAGGAGACTTCACTCTTGCCGCTACGCTCCTAGGTGAGCTTGCTGAAAGGTCTCCGCACGACGGCTACATCACGAGTTTATACCTGGAAAGCCTCGTTGCAGATGCTCGTCCCGAGTTGGTTCATCCCACAATCCAACGTTTCGTGCCCGGATTTGAACACCTCTCCGAGGACCAAATGCTCCGTATCGCGCTCATAGCGGCCATTGCGGGAGACTGGGACTCCTGCGAGAGAGTTAGGCGGGTTGCGCTCAGGATGAGTGCTTGCAGCCCTGTGAAGTGGGCCTCTGTAAGTAAGCGCCTTGAATACGCAAGAAACTTCAGAGGACATACCTTGGAAGTTCCTGTTTCAATCATCAATCTCCAAAAAGACAGACGGAAGTTCAGATTATCCAATGCGCTGTATTCGATGTTTGATATCGACCCCCTCAGAGTGGAGGCTGTAATAGGAAGCGATTTGACTAGTCTTGTTGCAAAAAGTGTTCTGTCGCCAAGCGGTTCAATTCTTGGTCGTGGAGCTATCGGATGTGCGCTGAGCCATGTCCAAGCTTGGGAGAAGATAGCCTCCGGGCGCGACGACTTCCATCTCGTTATCGAAGACGATGGACTTCCGTATAGCTGGCAGGACTTGGGACGCTTGGTGACAGAAGCGGGAAATTTCGATGTTTTATTTGTGAATGAAAGAATGTCGTCATTGATGACTAAGGAGCTCCATACTGGATACTCTTCGCTATGGGACACACTTGCAACTCGCCCGGATCACATGCGCGGATGGGGTGGCGACGGTTATATACTCAGCCGGCGGGGGGCAGAAAAACTCGTTGGTGCAGTTATCGAGGACCGCGTCGTTGGGCACATTGATGGACAGCTTGGCTCATACGGAATCAACAGTTCTCAGCATCCAATAACTTCTCAGGCTCCGTTGAGTAGAGCGCAGCGAGTTGGGCTGGCCTGCCGTAAAAATCTTCGTTCGGAGGTAGTACTGGAAGTGAAGTCTCTCCAATTTCCGCTGGTTGCCTCATATAACTTCGGATACTCCTCGATCGTTTCCTCTGGAGGGCACCAGTGAGCGAATACAAAATTTTGGACCGCGAGATAGCTATCAGTTCCTCCGAGACAAGTGGAAATTTCGCGGTAATCCTTGATCTGGAATGTCCGGCGGGAACACAGGAGCGCGAGGCGCTCCTCAGGTTTGAGTTGAGTGGCGATCCTGGTCCGCTGACAGGAACCGGTCTGATGCGCTCCGGAAATCCGAGAGCGGCCTATTTCACATATACTCATACCGGGGTCGGCGTCGTACAAAGCCGATCAGAGGTAAAATTGCCAGATTCAATCAAGTGTCTGAGCATCACATTGGTTCCTTGGGTCAGTAAATCGGAAGCAACAAAAGTTCGTCGCGTATCGATTGAGAAGGTCGCTGACCATGCGACCAGTGAGTCAGGGAATGTTTTCAAGACAGTGCGGAATATTAGCCGGTTTGATTGTGATGTTTTTCAACATGAATCGATAAACTGCTTTTTCGATGCCGAATCACTGCATTCTGGACTCCATGTCATAAATTGTAATGGATTGCCGCTTGAGATAATGTATAACTCAAAAAGTGCAGCAACGACCTCCATAGTTTTCAACGCAGCGTTGGGGATAAGCACTCAGGAAGTCCCCCGCTTTATGGCGGGACCGACCTTCGCCGGGCTGAAGACGAACACAATCTCAGTTTTTGATGCATGCCTCTACACTGATGACTCCCTCATGCTCGCTTGGTATGGTGGTTCGGCGAAATTCGAGATGCAGGCACTCCTCCCGGGCCTTCTTCAAAAATTTGTGACCGACGCCGGGGGTGAGCGAACACTTCTATTTGGTGCTTCCGGAGGGGGGTTTGCGGCGCTGTTCTATTCCCAGTTTTTTCCCCGATCCACCGTAGTCGCTGTTAATCCCCAGACAATCCTCGACAACTACCTCCCCCGCATCGTCGAAGCCTATGCGCGCGCATGCTGGGGCGCTGGCTCAGAGGAAAAAGCCGTAGAGGTACTGGCAGCAAGAATGTGCCCGGATTTACGCCGCTTGCCCGATTGGGCGGGTCACTGCGTCGTCTACGTGCAAAACAGCACGGATGACCACGTCGACAAGCATCTGCTTCCCTTCCTAACTGCGACGAGAGTTCCCAACTTGCACCTACTGATGGACAAGTGGGGGGCAGGTCACGTCTCACCTCCTAAGGAATTGATTGGACAGGTTCTCACAATCCTTCTCAACGAAGAGACCCGATGGGAATCTCTTCTGGGTGACCTTGGTTCAATGAGTGCGCCAACCGAAAATCAAATACGTGAGCGGGTTTGTGCCCTAGGGCTTGCGTGAGGCTGTAGCATTTCCACATCTGGGCTAACACCTTCCCAGATGCTGGCCGCTGGGGCCAGCTAGTCTGGGGAGATTAATCGTGTCTCAATTGAAACCTGCCCGTGTTGTCGTAGCCGCTTTCAGCGTACTTCTTATTTGCACGCCGCTCTCCGCTGGACCGGCCAAGGCCGTCGGCGTAGGCTCGATCGCTCTTCCCTCCGCAACTACTCGTCCGTTGTCGGCGGTGACGAATGTGACTGCGGTGCCGGAGGGCTCTTCAGGGGTGGCGTTGTCCTGGTCGAATCCAGCGACGTCGCTTTATAAA
>NZ_JADOUV010000014.1:0-27934 GCF_015751715.1 Arthrobacter sp. CAN_A6
CCTCGATGTCCGCCTTTTTCATCCAGCCATGCAGACATCCTTCGGAGATCCCGAAGTCCTTTGCGATCTGCTTCATCGATGACTGGCCCTTCCGGGCCACGGCCACGACGTCGTCGCGGAACTCTTTCGGATATGCCTTTGCCATAATTGACATCCTTCCAGTGAGAACAAATCCTCACAGGTCAGGTGTCAACCAAACCCTGGGCAGTCCCGGCTCATCCGCTTGAAAAGCAACATGGAACACACCTCACCCACCCGGTTTGGCTGCTTAGTCTTACTCCGCGATCGGGTAACCCGCAGTGGCTCGAATGGACGATTATCCCCTATCAGGTAAACCTCACCCGCACCATGTGTCACACCACAGCGCTTCCCAACAGGGCCTTGTCCTGCTTACAGTGAACAGAAGCCACTCTCAACGAGCGGCGTCACGTGCTCCGGTGTGAATTGTGTGGGAAAAACCAATCCATACTGCGGAACGCTCCGAATTACGTAGTAAGCGCACCAGATCTGGTGCGTACATACGCACAGTGAAGGAATTGATCTTATGAATAAGGCAATGCGTTTCCTTGCAGTACCTACCCTGGCCCTTGGCGCCCTGGCAATGGCATCGTCGCCCGCCATGGCAGCAGATGAGTCCTACTCCTCGACCCTGGGCCAGCTGAACGGCACCACCGGCACGGGAAGCATCACCGTAGACGTCCACGGTGACACAGCTGCCGTGGACCTGCAGGTCTCCGGTCTCGGCGAAACCTTCATGGACGCCCCATACCCCCACGTCCAGCACATCCACACCGGCGAAGAGGCTAGAGGTGAGTGCCCCACCCCAGCTGAGGACGAAAACGGCGACGGCATCCTCAACACCACCGACGGCAATCCCGCCTACGGCCCCATCACCACCACGCTGACCACCAGCGGAGCCACCGGCCCCGAAGAAGGCCTGAACCTCGAGCTCGCCGGCATGGGCGGCAGCTACCAGATCCAGCGCGACGATGTGCAGCTGAACGCTGAAACCAAGGCAGGACTCGAAGCCGGCAAAGCCGTCGTCGTCGTCCACGGCCTGGACCCAGCAACCGCCGGGGTCTCCGAGGAAGTATTCAACTCACCCAGCGACATCGCCCCAGAACTGCCCCTCGGCGCCACTTCACCGGCACTGTGTGGAGTGCTCGTAGCCTCACAGATGGGCGACATGCCTGAAGGTGGCGCCGACACCGGTGTCGCCCAGGAAACCGGTTCCAACACCGCCGTCCTCGCCCTCGGTGGCGGCCTGGTCCTGGCAGCAGCAGCCGGCGGAACCTTCCTGGTTCGCCGCAGCAACACCAAGGCATAAGCAGCCAACACAGCACCAGCATGACGAACTGATCGGACCTGATTCCTCACATGATTAGTTCACCCAGCGACCGTCGCAGAAGCCATCTGGCCTCTGCGGCGGTCGCTGTTCTCATCCTCACCGGCTGCGCCACCAACACCCCCGCCCAAAGCCAAGGAACAACGGCAGCGCCGTCCGTCTCCGCTTCCGCTACGCCCACACCCGCGGTGCCAGCCCCGACTCAACCACCCACAGCCCCCGCACCCGGAACACCCGCACCCGCACCGGTCCTGTTGCCGGTCCTGCCAGAATCAGCCCCGGTTTCATTTAGCGTCCCCGCGATCGGCGCGGGATCTGAGCTACTGAGCCTCGGCCTGCGCGACAATGGCTCGCTCGAGGTCCCGCCCGGTGACCCAGGCGCACCCGCCAGTTGGTACAACGACTCCCCCACACCCGGTGAACGCGGACCCGCGGTCCTGCTCGGACACGTCAACGCCACCGACAGTGGCCCCGGCGTCTTCGCCGACCTCCGCAAACTCAAAGCCGGCGACACCATCAACGTGCTCCGCGAAGACGGCACCACAGCAACCTTCACCGTCGACCATGGCGAGCAATACGCCAAAGACGCCTTCCCCACCCAAACCGTCTACGGCAACACCGAAGGATCCGAACTACGCCTGATCACCTGCGACGGCTACGACCCCGACACCGGCGAATTCGACGACAACTACGTCGTCTACGCAAAACTAGTCACCTAAAATCACGAATCCTATAGTCACTGCTGCTGTCACGATCAGGGGCCGGCGAACGGGCGTGACGGAATCGATGTAAAGCAGTACGGTCGGCCCATGGAAGCCCACTTGATAGACCACGTGATGCGACGTTGGAGATTGACACACCGACATACCGCGTCTACTTCTGGGCTGATGACGGGAGCGTGAAGGAAGAGTGGGAACTGTCCACGGTTGATCTCGATGTCGTGCTGCAGCGGATTCCCTCGCACGGCGACGGACGTTCCCATAGTCTCTGGGCTGTGGCAAAGCTAGTGGATCATGTCTGCTTGATCCGGTTGCGTGGCATCGATCTTGATGCCGACCCAAAAAGCTGGCCGAGTTGGGCGGGGCAGGTGTATCAGTAGTCCATCGACAATTGGGTATGCCACGTTTCCAGAGCCCACGGCCCGTCGGGGTGACGGTAATGGGACAGGTTCGGCGGTTGTGGTGGTTGTGGTGCGGGGCTGAGGAGCGGCCAGTTGGTGATGCCCTAGCCCTCCAGGGCGGGAAATGTTATGGGGTGAGCTTGACGTCTTCCCCCCGGAGGTTCGCACGGAAGCCGTCGTCCTGGACCGTGACGTCCTGGAGCACGAGGCCCTCAGGCAGACCCTCGATCTCGTGCTCGATGGTCACGGACCTGCGCACGACGGAGGCGATGGCGTCGGGGTCTGAGGAGGATCGGTACGGAAATTCACGTTTAGCAGGTACCGGTGCCGATGTCAGCTTTGGATGGCGGGACTTTCGGTTCTCGGCGGTGTTGTCGTGGGCGTGGCGAGTGGGCAAGGGCGCAACCCCGAAGATCATGACGGGTTTTGCTGCTGTGCATGTTTTCGTTGTCATTTCCCGAGCGGTCTGCGCTGGATGTCAGGAGTGATCTGCACTGTCAAGGTTGCTCTCCGGTGAGCTCACTTGCTCGGCTTTCAGATACTGGTAGAGAGTCTCCCGGCTGATTCCAAATTCCCGTGCCAGTCTGGTTTTTTGTTCCCCGCCGCTGGCACGTTCCCGCAGTTCGGCTGCCTGGGTGGGTGAGAGTGATTTACTGCGGCCGCGGTACGCCCCGCGTTGCTTCGCCAGAGTGATTCCTTCCCGTTGCCGTTCACTGATCAGTGCCCTTTCGAATTCAGCGAACGCCCCCATCACGGAGAGCATGAGGTTCGCCATCGGGGAATCCGTGCCGGTGAACGTCAGGTTCTCCTTGAGGAATTCAACACGGACGCCCTTCCTTGTCAGCTTCTGCACCAGCGCGCGAAGGTCATCAAGGTTCCGGGCGAGACGGTCCATGCTGTGTACCACCAGAGTGTCGCCTTCACGAACAAATACCAGCAGGTTCTCGAGTTCTGGGCGTTTCGTATCTTTTCCGGAGGCCTTGTCGGTGAACACCCTGTCCAGCTCGATGCCTTCCAGCTGACGCTGGGGGTTCTGATCCAGGCTGCTGACCCTGACATACCCAATACGTTGACCGGCCACGGTGCCTCCTACGGCGAAGTGTCAGGGTAAGCCCTTAGAGCCTGAAACACGGACGTCAGGCAAATTCAGAACGGACTCTATTCTGACACTATCGAGCCTTATTCCTGACGTCCGGTTAGCGTACACCCCAACCAGACGTAAATAACGCCCCATCACGCGTTGACGGTTATCTGATCGTGAAGATACTCAATCAGCGTGGACTTCCGTACCAATCCTCCTCGGGCCCCGTGTTGGTCCTTCGGTGCGGCTGGGCGGTGGGCCTATTGTGGTCCAGCAGCGGCCTCTCCCCCTCATCTTTTTGTCTGCTGGCAAGCTCGCTCACCCGTTCCCGTCAAAGCAGTGCTCAACGCCGTAGGTGCAAAGTCGTTTCGAATTCTAGGAGGAAATAAGCGACACCAGGAGCGCCGAGCACCTTGGTCTGGGCGTCATGCTCAGCACAAACGGAGGTGCCGGGGCGGAGCGGGGATGCATCATCAAATAAGGACAGCAGCAAAAACGAAAATACCCCGGTGTCACGAAGGAGCAGCCCGGTGACAGGCCGAAACTAAGCGCAGGACCGCTCAGGGGAGCCCGCCGCCGGCGAGGAGTCCTGTGCAGACGCGATCTTGTTGTCCATCATGACTCTCTTCCATCCGTCGACTACGTCAGCACCTCAATTGATAATGCACTTAAGTGCTGAGATAGAGACGAAAGGCAGTGGAGACGAGGGCACTCCGGGAGGGCGCGGAATGGTTTGTCACCTGTTCGTCGAGCCATTGAATCTGCCGGTCGTCAAGCCGAAGTTGGATCTGAATGCCGGCCGTTCCCCTGGCACGGCGGACACGCCGGGGCATACCGCTAACAGACTGTTCCGTCGGTTGAAAAAACTCGCGGGTCAGGTCAGCAGGGGCGATGGCTTCAAAAGCATCTACGAGGAGGTCGGCATAGGTAATCTGTTCGGAACGTGCACGTCCTTTGACCTCTGCAAGTAGTTCCGGCGAGAGATACACGCCAACATTTCGTGTTGAGCCATCGATAGCCTGCGCAGGTGCCACATCTGGTTCGTTCCCAGCTGTCTTCGCGCTGATCGGGGTTTCCTGCTGCTCGGCTTTGGAAGGAGGTGTGCTTGGTTCCATTGCTGGTTTGCGAGGTTGTGCGTCCTCGGCGTCTTTCTTGCGCTTTGGCGCCAAAAGCCCTTCAAGGCTGCGGCCGCGTGCGGGCTGGAAGGCCTCGGCGAGGTTGTGGCGTTCTGGGCTCATTGGTTGTCGTCGCTTTCGATTTCGTTGAGGCGGGACAGGATTTCTCCTGTGAGTGCTTCAAACTCCTCCGCCAGACCGCCTGCGTTACGTGAGAAGAATCCGTCAGATGGTTTAATCCCGGCTCTAAGTGCTTTCAGGCGATCCTTCTGCGCCTGAGTGACTGCTCCTTCCAACTCATGGAAAAGCAATCCCTTCTTGCGGGCATCGGCACTGGCACTTTCCAGACTCCTTATGCGGGTCGCAAAGACGGGCGCGACTGTACCGAGCATTTCTTCGAGGGTTTCTCTGACACTTCGTTCGAGGCGAAGAGACCGTGGTCCGACGCCGAAGAGAACGACCCCGGCAAGTTGAAGGTTCGGATTTCGTTCCCTTACTGCCATAAATCGGCGTGCAACTCGTTCGACCCCGTCGATGCTCGCTTCGTCAGATTTGGTGGGAATGACAACTGCGGTGGCGATTGCGAAAGCACCTTCGACGAGGGTCCGCTCCCCCGGTGGCGTGTCGATGATGATGAGGTCATAATCTTCAGCGAGGGGCTCGATGCTTCGATGGAGCATGTCACCGAAGTCTCCAGCATCTGCTCGTGTGGATCGGGAGAACATGAGCCCCTGGATGTCCTCGAGGGCTTGACCGCCGGGAATGACGTCAAGGTTCTCTCGTATGTCCTTAAGTACGGGTGCGGTTGTCCCAGTAACAAGGGCGTTGAAAAGACCCTGTCCTGACGCCGATTCGTAGCCAAGGTCGCGACTGAGGTCACCCTGAGGATCGAGATCGATCACAAGCACTTTCGCTCCCGCTATCGCGGCATATCCGGCCACATTAGCTGCAGTGGTTGTCTTGCCGACGCCGCCTTTGCCGTTAGCAAAGGCCACCGTGCGATCGATAGCCGCCGAGTCGTGGCGTTTTGTGTTGCGCTCGGCTTGCAGTGATCTAGCCAAGGGATCCTCCAGTAGATGAGCGTGCTTTGCCTTCTATTGGCAAGTATATGAGCGTGTGCATTGGTTAAAATGTAAGCGCGCCGACGGTATTTGGGTTACACACACGCTAACAACCAACCTCTAGCCTACTTTACATTTGTTGGTTTACAGCACAATTATTACTACCGGCAACCTTAGTGGTCTAACTATTTTCACACGTGTTTATGGTGTACTTATGGCCTAAAGCTCGTGTTAACTTTACTGTTTTACCGTCTGTGTTTCATACCCTTGTCGTGGCTTACACACACGTATCAAGGTGCTCTGTTCTTACCGCGGGTCCTTTATCCACAGGTGGGCGGGTGGAGCCCGGAGGATTGAGCTCAAAGCCGTCCATGTGTGGGTAAAGCTGTCGGTGAACCCCCGTTGCAGTCGCATGGTGCTACTTACTGGGACTGTACGCAAGGGTAATGAAATTTGACCACCCCGAGTGGTTCACCGAGGAGCTGGAGCGGCGCATACCGGCTTCTCTACTGGACCTGATTCCCAGGTTCCAGCTGTCCATCCTATGTGCGGAAAAAGCAGCGGAGCGTGGGGGAGCTTTTGCCGTGCCCCTGTGGACAGGAGGCTTGGGCGGCGAGTGGCTACCTAGCAGTCTGATCGGCGTCGTGTCGTAAGCGGGGGCGCGGGCGGTTATGGGCCAAAGCGCCACGGTTGTTTACCACTGACCCGATAAGGACTCCGAAGCCGGCGCCGCATCCCCGTGATCACCCTTTCGCTGCTAAAACCAAAGACGAAGATAGCGACGATGCCAACCAGGGTGATGGCTGCTCCAGCCATCACCACTCGCCAAGGTCTCCTGGGCCTCAGCCTAGGCCGCGTTCCACAGGGAGCGTTGATGCTCATACTCGTCCTCGATCGGTGGAAGCCAGTATTCGTCTATCTCTTGGTCGTACAGTTCGTGTTCTTCGAGTTGGGGGACCAGGTGCCGGTCGAGCCAGGCGTGCCAGGCGGCGCGTTGGTGGCGGTAACGGGTGATTTGTTCCTGTCGGTCTTCGGTGGCTCCGAGCCGGTCCGCGAGCTGCAGGAGGTTGGTGGACACCACGGCCTGCCAGGAGCCGTGGTGTCGGCGGATCATGCCCAGTGTTTCCATGCCGGTGAGTGCGTCGCGCAGGGCGGTGCGGGAGATACCGGTGGAGCGGGTGAGGTCAGCGGTGGTGGGGGAGTGGTGGGCGCGTTCGATGGCCTCGTAGGTGAGTGCGGCGACGTCGCCCAGCACCCGGAAGACGGGCCGGATGGCGTGGATTTTGCCCTTGCGCCAAGTGTGGTCGCGGGCGATTTGCTCGAACTCGCGGGGGAGTTGGACGAGGTAGGTGTCGGCGTTGCGGCCTCGGCCGCGATCGACGCGGGTGAGGACCCCTGCTGACGCCTTCTCGAGCAAGGGGAGGAGGCGGGCGATGGTGACGTGGTCCTTGCCGAGGGCGACCGCGAAAGTGCGGCAGCCGACGTCGAGGAGGTTGGTCTGGTTGGTGCGCAAGTAGGCCAGGACGGCGCGGATGAGGAATCGGAGGCTGATGCTTGCTCGACCGAGAGTTTGGAGTCTGACGTCGAGAGCGGCGTAGAGAACATTTTCTAGATCATTCACCAGCTGGTGAATGGAATCAGAGCTTTGCGATGTTGCTGGGTTTGAGCTGCCCCCCGTGAGATAAGTAGGGCTTGTGTTGTTAATACGTGCATAGCTTCGCTCCGCTTGCTGGGAGGGTGCTTTCGAGGGTGTGCGTTTGGCGGTCCAGGCTTGGGCTTTGGCCCATTCGATGGGCAGCAGCCGCTCGGTCTTGGTGCCGTAGAGGGCGGCGAGACCCGCGTACTCGTCGGCCATGCCGGCGTGTACCTGGTCTACGGTCCAGGTACACGCCGCGAAGTGGTTCAGGACCGCCATGCGGGCCTCGGAGTCGCTGGCATATCTGGCAGTGTCGTACAGTCCGGTACGGGCCACGGCTCGCAGGTGCGAGTCAGTGCAGTGCGCCTGCTTATCCTGGCGCACACCATGGGTGTGGTGCGCCTTTAGGGATGCGGTAGTGGCCGCGGCGCGGGTCTGTCCCGTCCGCTTTAGGCGCCGCGCCCGGTACAGCTCAGGCGCAAGATCCTCGCGGAGCTTGGCCAGCGCTCCTGGCGGGTTCCGGAGTGTGAGGATGCCGTAGGCATCCGTGAGGGGTGTGATGAGGTTTTGGTGGCCGCCGCTCTTGTGGGCGGATCCCGGAACACGGATACAGCCGTCGGTAACGTTCTGGTGCGGATTCGCATCCAGGCTCGGCGCCCGGAACGCGAGGGCTTCAATCACTTCGCGGGCTTCGCCTGCGGTAACGGGCTCCTGCAGTGGAACGTAGAGGTGGCGACCGCCACTAGGGGAGAAGTCTTCAACGTAGGCAAGGCCGGCTGTACTGAGCAGGACTCCCAACCGTGCAGCATCATCATCGACAACGGCCTTGCGGGCTTTGGACGTGTCCAGGTCGAGGCACAAGGTGCGCACTGAGCCGTCAACGCCGTGGATCAGCACCGCAGCCGGTGCCTTCGGCACGGCCCGCGTAATTTTCAATGGGGTGCGCGGCCGCGGGTACTGGAACCGATTACCGATCCATCGACCAGCCCGGTACACGGGCTGACCCGCGATCAACGGAGCCAAAACCCACGCAGCAGACGGAGAATCCATCCGGCGTGGCGCGGGATTAAAAACTGGAAGGGCTTGCAACACTCGGTGTATGCTTTCACTAGGTAGCACGCGAACGCACTAAGGGTGTGTTTGTCTGAGCCCTTCACCGAGTGTCTTGGCGGATCCGACGGTGTAGAGCTTGAAAAGAATTGAATATGAGAAGGCCCGCTCCGGCGGGCCTTCTTGTTTTAACTGGCTTTAGCCATGGGCAAAGCCTCCGGTAGTTGGTCACGGTCAACCCACATGGGAAGGCCGTCTGCGTCTAGGTCCAGGTGCATGAGAATTTTCTCAAGGCCCTCCGAAGCACTCACTCCCATGCGTTTAGAGACCTCTTCCAGTCTGCTTTTGCACTCTTTGGGCACTTTGTAGTTCACCTGCACGGTGTCTACTGCGGAGCCGCGAGGGCGGCGAAGTGTCTGACCCATGAAACTTAACCTAGTACTAGGAGAGGCCCTAGGTGCGTCCACTGTAGGTGTGTCGCAAAACATTCGCAGCTGTTCTTCGCTATTCATCGGCCCATGTCCTGCAATTGGTGGCCGACGACGTCCCAACGGTCGTCGTGCTGCTCCAGGTAGATTGTGACGATTTGGCGGCCGCTGGCGGTGAGTTCTTCGCCGTCACGGCTGATCCAGCGCCAACTGACGTCGTAGGCGCGGATAGCTTTGTCGGCCGCGACGTCCTGGGAGACGTCGCCTGGGGCTGCAACGACGCTGGGGGCGCTGTAGGCCTGGTGCTGGGATGGTTCCAGCCAGGCGCCTTGGTTGGCGTTGCGTTCGGGCTCGATTTGGTTGGTCGCCCATTCGTTGCTCATCAGCGGTATGGCGCGGATGGCGGCGGCTGTCTGGGTCTTGTCGGTCGTGGTGTCCCACGAGTGGAGCATCAGGGCAGCAACCTCTGCCGTGGACTCGACGTCAGATCGGTCGGCGTCCTCGGGCTGGGCGAAGGTGCCGTTGCCGATCATGTCCTTCGCTGCAGCTGATGTGTAGGAGCCCTCGTAGACGGTCGTGGGCGTCGGTTTGGGCGTCGCCCCTGCCTGATCGTTGCCGCAGGCGGTCAGGGTGAGCGTGAGGGGCACTGCCAGGAACAGGGCTGCCGCGGTGATGCGACGTCGGTGACTGAGGCTCATTCAGGCCACGCACCTTTCTCCTTGAGGATCGGTTCGGGATCGATGTTGTAGCCCTGGTACGGGTACACGACGTCGGGGGCGTCGGGGGCGTAAATTTCGAAGTGCAGGTGCGTAATGACGTTGCCGAGGTCGGCTTTGTTGCCCTCGGTGCCGATGATGTCTCCGCGTTTGAGCTCGTCGCCCTTTTTCACCGCGTAGGCGTTCAGGTGGCAGAACGCGAACCCAAAGTTGGGGTCGTCGCCGTTCTCCTTGGCGATGACGCAGCCGTCCTTGTCGTTGAAGCCGGTGATCCGCAGGTCCGTCGGAGCGACGACGGTCCCGCCGCGGCCGCGGCCGGGGCCGGTGCCGGGGGTCGCGATGTCCACGCCAACATGGTTCTGCGCCCACGCGGGCAGGCCCGGAACATTCCGCCCGCCGTACCCGGAGGTGAACGCCCCACCGGGTAGGGGAGTGGTCCACTCGCCGTCTCCAAGGTCACCGTCCCATGGCTTGCCACCGGTCGGTGCCTTGCAGTCCATCGAGAACCCGCTCTGTGCTGAGTCGAGGACGGAGCTGACGTACTTCTGAGTCTCCTGATACGGCGGGATCCCCTTGTACTGCTGCACCGCCCCCGGGCCGGCGTTGTACGCGGCGAGGGTGAGCTGTACGAGCAGGTTCGCGTCATCACCGGCGACCGACTGGACTTCCTGCTTCAGGCCGGCCATGTAGCGGCCGTAGGCGGGGATGGCATCGCTAGCGGAGAACGGGTCGCCGCCCTGCCCGTAGGCCGCCCATGTTGCTGGCATGAACTGCGCGACGCCCTGGGCTCCTACGGGGCTGGTGGCATTCTCATTCCACCCGGATTCCTGGTTCAGCTGTGCGGCGACGACGCTGGCTGGCAATCCCGCCTCCTTCGCTGCTGTCTCCACGAGGGGGCCCCAACCGTTGGGGACGGCCTGCACGGCACCGGGCTCCGCCGTGGCATCGTCGGAGACCACACAGGACGCGGGCTCGAGCTGAGCCTCTTCGTCTTCCGCG
Source organism: Arthrobacter sp. CAN_A6 (assembly GCF_015751715.1). Taxonomy (NCBI): domain Bacteria; kingdom Bacillati; phylum Actinomycetota; class Actinomycetes; order Micrococcales; family Micrococcaceae; genus Arthrobacter; species Arthrobacter sp. CAN_A6. Next base: position 10,552 of record NZ_JADOUV010000014.1, read on the forward strand.
ATGCCGGCCACAAGCATCGTCATGGCCAGGACCGCGCCCAGTGGCACGACGGTGAGCGCAGCGAGGCCGCACCCAATGGCTTTCCCCCTTGCCATGACTTCCTAACCCGTACTTCGAGACCGAAACTGAGACCGCAGAAACGCTTGTTTAGAGCTGGTCGGTGAGGGCTGCTGTCGCTTCCTCGTAGGCCTGGCGCGTGGCGGGGTTCAGGGCTTCGTAGTCGAAGTCCTGCCCTTCCTGTAGGGACCGGTCGAAGGGGACGACGATGACGGCCGCGAGGCCGATGCTCGTCCCGTACTCCTGCAGCTGTGCGAGACGCTCGGCGTTCGGCTGCGCGGTATTGGTGATCACCAGAATGGAACGGGCGAACTTCCCTGCGTGCCCTTGGGCCTTGACGCCTTCGATGGTCGCCTCGAGAAGCTTGAAGTCGTCGGCCTTGTTCTGGGCCACGAACACGAGCGAGTCCGCGACGTCGACGGCGGCCTGCCAGGTGGAGGCCTGCGCGGAGTTGCCGGTGTCGAGCAGAATCAGGTTGTAGAGCGAGAGCAGTACATCGTGGGCGGCTTTCACGGACGTGCCGTCGACGCGGCGGCGGTCAGCACCTTCGGGAGGAGAAGCGAGGACGTGGATCCTGTCATCGCCCTGCGGCCGGATGTAGCGCACGAGATCACTGGTGCGGCGGGTCACGGTGTCGAGGTTCCGGATGAGGTCCAGTGTGCTGCGGTCGTGCGCACCTGAGAGAGCGCGCTCACCGAGAGTGCCCTGGTTCTCATTGAACTCACCGGCAAGGATATTGCCACCGCGGATACGACCATAGGTCGCGGCCAGGTGGTAGGCGACGGTGGTCTTCGTCGCCCCACCTTTGAGCTGGACTACGGCCATCGTGCAGTGGGTTTCCAATGGCCGCTGGATGCGTGCCCGACGCTCACGGCTGGCCTGCTCAGCTGGTGACGCGGTGAGGTTTGCCTTGAACGTGGCGTTCAACCAACCCCTCCAGCCAACACGCGCAGGGGCAGCTGCCTTTTCGGCTCGCACCTCGGGGCGAAGCTGAATCCGGGCGTCTCCAGGCTCCACCTGAATGGCTGTGCTGGCCGTTCCCTGCAGGCCGGCTTCGGGGGTCACCCTCGGCTCGGGCGACGACTTAGGGACTGTTCCTGTGACGGGCACAGGACGCCCTGCCTTGTCTGGAGCATCGGCGGGCTCGTGTTGTGCGGGCTCGATCGTTGCGGCGGTGTCGAAGATAGGAAGAGCTTCGATGGGGGCGCGCGAGACAGCATCGGCGTCTTCCCCTGTCGCCGGAGTCACGGAGGAGCTGGAGGGTGCACTCTGACCCGGGGCAGGAGTGATTCGACGTGGTGGTCGCTTCTTCGCTGGCACACTGCTGTCTGCGTCAACGGAACCGTCTTCGCTGACGATGAGGTGGGTTTCCGGCTGCGTCGTCGATGATGGATCGAGGGCGGCGACTTTCACTGGACGTCCGAGGTCCCCGGCCGTGCTGGCGAGGTAACCGATGGCTTCCGGCATGGAAGCGAACGTCCTCTCCACTGCGTCGATCGTGACGCTCACGGTGTCGTCGTCGCGGATCGTTGCCCTGCAAACCGGTCTGGTGAGTGCTTCCGCCGTCATCATGTCCCCTCAAGATCTTCTGGTGGATCGTGCTCCGTTGCTGTCTTGAAACCGGGGCGCGTGTTGTAGCTCGCCTCTAGGTGCTCTCGGATGTCATCTCGAAAGATGATCCAGGTGCCGCCTAGCCTGATCGCTGGAACCCGTCCTTCGCGCAGCCATCGATAGGTCACCGACTTGTCGGAGAGACCAAGAATGTCGGTGAGTTGATCGACACTGAGTCGCGAGGGCAGATCAGCAAAGAGACGGTCAAGAGCTTTAGACACGATGACCGCCCCGATTCCTATGGTGGGAACAATACACGAAACACAAACTTTCACCACTGTTGTGCATGTTTATTCTCATTCTGGTTTTTCCTTCCTCTAAATGCCCTACTATGATCAGTAGTCGAGTCTATGGGAAGCCGGTTGGGGGCAGAGCTAAATGGACAATCGTTGGAGTGGCTTCGTCACGCAAGAGCCAGTCGAAACACCTGTGGTGACCGAGACAGAGATCCGCGACGCCGTTGAGGTATTGCGCGGCGTTGCCGGCCCACAGCAGGGGCTGTTGGGCATCGCTGCGGGCGAGGGCATGGCTCGCTTCATCACAGACAATCCCGAAGCCTTCTGGCTCGGCGTCCACGGCGGGGCGGGCGAAAACACCTTGGCCGATCTTCTCGGCGGTGTACCGTGCCACCACCGCTGGCCGTCCCGCTCAGACGCCGACCCTTCCGTACCCCCAGCTGAGGTCTTCCTTGTCGCCCGGCAGAATCATCGCGGCCTCGAGGCCGCCAAGCTCGCCGCTCGCGACTGGGCCGCCGGCTCCCACCCGACCATCAACCTACGCGGTCTTGTCGTGATCGCAGACGCCCCGGGCAAGACGCCGAGGGCACTGCACAACCAGACCCGCATCATCGCCGGCGGCGTCCCACAGACGTGGGTGCTGCCGTGGATTGAAGAGCTTCGGCTTGAAGGAACAGTCGACCCCGAGTCGCTGGCCCGCGAGCCAAGGAAAGTCCTCACAAGTCTCAGTGAGGTCATCGAAACCATTAATTCTGGAAGGAATTAAACCCATGCAACTTCTTCTCATGGCACAGGACGTCCTGATCAACGCAGCCCCCCTGCCCGACAGCGGGCCTCTGGCCCCTCCCGGCATCGGAGACGCCTGGAACCGCATGGTCGGCGTCGGCAAGTGGATCGCCCTGGGCATCTGTGTCCTGGGCCTCCTTGTCGTCGGCGGCAAAATGGCCTTCGACGCACGCTCCGGTGAAACTACGCAGGAAATCTCCGGCATCATCAAGATCGTCCTCGCCGTGGCCATCATCTCCGGCGGCGCATCATTGCTGACCTTCATCTCTGGCGGCGGCGGCACGGCCTAACCACACTGCAGGATCAGTCCTACCTACAGGAGTAGTCATGGCCGAAACCGAAAAATCCGAGAACGTATGGTGGGCTGGGCCCCGCTTCCTCATGTCGGCCGTCGCCGTCCTGTTGCTTATCATCGTGGGCATCATCCTCTTCGTGTGGGTGGGCAACGACGACGAGTCCGAGGCAACTCCACCGCCTCAGACCCAAGCGGCTCCACCGGTTACGTCTGCTCCAGCCGTAGCGTCTGAGGAATCAGTGTGCGGACTAGACGCAAACGGCGGCACGACACTGACCAGCCCTCCTGATGATGTGGAGTGGGAGTTCATTGGCGGTATCGCTGCCCCCACGTCGGCCGAGCACGGCCCAGGTGATGTGGACGAACAAACCGGTGTGCGGTCCTGCTACTCCCACACGCCTGAGGGCGCGCTACTGTCGCTGGCCGGGAGGCTTGCTGCCAGTGGAGACCCAGAGCTACTGCTTGAAACCACGAAAGCGCTGTCACTGGATGGCCTTGGTAAGGAAATCGGCATAGAACGGATCGAACGCCGCATTGCCTCCGGTGACACCACAACTCCTCCGATTAAGATCGAGGGCTTCCGCCTGCTGTCATATGACGTCGATGAAGCAACTGTGGAAGTAGTAGCCTCGGGTGATTCCGGTTCTGGCCTCGTGTACATCACCACTTCTGCCTTCCTGAAGTGGAATGATGGCGACTGGTATGTGAGGTACATGGACGACGGCTCCAGTGGCCCTGTTGAAGGTCAAGTCTCCGATCTGTCCGGCTATATCCCTTGGGGTCCAACTAGTGGCTGAAGTTGCAACCGATGAGTCTTGCGACATGTTCGACATTGGGTGCAAAACGGCCAATGGCATTTCGGACGCCGTCTCTGGTGCAGCTGGTGACGCGATGGAGGCTATGGCTGATGCTGTGCAGTCCGCGCTTGTCGCGACGATCGCGCAGCTTGGCACTTTGTGGACGACGATTGATTCCGGTGACCTGACCAAGGACAACGGTGGCGCTCCGAGCTTGGACGCACCAGCGGCGGGTGGGGCATTTGATCAGCAGGTTGGAACGATCTTGCAGTATGCCACCTGGATTGGGTTGGGTATCAGCACCATCGCGATCATCCTCCTCGGGATCACTTTGGTGACGAACGCCCGCCGTGGTGACGGTGCAGGGTTGGTCAATACGGCCACCATCGTCTTCGGTGGGGCCACCCTGGTCGGCGGTGCGGTAGCCCTCGCCGGGTTTATCGTTCCACCGCGAGAGGCCAACTCTGCGCCGGCTGTCGGGTTCGTCCAGGACCAGACGTTCTACCTGACGCTGGGCGTGGCGGCTCTAAGCATCATCATCGCTGGAGCGCGTATGGTGTGGACCCAACGCGCAGAACCCGCTCAGGATCTCCTCAAAGGTCTGCTGACCCTGGCTATCGTCAGCGCATCCGGCGTTGCCCTCCTCAATGTCTTGCTTGGTGCCACGGATGCCCTCGCGGAGCAGATCATCGCCGCTGGTATTGGAGATGACTTCCAGTCCGACGTTCAGGCACTGCTGGGCTTCGTGGACGTCGACAACGAAGAAGCGTTTCTGGCAGGGAACTTGATTCTCGTGATCGTCGGCGGATTGATCGCGATCATCATCAACATTGTGCAGATCATGCTGATGGTTCTGCGGACTGCGATGCTGTTCCTCATTGCGGGTGTCCTGCCGCTGTCGGCGGCATTCATGAATACCGAGACCGGCAAGACCTGGTTCGCCAAGATCATCGCGTGGACGCTGGCCTTTGCCTTTTACAAGCCAGCTGCCGCACTCATCTATGCGACCGGGATCAAGATGACGACCTCCGGCATGTTCTCCGCAGAACCGCTCCTGCAGTTCTCTGCAGGGCTCATGCTGATCCTCGCGGCCGTGGTGGCGTTGCCGGTCCTGATCGGTTTCCTCAGTCCTGCCCTTGGAGCTATGTCGTCCTCCGGTGGAGGCGGCGGGGCCGCGATGGGTGTCGCGGCGTTGGGGGCAGCAATCCCGCAGGGCGCGTCCCGCACACAGCGTGGCGGGCAAGGGTTTGGTAGTCAGGCACCACCTCAGGGTCCTCCCGCGAAATCGGAGAAGTCATCCTCGAAGCCAGAAGGCGGCGGTGGTAGCGGCGGTGGTGATGGTGCTGCACCGAAGGCCCTCGAAGCGACCGGCGGCGGAGCTAAGGCTCTTGGCGCTGGTTCAACCGCAGGCAGTACCGCTGGTGCTGGTGCTGGTGCTGGCAGTACCGCTGGTGCTGGTTCAACCGCAGGCAGTACCGCTGGGGCTGGTGCTGGCAGTACCGCTGGTGCTGGTGCGGCTGCCGGCGGTGGAGCGGCTGCTGGTGCAGCTGCTGCTGCACCTCCCGTAGCGGCGGCGATGATCGCTGGTCAAGCGGTGAAGAAGGGCGGCGAAGCCGTCAAGGGAGCCGTCCAGGAAGGCGCTCAGTCTGGCGCACAGCCCGGCTCGGGCACGGGCGGCGGAGAGTCTGGGGCTAAACCTTCCGGGCAGGGTGCGATTCCGCCACAGACAGCGGGCGGGCCTTCGGGCGCGAAAGCGGCTGGCCCTAATGGCGCATCCGGTGCCTCCGGTGCTGCGGGTGCCGTTGGTGCTGCTGGGATTGCGGGCGCTGCGTTGGAGAAGGGCGCTTCGCAGATCCAGAAGCAGGCACAGCAGATGAAGAAGGAAGTCTCGAACAACACTGGGAACGAGGACCGCACTGATGGCGCAAACCGAAGCTAAGACCCCCGACGTCCGACCACGCATTTACGGCAACTACCGTTTGCCGACCAGCAAGGGTCTGGCCGGGCTGTCGACGGCCGGCACAATGATCCTGATTCTCGGCGTCGTTGTCGGTGTGGTCCTGATGATGCTCGGCCAGTGGGCTGCCGCCCTGCTCTTCGAGCTGCTGATCGGGGTCCTGATCCTGCTGTCGATGCAGAAGAACAAGCACGGACGCACGATGATCGAGCGCATCATGCGCCGCTTCGGATGGATGAACGCCCGCTATGCCGGGGCGAACATCTACCGGGCAGGACCGGTCAGCCGCATCCCTACCGGGACCACTCAGCTCCCGGGCATCTCCGCCCGCTCCACGATCAGCGAGCACACCGACGGCTACGGCCGGCCGTTCGCACTGCTGCACATCCCGGCGAAGAACCACTACACCGTGGTGCTGGGCTCGGAGCCGGACGGCGGCGGCATGGTCGATCAGGAGCAGATCAACCGCTGGGTTGACCGGTGGTCGCACTGGCTGGGCATGCTCACCGACGAGCCGGGCCTGATTGCCGCGTCAGCGACGATCGAGACCGCACCTGACTCTGGTTTCCGGCTCGCCCGCAAGGTCGAGAACCGGATGGACCCGAACGCACCCCAGTTCGCCCGTGACGTCATGAACGAGACCGTGCGGGCACTACCGACCGGTGCGACCGTGACACGTGCGTACATCGCGGTGACGTTCAAGGCCACGCTGCGCCCTGGCGGTCGTATCCGCAAAGCCGATGAGGTCGCCAACGATCTCGCAGCGCGCCTGCCGAACCTGACCCTGAGTCTCGGTGACACCGGAGCCGGCGTCGCCGCCCCTCTCTCGGCGCAGGAGCTGTGCGAAGTGATCCGGGTGGCATATGACCCGGCCGAAGCGATCCTCTTCGACCGTGCACACGCCGAAGGCAAGGCCCCCGCACTGAACTGGAACGAAGTCGGACCACAAGCAGCTGACACCTTCTGGAACAGCTACCACCACAACAACGCCTGGTCGAAGACGTGGGCGATGTCCGTCCCGCCACGCTCCACCATCCAGGCGAACGTCCTGCAGTCCCTCGTCGCACCAACCCCTGAGGTCATCCGTAAACGCGTGACCATGCTCTACCGGCCCATTGACCCGGCGCGTGCCGCCCAGCTTGTCGAAAACGACGTCAACACGGCCACGTTCAACGCGTCCTCCCGGAACCGTGCAACCTCGCGTGATACCCGGGAAACCCGGGCGGCCCGTGCCACGGCCGAGGAAGAAGCCGATGGGGCAGGATTGCTGAACTTCGCGATGATCGTCACCGCGACGGTCCGCTCCAAGGAGGACCTGCCCGAAGCGGAGGCCGCGATCGAGAACCTTGGCGCGTCAGCTCGTATCCGCCTCGAGGAGGCCTACGGCGCGCAGGACTCCACCTTCGCCGCCGGTTTGCCGCTGGGCATCGTCATTCCTGACCACCTGGCACTGCCCAAGACCGTAAGGGACGCACTCTAATGGCCGCACTGAACCCCGCAGCGGGCATCCCCACCGACGACGGAGCATTGACGCGAATCCTCGCCAAGCTGGGCACCTCGAGGACCGGCAATGCGTCTGCGAGAACGAAAGCTCGGACGAAGACAGGTAAGAAGGCAGCCAAGAAAGCGCGTACGGGCAGCACTGCGGTGAAAGCTGCGCTGCGTCCCGGCCCCCGTGGGTACAAGGGCCGCGGGATGGGTGAGGCGCAGCTGCTGCACCCCGTCAAGGAGATGCGCGGCACGAACTATCAGGTGTGCGGGTTGTATCCGTTCCCGATGGGTGGCGGCGCACCACTGGAGGGTGTACCGCTGGGCCGAAATCTGCTCTCGAACGAACCGGTGTGCTGCGACCCGATCTCGTGGTTCCAGAACGTCCGACTGATTTCCAACCCGTCCGCGTTCGTCATGGCGAACCCGGGCCTTGGCAAGTCGTCGCTGCTGCGCCGGATGGCGATCGGCCTGTGCGCGTTTGGGGTGAACCCGATGATCCTCGGGGACATCAAAGGCGAGCACATCGACATGATTGAGAAGCTGGGCGGCAAGGGACTGCCGCTCGGGCGCGGCATTGGGCACATCAACCCGCTCGATGATGCCGGTGCCTTGGACGCCGCCAAGCGGTTGTCTCCGGTAAAGCGGGAGGAACTGCTCACCGAGCTGCACGCACGACGTCGTGGCCTCATTGCGGCTCTCATCGCGATCCTGCGCAAAAAACCGCTGGATGAGCGTGAGGAATCGATCCTCGACCGGTGCCTGATGGTTCTTGAAACCGAACACAATCCTGCCGGAACCGTGCCTGTGATGGCTGACCTGCGGGCGGTCCTGAAGGCACGTCCGGCCGAGGTGCGGGAGGTGGCGCTCGATCGTGGCAGTAACGAGCGGTACGACACCATCACCGAAGGCCTCGAAAGCTCGCTCAACTCGCTCTGCGGTGCGGGTGCGTTTGGGGACATGTTCTCCAGGCAGTCAACGCACAAGATCGACGCCACGACGCCGATGGCGTTTGACCTCTCCCGCATCTCGCAGGCCGAGAATGACCTGCGGGCGGCGACGCTGATGGCGTGCTGGTCGGCCGGCTTCGGGACCGTCACGACCTCGAACATGCTGGCGGATGATGGCGTGATCGAGCGGCAGCGGTTCCTGGTGATCCTTGACGAGTTGTGGAACACCCTCGCTGCTGGCCCGGGCATCGTGGATCAGGTCAACGCGCTCACCCGTCTGAACCGTGAGTGGGGCGTCGGCCAGATCATGGCCTCTCACACACCGTCGGACCTTAAAGCGGTCAAGGACGAAGCGGACCGCCACAAGGCCCAGGGCATCATGGACCGGTGCGGCATCAAGATCCTTGGCGGCCTCGCCCGTTCCGAGATGCCGTTGCTCACCCAGTCGGTGCCGTTGAGTATGCGTGAGCAGGAACAGCTTGCCGCGTGGCAGGACCCGCCCGCCTGGAACCGGGCGGGCGAGGACGCCATGCGCTACACGAACGACGACGTGTTCCGCCGCACTGATCAGTCGTTCACGGACGATGAGCTGGCCGCATGGCTCGAGGACGACGACAACGCCGCCTGGTACAACGACGACCGCACCACCCAGCCCCCACCGGGGCAGGGCAAGTTCTTCATCAAGGTCGGCTCGCGGGCCGGCATCCCGTTCTCCATGGAGTTCACCCCCACCGAGCGACGGTCGCGTGTCCATGACACCGAGAAGAAGTGGCACAAGGCTAAGCGCACCGCTGCAGAGGAACGAGGCGAGCTGTGAGCTCACTGGACCGCAAGCACAAAGCAGGACTCGGCGGCGAAACCGCACTGTTGGTTGTGCTCATCCTCGCCCTCGTCGGTGTGCCTGGTGCCCTCTATGGGCTCAACACCCTCGGCCACCAGCTCGAACCGCGCCCAGAGGCTCTGCCGACCGGGTTTTGGCCTCGGTCACTGGGGAACTTCACCGGCTCATTGCCGTGGCGGTCGACGGAGATATACCTCCTCATCGGAGCTGGCGTCCTCCTGCTGGGTCTGTTCGTGCTGTTCATCGTGCACAGCATCCGCAAGGGCAGGAAGATCGTCAAGCATGACCGCGCGGCGGTACGCATGGCGTCCCTAAAGGACGTCGGCCCGTTCACCGAGAAGCAGGTCAAGGCCAAGGCCGCACGCTTCGGCGTTGACGCTCCCGGTGTGACGATCGGGCGCATGGTGCGCGGAGGGAACACCCTCTACGCTTCCTGGGAAGACACGCTCCTGCACATCTGGGGCACCCGGACCGGTAAGACGACGACGCAGGCCGCGCCCTCGATCATCGAGGCACCCGGGCCTGTGATCGCGACGTCGAACAAGCGCGACCTCTCAGACCTCACCCGCGACATCCGCGCCGAGAACGGCGACGTCTGGATCTTCGACCCACAGGGTGTAGCGGGCGAGAAGCCCACCTGGTGGTGGAACCCGCTCAGCTACGTCACCGACGCCGAACGGGCTATCGAAATGGCGAGTAACTTTGCCCTCGGGTCGCGGTCTGTCGGAGCTAAAGCTGACGCCTACTTCGATACCGCCGGCAAGGACCTGCTGGCCGGCTATTTGCTCGCTGCAGCAGTCAGTGGCCGGCCTATCAGCCAGGTCCACACGTGGCTGTCTCATGCCGAGGAGAAGGAAGCTTCAACGTTGCTCCTCGAATCGGGATGGCTGAAGGAAGCCGACTCGATGGGTAGCACCATGGCGCTGCCGGACAAGCAGCGTGAGGGCGTCTACGGGACCGCGCGTCAGATGGCGACGTGCCTCAAGAACGAAAAGATCGCCCCATGGGTGAACCCCAGTGGACCGAATGATCCGCGGCCGCAGTTCAAGCCCGAGGAGTTTATCCGCGGCAAGCACACCCTCTATGCGCTGTCCAAGGAAGGCTCCGGTACTGCCGGTCCTCTGGTGACATCCCTGACGGTGGCCACGGCTACGGCCGCCGAGGAATACGCTGCAACCCAGCCGGGCGGCCGCCTTGCGGTGCCGATGATCTGCGTGCTTGATGAGGCCGCGAACGTGTGCCGGTGGGGGAACCTGCCGAACCTCTACAGCCACTACGGGTCCCGAGGAATTGTGGTTTCTACATTCCTACAATCCTGGTCTCAGGGCGTCGACGTGTGGGAGGAATCCGGCATGAAGAAGCTTTTCTCCACGGCCAACGTGTTCACCTACGGCGGCAACGTGAAGGAGGAGGGGTTCCTGAAGATGCTCTCAGAGCTGGTCGGCCAGTACCGGTACACCTCGGTGTCCACCTCGAGGCAGAAGGACAGCCGGTCCACGAGCCGGCAGGACTCCACCGATGACATCCTGTCCGTCGCGGATCTCGCCGCGATGCCGAAGGGCCGTGCCATCATGCTCGGCTCCGGCTCCCGCGCCGTCCTGCTCCGCACTGTACCCATCAGCGCCCGCCCGTATGCCGACAAGGTGGCCGCATTCGAGACTGCCCGTTCCAACCCGCCGGCTCCGGTAGAGGTACAGCGACCAGCGGTTGCCGCCGCTGGGGGCAACCGGTGGTCGACCATGGTGAAGGAGTAGATCACGGATGGATATGCAGTCGCCGTTTCAGCCTGAGGACGAATTCGACCGGCTCGTTCACGGGACGCCTGAGGATGACGGGATGGACGGTTCGACGGACACATCGGATGCTGGCCCTGAGTTGTTCTTCCCGAACCTCGAGGTGTTCGTGACGGACTTCCTCATCCATCACTATGCCCGCCCCGTGGACCCGATGGGGCACGAGAAGGAGTTCACCTGGTGCAGCAGCTGGTGGGCGCACACGGAGGCCGTTAGTCGCCTCAGCGCCCTGTGGAGGGCGTGGGAAACTCTGAGGCTGGATGGGGGAACCGGCATGTCCGACTGGTGGAGGAACCACGCTGATCCGACGATGCGGGCACTGTTCTACAGCAAGGGACCTTTCAAGGGGTGCACGTTGACCACCCATGCACCAGCCAGCAAACCGCTGCCTGTTGTGCCGGCGCCGGAAGGCCTGTTTTCCAGCCCGTAGGACCCGGGCGCAGAAAGAGATGCGATCAGATGACTTCTTCGCTTGGTACTGCACCAGCACCACAGTGGTACAACCAAACTCAGCGGCAGCGGCCGAGCAGCTTGGCGTTGGCAGAACAAGATCAGTGCGAGGACCTTATTAGAGGCATTGTGCGTTAGCCGGCGAGAAGTGAGGATGCTTCCTGGGAGGCGGAGCCGGAGTCGTCGAGGTGCGCGAGTTCTGAGGGCAGTTCGAGGCCCTTCTTGCGCATGGCCCGCGCCCAGAGGCGGCCCGCACGATAGGACGAGCGCACAAGCGGGCCGCTCATGACGCCGAGGAAGCCGATCTCTTCCGCCTCCTCACTCAGTTCGACGAATTCGCCGGGCTTCACCCAGCGATCGACCGGCGTCTCGGCATTGCGCGCCTCGATGCGCAGCAGGCGAGGCTCTCGGGGGCAAGGCTCACAGCGAAGCTCCTTTTGACTGGATGGACCCGCTGTAGCCGGGCAGTAGTGGTCCCCGTTGTGTGGGGCTGCAGTAGCTTGCTTGATCGCGGGGACTTTCGATGGACGGCGTGCCTGGTTCTTGTCGAGGTGCAGCGGGGACCCTACGGAGGAACCTATGTGTGCTTCCGTCCGACTGTCGTCGCTGACGTGCTCCCGAAGTTGAACCCTGAGGAGGTGGAGGACGTCCTGACGTTCCGTGGCGTCCTTGAGCCCGCAGCGGCATCACTGGCCGCTGGGGCGCGGCTGTCTCCGGCACAGCGCAGCCACCTGCTGAAGGCTCTCGATGAAGTCTCTCGGGCGTCGACGGGTGAATACCGCCCAAAGGATGCCCGATTCCATGTCGCGATTGCCGAGGTGGTCGGATCGCCGAGCCTCGCCCATGCGGTGGCGGATGTACGTTCGAAAGTTAGCGACCTTCTGGATCGGATCCCGCTTCTTGAGCCGAACCTAGAGCACTCGAACCGGCAGCATCAGGACATCGTCGATGCAATCCTTAGGGGCGATGTGGAGGGCGTCCCAGGATCACCTTCATGGCACCGCTTCGCTGCTCCGAGGCTTCCTCGCCCCTACCTGAGCGGGCACAAAACACTATCGATGCGCGGTGCATGTTTCCGAGTTCCCTACCCTTACAGGGTCGTAGGTCTAGGTCATGTCCCGCTGCTGCAGGCCGGTCGCGAACCCCACATTTGCGTATTCGACAGGTCTAGCGCTAACGTGTGTCGCGTATCACTACAAGTGAACTGCTTATGATCTGCGGCGGGAGAGTTCTGCCGGTACGTGTAGCAGGCGCCGTAGGAGCAAACCCTCCCCGGGAATCTCTCAGGCCCGTGTACCGCCGCGGCAAGGCAACTCTGGAAAGTAGTCCGGCCAACCGGACTCACCGGCGGTGCAAGTGGCGTCCTGCTATCAGCAGGGCAAAACGGAAACTCTCAGGTCCAATACAGAGCGGGGAGGAACCCAAGTCATCGTGGCGCGTTGCGCTGCCTGAATTATGGAGTTCCTTTCATGACGGCTCAATCTTCTCCGGCCATTTTCGCTGACCGCCATATCGGTGCCCGGCGCCAGTCGGACATCGACACCATGCTCAAGGCTGTGGGCTACGACAGCGGCGACGGTCTCGTTGACAGCGCGGTTCCTGACTCGATCCGTATTGACGGACCGCTCTCATTGGGCGATGCCCGCAGTGAAACCGAGGTACTGGCTGAACTCCGTGAGCTGGTGGCCAAGAATAAGACCGTCGTTCAGATGATCGGGCAGGGTTACTACGACACCATCACGCCACCGATCATCCGTCGCAACGTCCTGGAAGCTCCCGCTTGGTACACGGCCTACCACCCCGTATCAGCCCGAGATCTCGCAGGGCAGGGCCTAAAACGTTTTGTCCTCCGTCTTCCGGAGGGCTTTGTTGCCGAGATCGGGGAGTTCCATGGATTCAGCGTTGTCTTCTGTGCGTGATGAGGTATTCCGACGTAACCCGGGTGAGACGGAGTTCCACCAGGTTGTGATCGAGGTCTTAGACTCTCTGGGCCCGGTGTTCAGGAAACATCCCGAGTTCGTGGACGCTGCAGTATTGGGGCGGCTGTGTGAACAAGGAAAACCATGACAACAAGCCCGCAAAATATGCTAACCACCAGCGTCGGGGAGCAGCCTGAGGTTCAGGAGGAAACTTGTTCCGGTGAACCGGGTAGCCAGGACTGCCCCTACTACATCGGCCCGGAAACGGACTAAGAACCACGTCCGCAAAAAGTTCCTGGCCGTGGGCCTCGGAAAGGCACCAGTCAACCCTGCCTAACCGCCGCCACGACGCAAAAGCAGCAATTATTACCGAAGAAGATCGATCACAATCTCGATGAGGAGTGGAACAGCATGCAGCAACTCGCGAACCGGCTCGAACGTCTGGGCACCGAAACCGCCTTTAGCGTCGCCCAAGCCGCGGCCGCCTGGAAGGCGAAGGGGAACCTCGTGTACCCCTTCCATCTCGGCGACATCAACATCCCGACGGCCCCGCATATCGTCGAAGCCATGAACCGGGCCATCGCCGACGGCTATACGGGCTATTGCCCGGGCCCCGGCATCCCGCAGTTGCGCGAGGCACTCGCCGACGATCTTGGGGCCCGCCGAGGTATTGAGTTCACCCCTGACAACGTGGTCGTGATGACGGGCGGCAAGCCCGTGATCACGAAATTCCTGCAGACGGTCATGAACCCCGGCCAGGAAGTGCTCTATCCCAACCCCGGCTTCCCGATCTACGAATCGCAGATCGAGTACCTCGGTGGCACAGCGGTGCCTTACCGCTACCTGCCCACGAGCGAGGGCTTCGCGATCGATCTCGACCAGGTGCGCGCATCGATCACCCCGAATACTGTCGCAATCATCTACAACGACCTGCAGAACCCCATCTCGGCTGAGTCGACGTCGGCCGAGCGGGAGGCTATCGCACAGCTCGCCCAGGAGCACGACCTCTGGGTACTCTCCGATGAGGCGTACTTCGAGACGCGCTATGAGGGTGTCTCCAGCTCCATCGCCTCGCTTCCCGGCATGGCGGAGCGCACCGTGATCCTCTACACGTTCAGCAAGAAGTTCGCCATGACCGGATCCCGTCTGGGCTGCGCCGTCGCCCCGATCGAGATCGCCAAAATTCTCAGCACACTCAACACCAACGATGAGTCGTGCACAACGCACTACGTTCAATGGGCCGGCATCGAAGCGCTCCGTGGCACCCAGGAACCCGTACAGCAGATGCTCGACATCCTGCGCGAGCGACGGGATGCTGCATGCGAACTCGTGAACGACATCTCCGGCATGCAGGTCGCCGTGCCGAAGTCGACGTTCTACCTCTTCCCCGACGTCACCGAGACCATGCAGCGCATGGGGTACACGGCAGTCGGCGATTTCGCCTCCGCAGCCCTGCACGAGACCGGCGTCTCCTTCTGCACACGTGAGCACTTCGGACGCCGACAGCCCGGCGAAGAGCGGCAGTACATCCGGCTCGCCTACTCGGGCATCGACGTCGCTGACATCCGCGACGGCCTCGGCCACCTGCGCAAGTGGATCGAGACGGCATGAGCCGGGTCGTCGTCACGGGACGTGTACCCGAAGCCGCTATCGAAAAGCTTCGCGCCGAGCACGAGGTCGACGCCTGGCAGAGTCCGGAGTCGATTGGCCGCGAGGAGCTCCTGCGCCGGGTAGCCGGCGCCGACGCCGTGGTGAGCCTGCTCACCGAACGCATCGACTCCGAGCTGCTCGACGCCGCCGGCCCGCAGCTCAAAGTGGTCGCGAACGTCGCCGTCGGCTATGACAACATCGACGTGCCGGCCTGCACCGAACGGGGCATCGTGGCCACCAACACCCCTGGCGTACTCACGGACGCCACAGCCGACATCGCGCTCGGCCTGATCCTCATGGCGACCCGCCGGCTCGGCGAGGGGGAACGGCTCATCCGCTCCGGCCAGCCCTGGAAGTGGGGCATGTTCTTCCTGCTCGGCAGCAGCCTGCACGGCAAGACCCTCGGCATCGTAGGCATGGGCGCCATCGGCCAGGCCACCGCACTCCGGGCCAAAGCTTTCGGCATGGAAATCATCTACCAGTCGCGCAGTGAAATCGATCCCGGGATCGCCGCAGAGCTGGGCGCCCGGCGCGTCGACCTCGACGAGCTGCTGACCGTCTCCGACATCGTCTCCCTGCACTGCCCCTACGGGCCTGCCACCCACCACCTGATCGGCGCCGAACAACTCGCGGCCATGAAGGATTCGGCCTACCTCATCAACACCGCCCGCGGGCCCATCATCGACGAAGCAGCCCTCGCTTCTGCCCTTCGCGAGGGACAGATCACCGGCGCCGGGCTCGACGTTTTTGAAAACGAGCCCCGCGTGCACCCCGGATTGCTCGAGCTCGAGAACGTTGTGCTCGTCCCGCACCTCGGCTCCGCCACCATCGAGACCCGTACCGCCATGGCAATGCTCGCAGCAGACAATACCCTCGCCGTGCTCAGCGACGAACGACCACCCTCGCCGATCAATTAGAGGCAACCGGCGCCGACGCGCGAGACGACAACCCGGCCGAGTACGAGGCCCTAGTGGGGAAAGGTTGAGAACAGTGGTTGGAAAGGGGAAGGACAGGCCCATGCAATCCTGGTGGAAATGTTCGAACTTGGTAGGACACGCACCGATGGCTCAGGACGCAGCGCTATGAACACCCAAGATTCAACTCTCGGACAATGGACGGAGGCTCTGGCAAAGTCAACGGGGTCACCTGGTGGAGGAGCAGGAGCTGGGGTGATGCTTGCCCTTGCTGCATCCCTGATGTCCATGGTGGCCGGCTACACCGAGTCCGATGCTGGACAACAGGATGAAATCGATGCCCTGATTGCCCGAACGCAGTCGCTACGCGAATCCGCACTCAAGCTAGCTGACGAGGACTCAGCTGCTTCCAGCGCGTTTGGAGCAGCATTCCGCCTCGACCCGGGAGAGCGTCGGGACGAGGCTATACGCGCCGCATCCATAGAAGCTGCAAAAACTTCCGCAGCACTCGGCGAGAAGGCAATAGGAGCAATCGAGGAGTTGTTTTGGCTCGCCCACCAAGGCAACTCTGCGCTGATCGCCGACGTCGTTGTAGCATGCGGCGCACTGCGCGGTGCGATTTCCGGAGCACGCACAAACGTGAGCTTCGATTTGGCATCGCTCACGTCAGCTGGACAGTCACTGGAGCAAGTCGCTAAAGCTAACCCGGCGCTCTGGGGCTCGGTCGAGCGCTTCAACGCCGCCATAAGACACATCGATACTTTGACCGCCGAAGTGGACGACCGAGCAGCACCGACGGATAAGGGTTGAATCTGCCTGCCGTCTAGAACAAGGCCGTCATGCTGGGAGTGACTACGCCGTCGACTGGCTGATCATGAGGCTCGCGCGGCACAGTCTCACGAAACTCGGATTCGAAAACGACGGCGTAAACCGTTGGGGAATGGTCCAAGGCTGAAAGGGTGCGGTCGAAGTAACCACGTCCCCATCCAAGCCGCATCCCTGAGCGGTCCACAGCGGCCGCAGGAACAATCATCAGGTCTACCTCGGCCATGATTTCGGCGCTCAAGGGTTCCCCGACGATTTCCGGTATGCCAAAGAGGCCTACTTGCTCTGTCCCGCCGCGGCTTGGAACCCAATCCAAGAGCCCGTCAACCCTGCTCACCGGCAGGATCACATCGACACCGTTGGACGCTGCCCACTCTAGGAAGGGTCTTGTTCCGGGCTCATCTTCAGTCGATAAGTAACAGGCAACGAAACGCGGGGCGCGGTCGATGACCAAGCTCATCAAACGGGCCGAGATGTTCGCTGCCGCAGCGTTCCGTTCCGCAATGGGACGTTGACGGCGCTCCGCGCGAATGTTGGCCCGCAGCTCACGCTTCGTTGATGTCACGCGCACATTATTGCACCATGCCGTTGATGCTCGAGATATGTGGGATGCACGTGACGCTCTCCCTAATCGCCGATAACCATGACTCTGTCAACTAGCCGCTCAGCCCTTCAGTTGGCTTTAGCCACGCAGGAGCGGTCTTCGGGTTTGCGAGATTCGGAATTTTTCAAGCTGAACGGTACCAAGGGGAGTTAGGCGGCTGACTGTTGGGTGGTTTCCTGGGGTTGGTTGATCCACGCTGGTCCTGGGGGC
>NZ_JADOUV010000015.1:0-27268 GCF_015751715.1 Arthrobacter sp. CAN_A6
GGAACTCTTTCGGATATGCCTTTGCCATAATTGACATCCTTCCAGTGAGAACAAATCCTCACAGGTCAGGTGTCAACCAAACCCTGGGCAGTCCCAACTGCCGTGTGGGCCTGAGGCGCCGCCCCGCAAAAACCACCGGCTTACGTTTCAGCTCACAGTCGGACGGCACCCTTCGTTATCGGTCGATCAGCACGTATACCTGCCGGCGGGATACACCCAGCAGCGGCCGCGTCATCGGCCGTGACCTGGCCGACGAGATCCAAAGCGGCCAACGGGGTGATGGCGGCTGTTTGTCGTACCGCCTGATCCCATGCCGCATCGGACATAGCCAGTAGGCCACGCTCAACGATCGGCGGTTGATCTTTAGCCATGCCCGTCACCCACGGTGCGGGATCCCCGGAGCCATAGTTAACGGTAGTGCAGACGACTTCGACACGAAATACCTGTTGTGCAGGCGGGTTCGAACACCCAACTGTTCACACCCGCCTGCACAACCCCTGTACTTTCGCGGAAGCCCGTGCAAACGACTTCGAAAAACGACAGTGACTGTTAACTTAGTCTCGCGGCTTCTTCACAGTTGGGAATGGCGGTTCCTGATGACGTCGCCTCGGGGGTTGCCTCGGGGGTTGCCTCGCATGGCACAGTAAGCGGTCCGTGGGATGAGGTCCAGGACCGCCAAATGAACTGTCACGAACCCGCCATTTCCAACTGACAGTCACAAGATGTATGTGACCCCCAAACTGCTCGACGAACTTCCCCAGGGTATTTCGATGGCCGCGGCACAGGAGCAGGTGCTCGCCTACATCACCAAGTGGGTACCCGAACTGAATAAGGCGCGGTTGCATCATTGATTTCTCCACAATCAAAGAACTTGCCCGGCGTTGGTATCAGCGGGCGTACTTCCAGGCACCGGCCAAGAACGGCGGCCATCGGGCGCGCGGCGATATTCAAGATTCCATCAACGAGCTACGGTACTACCGCGGCCGTCTTCGTACCGCCGCCAGGTCCGGACAGTGCTGCGGCAAAGAAGATTGCGCAACAGCTGTAGTGGTTGTAATGGTTGCCTCAGCGTGCTTAGTGTTGATGGACCAATTCTCACGGGATTAACCAGGAGGAGGATCCGTCATGGCTTCAGATGAGACCGGGACGATCGTCAAGCTCAGCGACACGGACCAGACCGTCGCACTCGATGATGCAGATGTGCGCGGACGCGACGTCAAGGACAAAAATGGCGAGGATCTGGGCAAAGTAGACGATCTGATGATCGATGACCGGGAGCACAAGGTGCGTTTCCTGCGGGTAGCCTCGGGCGGTTTCCTGGGTTTGGGTGAAAAACAGTCTCTCATCCCCGTCGACGCCATTACGGCGGTGACGGCCGATGTGGTGACCATCAGCCAGGACCGAGGACATGTGGCCGGCGCGCCCGTCTACGACCCGGACCTGGTCGAAGACAGCGCGTATTACGAGGATGTATACGGTTATTACGGATACACGCCGTTCTGGGGCATCGGCTACGCCTATCCGGGCTACCCCTATTACCCCACTCGCGGCATCTAGGACCGTCCGGCGAACGGAAACCCTGCGCCGCCGCAGCTTGGTGTTCGAAGCATCGCCGTCAATTTAACCGCCATTCCTGACTGAGAGTCACACGCTGAATGACCATCAGGGTAGCGTCCCAGTTCCTTGGAAAAGGAACGCCGCCCCCCCGGCGGTCTCCCGTGCTCGCAGAACGGCCATTCTGCGTTTCATAACTGATTCCACAACCGTACTCCACGCCGCGCGTGCATAATCGATCTGTAGTCCAGCAGCCGGGACTTCAGCGACGCGGGTGCTCTTACCGGGATCAGCGCTGCCATGACGGAGTCGAAAGCCACGGCTATTAACGGCTGAGGGCCCCGCAGCTCCTGGCCGCGGGACCCTCAGTAATCCGTAACAGAGAACCTGTCCCTGCCTTCGCCTACAGTTTACTCCTGTGGGAACAGCACACCAACCAGCCATCGAGCAGATCCTGTTTAAGCGACTCAGCCCGGAAAGACTGGCGCCCTACCTGCACGTCGAAGGAAACCTCCACGATGCCATCCACCTCTACCGATGGAACATAGATCTCTCAGGTGCAGTCTACGAAGCCCTTCACGTCTTCGAAGTTCTTCTCCGTAACGCACTCGACGAGAAACTCTGCCTGTGGAACGCATCCCAGCCAGATCCAAATCACGGCCGGCTCCACCTAGCGGACTGGCTTTTGGATCCCTCTGCCCTCCTCATCCGAATTGTCGGCCGTGACATCCCCGAAGCACGACGGCGCGCACTGAAATCGACCACACGGCGTCCGGAAGGTCAGCGGGATCCACACCACGCGGACATTCTTGCAGCCATGTCGCTTGGCACGTGGCGATTCATCCTTCCCAGCCGTAGCGACGCCGGTAAACAACGCCTCTGGGATGAAGCCCTCAACGAAGCATTCCCGTACCTGAAACGAACGCCGCGCCAGCTGGAACACGCAGTCGAGGGCATTTACCGCCTCCGCAACCGGGTCGCCCACCTGGAACCGCTGATCAACAGCAACGTTCAAGCACAACTGGTGAACATGCGCACCGTCATCGGCGCCATAGACCCAGATCTGCTCTCCTGGTTCGCCTCCACCGAGAGAATCGGATCAACGCTCCAGGAACGACCCAGCTCCGCTCGGAATTGAACCCAGCGGGCAGAGGCTGACGTAACACGACATGTTGCCGGTTAACGTTAGCGATTGCACTCTAAACTGTTCGGCTTTTCGCCCATTTTTCTCAGCTCACCCACCCTCTGTCGGGGGACTGTCCGATAAACGGTGTGTGGGGTCCGGCGATCTTAATCAGTGAGTAATTCTTTCGAACCGTCCTGCAAAGGTGATCGCGAACGCATTGAGGGCGGGCTTCCACCTGATCACCCAGCGTGCTCTGCCGCCGCCGGTGGGGTCAAGAGACCGGGTGACGAGGTAAAGGCACTTTAGGGCCGCGGTCTCGTTCGGGAAGTGACCCCTGGCCCGCACCGCCCGCCGATAGCGGGCATTGATCGACTCGATCGCATTCGTCGTGCAGATGACCCGCCGGATCTCCACATCGTATTCAAGGAAGGGTACGAACTGAAGCCCATGCGGACTCCCAGAGCTTCACGATCGCCGGATACCTGTCACCCCATTCCGCAGCGAACTCCTGAAACCGGTCCTTCGCCGCGGCCTCACTCGGGGCCGTGTAGACGGGTTTGAGGGCTTTGACGATTCCGTCGCGGTGCTGTCGGCCGGCGTAGCGGAAGCTGTTGCGGATCAGGTGCACGATGCATTGCTGCACCGCGGTCCGCTCCCACGTCGTGTTGATCGCCTCGGGCAGGCCCTTGAGGCCGTCACAGACGGCGATGAGCACGTCCTCGATGCCACGGTTCTTAAGCTCGCTGAAAACCTGCAGCCAGAACCTCGCTCCTTCACCTCCGTCGCCGGCCCAGATGCCAAGGATCTCCCGCTCCCCGTTCGTGGTGACGCCCATGACGACGTAGAACGGGGTGTTGCGCACCTGCCCGTCGCGGACCTTGACCACGATCGCGTCGACGAACAGAACCGGATAGAGCGGGTCCAGCGGCCGGGAGGACCACTCAGCCAGTTCCCCGGCGACCTTCTGAAGTGATCCGGCTGATGGTGTCCTTGGAAACCCGCGCCCCGTAGACCTCCTCGAGATGCGCGGCGATCTCCCCGGTGGTCAGCCCGCGGGCCGAGAGCGAGAGCACGATCTGATCAATTCCGTCCAAGCGTCGTTTCCGTTTGGGCACGATCACCGGCTCGAACGACCCATCCCGGTCCCTAGGCACCTCGATCTCGACCGGGCCGATCTCGGTCAGCACGGTCTTCACTCGGGTGCCGTTGCGCATGTTTGCCGCGATAGGCGTCTGACCGTGCTCGTGCCCGAGGTGCTCCGTGAGCTCGGCTTCCAACGCCGTCTCGAGCACGCTCTTCGTGAGCTGGTTCAACAGCCCACCCGGGCCCACCAGGCTCACGCCCTGCTCCTTGGCCTGGGCGAGCAGCCGCTCGGCAATCTCCTTCTGATCGATGATCTCTCCCGTCACAGGATCGATCATCGCCTCTAATACTTCGGTCGTGAAGTCGTTCACGGCCATCTCCTCTCGGATCAGGCCAGACCCTCACACACCGTTTTTCTTACAGTCCCTCTGTCGGCTGTCGATCGGCATCGAGGGCGTGGTTCCTTGGTTCTGCTCAATGACCACTTATGAGCGTGTGCCAGGGCAGTAGAAATCTGCCGGGACACAGGCGCTCATAGGGCGGACGAACAGTCCGTTGATTGCTTAGTCGTTGCCGAGTGAGGCTCCATCGAGGATCGGAGGGAATCCGGGAATCGGGATTGCATCGTATCCCCAGTTCAGGACAGTCCATCGGTCATCGTTGAGGTTCATCACGAGAGGATAGGCCTCGAGAAATTCGTCAGGTTCCCATACCCCGCTTGTTGGCGGTAGTGGGTGAACATAGAGAAGTTCGGTATCCAGCGCTACTGCCCGCAGGTTTGCTCCGATGCCAGCCACGTCAGGGTCAAGGGGGAACGCTTCACGCATTTCGTGCAGCATCACTCTAGCGAAATGCTCCCATAGCTCATGGTTACCACCCGCACTCGAAGCCAGAGCATGAGCGGTTCTCTCAGGATCATGCCCGCTAGCGATCAGACTCTCCCGGTTCGCTTCGACCCAAGCCTGCGCCCAGCACAAACAGAGGATCGGGTGCATGTACCCCCAGGCCTGTATCAGGTCACCGCGATAAACAGCGCTCAGGAACTTAAAGGCAGCGATGGCGACCTCGGCCTGAGCCGCAGCTTCCTCACTCCCCTGTTCGGGAAAACTGTTTTCGCCCGGAGTCATACCTCTAAGTATGTCTTCCAAGAAAAATGCCAAGAAATGCTCACAGCTCCAGTAGAGGCCCTTATGCAGACAATATGCGTGTCCTCGGGTGACGCATCCTCTTTGGGTTGAAAAACGGCGTCAGCTAGCGCGTCGCTCGGACTTCGCTGAGCTTTGAACCCATCGCCCGCTGCTCCTTCGTCGTAGCCCGCGGAGCAGCGGGTACAGCGTCGCATTAGATTGCAATACAAGACTTGTAATATCCATCACCACACTCAGCCATGCCACCAGTTCTACTCGCTGTTGTGGGTCATCCACCTGTGGGCGGGTGGAGCCCTTGCGGTCCAGCTCAAAGCCGTCCATCTGTGGGTGAGCCACAGCATTGCATGTTGCAAGGTACAGGCTCGCCAGTTTGCTGAAGGTACATCCCGAGCCATCGGAACGTCTCACCGAACACTTCTTCCCCACTGCTGCCTGAACTCACGATTCACAGGAGCGTCATATGCGCTGTTACCGGCGAGATCGCCCGGTTTGAGCGCCCTCATTTTTGCAGTAGCTATCGTCTCCGGTGAGGCGGGATCGAACATTGTCTTCGAGGACGACGTGGTGATGGCCTTCATGGATACGAGCCTCGTTACCCCTGGTCATGTGCTGGTCATTCCGCGGAAGCATTGTTCGTATCTGGAGGATGTCGAGCCGGAGGTAGGTGCTCACCTGTTCCGCATTGCTCACCGGCTGGCGAGAGCACTGCGGCGTAGTGGACTGCAGTGCGAAGGGGTCAACCTGTTCCTGGCGGACGGCGAGGCCGCATTCCAGGAAGTGTTTCACTCTCGCCTGCACGTTTTTCCCCGCTTCTAGGATGACTCCTTCCGCATTGATGCGGACTGAAAGCGGGTACCCCTCCAACAGCTCGAAGAACCGGCGCGTCAGGTAAGGCGCGGGTTGGCCCTGCTCGATACAGAACCGAGCTCATGATCCGTCCTGCCGATGTCGAAGACGTCTCTCATTTTCAGGCATTGAACGGCGAGGCCGGACCCTGCGCAGCTGGAAGAGCGTGATTCTGGCCTGTTTCGACACCAACGACGCCTCCAACGGCCCCTCCGAAGCCACTAACGGCGTCATCGAAACCACCCGTAGGATCGCCCGAGGCTTCCGCAACTTCACCAACCACCGACTCCGATGCCTACTCGCTGCCGGCGGCCACCGCCCCTACCGGGCCAAACCCGCTACCCATGCTTAAATGTGAAGGGCCCCTTTTTCTCGGCTCGATCAGGGAGACTAGAGCAGGACGATCAATAAATCTTGGTGTTACGGGAGTGAGGGAGACGACATGCAATTCAATGCCGGGCGCAGGGCACTGATCCTTGCCGGTCTCGCAATGACCGTGGCCGGATGCGCAGCCAAAGCTCCGCAAACGCAGGCCTCTGGCACTCCACCTGCGACCAGCGGGCGGCCGACAGAAACACCGTCACCATCTCCCGAACCAACCCCATCGAGCCCACACCCGGAGCCGCAGCTCGTCACGCCGACCCGTGACGAAATCATCGAAAGATTCAACGCAAAAGTGCCACAGCACTGGGGATTAGACGTCCCAGGAGTGATCAGCACCCTACCCGCGGGCGCTACTGGAGTAGCACTAACCCTTGACTATTGCGGCGGACCAGGCGGCAACCAGGCCGACCACACCATCCTGAACCTCTTACGACAGCACGACATGCCGGCAACCCTGTTCCTCAACTCCCGCTGGATCACTGATAACCCAGCATTAGCGAAGGAACTCGCAGAAAATCCGTTATTCGAAATAGCGAACCACGGCACCCGCCACCTGCCCTTGAGCGTGACCGGACAAAGCGCCTACGGCATACCCGGAACCACAGGGCCGGGGGCAATCTACGACGAGATCATGGATAACACCACGATGATCACAAACCTTACGGGGAAAGCACCACGCTTTTTCAGACCCGGCACAGCACACCTGGACGAGATCTCCACGCAAATCTGCCTCGCCCTAGGCCAGACACCTACCGGGTTCAGCATCAACGCCGACGCCGGCGCGACCTATCCGGCGCGCATCGTCACCCAAGAAGTCGGACGAGCACAAGCCGGGGACATCATCATCGCCCACGGAAACCAACCCAACGCAGCAACAGGCAAAGGCCTAGCCGAAGCGCTCAACCAGCGCCACGGCCGCGGAGGAAACCTTGTCACACTAACCACAGCGACGACGACCTAACCACGACACTATTTCCTGTGTTGTTGCGCGCGGCCACTGGCCTCCTCCTCGAACCTCGTTGCGGGCTTCGGAGCTGGCGGTCTTCGACGGCCGAACTTTGATCGCGATCCATCCCCGGGTAGTCACCACGGGCGGACAAAACGTCGACCTGGACCACTACCTGGAGGTGCTGAAAATAAAGCCGCGCGTTGCCCGGGTCCACCGCCCTTGCCCGGGCCTCGTTGGGCAGCGTCGGAGATTGCTACGATAACGCTGCCATGGAGTCTTTCTGGGGCCGCATGCAGACCGAACTTTTGAACACCCGAAAGACCTGGCAGACAGTGATTGAACTCATCACAGCAATGGACGCCTGGCTGGACTTCTACTACGGCAAGCGCAGGCACAGCTACACCGGCTATATGAGCCCCGACCAATACGAAGTACTCTGGAACGACCTCAATAACCCGCTCCTACTCACATAGGACCGGCGGAAAACGCGGGGGGCTTACCACTACCTCGCGCACCCCAACCATTATCACTAATGGGGGCCCAACCACTCCTGCCGGACCCGACCGTCTGATCGAAAGGAGAGCCTGGGTGACTGATCGTATCGTAGTAATAATAACGGGACTACCACTATTACTTAAGGATTCGTCGGAGGCTACCATGGCAGAGAGCGCTAAGGACCGGATGTATGCCGCCGCTGTCCGTGCGGTTGAGCCATGAACAGTTCGCCGGGTCCTAGGTCTACGACAGATCGCCCGGCACACCTCATGACCGCCGCACAGCAGGCTGTTTTTAACGAGTTGGTTGCCGGGCAGTGGTGGCATGGCCGAAACGTTCTACGCGGGATAGCTACTCTTCTCGATTTATCCCCTTCGGAGGCACAATGAACATCCGCTCACGCGCTGCTGCGCTGCTCGTACTGCCCACTCTGATCATGCCCCTCTTCGGTGTAACCTCGGCCTCGGCCGAGGGACCAAGACCAGGCTGTGGCTACGGCGACACAAACCATGCACATCAAGCTGCCTCGGGCCGCGATCCGCTGAACCTTCGCCCCGGCAACGGCTCCGGCGACCAAAACCACCCACACGCCGCCCCGCCCGGTCAGGCACCGGAAGACGGCGGCGACCAAAGCGGGCCCATGCGCGGCTGTCCAGTAAACACATCCAGCTGACAAGGCTGATGGCGGCCTTGCCAGCGGCGAATCGTGAGGGCCGGTGCACCTGCATGATTGGTCCGCCGGTGTGCCGCGTGGTTATGGCTTCCCTGGTTCGGTATCGAAGGTCCCGTAATTGCCGATGACCTGCTGGAGGGCCACATATGACTGGAGGATTACGGGTGAGTGGACCTTCGAGCCATGGATGTTGAGGACTTCCCCGCACTTCTGCCCAGGGCGACCGGTTCATTGTGGCTCTCCTCGAGGGCGGTTCCGGACAGTGTGCTCGTTCTTGCTGCCGCAGATCATGATGCACAACGTCTCGGCGTGGGCGGGACGCTTGAGCTGGTCATCGACCACGGCGTCGTAGACGCTGTCGCACGGCGGGCAAGGATCATATGCCTGTCTCGGGAAGGAATCAGAGGATTCGGGTCAGGGGCTCTGAGGTCGGATCGTGGGTTTCGTACATCCGTACGGCCACGATCATGGCCGAGAGCCCGCTAACAGCGGCCGCGGCCCATACCGCCGCATGCAGGCCCACCAGGTCCGCGATAATGCCGCCCATGATCGCCCCGACCGCGTAGCCGAGGTCGCGCCAGACGCGGTAGACGCCCACCGCCCGGCCGCGCCAGGCGGGATGTGCGACATCGCCGATGACTGCAAGCAGGGTGGGGTAGACCATCGCGGTGCCTGCTCCGAGCAGTGCGGTGCCGGCGGCCCAGCCGCCGAAGCTGTCGCCGAGTGCGATGATCACCAGGGCCGCGGCCTGGGTGGCCATGCCGCCCGTGATCAGGTGCTTGCGTCCGATGCGGTCGGACAGTGCACCGGTGATCAGTTGGCCGATTCCCCACACCCCGGGGTATAGGGCGAACAGGAATCCGATTTGTCCCACGGGCAGCGCCGCGGTGGCGAACAGTAGGGGGAACAGGCCCCAGGAGAGCCCGAAGTTGAGGTTGTTGACCAGTCCGGCCTGGCTGGCCGAGGAGAGGGCTGGCTCCTTGAGGCTGGTTTGGGCAGCGACCTGTCGGTCGGTCAGCCCCGCGTGGAGGTGGTTGTGTGTTCCGTCTGCCCTCGGTGTGTGCTGGGCGGCTTCCAGGCGGGCATGGTCGCGGGTTTCCTTCACGAACCCCCCGGACAGCACCAATGCAATGACCGCGTAGGCCAGTCCGAGCAAGAACGGTGCCGGGCGCAGCCCGTACTGCTCGGCCAGGTACCCGGCCAGCAGGGAGGTCACCGCGACGGCTGCGTAGCCGGCGGCTTCGTTGAGACCCATCGCAAGCCCACGTTGTTTCGGACCGACGAGGTCGATCTTCATTACCACGGTGGTGGACCAGGTCAGCCCTTGGCTGAGGCCCAGTAGCACGTTGGCTGCCACCACCCAACCCCAGCCCGGGGCCCAGATCAGCAGCAGCGGTACAGGCACCGCGGCTGCCCATCCGGCGAGCAGGACGGGCTTGCGGCCGTAGCGGTCGGAGAAGGTTCCAGCGAAGTAGTTGGCGATCGCCTTCGAGATCCCGAAAGCGGCCACGTAGGTGAAAATGAAGGAGTAGCCTGTCAGACCGAATTCATCAGTGGCAAGCAGGGGCAGCACCGTCTGCTGCTGCCCGACCATGCCGCCCACCAGGGCGTTGATCGCCACTAGCAGAACAAACTGGGCGATATTTTGCCTTAACCCCAAGGTGATGGTCTCCGTTACGGGGCTGGCCCCCGTTCGGTTCTTATCCATGGGTTGCCTTCCGTTTTTGTCGTAACTAATATATCTAATACCCTAGGGGGTATTAGAAGCGACTATCAATCAACAGTGGAGGCAAGGCGTTATGTGCCGTGCAGTGGCATGCAAAAAATGTGGAAAAACAACCTGGGCCGGGTGCGGTCAGCATGTGAACCAGATCTTGCGCGGAGTGCCGGCCGCCCAGAGGTGCCGCGGGCACCAAAACGAGCCCGAGGCTAGGGGCGGATTCTTCTCCCGTTTGTTCTCCCGGCGCTGACTCTGCCCTGATTTGCTGTGCTGGCGGTCAGTTCCGCCAGCCGGTTCAGCCCGCCCTACACCGGAGAATGCGGAGGCCTTGCCGGTACAGCAGCCATCCGCCGACACAAAGGAGCGCGCCGACAATCAGGAGTCCTACATCCCAGGAAAGCGGGGAGCCGAGATCGTCACGGACGTGGTGAACCCCCAGCAGCTGGTGATTGATCAGACCTTCCACAAGGTTGAATATCCCCCACCCCATAAACATCAGACCCGTCTGAAAGCTCCAGCTCGGCGCTGCCCGCCCGTGCTGCCAAGCCCTGACGGCAGTAAGAGAGCCAGCCAGCACGAGAAGCCACGTCGCGATGTGAAAAAACCCGTCGGCCAGCGTATTCACTTCCAGGCCGGCCACCGTTGCTACGGAATGACCATCCACATCACTGACCATGTGGTGCCACTGCAGGATTTGATGCAGGACGATGCCGTCGATGAAACCACCGAAACCAAGCCCATATAGTAAACCTGAGGTCTTCGGCGGCGACGCCGCACGGTGGTCTTGGCGATCATCCATCAGCGTCGCGGGGTTTTCATCTCCGCCTGGACGGCATCTAGTGCACCTGACGGGAAATCCGCTGCGCCGCCGAGCGCTGCCGCGCCCAGTTCAGCCGCGGCTGATTCTTCGATAGCAATCACCAGACGCCCGGTTGCTACGGGGTCCGGCCCGAAGGCGAGCAGCCCGTGATTTCCTAGCAGCACGGCGTTCGTTCCGGGGTTCTCGGCCAGGACTCGGGCAATCCCCTTCACGGACACGTCTGACCCGCGAGGGCCCCAAGGAACAACAGGGACGGGCTGGGACTGCCCGAAGCGCAGCAGGGGCTCCGTACGGCAGGGCAGTGACGCATTCGCCAATGCAAACGCTGTCGCTGCGGGGGAATGGGTGTCAATGACCGCCGCGATTTCGTCCCGGGTGTTGTAGATGACCGAATGCATTTGGATGATTTCGGCGTTTTCTGGCCCAAGATGGCCGTCGACGACGTCGCCGCCGAAGGTCACTGTGGCGAGCTGCTCTGGGCGGAAGGTCCCTGACAACTCCCGTGCTGGTTAGCAGGAAGCGGTTGTCATTGACTCTGGCACTGAGGTTTCCATGCCCTGAATGAGACATCACTCCGGCGGTGAACAGCAGCCGGGACGCCTGCACTATCGCTTCACGTAGGTCAGCGGGAGCTGCGTTAGACGTCCTATCTGTTCTCTGCTGAGGAATTGCGGTTTCCCGGGGCCAGCGGTCGCGGGTCCCGCTGGCGCATTTCTTAGGCGGGGTTGCCTGCGAGGGAGGTCAGTGCTGCACTCAGTCGCGTGTCGGCGTCGTTGGCCACTTCCTGTACGGCTGGGCTGCCGCTGAGTTGGACCATGGTCTGGGGGTCGATGGCCTGGATTGTGGTTTGCGTGGCGTCGGGCCCGCGGCGTACGACGACGTTGCAGGGTAGCAGTGCGCCGAGGTCCGGCTCGGCCGCCAGGGCGCGACTGGCAAGTTGTGGATTGCATGCTCCGAGGATCACGTAATCGCCGAGGTCCCGGGCTGCTTCCGCGCCGAGTTTGGTTTCGAAGGTTGCGCGAACGTCGATCTCGGAGAGGATACCGAAGCCCTGCTCGGCCAGCGCCTCGCGGGTCTTCTGCACTGCTTCCTCGTAAGCTGCTGACACTACGATGCTGTGGGTATAGGTCATGTCTGCTCCTTCCAATACGTTCTGACGGGTATTTGCTGTGACCTTTCCGATGGTGGCAGTTCAGGCGAGGGAAAGGAACAGCTTTTCGAGGTCCTTTTTGTCCATGCTGGCGTCTTCCTGGGTGATGCACTGTTGAAGACCAGTGGCGATGATGGCGAATCCGGCCCGGTCCAGCGCCTTGGAGACCGCCGCGAGCTGGGTGATGACGTCCTTGCAATCGCGGCCTTCCTCCATCATCCGGGTCACGGCGGCCAACTGCCCCTGCGCCCGCTTGAGCCGGTTGATAACCGGCGTCAGTTCTGTTGAATCAAGTTGCATGGTGGCCTCCGCCTAGGATCAATTTTGCTATCATTATATTCCCCCTGGGGGTATGAGGGCGGCCGGAGTTGATCCGGCACTTCGACGCAACTGCCGTCCCAGGACTGGCCCCGCTGCCGCCCCTACCAGCCGGCCCGAAATTAGCGGCCCTGCAGCAACCCTTCAAGACCATGGGCTTTCAGGCCTAGAACGATCCGACAGACCTGTGCTTCGGACTCAGCAGTAAACACTTCAACCGGGGCCGTGGCACGGTCCGCCGGTCCACTGGGTGCTGTTCTCATATCCCTCTTCTTCCCTCGTTCTCGGTCGTTGGTTCGGCTGTCAGTACCGGACTCCGTCGGGCACTGACAGCCTCTTTCAGTAGCAATTATATACCCCGGGGGGTTATTTGCGTACCCCTCGGGGTATATGGAATACTCGGCCACGTATTTCGAACTCCTGGTTTCTGAAAGGACCTTCATGACTTCTTCGACCACTTCCGCTCCCGCTGTAACGGCTCTTGATCCGCAGGAACTGCGTTCCTGGATTACCGAGCATGAGGACCTGGTGATCCTTGATGTGCGGTCGGCGGCTGAGTTTGAAACCATGCATATCCGTGGTTCATACAATGTGCCGCTTCCCCTGCTGTCCGAGCACACGGACGAGCTGGCGGCACGTCTGGGCAGCCGGGTGGTTTTGGTCTGTCAGTCCGGGGTGCGCGCCGAACAGGCCCGCCAGCGGCTCGGTGGTGCGGGGATCGATACGGCGTACGTCCTGGTCGGGGGTGTGCCCGGATTCGCTACTGCCGGTGGCGATGTCGTCCGCGGCCGGCAGCGCTGGGCTCTTGAGCGTCAGGTCCGGCTCGCGGCAGGCTCTCTGGTTGTCCTGGGCCTGGCAGGAGGACAGTTCGTCTCGCCGAAGCTGCGCCTGCTTACAGGGGCCATCGGCGCCGGCCTGACGTTCTCGGCTGCCACCAACACCTGCGCCATGGGAAAGGCCCTCTCGGCCATGCCATGGAACAAGACCGCACAGGAGCCGACCCGTGAGGCAACTATCCTGCAGCTTCCCAGCGCCAACTCCACCTCCACCTCCAGCGCCAGCGCCAATTCTGAGATGGGGCAGGCGCGCGCCTCATGACCGGAACCCTTATCCTCGTGCTCAGCCTGTCGGTGTTTATCGGGCTTTCACTTGGTGTCCTGGGCGGTGGCGGGTCGATCCTGACCGTCCCGATCCTGGTGTATGTGGCCGGATTCGAAGCCAAGGAGGCGATCGCCGCGTCCCTATTCGTTGTCGGAGTCACCTCAGCCGTGAGTGTGATCAGCCATGCCCGTGGTGGCAGGGTGATGTGGCGCACCGGTTTGATCTTCGGCGCCGCCGGAATGGTCGGCGCCTTCGTCGGAGGTCTGCTGGGCAGCCGCATTCCGGGTCAGATCCTCTTGGTTGCCTTCGCCCTCATGATGGTGGCCACCGCCATAGTCATGCTCCGCGGCAGGAAAAAGACTGGTGGGGATGGCACCGCCGAGCCGGTGAAACACGAACTTCCCCTAGGCCGGGTGCTGCTTGACGGAGCCGTCGTCGGGCTCGTCACCGGCCTGGTCGGTGCAGGCGGTGGATTCCTCGTCGTTCCTGCCCTGGCCCTGCTGGGCGGCCTGCCGATGTCGATCGCCGTCGGAACCTCGTTGGTCGTTATTGCCATGAAGTCCTTCGCCGGGCTCGCCGGGTACCTCACCACTGTCCACCTGGACTGGGGTCTGACCTTGGCTGTCACGGCAGCTGCGATCGTGGGAACTCTCATCGGTTCCAAGCTTGCCGGCCGCATCCCCGAAGTCGCCCTCCGGAAAGCGTTCGGTTGGTTCGTCCTGGCGATGGGCACCTTTGTCCTAACCCAGCAGGCACCGGCGGATCTGCGCTGGGTCATCCTCGGCGGTGTCGCTGCCGTGGCCGTGCTCGGCGCCGTCATCTGCTGGTTCTTCCTCCGAACATGCCCGATCAGGACATGGATCCGCGGCAAGGAGCACCGTAACCAGGGCTCCGGGCACGCGAAACATTCAACCCCCCTGAACCCGAAGTACCGCTTTACCAAGAACAGAGGCACCAACAACAAATTAGGAGGCAAATAATGTCTGACATCACCATCACCGAAGCCGATAAGCGCCGCAGCACCAACCAGATCCTCGATGTCCGGGAAGACGTTGAAGTCGCCGAGGGAGCAATCCCCGGAGCCCTGCATATTCCCCTCGGGGACTTGGGTACACGCCTGTCCGAACTCGACCGAGCCGTACCGGTGATCGCCGTCTGCCGCAGCGGAAACCGAAGTGCCACCGCCGCAGAGGCCTTGAATCAGGCCGGCTTCACCGCAGACAACATGGCCGGAGGCATGACAGCCTGGAAACAGGCTGGCCTACCCACCACCTAAAGGACCCTGCCGCACCGAAATCCACCCACGTCCGGCCCAAAGGAGCGAAATGATTAGCATAGGTCCCGACGAATTGAAGAGCCAGTGGCCGGGCGTACCGTTAATCGACGTGCGCGGCAGAGATGAACATGCCCAGGCCCACGTCCCGGGAAGCTGGAACATTCCCCTGAATGAACTGGCCTCGAACCTGGCGTCCCTTCCCCCTCACACCGCCATGTACGTGATGTGCGGATCGGGAAAACGGAGCACCCAGGCCGTCTCACTTCTCTCCGAATACGGTTTCGATGCGGTAAACGTCTCGGGCGGAATCACCGAATGGTATCGCAACGGGCACCCCGTCACCCATGCCACAGCTACTGAAAACGTCCCCGGTGAACGCCCGAAGAGACCTTCTTCCCTGTCCCTTGAGATAGTGCTGAACAAGCTCCGCCGAACCAGATAAACCAGCCCACCCTTTACGGGGAAGATACCCCTAGGGGAATTGTTGTTTGTGGTCCTTCACAGAGCAACACCCCTGCTAATTTAAGGAAAAATTATGGACGTCACTGTTATCGAGACCCCGCAGCTCGGGGACCGCAGCTACCTCATCCACGACGGGCAGGTAGCCCTGGTCATCGACGCCCAGCGCGACATCGACCGCGTCGAGTCCATCGTGGAAGAAGCGGGCGTGAAGCTCACCCATGTGGCCGAGACCCACATCCACAACGACTACGTCACCGGCGGGCTCGTCCTGGCCCGGAAGCACGGGGCCGATTACCTGGTCAACGGCGCCGATGACGTGTCCTTCAAGCGCACTCCGATAGCTGACGGGCAGACCGTTCAGATCGGGGAGCTGTCGGTCAAGGCGGTAGCCACCCCCGGCCACACCCACCACCACCTGTCCTTCGTCGTCGAGCACGACGGGCAGCAGGCCGTGTTCTCCGGAGGCAGCGTCCTCTACGGGTCGGTGGGTCGCACGGACCTGCTGGGTTCCGAGCACACGGTTGGTCTGACCCACGACCAGTGGGCCTCCGCCCGCCGCCTGGCGAAAGAGGCAACGGAAAAGGCAGCCCTTTACCCGACTCACGGGTTCGGTTCCTTCTGCTCTTCCGGCCCGGCAACAGGGGCGTCAGAATCCACCCTGGGCGAGCAGTTCTCCACCAACCACGTCTACACCGAGGGCGACGAGGAACACTTCGTCTCCGAGCTCATCGCCAACCTGAGCGCCTACCCCAGCTACTACGTGCACATGGGACCGGCCAACGCTGCCGGCCCCACCGAACCGAACCTGTCCGTGCCCGACTCCCTGGACCCCCAGGAGCTCAAGGCACGCCTGGAGGCCGGGGAATGGGTGGTGGACCTGCGCCACCGCGTGGCCTACTCCGCCGAGCACCTGAAGGGCACCATCAGTTTCGAGTACGGCAACGGGGCAAGCTTCACCACCTTCCTGGGCTGGGTCTTCCCCTATGACCAACAACTCACCCTCGTCGGCTCCCGCGAGGACGTCGAGAACGCGATTCGCGACCTGTCCAGAATCGGCATCGACTCACCCGATGCGGCCGTGGGCGAGAACCCCGCCGAGCTCGCCCCGAACGTTCCGGCCACGTCCTACCCCCGGGTTGGCTGGGACGGCGTATTGGCCGGCCGTCCTGGCGGGGAAACGATCCTGGACGTGCGCCGGGCGGAGGAGTGCGACGCCTCCCACATCGACGGAGCGGTGAATATTCCGCTGCACGAGCTCGTCACCCGCATGGACGAGGTGCCCGCAGGCCGGCTGTGGGTGCACTGCGGCTCCGGCTACCGCTCCGGCGTGGCCGCGTCCCTGCTCGAGCGCGCGGGCAAGGAACCGGTGCACATCGACGCGATGTTCGACGAGGCCGCCGATGCCGGCCTGCCCATGGCCGGCTGATCAACGCACCCAGTCGCCGGACACCCCCCTTCCGAATCCTGCAGTCCAGGAAAGGCCCCGCTTGGAATCCCGTACCGCCGAGTCCCGCCCCCGGGAACAGCTCCGCAGTCTGACCGGCATGGGGGCCACCGTTGTGGGCTTGCACGTAGCCGGGTGGGGGGCCTTGTTCGCCTGGCTGCTGCCGGCCCAGACGGCCGCCGGGGCCAGCCCGGGGGTGCTTCTCGGGCTGGCCGTGGGCGCCTACGCCCTCGGGGTACGCCACGCCTTCGATGCCGACCACATCGCGGCCATCGACAACGCCACCCGTCAGTTCCTCACCCGGGGACGCACCACCGTGACTACCGGGTTCTGGTTCGCCCTGGGTCACTCTTCCGTGGTTGTGCTCTCCGTGCTCCTGCTGGCCCTGGGCGTGGAAACCTTCGCCGGGGGGCTGGTCGATGAGGACTCCACCTTGCGCCACGCCGCGGGGATCTGGGGAGGAACCGTCTCCGGGGTGTTCCTGATTGCCGCCGGGATCCTGAATCTGCCGGCCCTGCGGTCGTTGCACCAGCTGCGCCGCGCTATGGGAGATGGACCGGTCGATCAAAGCCAGTTGCACACGCACTTGAACCGGCGCGGGGTGCTGCACCGGGTGCTGCACCCGCTCACCCGGACGGTGGACCGTCCGGTGAAGATGTACCCGGTCGGGTTCCTGTTCGGGCTGGGCCTGGACACCGCGGCCTCGATCAGCCTGTTCGTCGTGGCCGGGACCCTGGTCCCGTCCCTGCCTTGGTACGCCGCGATGGTACTGCCGGTGCTGTTCACCGCCGGGATGACCGCTTTTGACAGCGCCGACGGGCTGATGATGAGCCGGATCTACAGCAGGGCGACTGGCGATGCCCGGCGCACGGTCGATTACAACATCGTCGTCACCGGTGTCTCGGTCTTCATCGCCTTCCTCATCGGTGGGATGGGTCTGCTCTCCGTGGCCGCCGAAGTGCTCCAGCCCTCCGGCGGGATCCTGGAGGCGGTCGCCGCTGTGGACCTGAACTTCCTCGGGATCACCGTGATCGCCTTCTTCGCCCTGGCCTGGATGATCACCGCCGCAGCACGCACGGCCAAACCCGCAGCCGCTCTCGTCCGGACCTCCGGAGAAGATCAGCGGTGAGGCCCCTGCCGGATGCCCCCTGTTGACACCCCTGGAGGCCACTGATCGAGACTGGCCGGAGAACATACGGCAAGAGACACGTGTCTACTAGAGATCTGACCACGTACGACAAGAGATGAGGAAC
Source organism: Arthrobacter sp. CAN_A6 (assembly GCF_015751715.1). Taxonomy (NCBI): domain Bacteria; kingdom Bacillati; phylum Actinomycetota; class Actinomycetes; order Micrococcales; family Micrococcaceae; genus Arthrobacter; species Arthrobacter sp. CAN_A6. The sequence continues at coordinate 17,803 of NZ_JADOUV010000015.1, forward strand.
ACGACCATGATGAACGGCAACGATATGGGCGGTATGGGATTGATGTGGATCTTCGGGTTGCTGATGCTCGTGGGGGTGATCGTGCTGATAGTCGTGCTGGTGAAGGCCTTCTCCGGCAGACCCCAGAACACGGCCGGCCCCGACAACAGCCGTGGCCCGGGCACTGGTCCTGGCCGTGGGCGGGAAATCCTCGAAGAACGCTACGCCCGCGGGGAGCTGAGCACCGAGGAATACCGGGAGCGGCTGAGCACCCTGGAGGAAGACAGCCATTGAGCCCACTGACCCGCCGCCAGCTGCTGGCACTGGGTGCGGTAGGGGCCGGTGCCACAGCCGCCGGCGGGGCAGGGCTGTGGTGGACAACCAGCAGTAGTCGTGGATACGTGGGAGGGCAGGACCTGATCGAACCCCGGGTGCTGTCCAGCCGAGACCGCGTACTGGCACTGGACCTGGAAGCCACACCGACACGGATCCAGGTCGGAGGGCGTGAGGCCTCCGTGCAGACTTTCAACGGATCCCTGCCGGGCCCGACGCTGCGCGTAGCACCAGGGGACACGATCCGGGTGGCGATGACCAACCGGCTCGAGGCCCCGACGAACCTGCATGTACACGGCCTGCACGTCTCCCCCGAGGGCAACGGCGACAACCCGTTCCTGAGCATCGCCCCGGGAGAGACCTTCGACTACGAGTTTGTCCTACCCGAAGACCACTCACCGGGAACCTACTGGTACCACCCCCACGGCCACGGCCACGTCGCCGACCAGGTCGCCGCCGGTCTCTACGGGGCGATCATCGTCGAGGATACCGAGCCGGTGCCGGTGGCCCGGGAGCGGGTCATGGTGGTCTCCGATCTGTCCCTGGATGCTTCCGGGAACCTGGCCGAAATCGACCGGATGCAACAGATGATGGGCAGGGAAGGCGAAGTCGTGCTCGTCAACGGCCAGGTCCGCCCGCGACTCACCGCCGCACCCGGGGAACGTGAACGGTGGCGGATCGTCAACGCCTGCCCCTCCCGGTATCTGCGGTTGCAGCTGGAGGGCCAGCAGGTCCGGTTGCTCAGCCGCGACCTCGGACGCCTGCCAGTCCCCGAGGAGATCACGGAGGTGCTCCTCGCTCCCGGCAACCGTGTGGAGTTGCTCATCGAGACCACCGAGGGCTCCGCAGTGCTGGTTGCCGCCCCGGTAGGCCGCGGCGGCATGGACTCGATGATGGGCGGCGGGATGATGGGCGGCAACAGACCGGGGAACGACGACGCGACCGAGCTGTTCACCCTCGAGGTGGCAGGCGATGCGGCCCAAACCCCACAACCAGTTCCCGCCGGCCCCGCGCTGCGGGACCTGCGCGGAGAACCAGTCGCCGGACGCAAGACCCTGGACTTCGCCATGGGCATGGCCGGCAGCATGGGCGGTGACGGTGCCACGATGGGTGGTATGGGCAGCGGGGAGGACACCATGATGGTCTTCACCATCAACGGCCAGGAATTCGATCCAGAACGAACCGACACCCCGGTCACGGCCGGAACAGTCGAGGAATGGACCCTGACCAACTCCAGCCCCATGGATCACCCCGTACACCTGCACGTGTGGCCCATGCAGATCATCGACGACGGTGACCGCGACGTCTCCGAACCGAGGTGGCAGGACGTCGTCAACGTCCCGGCCCGCGGGCAGGTGAAAGTCCTCATCGCCTTCGAAGACTTCCCCGGACGCACCGTCTACCACTGCCACATCCTCGATCACGAAGACCAAGGCATGATGGGCACCGTCGAAGCCCGCTGAGGCAAGGCTACCGGAGGGCGATGCCGCTGCCCGGACCTCAGCGCCCGACAGCTGCGCCCGAGGGTAACGGGGACATCGGACCTCAAGCAACGATCCCGTCCCCCCATGGGGGACGCATCAGGAGGATCGCACCAGCTGCGCTGCCCTGTCGGCCATTACCAGCGTTGGGTGTGCTGGGGATCGAGCCGCCAGAAAATGGCCGGTTGAAGTCCACCCCGAAGGCGGACCGTAGAGACGTCCCGGCAACCTGCATGCCGCCGACCGCTAGCAGGAATCCGGCATCAACGAGTAATGCATTCTGCGTGACCATGGGCTTGATGCCCCAGTCCGGGCACGTCCGCGAGGGACGTTTGGGGCGGCTTGTGCACACCGTTCGCGGGGCAGGGCGTGCACGAGCCGGGACGGATCACCGCGAAGGAATCAGCGGATGTGGAAGCCCGCCTGGGTTACGGGTACCGTCTCGGCCCTGCCACCCCCACAGTTGGCGGCTCCGGGACCGATCTGGGGGAGCGAGAAGTTCTGCGCACCTTCTGTGTCGAGGGTGAAGGCCACCATCTTGCCGTCCAGGACAACCCCTGCTGCCGTCTCGCCCTTGGTGATGGTTCCGCTGACTTCTGTCCGGCCGTCATTGAACTCCAGGCATGTCAACCGGGCCGTGAAGTGGGATAAACCTGACGGGCTGTTGTGTGTGAAGGACAGGCGTCCGGCAGCCACACCGTCGCTGCCGAGTTTGCCTTCCACCGACAACCTCCGCTGGTCCTCCGGCAGGGAGCTCACGGCTGCCCCACTGATGCGATGAACCTCGCTGGCGCTGGTGCTGGAGTTGGTGCGGGGGGTTCCGTTCGCGTCCGCGAAAGCCGGACTCGGAGCGAGCAACGCCAAAACGGCGATGCTCATTGGGGCGAGCAACGTTCGTAGCCGCACGATAGTCTCCTGACGAGGATAGATCACAAATAAGTTACTCACCCTACCCACGCGACAGATCGAGGTTCTGTAATCCAGCACACTGACGCCGACCCACCCACACCACTGTCAGCGCTAAGTGGCGGGTCCAGCCCAGTGCTTTTCTATGGCCGCGGTGACCGCCTTCGCGGGTGTTTGGCAAGAGTGGCGCGTAGAAACCTTGATCGCGGGCTACGCGCCCGTTCCGGTCGTCCGTGGTGTCACCTTCGGTCCTCGTCAGAGCACGTCGTTGGTTCCCATGCTCAGGTACCGGTACACAGTTGCCCGGCTTACCCCGATGATCTTCCCGATATCAGCCGGAGCAAGCCCCTGGGCCTTCAGATCACGGGCGCGCTTGACTGTCACATGGGCTACGGTAACTTCCCGCCGGCCGGCCTTCCGCCCGTGTTCGGCGGCTGCGGCCATGCCTGCCTTGGTCCGCTCGGCCAGTTGGTCGCGCTCGAGCTGGGCGAACGCGGACATGACGGTCAGCATGGCCCTGCCCATCGAACCGGTTGTGCTGATTCCTTCCGTGACGCTGCGGAAGTGCACGCCCCGGTGTTCGAGATCATCGATGAGAGCCAGCAGGTTGCGGGTGTTGCGCCCCAGCCGGTCCAGCTTCCAGACCACCACCTCGTCACCGTCCCGCAGGTGGTCGAGCAGCTTGTCCAGTTCAGGCCGGCTGGCCCTCGTTCCGCTGACACCGTGATCTGTGAAGATCCGGTTGCAGCCCGCGGCCGCCAGCGCCGCTTGCTGCAGGTCTGCGTTCTGGTCCAAGGTGCTGACCCTGGCATATCCGACACTTCCCACGCCCACTCCCCTATCAGCTCATCAAAGGCCCTAATCCGCTTTATTGAGAATAGTTCATGTGAGACAGATTGGTGAGACTAGATACGGTCCTGAGAACCACCGCGAATGCTGGGCTTCGCCTGTGAATTGCAGAAATATTTGGCGCTTTTTTCGCAGCGCTATTTGGCCTGCCCGCTTGGGATCCAGCAACCTAGCTAGCCCCGCCATGAGATCGAGCTCGCTGGGCGCGCCAGAAGACTCTGTCCGTCGGTCCGCGGCGCCGCCGGGTCATGTCTGAGATGGATCTTGGAGGGTACCTGCGTCAAACCGCTTCTGGAAGTTTGAGAGTGCGAAGTCCGCGGAGAGGGGCGTCCCTCGGCCTTCTTGATGACTCAGAACCGGGGCGCCTGCCGCCCCGGTTCTGAGTCTGCACATTCTTCAGTCGACTTTGTCCATGGTGTGTCCGCAACAGCAGGTCGGATTACGGTCCCCGCCGTTACCAGCTGCGGCCCCCTTGGTTACCGTCACCTCACACCCGCACGCCGCATCCGGACAACGGTAAACCTCTCCCTCTTGCAGTGCCATCGCTGGTCTCCTTTCCATCCCGGACAGCTTGTCCCGTCCGACACTGGCCACGCTAGAACCTTCCCCCCAAGGGAAGTCAAGGGGTCCGGCCTGTGACACCGCCACCTAATCGAGAAGCACCAAGCTCGGAACCATGAGACGGGCGCTCTCCGTACCGTCCAGGGCTGCGATGGCCCTTGGGCACGCCGAAACGGAAACCATTGGCAGCGGCCCCTGAGCACGCCCTCAATGGTCGCCTGAGGATACGGATAGGAGTGCTGGACCGCGGTAACCCTGCGGCTTTGGATTGCGGGGAAGGGAATTCGGCGGTGATGGCGGCGGTTGAGGGTTTCGTGGGGACCGGCATTCCTGCAGTCTCCGGCCGCGCTTAACCACGTTGTTGTTGCTTTGTGAAGGGACTTTTTATGGATCTGCAAGAGCGTTCTATTCTGCTTACCGGTGCCGGCAGCGGTATCGGCGCGGCGATGGCGTTGGAGCTAGCCGCACGTTCGGCCAGGATTACGTTGGTGGGCCGCCGGATCGAACCATTGGAAGAAGTCGCTGCCATGGTGCGCGAACGAGGCGGCCAGGCGCACGTGGTGCCCCTGGACCTCACCGCGCCCGGCGCCCCGGCTGCGGCGGTCGCCGCCGCACAGGACCACTTCGGGGGTGTTGATGTTCTGATCAATAATGCCGGCAACGTTCGTGCCGGACGGCTGGAGGCCTTGGACGAGTCCGAGGTGCTGGCCCAGATCGCGTTGAACCTCACCGCGCCGATTCTCGTTACACGCGCGGCGATTCCCGCGCTCCGGGCCTCCGGTGACGGGCTGGTCGTGAATGTGTCATCAGGCATCGGCCTGATCGCGATGCCGTTCTATTCCACCTATGCTGCGACCAAGGCCGGTATTGCGCACTTTGGGGAGGCCCTGCGCAGGGAACTCTACGGTGAGGGAGTACATGTGCTGAACATCTACCCCGGTGCGACCAGCACACCGATGATGGACAGCTCCCAGGCCGGGACTGAGCACGGCTTCGAATACGAGAGCCCCCAGGACGTCGCAACCGCCGTCGTGGCCGGCATGGAACAGGGGGCCCTGACTGTGGTTCGGGGAGGAGCGACCCGCAGCGCGATGATCACCTTGAACCGTGAAGACCCCGCCGCGGTGGACAGGACCCTCTTCGCGCGCAAGGCCGCCCTGGAGGAAGCCGTTGCGGAGCACTCCAGCATTTAGGCCGGCTAGACCGGGGCAGGCTGGTCCTGTCCGGGAGACCGGGTCACGACCGAAACGCTTGCGTGAAAGGAACCTGCCGATGAGAGGTCAGTGGCGGTGGCCGGCGCTGGCGATGTTTGCCGCCGGTTACGGGGCGAACCAGTTCGTTCCCCTGCTGGCGTTCTATCGCCGCACACTCGCCCTCTCGGATGCGGATGCGACGGCCGTGTTCGGCGTCTACGCCCTGGGTTTGATCCCGGGGCTGATCCTGGGCGGAAGAGTCAGTGATGCCAGGGGACGACGCCCGGTCGTGCTGGCGTTCACCGTGTTGTCGCTGCTGGCGACCGCTGTGCTGATCACCGGGCAGTGGGGCGTGACCGGGCTGTACGCGGGCAGGCTCCTCACCGGCGTCGTCTCCGGGACCGTCTTTACGGCCGGCACGGCCTGGGTGAAGGAGCTCTCCGGGGAAGGCGCTTCGGGGACAGGTGCGCGGCGGGCAGCGCTGGCACTGACGGCAGGGTTCGGGGTCGGGCCGCTCGTCGCCGGCCCGCTGGCCCAATGGGGTCCGGCGCCGCAGGTGCTGCCCTACGTGGTGCACCTGGTCCTGGCCGGTACCGCCCTGGTGATGCTCCCGCGCGCACGCGAAACGCTGCCGCAAGTCGGCGCGCGGGCCTCCCGGACGCCTTTCTTGCCCGCGTCGGTGTCCTCGGCCCGGTTCCTGCGCGTGGTCGTGCCCATGGCGCCCTGGGTGTTCGGCAGCGTCACGCTGGCTTTCACCACCCTCCCGGCGCATGCGACCGGCCCGACCGGTGTCCTCGGTGTGGCCTTCCCCGGTCTTCTCGCCGCCGGCGCCCTCGCGGCGGGGCTGATCGCGCAGCCTTTGGGCCGGCGCCTGCACCAGGCCGGAGCATCCCGCGGCGGAACAACCGCCGCGATGACGGGCCTTGGCATTGTTGCCGCAGGCTGCGTAGCGGCTGCGCTTGCCACGGCCTTCCCCGGGGTGCCCGCCGCATCGGTGGCGGCCCTGCTGCTCGGTGCCGGGTATGGAATCTGTCTCATCGTGGGGTTGCGGGAGACCGAGGACATCGCCGCGGCCGGGGAACTCGGGGCTGTGATCGCCCTGTTCTACAGCCTGGCGTACTCCGGTCTGGCCGTACCGTACGTGCTGGCCCTCCTGGCCCCGCACACCGGCTACCCCGCAGCGCTGCTCTTCACCGCAGCGGCGGCCACCTTGACGCTGGCCGCCATATTCCTGGCAGGACGGGCCGGCTACCGGGCCGGGCCCGAAACGAACACTACGTGACCCGCCACACCTGACCCGCCGGTGCTGCCCCGTTCACGCTGCCGGTGCATCCTGACCGGACGGGCACGGTCACGGCTTGCGCCGCCAACATTTGTCCATAGCGGCGGTAAAAGTTGCCCGGTTTACCTGCCTGACACGGCCGGGGCCGGGTCGGGGCGGCGGCGGAGGAGATTCATCATCGTCAGGGTCGCCACCGTTTCCTGGTTCTGGTCGAGGATTTCGATGGCGGTGTGTACGAGGCCGCGGTCCGGTTTGCTCCGGGAAGCCCGGGCCTGCACCACAGTGCAGCGGAGGGAGAGGACATCCCCGGGGCGGACAGGTTTGAGCCAGCGCAGTTCGTCAACTCCGGGCGATGCCAGGCTGGCCGCCTCGTTAAGGTAATACCGGACCAGGATCCGCATCATGAGAGCCATCGTGTGCCAGCCGCTGGCAATCAGGCCGTTGAACGGGCCACCGGCGGCAGCTGAGGCGTCGGTGTGAATGCCTTGGGGGTCGAAGCGGGCCGCGAAATCCAGAATCTCCGCCTCGCTGACCGGCTCGGCACCAAACACCCCCACGGCGCCCGGCACGTAATCATCGAAGAAACGATCCGGCAGCGGAACCAGCCCCGGCGTCACCGCATCACCTGTCATGTCCTGCCCTGCCTTTCACAATGAAGACCTCCCCGCCAAACCTAATACACGCGATTCAGCGGCCCGCAGCCGCTGAAAGCAGGCTGTGAGTGTTCAGGATTCGGAAGTTGCCGGCGGCACCCTCCGCCCGGCGGGCTGGCGAACCCGCGCAGGATCACACGCTCTGCAGAGAATGGAAAGGGATGCCACTGCACGGCTGGAAGAGTACAGCGAGGTGTCGTGGCCATTGCTCACAACCCGAATGCGCTGCTAGACGCTGGCGATTTCTGTTGATATTCAACGAAGTCTTTTGGGCTGCGACTTGGGTTCAGTTTGACGCGCCGAGTGAGCCGGTCATGACCGGGCCTCCTCACTTGCAGCGGTGGACTCGGTGATTCGCTTGATCGCGGCGAGCGTTTTCGGGATGCCGTCGAGTGCTTGCTGGGTGCGGTCGGTGATCTGAACGTACGCCCCGTCACCGTACTTCTCCTCAAACATGGCGATCCCGGCCGGCAGGAAGTCCCAAGACTCGCTCAGGGTCGTCCCGGTATCTGCTGGGGTCAGGGTGAAGCCCCAGCGGACCACACTGCCACCCACCACCCAGGCGAACTCGCGACCGCGCTCGGCAACCACGACCTGCGACCGGGTCTCCCAAGATCGGTGCGGGAGCTCATTACGCCCGGTGAACCAGGCGCCGAGCTGACCCGCGTTGACCTCATCGTCCCACCAACACGACGTACAGACAGGGCTCCACTCGCCGGTGCGGGTGATGTCGGAGACCAGGTCGTAGAGCGCCTCGGCTGATGCCTGGACCGTGACGGACTCCTGATGATGGCGGATGCTTGTCTGATTCATGGGTCCATCTTTACAGACCGGTCACTTCTTCTGCCGCCGGCTGCCGCCGTGCCAGTCCTCCTGCTGACCGACCGTATCGGCGTCGACGCCGAGGGCAGCAAGCTGTGGCTGCTCGCGCAGGCTTCGCTTGAGCTCCGCGAAACCAGGGAAGCGTGCCAGCCCGACCACATGGTCCCACAGCTCGGCGGCCGAATCTTCGTCTGGCAGCCGGCTGATCACCGGTCCGAAGAAGGCCACACCGGCGGGTGGCTCAAAGTGGATGATGGGCGTGCCCACATCCTTACCCGTCAGCGCCAGCGCCTCATCCGTCTCCTGCCGGATCTCACGGTCCCAGGACACGTCGTCGAGAGCCTCCGCCAGTGCCAGGGGCAAGCCAGCCTCGGCGAGGATCGGCTCCACGAACTCACGCGTCCCGCGCCGCTCACGCACCTCACCCTCGGTGCGCTGGTTGACCGGGTCCGGGGCAGCATCGAAGATGTGCGCCCCGAACGCCGCATACAACCCAGCCATCGACTCGCGGCCATGCTCCGCACGTGCCCGGGCCGCCACCCGCAGAAGCCGAAGCCCGGCCGTGTGTCCGGCCTCGTACTCAGGCGGAAAATGCGCGTCATAGTCAACCTCGGAGTTGATCAGACGCAAAGAGATGAACCGCCAGTCCACGGTGTAAGCGCGCTGCGCCTGCACCTGCCGCACCCACTTGCTCGTCATCCAGGCAAAAGGGCAGACCGGGTCGAAATAGAAGTTAATGTCGGCATCCATACGCCCACCTTTACACCGGTTGATAACCCACGTCTAATCGAATCCAGGCCCCAGCCCAAAACGGTGGACACTCCTATCTCCCGCCCACGGCAACGGCCATTTCACCTTTAATTAGTTCTGGGGCGGTTTGAAGATCAGGGTTGACGGCACACCGGTTGTCGACCAGGACCAAACGTCTTCTGTTCGGCTCACAAAGACATGGGCGTTAGAAGTCGGCGAGAACGAAAACCATCAGGTTTGTATTGTGAAGCGACGGGGCCTCTTTCTGGCAGCCTTTCGCCCTCAGCTCGTCGCGGTTTTCGTCGACGGTTAGCAACTCGCGCATCAGGAACGATAACGGGGCCGCTCACCGGACCGCCATTCAGGAGTTCGCGAGAGCGTGATCGAGGCTGGATTCGATTGTGAATCGCAATTTTCGCAGCGCTAAATGTCACCTTTGATGTCCGTTAGCCGGTCCCTCACCGTGCCCGCCGACGTGATGATCGAGCAACGAGCAACGAGCGGTGTGAACCACAGTGGTGCTTACCGGTAAGTTGCCCGAGTGAGTGTCCCGTAAAACTACGGTGGTCTCAACCGGTCAATGCACCGCTACTTGGCAGGATGAGTGGTGGAGGTGTGTGTGGAGTTCACGACGGAGCAGCAGCAGGCAATCTGGGA
>NZ_JADOUV010000016.1:0-25492 GCF_015751715.1 Arthrobacter sp. CAN_A6
ATCATCGCCTCTGATACTTCGGTCGTAAAGTCGTTCACGGCCATCTCCTTCCGGATCAGACCGGACCCTCACACACCGTTTTTCTTACAGTCCCAGAAATAGTGGAGCGGTGAAGGATCGGCTTATGCAATAGGGGTAAGTGGCGGATTTGTGGCTTGGGAAGCTGTGATCCGGTCTTGGGTGAAGGATCAGGTGATGACGAGGAGTCCGGTGGCGAACATGAAAATGAGGCCGGTGATGATGCCGCCTGCGGTGAGGGGTGTGAGGGTTCGTCCGGTGGTGTCTTTGAGCATGGGCAGGAGTTTGATGGCGACTTGTCCCACGGCGCCAGCTCCGATGCCGAGTAGGAACGCGGCCAGTGTGAGTTGGTAGACGGTGGCTCCGAGGAGTGCACCAAGAATGGCCGGTGCTCCCGCGATGAGGCCAAGGATGGCCAGGCGGGTCAAGGGTGGGCGTTGTGAGGCCAGGGGCGTAACAATGGCGAGGCCTTCGGTGGTGTTGTGGATCGCGAAGCCGATGACGAGGGACGCGCCGAGGGCGAGGGAACCGACAGCGTAGGCGGATCCGATGGCCAGGCCTTCGCCGAGGTTATGCAGTCCGATGCCGACAGCGATCAGCAGTGACAGCATTTGCGGCGACAATCGAGCGGGGTTTGCCATGCCGGCTGGTTGGGCGGGGTTTGCCGTGCCGGCTGGTTGGGTGGCCGGTTGGGTGGCTGGTTGGGTGGCTGGGTTGGTGGTTTGTTGGTGTGCCCAGCCTTCGATGCCTTCCAGGATCAGGTATGCGGTGACAGCGCCGAGGAGTACGACGAGGGGGCCGCCGTAGGAGGCGTTGTCGCGGACGAGTTCAATTCCTTCGAGGGTGGCGTCGATGGTGAGGTATACCAGGAGGCCGACGGTGAAGGCGAGCAGGCCGCGGATCCAGGCTGGTGAGGATCGGCGGACGAAGGGCATCCATAGCAGTCCGAGGCCGATGGGTATGACGCCGACGTAGATTCCCAGCAGCGCCATGAGCCCGAAGAAGGAGGTGCCTTTGTCCGGGCTGAGGACGGCTGCGTCGATGGTGGCGTCTACTCTTCCTCCGGCTGAGGTGATCAGGGAGATGTCGTAGGGATCACCCTGGACCCAGGGGTAGGAGACGGTGACGGTGTTGCTTTCCAGATGTGTCATCTGGTTCTCGCTTTGGGTGAGTCCGGCGTAGTAGTCAGAGACGATGACTTGGGCGATGGTGACCGGGTCGGCGCCCTCGTTGCGTACGGTCAGGGTGATCAGGCCGTCGGTCAGTTCGATGTTTTCGACCACCACGGCTTCTTCGGGTGGCCTGTCGTCGCCGAGGCCTGTCAGGCCGGGCGCATTGAGCAGGCTGAACAGTGCGATCAGGGCGGCGATCAACACCAGTGGTCCAAGGCCCAGGACCCAGCGGGGTATTTTCGTCGTTTTCTCTGCTTTGTGCGGTGCGGTTCCGAGGTGGGTCATGAGTCGCTGACCTCGAAAAAGCCCATCCAGCCCAGTTCGGCGAACTCGGTTTTGTGGGCGTGGAACATGTACTTGCCCGGGTGGGGGAAGCGCATCTCCAGGATCCCGCGTTGTCCCTGTGCCTGCATGATGGTGTCGGTGTATTCGCTCGGGGTCAAGGACGTGCCGGTCGGGTAGTAGTGGAAGAAGTTTCCGTGCATGTGGAAGGAGTTGATGGGGTCGTATTCGAGGATGTTGATCAGGTGGATGCGCACCAGTTGTCCCTTGGTGACCTGCACGGGGTGGTCCATGAAGTGGAACGGCAGCCCGTTCACGGAGTAGAACTCGTTGTCATCTCCCCCGTCGGTGTTATAGCCGTTCATGACCATGATCATTTCGTCGGCGTCGGGTCGGCCGGCCTTGGGTTCGACGATGAACGCCCCGTAGAGGCCTTTGGCGATGTGCGGGGCCAGCGGTGACTGATGGCAGTGATAGAGGTGGGTGCCGAACGGTTCGGCATCGAATTCGTAGGTGAAACGTTGGCCCGGCAGGATCGATCCGGCACCGATCCCGGCGGTTCCATCCATCTCGGCCCGGTGCACCCCGTGGAAGTGCATGGTGTGCGGGTGGGATCCGCCGTTGGTGAAGTGAATGCGCAGCGCATCACCCTCCTGCGCCCACAAGCTAGGGCCCGGAATCCTGCCGTTATACGTCCATCCCGGGAATGTCACTCCCGGCGCGATTTCTATATCCCGGTCATAGGCCGTGATGTCCCATTCACGCAAGGTCCTGCCATCCGGCAGGGTACTGACGGTGCCTTTGTCGAAGTCACGCAGGATCGCCGTCGGATCAATTCCTGCCCGTCCGGGGGGAACCGATCCCGATGGGAAGCCGGCATGCCCTGCATGATTGGACACCTGGCCCCCCGTCATTGCGGTGTGGTCCATCGCATCTGGCTGCGCGTCCGCCTGGCCCCGGCCGAGCATCGTCAACGGTACTGCGGCCGCCGCGGCCGCACCGAAAAGCATCCCGCGCCGACTGGGCATCATTGTTGCGGTGTGCAGAGGTCGCTTCATCACAAGTCCAATCCGTCAAACATACGAGTTCGGTAAGACTAACATCGAAGCTGAGTAGGGCGTACTAGTAATCTTGCTGGACCTAATTGGTCTGTTGTCCTGCGTTAGGCTTGGTTGCATGCCGGTATCCGACCTGACCAATTCCGCCCAGGACTACTTGAAACTCATTTGGACTGCCACGGAATGGTCGGGAACCCCGATCACGGTCACCGTTCTGGCGGAGCGCATGGGAGTGCGGCCCTCCACCGCGTCGGACAGCATCAAAAAACTCAAGGATCAGGGCCTTGTGACCCACGCCCCGTACGGGACGATCGAGCTTACCCCCGCCGGATCCGCGTATGCCGTAGACATGGTCCGCAGGCACCGGCTCCTGGAAACGTTCTTGGTCCAGGTCCTTGGCTATGGCTGGGACGAAGTCCATGATGAAGCCGAAGTCCTCGAGCACGCCGTCTCGGACACCATGATCGAACGCATCGACCAACGATTAGGGCATCCCACACGCGACCCGCACGGAGACCCGATACCTTCCGCCGACGGCCAACCACACCGTCCCGGCGCCATCCAACTCCACCACGCAGGCCCGATAAGTGAAGTGACCGTCGTCCGGATCTCCGACGCCGACCCCGCAATGCTCAGATACTTCTCCGACATCGGCCTCACCCCCGATGCCCAACTCACCATCCAAAAGCAACGCCCCTACACGGACGCCATCACCATCACCCTCTCCGGCGAACAAAAAAACATAGACCTCGGCCCCACCGCCGCTAACGCCATCTGGGTCACCACCTCCTAACGAACCCCCAACACGACCCGGTACACGCCGCAGAAATGACCACGCTTGAGGCATACGCTTCGGACTGAGAAACCCATTTCGTGCCGCGTAGACGGGCCCTCCTGCAGGGACGGCCGATCGATAAGGATGTCTATATTCTCCGTCGTCATTCTTGGGGGTCGGCTGCACGAGAATGCCAGACGTCGCCTGCACTACATGCTGGAACCCGTCGGTCCGATCCTGCGAGGGAAGCCATGCGCCGAACGTATCAACTCAGATGTATTGGCAAACCTGGTTAGGCGCGCAGGCGGCGGGCTCGACCGTGAGGCTGACCGAATGCAGGCTCTGCACTGTCTCGCGCAGAGCAAGCAGATCGGCTATCTGGTCATCGAGTTCTTTCAGCCGTCCGGACAGCAGGAATTGGACGTGGGCGCAGGGCGCGTTGCCCCCGTCTCGGTTGTGGAGGATTTCACCGATCTGGGCCAGTGTCAGCCCTGCGCTTTGTCCCCGCCGGATGAAGCCGATCCGGTGGACGGTATCGCTCGGATAATCCCGGTAGCCGCTTGAAGTTCGCGGCGGTATCGGCATCAAACCTGCCGATTCATAGAACCGCAGGGTTTTGGTGGTGGTCCCCGTGGCATTCGCCAGTTCACCGATCCGCATGGTTGCTCCTCCACTGTCTTCCGTGACTTGACCTTCCACCGTACTGGAACGTTGATGATGGGTTTCGATATGTCCGTGCGCAGGAGGAGGTAAGTGATGATGGCTGAGTATGATTTTGATCTGGCTGTGGTGGGTTCCGGTGGTGCTGCCATGGCTGCGGCCATCACAGCGCGGCAGTCCGGGAAAACAGTGGTGCTTATTGAACGGGTGGTGTTGGGAGGAACGTGCGTGAACGTGGGGTGTGTTCCTTCGAAAACCTTGCTGGCCGCGGCCGGTACGCGCCATGCGGCGTTGAACAATCCCTTTCCCGGCGCGCCGACCTTCGCTGACCCCGTCAATCTGGAATCCCTGGTCGAGCAGAAAGATGCGCTGGTTGAGCACTTACGTGGTGCGAAGTACGCTGATGTGGCTGCTGCCTACGGATTTGAGATACGCGCCGGGGAGGCTTCCTTCATCGACAATGAAACCCTGGCAGTTGATGGCGTGCCGCTGTCCGCACGGTCGTTCATTGTCGCAACCGGCGCCAAACCTGCCTTACCGGAGATGGCCGGACTCGATGAGGTTGAATTCCTCACGTCCACCAGCGCCATGGAACAAACTCGCCTCCCCGAATCACTGATTGTCATCGGCGGCGGCTATGTGGGCCTGGAACAGGGCCAACTGTTCGCGCATCTGGGATCAAAGGTGACCATCATCGGACGGATCGCCCCGGCAGCCGAACCCGAGATGGCGTCCATCCTCCGTGCAGCGTTGACAGGTGAAGCCATCACCGTGGTCGAGGAACATGCGGTGTCCGTCTCCGCCGTGAACGGACGCGTCACCGTCAGCACCAGCTCCGGCGTGGTGTTGCACGCGGAGAACATACTGATTGCAACAGGCCGGATGGCCCAAACGGATGGACTGAACCTCGACGCCGCAGGGGTAGCCACCGACGGACACGGGTTCATCACGGTCGATGACCGGCAGCGGACCAGCAATCCGCGCGTTTTCGCCGCGGGGGATGTGACCGGTGGACCCCAGTACGTCTACGTTGCGGCCGCTGCAGGAAAGACCGCAGCCCACAACGCTCTCCAGGAATCTCCAGCGGATGCATCGGCCCGGGTGGATTACACCGGGCTGCCAGCTGTCATCTTCACCCGCCCCCAACTGGCCACAGCCGGCCTCACCGAAGCCGAAGCCATTGCCGACGGATACCAGTGTGAGAGCCGCGTGCTGAGCTTTACGGATTTACCCCGGGCACGGGTCAACCACGACACCAATGGGGCGGTCAAAATGGTCGCCGAGGCCGAAACCGGCCAAATCCTCGGACTCAGCGCGACCGGCGACGATGTAGGAGAAATAATGCTGGCCGCCACCTACGCGATCCGGGCCGGGATGACGACCCGGCAAATCACCGACGCCTGGGCGCCGTATCTGACCATGTCGGAAAGTCTCCGCCTCGTCGCCGGCCTGTTCCACAACGAAATGCCCACCTCATGCTGCGCGTGAGATGGACATAAGGACTGCTCTGATGGGTAAGTCGACTTCCTTCGCCACTCTCATGCGGCAGCAGCAATACCGGCGCCTGTGGACCGCCCGGACCATCTCCCAATGGGGGGATGCGTTCAACACGGTCGCCCTGGTTCTGCTGGTCTACTCCCTCACCGGGTCCGGGCTCGGAGTCTCCGGGGTGGTCATCGCCGAAATCATCCCGGTCCTTATCCTGGCTCCCCTGGCGGGGGCACTGGTGGACCGGTTGCCGCGGGTGAAAGTCATGATCGCCGCCGACCTGATCCGGGCCGGGCTCGCCTTTGCCCTGCCCTTCGTGGACGGCAATGTCTTCCACGTCTACCTGATCGCCGTCGGTCTCTCCGCCGCCGCCGTGTTCTTCAATCCGGCAGCCCAATCGGTGCTGCCCTCCATCGTTCGGGAACGGGACCTGGTCGCCGCGAACAGCGGGCTCTGGACCGCCGCCGTCATCTCCCAGGTTGTCCTGGCACCCCTGGCCGGCGTGGTGGTCGCAGTTTTTGGTTATGACTGGGCGTTCTGGATCAACGCAGCAAGCTACCTCGCCTCAGCCGCAGCCCTGCTACGCCTCAAAGTGCCAGCCCATCCCGAACGCACCCACCGGTCCTCCTGGTACCGGGATGCCCGCGAAGGACTCATCGAACTCGCACGGCACCGGCTCTTGCGCGCGCTGGCGGCCACCCAGTTCCTGGCAGCCCTGTCAGCCGGAGCAACCGGGGCGCTGCTCGTCGTCCTGGCACAGGACCACCTCCGCCTCGACGAGGCCAGCTTCGGGCTGCTCATCGGAGCCATCGGTGCCGGCGCCGCAATCGGTCCCCTCATCCTCTCCAGAATTACTGACAACCCACGCCGGCCAGGGTTTGTACTGGGACCGTTTGTCCTCCGCGGGCTGGTCGACGCCGTCCTCGCTACGGTCACCGGACTGGTCTCCGCCATGGCCGCCCTGGTCGTCTACGGGCTGGGAACCTCCACTGGAGCAGTCACCTTCAATTCCCTGCTCCAGGCTGAGATACCGGAGAAACTCCGCGGGCGGATCTTTGCCACCTTCGACATGCTCTGGCAATCCGGCCGGCTCATCTCACTACTACTCGGCGGTATCGCAGCTGACCTCTTCGGCATCAGGGCCGTCTTCTACCTCGGCGGAGCCCTCCTACTCGCCGCCGCCTGGACCGGCTGGCGGGGACTGAAAACGCAAACGTGACCACCTGAACATTCCTGGAACTCAATCTCCCTTCTTAGGAGACCGGTTGTTTTGTCAGGGGAACCCCCGGTACAGTGTGCGGTGCAAAGGGCCTTAGCCCTGCGAAGTAGGCCTGGCAGTCTTCCGGATGGTATGACGAGCCAGGCTCGCGTCTTTAAAGCCTCCGGACCTCACCAATCAGTGGTTCGACGTCCGCCCTCCAGGGTCCGCTTTTCTGGAAGCACCACGCGACGGCATCTCCCACCCACAGCAGGGGCTCCTCGTTACGGCGCATATGCGTGTACCGCAGGTCCTTGTTGTCCTGGACACGTAGTTGCTCGGCGATGATGCGCCGGTCCGCGGCTGCCAGGGAGGCATCCTGTTCCAGCACCAGGCGCTCGGCATCGGCGTGGCAAAGATCTTCGATGAGGGCTTCCAGACAGGTGGGTCGTGCGACCTTGTCGGGCTGGCCGCTCACGACATACACCACGGTCTGCACCCCGGTCGCTGCTGCTCCTTTGAGGAAAGCCCGGCGCACGGAGTCCCGCTCACTCTTGAAATGAACTGCTGTGGACCCTTTATGCCGCAGACCCTTGATGGTTGACCTGGTGGCCACAACATCCGCCGGGGAAATGACTGCCGCGGCGATGTAATAGCTGCCGCTTTTGGATTCATCAACAAACACGTGTGCCCGGCGGGGCAGTACAAAATCCATGAACCGACCCTACCGGGATGCGGAAGGCACGCCGCATCATCAGACCGGGGTGAGGTAGGTTCCGGCCAGGTTTTGCAGTTGGTAGATCCATAGGCTCCAGGCCCCTGACACCATGAGCAGTCCGACCAGGATCAGTAGGGAGCCGCCTGCGATGTTGAAGATCCGGATGTGCCGCCGGACAAATGACAGGGTCCGTGTCACCCACCCGACGCCCAGGGCTACCAGGACGAAGGGGATGCCCAGGCCGAGGCAATAGACGAAACCCAACAGGGCGCCGCGCCATGCGGTTCCGGTGGTGGTGCTCAGGGCCAGGACCGCGCTGAGGGTTGGCCCCATGCAGGGTGTCCAGCCCAGACCGAACACCACTCCGAGCAGCGGTGCGCCGGCGACCCCGTTCTTTGGTTTCCAGCTAAGTTTTTTGGTTTGCTGGAAGAAGGAGAAGCGCCCCACCAGGACCAGGCCCATGAGGATGACGAACAGGCCCAGGATGCGGATGAGCAGGTCCTGCCAGCGCAGCATCCACCCTCCGATAAGCCCGAAAGCCGCCCCGTAAAAGGTGAAGACCAGCGCGAACCCGAGGATGAATAAACCGACGCCGGTGAGGACTTTGCGCCGGTTTCCGGGGGAATTCGGGTCAGTAAGCCCGGAAACGTACCCAACATAGCCTGGCACCAGGGGCAGGATGCACGGCGATATGAAGGACACGATGCCGGCGATCAGGGCCAGCGGAATTGCCAGGAGGAGCGCCCCCGATTGGACGGATTGCGCGAAGAACTCTCCAATCGTCACTGGAAGTCCCGTCCGCTCTCGACCTGCCCCGGGTGCGTGTGTAGTGCCGATTCAGTGTGCAAGGGACTATTACTGTCCGGCCTGCACAGTCGTGGCAAAGGACGCTCCCTCATCCTTGGAGAACTCGATGCCCTCCTCTGTCGACACCCAGATCCGCAGCTCCTCCTGCTCGTTCACGTCTGCGGCGATCGCGGAAGGCTGGGCTGTTGATCCTCCGGTTTCCTTCCACGTCTGCCCCGCGTCCTGGCTGATGTGCACAGCCCCTTCGGGGCTGATCCCTACGACGGTGTCCACATCGGCGAAGGTCGTCAGCAGGAGCACCGGTGAGTCGGGCGGCAGCGCCCAGGTCTCTCCGTTATCGGTGGATCGTTGGACGCCTTCCTCCGTGGTCGCCAGGACGATCGGCCCGTCGACGGACGCCGCAAGGTTAGCCGGTTGGACCTGCGCCTCTATCTCGGACCATTCCTTACCATCGGTTGTTCTCCGCAGTGTCCCGTCGAATCCGATGACGCCGTCTTCGGAAACGGTCAGGGTGTGAAAGTCCGACTCACCCTGGCGGGAGAGTTCCTGCCAGGTTTTCCCGCCGTCGGTTGACTCGATCAGCCCCATAGGATTGGGAAGATCCACTTCGGGTCCCGGGTGCCCCGAGGCGTAGTACAGGTCTTCCCCGTTACTGGCGAATCCCATCAGGTCAAGGGTCGGGCCGAGCTTCTCGATGGGGTCGGCAGCAACGTCGAACAGCCCGTTGTGGGTGGCCAGCAGGAGTTGTTCGGTGTCCTCATCGAACGCAAGGCCATGGACATGGCCGAACGGGTTTTCCGCTCTGGGCGCCGATCCATCACTGTGGGGTGTTTCATCGTTATGTGGCGCCTCGTCGCTGTGTGCAGGCTCGCCTGCCTCACCGGAGGCCTGCTGCCCGCACGCCGCCAGGAGGAATATTGCGGCGATTCCCAGGGCTGCGGTGCGCATTTTCCTGCCGTTACCGGGAACAGTCTTGTGGGGCATGGGATCGCTTTCATTCGAATGTTGCTGGAGCCGGTGGCCTGGAATGCCGCTCCGCTGCAGTGGAGCAGGGCGCATCCATCCGTGGCTATTACTATCAACGATAGTAGTTGAGGATTTGGGGCGGACCAAAATCAGCGTGCCGTAGCGTCGTGAACCGGGCTCTGTGCGCTCGTGCTTACGGGGTTCCGGCGTGTAATGGCGAGAGCGAGAAGGGGTGGCAGGGCGGCGCCCCAGAGGATCAGGCCGGCGATGGGCTGGTCGGTCGTGACCGGGATATTCCAGAGGTCACCCACGAGGAGGTACCAGTCTCCCCCGATGAGGCTCTCGCGTGTTGTCAACGAAAGCCCGGCTGCTATATGAAACACCAACACGGTCAGGAGCGCTGCGAGCTTAGCCTTCACCGCGCCAGGGGAGGGCGGGCGTGACAGTACTGCGTGGGCGAACAGGTACCCGACCACCAGTGCGGCACCGGTGGAGGCGATCCGTCCGGTGTTGCTGCTGACCAGCGGCCCCAGCAACGGCGTGAAATACAGGGCCCCGTGGAACCCCACATAGACAAGCGCCGCAGGCAGTGGGTGCACCAGTGTGCGGGTCACTGTCAGTCGCGCAGCCAAGGCGAGCCATTCCCTGGTTCCCAGGCTTCCATCGGGCCGCGGAGCCAGCGTGTCCCGGGCGAGCGAGACTGGACGGGCGAGGGCGAACAGGACGGGCACGGCCAACCCGACGATGACCTGGCCGGTGATGAACATACTGGGCAGCAGCCGCGCGTAGACGGCCGGGGCGCCGTTGGTGGCCCACAGGAAAAGGGCGCACCCCACTAACCACGCTGCGGTTCTGCGGATCGGCCAGGAAAGTCCTTGCCGTCCTGCTTTCCGTACCGCACGGAGATACCAGACGAGCAGCAGTACGGCGACGGGCGCCCAGACGACATCGACCCGCCATTGGCTCAGCCACTGCAGAGCGCCGGGCTCCGGCGGTAAAGCAGCACCCAGGAGGGATTCCGCGGCCGTCTGGATAGCAGATTCAGCGAACGGAGACGTCCGCCCGAGGGCGACGGACAGTCCGAAGGTGAATGCCATGATGAGAATCTCGAAACCCGCGAACAGGGCGAATGTTCTTCCTGAGGTGGCCCGTGATGCCAGCAGGGTGAGGATACGGCGCCGCTGATACCAGCCGGCGGCACCCAACAGGAGAGCGGCCGCTGTCTTGGCGATGAGCAGGATCCCGTAGGTTCCCTCCAGGCTCGAGGCGGAACCCAGGCGCAGGAGCGCCCCTGCGATACCGGTCACCAGAACCAGGACGTAGCTCACTCCGGCAATCCTCGAATACCTTTGCGCGACCGAGGGAAAGTCCTCCCCCAAAGTTCCTCGCAGGACCACGAGTGCGGCCAGACCGCCGGTCCAGATCGTGACTCCGATGAGGTGAAGCCCGAGCAGGTTCACGGCCGCTTCGTGGTTCGACGCGCCGTGGGCAGTCACCGTTAAGGGCAGCAGGGCAAGAAGACCGAGCAGCGTAAGGAACCCGGCGTGAAGGGTCCGTGTTGCCATCCAACACCCGGTGGCGACGATCAGGGCCAGGAAGGCGCTCAACCCCAGAGAGCGCCCCAGGTCGAAACGGGTCAGGAACTGGACCATGTCCCCGCCGTTGATGCTTGAAGGACTGGATCCTGCGACGTTGGAATAGGCGAAGGTAACAACGGCGGCACCGGAAACAGCCCACACCGAGGCCGCTGTTGCTGCGAACAACACCGCCTTGGCTGCGGCCGGGCCAAGGTCTGTTCGGTCCTGGGCCCGGTGAGGAAGCATCACTGAGGCCGCCATGAGGAAACCGATCGTCAGGGCCGCCGCCGTGTCGTGGAGGGCGCGGGCGACGGGGGTTCCCCACCGGGTGACCGGACCTGGGTCGGGAAGCCCCGGGCCGGGAGGGCCTGCAGCACCTGCTGCGGCGAGAACCGCGACGGCAGTTAGCGGCACCAGGATCAGCAACAGTCCTGCCCACACACCCCGGCGCAAAGTACTGCTGCGGTTCACTGTGATGCCTTGCGCGCCTGCCGGCGGAGAACAGGGACTGCGATCAGGACCGCGGCCGCCGTCAACAAGCCAAGACCCAGCAGCACTCCTCGGGGAGCTTGCCGAGGACGGGCGTCAGAGACCCACACCTCGGAGTCCACACTGTTTTCTGGTGCGGCGACTGGCTCTTTAGCTCCAGCTTCTGCTGCACCTGAGCCTGAGCCTGAGCCTGAGCCTGAGCCTGGTGTGACGGTAAACGAGAAGGCTTCGTTCACCGGATGCCCATCATTGGCGGTGACTCTGTACTCGATTTTCCAAAGGGCCGGCCCGCTCTCCGGTTGACCGGCAGCTGCCCCTGGCGGGATACGCACAACCAGCGATTTCCCCGCCGTCTCGGTCAGCGCGCCGTAGGCCGGACCGCCGGATACCGACACGGTCACATTGGCGAACTCCAGCTCGACCTGCTCCGTGAATCCAAGGGTCACCTGTTCTGGAACCGCCCCCACGGTCGCACCATCGGCCGGATCCGAGGACAAGAGATAGGTATGTGCCGAGGCAGGAAGAGACATCGTCAGGAGCAGGACTGCAGCCAGAGAGGCAGCCAGCACCTCACGGAGAGACCGCTGTGCCCGACTACTCCTGATCCTGGGCGATCCCCGATCCATAACCACTCCTTCATTTCCGCCGTGGAGCGATACCTCTACCAGGTGACGTGTCGCCTGACGCGGACGAACCCTTTTAAGTACTATCAACTGTAGTATCTTATGCTTCCGAGACCGCACCTGCGGACCACGGACGCCCGACAGGGGTGCTACCCCTTGGAAAAACACCCCCTGAGCCCCTGCCGGGCCCGTCACTACTAATCCATCTAGTATTTTGCTACTATCTTTAGTAGTAGTTGATATTGACCGAACGATGAGAGGAACGTACGTGACTTTGAGTTTGTGGATTCCAACCGCGGCAGCTGCCGGCCTTTTGGCCCTGGGAGCAGCTGCTCCGTCAGTGGCCGCCGGACCTCCGGCGGCCGAGAGCCCTAGCGCCACTGCTGAGGCCGCCGACGATCATCACGGCATGAACAACCAGGACTCGGTTCCAGGCATGGCGCAGATGCATGAATTGATGACCAGGGACAACCCCGGCATGGCACAGATGCACGAGCAAATGATGAACGGCAACCCGGGCATGGCGCGCATGCACGAGAAGATGATGGACGCGGATTTCGAGATGGGCTCGAGCGGGATGATGTCCTCAAGCCCAACCCCGACCGATGAAGGTGAACTGTAATGAGTGAAGCACTGTACGCCCTTGCGCTGCTGGCCTGCCCCGTCGGAATGGGTTTGATGATGTGGTTCATGATGCGGGGCAGCAAAGCCCCTCCCGCGCAGGCGGCTCCGACTGAAGCGGCGGAACTGACCAAGCTGCGCGCCGAAGTCGACCAACTGCGCGCCGGCCAGAACGACACAGCTGGCGGCACCTCCCTGCCGCAGTCGACAGGGTCGACTCTTCGATGACTGAGTGGGCATTGCCGGTGGCCATTCTCCTGGCATCGCTGAGCGCCACCTACTTTTTCTGCCTCCGCCCCATGCGGCGGGGACACTGCGCCATGAACCCACAGGCGCGCAACGCAGGATCTCAGCATGTACCTTCAGCGCAAGCAACAGAGCTGGCACAACTGCGCGGACAGGTTGAAGCCTTAAAGACGCAACAGCTCCGGCGGCAGCTTACGAAAGATTAAACCGGCATCCAGGGCCGACTATCACCGAGGGTCTACTATGCGCGATAGGATTAGTGTCTCAGGTTCGGTTTACTGCACGAAGAAAGGGTCCTGGCATGCATCGTCTCGGCCAGCTTGAATCCACCATCATGGATCGGATGTGGTCCTACCAGGGCGCGGCTGCTGTGCGCGACATCCTGGAGGACATCCAGCGGGACCGGGAAATCGCCTACATGACCGTCAAAACCGTCATGGACACGTTGCACCGCAAAGGGTTGCTGATGCGTGAACCGGACGGCCGAGCGTTCCGCTACCGTCCCACGCAGACCCGCGAGCAATACGCCGCCGCACATATGGGCGAGGTGCTCGCCGGTGGCAGTGACCGCACGGCGACCCTACTGCACTTCCTGGAGCAGATCCCAGCCGACGAGGTCGCGCAGCTACGGGCAGTGCTGGACCAAGCCGAGCGCGCCAAGGCCCAGGCCAGCGAGTGAGCGTCCCGCTCCTTCTTTTCACCTACGCCGTGGTTGCTGCCATGGTGGCGCCGCTGTTGTCCCGGGGCACGTGGTCCGACCGGTCCCCGAGGGTGGGAATCTTTGTGTGGCAGGCCCTGTCGGTGACGATCATCGCGAGCATCACCTTTGCAGGAGCAGCACTGGCGGTGCCGGCCATGCCATTCACCTCGAACCTCGCCGAGTTCCTGCAGGCCTGCGTCATGACGCTGCGGGAGCAGTACTCCACACCGGGAGGCGCTCTGGTCACCACAGTCGGCGCCATCATCGCCGGCACCGTGGTGGCGCGCGTGGGCTTCTGCCTTGTTACCGAATTGGCCTCGGTACACCGTGCGCGCAAACAACAATTGCAGTCCTTGACATTGTTGGCGCGCCGGGATTCCAGCGGGCAATTCCTCGTCGTGGAGCACGCCGAGGCCGCCGCGTACTGCCTTCCCGGTCGGCGGAACGAAATCGTGTTCACCTCCGCAGCGCTGGGAGCCCTCGATGAGGATCAGCGAGCCGCGGTCCTCGCCCACGAGACGGCCCACCTGCGCGGTCGGCACCACCTGATCCTCGCCGCGGCGAACGCAATCCATCGCGCTTTCCCCCGCGTGCCGGCGTTCCGCATCGCCCGCACCGAACTGACGCGCCTTGTTGAGATGGATGCCGATGACCGGGCCGCGCACAGCAGCAGCCGCCTGACCGTGGCCACCGCCGTCGTCCGGCTCGCCGAAGCCGGACCGACGCCCAGTGTGGCGCTGGGTGCAGGAGGCACCAGCGCCCTGGCACGAGTACGCCGACTCTCCTCCCCCACAGCGCCCCTTGGTGCCTTCCGTGCTGTCCTGACGGTTTCCGCCGCAGCGGCAATGCTCGTCCTGCCCCTGACCGTGGCCGTAACTCCGGCAGTGTCGAGTGCCTACGCGCAAACCTGCCCCACAGGTTTTCCCGCCTCCATCTGAATTCCGCGTCCACAGGCCCGCCTCGCCGCTTGATGGAACAGTTTCGAGACCATCCCCGATCAAAACAACCACAGTCTACTAAGATACGTAGTAGACTGTGGTTTGCATTCATGAACTCAACGCGAAGGTGGTGCGGATAGTGGGCGGAATGATGGGCGGCGGCATGATGGGCGGCGGCATGATGGGCGCGGCGGTGCTTTGGTCGCTGGTGGTGGTGCTGCTCCTGGCGGTGACAGCGACAGCGATCGTCCTCCTTGTCCGAAGGGCCGGCCAAGCTGACCCTAACAACCAGGGACGCCATTCCTCCACGACCCGGGAAGCCCGCGAGATCCTTCGCTCCCGGTACGCCAACGGTGACATTGACGACGAGGAGTACCGGCGCCGGCTAGCTTCCCTGGATGAGCGCGCGTAGCAGGTAGCAGACAAACCCCGCCCTCCCGCGCACCTGCCCGGGGGCTTTCCCTTCCCACTTAACGCCGGAGAACAACCATCCTGCCCGTCGCGGCAGCGGCTGTCCTCTACATATCGGTGTCCGGTAGCCCTCTTGTCACGGATGATGTTGCCCCTGCACAGCGCATCGATAGCCGTTGAAAACCACCACTCATCTCACGCGGGCGATCCCCGTGAGTAATAAAAACCTATGAGAAAGTAACCCCCACGATGAATGATGATGCGATGGATATGACGTCCATGGAAACAGCACTGCCCGGCTGGTTGACGCCGGTGTCCTGGATTTTCGTGGTCCTGGGAGTCATCAGCGCAGCGCTGGTGCTGTATGACATCTACGGGCGGCGCCACCGGCAGCCCAACGCCGCGATGGGCATCGTATGGCCGATCTCCGCCCTGTACCTCGGGCCGTTCGGCCTCTGGGCCTACAACCGGTGGGGCAGGACCCGCAGCGACACCCCGAAAGGACGGGCGGTGGAGCCCGAGAAGGATCTTCACGGAAAAGCCCTCACCGGCAGCACCCCAGGCGGAGCTGCTGCGACCGTGGGGCACTTCATCGGGGTCCCCCTCGTGGTCGCCAGCGGGCTGACCATCGCCGGAACGAACCTCTGGGTACTGATTATCGTCATCGCGCTGCTGGCCATCGCGTTGTTGTTCGTCTTTGAATACTTTTTCGCTTCCTCAGCTGACCGCAGTCCTGCAGGGAAAAGCGCCGGTGTAGCGTTGTTGACCGCCACCGTCACCGTCCTGGCCTTCGACATCGGTATGGGTGGGTGGATGCTTGTCATGCACTTCGGGAACTTCATGCCGGCCCCCACCGACATCAGCTTCTTCTTCCTCATGCAGATCGGGCTTGTTCTGGGGTTCCTCACCGCATACCCGGCAGTCCGGGCTCTTATCCGACGCCGCGTCAAAATCGCCGCATAAGCGCAGCACCCCGCAGGGAAACACCAGATCGACCGGATGACAGTGCCGGCAGCACCTCATGCTGCCGGCACTGTCCTTTTAGTGTGCTCGACTACTACCGAACGCCGCTGACTAGGCTGCTTATGCGGTCGCGGCCACACGATGGGTTCCGTCGTGTAGCGGGCGCATGTTCATGCCACACGCCCAGGGATATTCGCCTGGTTCCTCAATCATCAAATCAACGGTTGTGGTATCGAAAGCGGCCAGGGAAGCGCTTTTGCGCAGATCAGGGAAAACGACACGGCTGGTGCAGTCGCTGTTGTCCTGCCGGTCGAAGCGGAACTGGACCGGGATGCCAGCCGTGACCCGGATCAGGTCCGGGGAGTACCCGCCGCGGACCGAAATATCGACAACTTGCGCGCCAGCGCGAACCAACGCCACCTCGGCCTTACGCGGAGCGAAGAAGTACCACGCCAGGAAACCGGTCGCCAGAAGACCACCAGCAATGACAGCCAGATCGACTAAATCCATAGAACACTTCTCCTGTTATTAGCCATTCACCCGACCAAAGCCGAGGCGCAGTGTCATCACCGAAACTTGATACTATGAACGATAGTATTAAGTCTCACGGTGAGCGACATTCCCAGGTGGACCGGAGCAACGAAGGGCGGAAACGGGCATGCAGCCACACGCAAAGGGTTGGAACCTACCAACCAGAATCA
The DNA here is from genome assembly GCF_015751715.1 of Arthrobacter sp. CAN_A6. Classification (NCBI taxonomy): domain Bacteria; kingdom Bacillati; phylum Actinomycetota; class Actinomycetes; order Micrococcales; family Micrococcaceae; genus Arthrobacter; species Arthrobacter sp. CAN_A6. Next base: position 16,412 of record NZ_JADOUV010000016.1, read on the forward strand.
ATCAATCACCGACTTCACCACGCGGGGTCCGCAGGACCATCCGGGCAGCATGCAGTATCGCCCTGGCCTCCGTGGTGTTCCTGGCCGGATGCGCGGCCCCGGATTCCCTGGCCCAGCAAGCATCAGCCGGGGACAACAAAAACTACATCGCGGGGGACGGCTCCGTGTCCGAGTTCGCCGCCAGCGACCGGGGGGAGCCCATACCCCTTGAAGCGTCCCTCATGGATGGAAGCACGGTCAGCACCGCTGACCTGCAGGGCCAGGTGACCGTGCTGAACTTCTGGTACGCGGCCTGTGCACCCTGCCGGGCGGAAGCACCGGATCTGGAAGCACTCCACCAGGAGTTCTCAGACCAGGGCGTAAAGTTCTACGGCGTCAACATCCGTGATGAGGCACCGACCGCGACCTCGTTCGAGCGGAACTTCGGTATCTCCTATCCGAGCATGCTCGACACCGATGGCAGCATCCTGTTGGGGCTCAGCATCCAGGTCCCCCCGCAAGCAGTGCCGACCACGCTGGTACTGGATAAACAAGGCAGAATCTCAGCCCGGATACTCGGCATCGCCGAAAAAAGCACCCTCAAAGCGCTCATTGAATCCGCGTCCAGCGAGTCCTAATCAAAGCAAACCCACGCTTGGAAAGCTGGCGAAACTCCCCCTGGCCTCCCTTGATCGGCGGATCCTCCGTCGCACCTAGAGCCGCAAAACCTTCCGGAACACCCGAACCGGCGCTACATTGGTGTGCTCGCCGACCAACGTCCCGCTGTGCACTCATTCTAATCTCCCATCGAAATAGGTCATGAATACTCTCGCGGAACCTGCCTCCTACTTTCCATCCCCGACCATCAGCGCCATCCAACTGGGCCCGGTCACCCTCAACTTCTACGCGCTGTGCATCCTTGCGGGCATCGCAGCGGCCATCTGGCTGACCGACCGGCGTCTGACCCGACGGGGTGGGCAACCAGGACAAGTCCTGGATGTGGTGCTATGGGCGATTCCCTTCGGAATCATCGGAGGCAGGCTCTACCACGTCATCACCGACTACCAGTTGTACTTCGCGCCGGGACGAGACCCTTGGGGTGCGCTGAGGATCTGGGACGGCGGCCTCGGCATCTGGGGTGCCATCGCCCTGGGCGCCTTGGGCGCCTACATCGGGTGCCGCCGGAACGGGGTGCATTTCAGCGCGTTCGCTGACGCCGTAGCCCCAGGCCTGCTCATCGCCCAAGGAATCGGCAGATGGGGAAACTGGTTCAACAACGAACTCTACGGTGCCCCCTCCACCCTCCCCTGGGCCGTACAAATCCACCAAATGAACCCATCGGCAGGACGGGCAGCCCTCGACGCTGCAGGAAACCCGATCGTTCTCGGCTACTTCGAACCCACCTTCCTCTACGAATCCCTCTGGTGCCTGGCCGCAGCAGCAGTGCTGCTACTGATCGACCGACGATTCACACCCGGGGCGGGCGCAGTCTTCGCCCTCTACGTGGCCTTCTACACCGCCGGCAGGTTCTTCTTCGAACTCATGCGCTCCGACTACGCAAACACCATCCTGGGCTTACGCGTCAACACCTGGGTATCCGGAATCCTCTTCATCGCCGGCACCCTAGCATTCCTACTTCTTCGCCGACGCACCCCCGCCACCACCCCCAGCGAAGGGAAAAAGGAAGAGACCACCACAGATACGCCAACTGAAAACAACACTCGATAGGCCAGCACTCCCGGTCCGGGACGACCCCTATACGAAACATACTTTCGGAAGCAGCTCTCGAACGGCATTTCGGCAACTGATAAGTAGGTGGGCGCGCGGGCCTGATCCTTAGTCGCCGTTCCTGCGTGAGTGGGTAAGTGGCACTGTCGGTGCGGACCAGGACTTTCTTCCCGATCTGGTTGCCGTCCTGGTCGAAGAACCCGTCTGGCAGTTGAACGGTAGCGGTGTCGAAGACCTCGATGTGGTCATCGGCGCTGTTGGCTCCGGCGTTACCCGGGCAGCAGGCAGGCCAGGATCTCCCCGGTGCTATGGCATTAATGTCGAGAATCACGGGATCAGTGGCTGTAGCCCGGGCTGCCGGGCTGTGTCCACCGGTGGCTTCCCACACTCGTGAGCGCAGCGTCCGGATCAGTGTTTCAGTGTCGTGGATAAAGGCCGAGGGGCAGGATTGACAGCGCCGTCAGAAAGAGCGTTACCAGCTATCAATGCGTTCTTGGCGACGGCCTGTGGTTCACCTCCGCTTCCATTGCCGGTGATACTATGCCGTCGTCGTCTACTACAACCCTCAAGGAGATGCGACATGACAAAGCCAGCTACGTGGCGTTCAGCCGCCCGCGGGACCACAGCTGCTGCAGTTGCAGCACTGATGTTCACCGCCCCGGGCGCAGCCTCAGCCCACGATCCGCAGGAGGACTTGCCGTCCCCGGCCCCGACGGCGTCTCAGTCCCCGGAGCCGGCCAAGTCGGAGTCAAAGTCGCAGCGCACCGTCGATGTGCAGATCCTCGGCCTGAATGAGACCCATGGTCAGCTCACCCCACTGAACCGCGACGGCCGTCCTGCCGGGGGAGCGGCGAGCCTCGCGGCCTACCTCGCGCAGGAAGAGGCCGAGAACCCGCGAACCCTGGTCCTGGATTCCGGCGACTTTATGCAGGGTCCCGTCATCTCCTCCTACTTTGAGGGCGCTTCAACGGTTGACGTCTATAACGAGATCGGCGTGGACGCTGCAGCGGTGGGAAACCACGAATTCGATTGGGGCCAGGACGCCTTCGCGGAGCGGGTTGACCAGGCCGAATTTCCGTTCCTGGCCGCGAACATCATCGACGACGGGACTGGTGAGGCGCCCGACGGCGTCGAACCGTACATTGTCGAAAACCTGAAGGGCGTGAAGGTTGGAATCATCGGCATCGCGAATCCTGACACCAAGAACGTCACCCTGCCGACGGCTACCGAGGGGCTCACTTTCCTCGATGCGGCTGCGACCGCCGACGCCGTCAACGCTGCGGTGGAGGAACTGCGGGATCGCAAGGTCGAAACGATCATTGTCAGCGCCCACCAAGGTCTGGAGTCTCCGACCGAAGGCCCGCTAGTAAATATCGTCAATCAGCTCTCCGATGAGGTCGACCTCGTACTGGCAGGTCACATCCCGCTTGAGTTCAACACCACCATTAACGGCATCCCGGTCGTGCAGCCCTTCGGCAATACCCGCGGCTACGCGGACGTCACGTTGACCGTGGACCGCGCCAGCAAGGATGTCATCAACGTCGCCACCGAACTGGATACCACCTTCGTCGATGAGATCCAGCCGGATATGGAAGTACAGGCCATTGTCGACGACTACCAGGCGCAACTAGGTGCGGAGCTTGGACAGACCGTGGGCGCAGCGACGACGTCGATCCAGCGTGGCGCGAGCCGTGCTGTGGAATCCGAGATGGGCAACTTCGTCACCGACGCCATGCGTAACCACCTTGATGGTGTGGATTTCGCGGTCACCAACGCGGGCGGACTGCGCTCGGACATCGACGAGGGACCCATCACCCTCGCCGAGGTCTACGGCGTCCTGCCCTTCAACAACACGCTAGTGACCATGAGTCTCACCGGTGCACAGGTACGCCAGGTCCTGGAGGAAGGCGCCAACAGCCCGTACGGCACCGCCCAGGTATCCGGTGTGAAGTGGGCGTACAACCCCGCAGCCCCGTTCGGAGCCCGCGTCACATCCGTGACACTGCCGGACGGAACGCCACTTGACCCTGCCGCGTCCTATCGGGTAGCCACGAACAACTTCATGGCCACCGGGGGCGACGAGTTCACAACACTGACCCAGGGAACGAACACTGTGGACACAGGCATCAACCTCGTCGACACCGTAGTGCGCTACCTCGAGACCAACTCACCCGTGGACCCACAGGTCGAAGGACGCCTGACCGTCGGGTAACACAATCCTTGGACAGGGGTGCCGGATAATCCCGGCACCCCTTTCGCTACAAGCTCGGAACCTCCACCAGTGTCACGATCGCGATCATCAGCAGGATCGATAGCGCCGTCGTCACAAGGGCCGACTGCCGCGCGATACCTCGCCCGCGGTCGTAGCGAATCGCCGCGATCAGCACGTTCTGTGCGGTCGGCAGCGCTCCAAAGAGCGTGACCGCGAGCAAGGGAACGTCTTGCACGCCGAATACGAAACGACCGAAGAGGAACGCAACCGCAGGGCGTACTCCGGGTTTGAGGAATGTCACCAGACCCAGGTCGATGGCGGACGGAACGGACAGCGCTACTTGGGGGCATCCTCGTGCGTCCAAGCCTCCGCGTAGAACCGGGGGGAAAGCGATTCCAGTAGTTCGGTGTAGATTGCCGGCTCCATGGCCTGTGCTGAGCCCCCTGGAATCTGCGACGCGAAGGCGGAAACGCCCAGCCCGGCCTCGCGATCCTTCAGGGTCAGGCCGGCGGCCTCCAAAATTGTGGGGTACATGTTCAGCTGGTCCACGCGGGGGCGCAGCGTGCTGGTCGTGTCCTGGCCCGGAACCCAGATCCGATTGAAAATAGTGCGGTTGTCGTGGTCGTCCAGTTGCTCGTGGAAAGCATCGCCGGCGCTCATGTGCTTGAGATGGTCGCCCATGATCACCACGGCGGTGTCGTCGAGGTAGCCCTTCTCCTTCATATAGTCCACGAACCCGGCCACCTGGGTCATCGAGCAGGAAAACACCGAGGTGACCTCGTTCTGCGTATCCACGTCGCAGTAGTCATAGACGTGCACCGGCTCGTGGGTGTCCAGCGTCAGCATGGAGAGGTTGAACGGCTGACCGGTCCTCTCCGCCTCGGCGTACAGCTCATCGATCTCGTCCCGGGCATTGGCCATGAGGCGTTCGTCGCTCAGGCCCCAGTCGCTGCGGAAGCTCCTCTCCGGCTCGCCCGCGGCGCGCCAATCAGAAAGGCCCTTCACCTCGGAATAGCCGTGGGTACCCAAAAAGCTGTCTTTCGCAGCGAAGGAGGAGTTCGCACCGCCCAGGAACACGTTGGTGTAGCCGTGCTCGGTCAGGACATCGCCCAAGCAGGTCAACCCTCCCAGATAGGTGTCGACACCGCCGTCGGGCTCAATCGGGGCGCTGCTGCTCCCGGAGGAGCCCACGCCCTTCAGCGGGACGCCGCACTGCGTCGAAGTGAGACCGGCCATGCTCCAGCCTCCACCGTTGTACTGCTGGAAATCCTCCACGCTCTGCCAGCCGTCTGAGACCTTGGTGGCCTCCTTCAGAGGTGCGAACGCGTCCTTCTCGAAGAGCTGATCGTCCTCAAGGGTGGCCTCGCCGGACTCGAGATAAATCAGCACCAGGTTGCGCTTGTCCTTATCGCTGGTGACGGTCGGCTCCACGTAGTAGTCGCCGATGTCGTACGGGGAGTTCGCCGCATCGATGTAATCCTTCATGCCCACCGTGGTGGCGAAGGCCGTGGTGCCGCCGACGACCACCGCGGCCACCAGGGCGGTGGAGACGGTACGCATGATCCATGGCGAGCGACGGGGACGCACGTCCTCGCCATTCCGGCGGAGCTTGCGGCGCCGCGAGAACTGCCACAGGGCGATTCCGACGGTGATGAGCAGGGGCACAACACCAACCCCCAAAATGCCGATCCAGACGATGGCTCCACCCCCGCCGTCGAATTCCACGGAGACAAGGTTCAGGAGCATCTGACCCACTGTGATTTCGCCCCAGTAGAATCGGATGCCGACGGCGGCGATGAGCAGCGCGAGTCCCGCCCAGATCAGGACGTAAACCAGGCCGCGTCCCACGACAACGCCGACCCGTCGGGTTCCGGGAAGAATCTGGCCAGACATGACAACACCTCGCGTTCCGGATGCCCGCGTGTTCGCCGAACACCCTTGACATCCAACCCCTTCTTGGGTGTGGAAAAGACTAGTGCCCTAGGCTACCCGTTCAACCTTGGTTTACCCGTCGTTAACGAGTCGTACACCGCAGCACGGGCTGCGCGACCCTCGGCGGTCAGTGGAAGTCTCCCAAGCGAGAGCTCGTCTTGAAGCAACTGAAGCTAGTCAGCACAGACTGCCTTAATTCAGACCGGAAAGCCGCGCTGACTGCCTGGCCCCGAACGCCGGCGAAGACAACATTCATCCGCGGCTTTTATGCGCTTGCCGCTGACCTTCGAGGTCTCCCCGCCCGGTGCGGGCGGTTCGGTTTAGGTGTTGTGTCGGGGCCGGTGTAGGAGTGCATAGCCGGTGATGGCGAGGATCCCGGCGGTGGCTTCTGCTACTGCGGTGAAGGCTTTTTTCGCGTACCAGATGGGTTCATACATGGAGGGGATCGGTCCGATCGTGGGGACTTGCACATACCGGTACAGGACCACGGCCGCCAAGGCCGAGAGCGCCACGGCGGCGGCGACCGCGTATGCTGCCCGGTCTCCCCGGGTCAGGACATACAGGGAGGCCAGGACCGCGATAACGGCCTGGATTCGGAAGAGATTACCTCCACCGATACCGCCGGGGTAGGCCTGTTGGAAACCGGGTGCGAGCTGGAAGTGGATGACAGCGCTGACGATCAAGCCAACCGCAACCAAAATGCGCAGGACAATCATTAGCGGCCGATTGCGTCGCTGGTTCCTGGTCGCGTGGTTTCGTTCCCCGGCGGTGTTTGCCTCCCGGTTTCCGGCGGAGCTGCCTGCCCGGCTCATGAGATGACCAGGGTGGCGGACATTTCAGGGTGATAGGTGCAAATTACGGCGTACTCGCCGGCTTCCTCGGGTGCGGTGAAGGTTACTGTTTCGCCGGCGGGAACATCGACGTCGAAGCCGCCGTCGTCTTCGGCGGTGACCGTGTGCGGGGCGTCGTCTTCGTTGATCACCGTCGCCGTGGCACCCGGGGCGATGGTTTCGGGCATCTCGTATTCGAAGTCCTTGATGGTGATCATGGCCTCCTCCGCAGGCGCTGCTTCCGCAGAAGCTGACCCTGTAGCGGAGGTCCCAGCCCCGGTGGTCGCGGCAACTGATTCCGGTGCCGCGGCTTCACTTGCCGCGCTGGTCGCCTCAGTGCTGCTTGGACCGGTCCCGGACCCGCATGCGGTAACACCGGTAAGCACAGCGGTGAACATTAGAGCTGATATTCCATAACGTACCTTCATGGTCGTACCTCCAAAGATAATGAACCAGTGAACTATGCGCTGTGAACTGTCGAGGATCTGTGAACTGTCGAGGTTCTTTCTGGGGGTGCCTGACAAGCACGCCATGCCCGTTGACGAGGGTCTCCCTACACCCGGTGGTAGGCCGGTTCTGAGGTTCCCCGCTCCGGAATCAACCGCGAGGTCCGCAGGGCTGCGGTGATGAGGTTGCAGCCCTGCGATCCGCACGAGGAGAAGCGGGTGGATCAGTTGTTACTGTTTTGGCGGCGGACGGCGTAGGTTCCGCCAGCTGCGGCCAGGAGCACCAGTCCCCCACCCAGAGCGATGATCGTCGAGGTGTCACTTGCTTCGTTCATCGCTCCGGTGTCAGCGCCGCCCTTGGGCACAGCACCCATCTGATCCATGCTGTTGCCTGCTGCATTGCCGGACTCAGCGACCTCAGGAGCTGCGACCTCGGGTGCTGCCGGTGTCGTGGGGGCAGGTGTTGTAGGGGCTGGCGCCATGGCTTCAGCGCCGACGGTCAGAGTGCCCCGCATGTTGCCGTGGAATTTGCAGAAAAATCCGTAGCTCCCGGCTGCGCTTGGGGCGGTGAAGGTAGCGCTTTGCCCGCCGGGGATCGTGATATCGAAGGAGCCGTCATCGGCGGTGACGGTGTGGACTTCGGTGTCGTTGTTTGTCACGGTGATCTCACCGCCCGGGTTCACGGTGCCTGGTCCGGAGAACACGAAGTTATCGATGCTGATGGACATCTGCCCGGTGGTCATCGCTGGTACTGCCTGGGAGACCGGGCCGGGGGCGGCCACAGCTATCCCGGTGGATCCAAGGCCTGCCCCTCCGATGAGGGCTGCGGTGAAAGCGACGCTGAGAACTTTTTTGCTGGTGATCATGATGATGCCCTCCGGCGGGGCGTTTAGGGAGACAACATTCTGGTAGTCAGTCGACTTGACGCACCGTTGCCGGAAAACCACCGCCACATGACATTCGTCACACTCGTACCAGTGGATTGGTCGACCCGTGGCATTTTGGACCGGCAGGACGCACGGGAGTGTTCTTGTCCATGTGGGCTCACCGCCACTACTGGACGTGTGACCAATGCACGACGGCTGCCGCCGGTGGCGGCATGACAAAAGCGCCGGGGAACACACGGTGAAGGGCCGCTAGTTGTGTTCCCCGACGCTCTCGACCGGGTCAAAAGAATTCCGGTCATCAATCACTCGCACGTGAGGATAGCTAAGACACTACGCCCCCTGCCTGAGCTTTACCTGAGATCAAGACCGCTATCTTTTTCCTGCCGCTTCTGATGCAGGAGGGCATCGACATCCTCGATGTCCCGAACCGCCGCGCACAGCAACCATTGGGCGTGTTCCTGATCGGCGTGCACGGAACCGGCCGGCCCGGATTCCCCATCGGCATGCAGGTCGTTGACCTCTTCACACGCTTGGCGGGTCTCCAGAAGCTTCTGCACACAGCGATCGCGGAGCGCTTCGAGGTCAATCACTGTATGCGTCTTCGCGACGGCCAGCAGGAAACCGACACCCTGACCGGTTTCGGAAATTGTCATACCCGAATCTCCCTCGAACAGCGTGTTAACCGGCCACTCCTGCACCGACAATCCGGCTCATTCGTCATTCGACTAAATTGGGTTCGCCATCTGATCTGCCAGACCAACACCCTGGTGGGTTACCCGGCGGACAACAACATCGAACATGCCCGACCCGACTCGCGAAACATTTATCCCCACCCAACCACTGGATAGTCCGCAGGGAAACGAGCAGCCGTTTCATCCTACCCACCAGTCTCACGTGTATCACTCGTTACATAAAAAAGCTATCTAGTTAGGGCGGTTTCCTCCTACAGTGAGGACAGGCACCGCACATCACGGGTGCTGGCGTTCCGGGGTGATGGTGGGGGGAACCAATCCGCCCCGGGTTGTGCTCCGAATCACTATCAAGCGTGTGTCCGGCTCGGACACACG
>NZ_JADOUV010000017.1:0-22941 GCF_015751715.1 Arthrobacter sp. CAN_A6
TAGGACCTTCGACAAGCTCTATTTTCCCTGACTAGACAGGCATTCTCCGTTTAACGCGCCGCCCGCACCTCACACCCCATCGGTGGATCGAGGCTAAATACCCAACCACCCGAGACGATCAACAGGTGGCCATACCCGGAGGTCACCCATGCAAGCGACACCGAATTCGCCGCTGCCCACACTAGGGGCCGGTCACCACACTTCACGGCCTACTGGCGAATGGACCCAGCACAAGACAAGGAGTGACAGATCACCCAAACGGCCTTTCATGTTCGGGCCACTATAGTCGCCGTGCGACCACTACTTTTGAGCTGATCTGCCAGTTGTGAAATCACCATTGTCGGGGCGTGCTCCTTGAAGCCATCAGGCAGGATTTTGAATCGATGGAGTTGGGGCGCCTCATCGTCTTCCGCCTTACCGTCGAAGTGTCGCCCAACCTCCTGAACGCTTACTAAACCGAACAGTTCAAGTGTTTTACGGGCGCGGGAGTAGGGATCACGCCCTATCCCATATCGGCTGACACGCTTGCCTGATGGAATAGCGATCATTCCCTCCTCCTGGTCAGGTAACGCTCCTTGCCCGCAGGCAATCATCAGCAGAACCGCCAGTTCCGAGTCCGCCAACACGTGGATCCAGGACTGTCGAATGAACTCAGATGGAAGAAGGATCGTCGCTTCGTTCTGCCGTGGAACTCTGTACTCAACAGACCCACCGAGGGCGTCCTTGCCAGCCTCATTGAGAAGGATGAAGTCTTCGAAGATACGCGCCCGGCTTTCAGTAGCACGAAGATCAACCATGCCAGCGCCCTCTAGAGTGCTCAGGCTTTCTTTGATCGAGCGAGCTCGCTTATCAATAGCTGTGAGGTAGTTGTTGCGGCCTCCAGCGTTGACCGCGCCTGTCGCAACGAGGTGAGGCCACCCAAGCTCGATGGTGGCCCCGGCAATGGGCAAGGTGGGCAGCTTCGTTCCGGCAGAACCACTCATCTGCGCAACAGCTAATGCAGTCAGGTAGAACCTAAGTGTCGCCCCTTGACTCGACACCAGGCGCGTCGCCGGTGGTCGATGCTTCCGTACTACCACTCGTCGATCAGAGTAATCACCAGGAGCCGCTCGACCGAGATAGGAGAACGTCTCTCGAACCCTGTACCCGTGAGCATCTAAAGCTTTCCCAGTCGGGAGCCGGTCAGCTAACCGCTTCTCCGCGACCTCGATGTCGTTGCCGAAGGCTCCCTGAAGGCGTGCGAGACGATCACGGAACGCTTTCACCTCCCTGGCATTAGGGGGTCGATGGTAGTCAAAAATACCGATTTTGTCCTCAATCCTTACGCCCAATCTTGAACGCATAAAGCCGCCAGTAAACACTTCGTGAATGGCTTTAGCATGTGTTGAACTGGCGGCTTTACCCGTCAAGTAAGTGTAGTGGACTTCACTCAGGAGCGCACCCACGATAGAGACAACGAAGGGAGGAACAGTGACATCACAGAGACAACGCGGAAGACACACCGCACGCCGGGACAGACGACCTGGTGGTCAGAGCTGCATCACTCAATTGCTCGTAACCATCCAGATCGCCTTGACCATCGCTCGGCTAATCCTTGAACCGTAACCATCACGCGGCTCGTCCAGTTGCACCTGGGCGAGCCGCCCCGCAATACATGGAGACTACGACCTCCGATGACATCCCACAACAAACCTGGGTGCAGTCGGGTTCCTTCAACCGTTCGAGCTAGCTTTGGTCACGCATCATAGCCCGCTGACATCAGTGAGGATTGCTGACACGTCCTGGTCTCGCTTGTCCGTGTCTGACTCGGTGCATTTCAAGACGTACTAATCGGCGCCAGGTTCGCACGACGAGTCAACAAGTAGCGCAGTGATCGGAGTTCGACGCCGCTCCAAAGTTTCGAGGGTGGCTCGTGTGGCAGCAACCTATCAGTGTTGTTGAACGTTATCTCGGCACGACACGCCGAAAAATGTCATCTCTCAATTTTTTTCCCGTGTGCAGGATGTATCCAGCGCCTGTGGATAACTAGGCGAAGACCGCTAGAATACGCGGCTTATGGCCTATCGACCCTGTGCAATGCGTGTGGACTACTCGCTCGGGGAATTACATACTTGTAATACATCATCTAGTGTCTAGGGATGATGTCCGCCCCAACGGGTAGTGTTAAGGATGTCGAAGGGTCGCAGGGCCTGGAAACACCAAAGGCGTCGCCGGTGAGACGGCAACGCCTTGGTAACCACAACAGATGGAACGGTCGAAAAACCGAGCTTCAGGTGTGATTTCTTCCGCTAGGAAGTCACAACAGCTTATGAGTGTAGGCACGGAGAGTCAATGCGACTCCCTGTTGAAGCTCGGTTGGCCGTTCCCTTGCAAAAGGGAAGGGAGGGATTAAAGATGACGAAAGTTATTAGGGTCCGTATTCGTCGGACTATTCGCATCCGCCCGGTACTCCGTTAGCCTCTGCTAGCTGGAACCGGATGAGACCGTACGCCTGCGCCACTCGGCAGGCCTACTGGTCGCCCCTCCCAAGAACCAACGAGCAAAGGAACCTTTTATGCCTAACCGTAAACAAACCAGCGCCAAGGCCGCCAGGGCCGCCAGCTCCGTCCTCCGGGATGGTCGCACCAGCACGGCGTCGAAAACGGCCGCCGCAAGCGCACTGTCACAGACACCGCGCAGCCGCCGGAAGTAGTCATTGCTAGAAGGGCCCCGCTTTTCCAAGCGGGGCCCTTCTAGCGCGATAGGACCCATGGACGACACACTGAAGTTCATTCTCCCCCTGATCGGTGGTGCTGGCTCGTACCGTCCGGGGGTGAGCCAGAACAAGCACCATACCGATCAAATGCGTGGTTCATAAACCAGCGAATTCGTAATGCGTGAGGAGCTAACCATGCTCACCGTGACCACACTCGGCGTCGATAGATGTCGGCAATACGGGCGGTATCCGATGGTGCGTTCAATCATCGTGCTTACTGAAGCAATCGAAGTACCCCGGCGGGACAATTGCGCGGGCAGGATATACGCGAATCAGCGAGACCAGGTTCTATATAGGATTTTTGGTGGTGGTTCGGGCCGGAAATAGTGGAGCGGTGGAGGATCGGCTTGTGGGATGGCTTGCGGCCTAATGCCACATGTCCGTGGCGATCGCCGCATCTGCTCGCTGAGCCGGTCGTGACTGTGTCCACGTGGGGTCGGCCCCTCGATATCCAACGCCGACGGACCTTTGAAGGAACGCTGCCGCTGATGATGGTCGACCAGATGGAATCCGTCATTCCCCAATTTCCCCGCATTCCGGGCATTCCGGGCATTCCGGGCAAATCCTGACGAGAAAATGTCCTACACCTCCTACCAACTGCGTTCCCTTTGGATCATCACAGGTTGGTCACGGGCGTGAGTGGAACGCATGAGTTTCAAGCGGAGCGACACCGGTAACGGGGTCCGAAGGTCTCCCATGCCCACCCCACGCCCCCACGGGCGGGGCAGATGGCTGAAGCCCTTCACGGATTCACCTCAGTAGCCGGTACCAGCACCGCCCTCGTCCGTCGGCGTGGTCGTCTCGGTGGGTTGCCCTGTTTCCGTGTTGTCACATGCAGACAGAAACAGCCCGGCAACGACGGCAGCGGAAGCGGCCATGATCCTCTTGTTCGTGTTCATGGATTGATCTTAAGCATGGTGATGTAACGCATCAAGCGTCTTTAGGGGACTTCTGGGGCCGACAACTCTCCCGCACCCCTCATGATCAGGTCCACGCCGCACCGCCCAGATCGCCTTGGCGGCTTGAGAATCTCTATAGGAGTGTCACTAGAGGAACCTCCACCGCCGCCTGCACGGCGAGATCGGACGTGTACCCCCTGCCGAGTTCGAAGACGTCTACTATCGTCACCACACCGCTCCGGCAACCGCCGGAGCGGCACTATCAAGCCTGGACCAAACCTCCCGCCAAAAACCGTCAATCTAAGGTGGAGGATCCGCAGCCTGAACTGTGGGAATGACTGATGCCCGCTAGCCGTTGAAAGATACGTTGCATGCAAAGGTATGTAACGAAGGGTTTGTGAAGACTCGTCCGATGGGTGAGTCTCCTGGGAGTGGGTATGCAGTGGCGGGAAACGACATGGTGGCGGGGCCTCTTTTTACTGTCTCGGAGGTAGCCCTGATGATGCGGGTGTCGAAAATGACGGTGTATCGGCTGGTGCAGTCAGGGGCAATGGAGAGCATCCGATTCGGGCACTCGTACCGGGTGCCGGAAGCTGCCATCGAGCAGTACCTTGATTCGATCAATCCGGAGCGCCGGTCCACGGGATAATCCTTCCGGGATGACTGCTTTTCTTCGCAGCCCTTTCGTCGACCTCCGGACCGACTGAAGAAGAAGCGCCAGTGAGCGACGATTTTTAGCAGGGAGCCTCAAAACGATGAACTATACGATCGAGGTCGTGGTCGCACTCATCCAGTTCGTGCTCAGCTTCTATGCATTCTGGCTCGTCTGGCTCGTTCTGCTGCCCACGCTCCCTGGGCCTCGGGACCGTCAGGACCGGATTGCGCCGTTCGCAGGATACTTCACCGACCCGTTCATCGTTCCTGTCGCCAAAGTGCTGCACGTTCCCCCAAGGCTCATAGCGTTCGTCGCCCTCACAATCGTTGCGATGATATCGATTGCGCTGAATCGTCTCCCCAACCTGTTTGGGTAGTGGCCAAGATCCGCGGTAAGAACGGAATCATGAAGCACTTCGTTAACCGCGCAGCACCCAGGCTCGAAGGGGCACTCGCTAGTGTCACGTGTTAGTGGTTTGTTTGCGTTTGATCTTGCCCAGTAGGTGGTCGGCGGTTTTGATCCAGCGGAACGATGTTGCGCTTTCGTTGTAGTTATCGATGTAGCGCTCGATGGTCTCTTCAAGGTCCTGGACCGAGTGAAATGATCCGCGTTTGATGGACTGGCGGGTGACGAGCCCGAAGAAGATTTCGACCATGTTCAGCCAGGAACAGCTGGTCGTGGCGAAATGCAGGCTCACCCGCGGGTTGGCGGTCAGCCAGTCATTGATGTTCTGGTGCTTGTGCGTGGCGTAGTTATCGCAGATGACGTGCAGTTCCACCGTGGTCCGGCCGCGGATTCATCCGTTCAGTGGATCCCGGGTACTCCTGGAGTTGGGTTGAAGCATTGACGGTAGGGCCCCTCGGGTCTTTTTGGTCGAGTGTGTTTTCCGGGCCGTTCGTCATGCCGTACTCCTCGAATGTCGGGACCTGCGGGAACAATAAGCCTACTGTCCGTACCATGGTGCCGGACGGCTTGGCCTCATTGTGTTTAGCCTGGCGGTCCTTTAGTAATGGACTATGACAGTGATGCTGAGGTCCCTCGAAACCGCCGTGCCCGAAACGGTCATGAAGCAGCCCGATGTCCGTGATGCCTTCGCCGCCCAGCCCGATCTCACCCGGCTGGGAACCCGGCTCGTCAATACGGCGTTCGACTCCTCGGGAATCGATACCCGGTACACGGTGGTGAAGGAACTGACGCTGGACAGCGAGTCCGAGCATCCCGTCTTCTTCGACAGGAGCCAGATGCGCATCCTCTCGCCCAGCACCAAGACCCGCAATGAGGTGTACGCGGAGGAGGGCACCAAGCTCTTCATCGAGGCCGGCCGCAAGGCCCTCGCTGCCGCGACGGGTATCGAAGCCGCCGACGTGACCCATGTGGTGACGGTGTCCTGCACCGGGTTCTTCGCGCCGGGCCCCGACTACAAGGTGGTGAGGGCCCTTAACCTTGCGCCGTCGGTCCAGCGCTACCACCTCGGCTTCATGGGCTGCTATGCCGCGTTCCCGGCGCTTCGGTCGGCGAAGGCGTTCTGTGAGGCGGATCCCGACGCCGTCGTGCTCGTGATCAGCGCTGAGCTCTGCTCACTGCACGTGCGGTCCTCGAACAATCCCGACACCATCGTCGGTTCGTCGCTCTTCGCCGACGGCGCCGCTGCCGCGATCGTCACCGCGCGAGACCTTCCCCTCGGTGGCCCCGCCCTCAGCCTGGATCACTTCGAGACCGTCCTCACCCCGGTGGGCGAGGAGTCGATGGCCTGGAACATCGGCGATGAGGGCTTCGAGATGGTTCTCGGCACGTATGTCCCCCACATCATCGACGAGCACATCGTGGGCGCCCTCGAGCCGCTCCTTGCGCACGACGAAACGCTGAAGGGAATGGCCTACCGCGACATCGAGCACTGGGGGATCCATCCCGGCGGGCGCAGCATCCTCGATAAAGTCGAGGCGAAACTGGACCTGACCGAGGAGCAGCTCGTGCCCGCCCGCGAGACGCTCCGGCAGTTCGGCAACATGAGCAGTGCCACCGTGATGTTCGTGCTGAAACACATCCTGGAGCAGCCGTCGTCGGGCGGCAACGGCCGCATCTGTTCCATGGCCTTCGGTCCCGGCCTCACGGTGGAGACGGCGCTTTTCACCAAAGTAGGGGTATGAGCGGCTTCCTGGCCCGCCGAGATACCGGCGCCGTCGAGGAGATGGACCGACCCGACTGCGATCCGGGCCGGCTGGAGAACACGTACCGCCAGTTCGGTCTCGTCAATGCAGTGGTGTCGGGTTGGCGGCACACCTACGTCACGCTGCTGCGGCCGCGCCTGTCTGCGGCGTCGTCGTGTTCGCTGCTCGACGTCGGCTCCGGCGGCGGGGATGTGCCGCGGGCTCTCGCCCGGTGGGCACGCAGGGACGGCCTCGATCTCGACATCACGGCGATCGACCCTGACGAGCGCGCCCACGCGTTCGCTGTCGCACAACCGAAGGTGCCCGGGCTGGCGTTCCGCAGGGCCTTCAGTTCAGAGTTGGTGGCGGAAGGCCGGACCTTCGACGCAGTGATCTCCAACCATCTGCTGCACCACCTCTCCCCTGACGGATTTTCGGGCCTGCTCCGGGACACCGAACAGCTCTCGCCTGGTATCGCCGTGCACAGCGACATCGCGCGGCACCGTCTGGCGTACGGACTGTTCTCGGTCGGGACACTTCCCCTGCGCGGTTCCTACATCCGTACTGACGGGCTCACGTCCATCAGGCGCAGCTACACGCCCGCGGAGCTCCGGCTCCGCCTCGAGGAGGAGCGCAGCACGGGCTGGAGCGTGCGGGGCGCTCCCCTGTTCCACAATCTGCTGGTGTACGAGGGCGGGGGCACCGACCATGCGTGACGTCGTCGTGGTGGGCGGCGGGCCCGTGGGCCTGTACACGGGGCTGCTGCTCCGACGGGCAGGGCTCGACGCCGTCGTGCTGGAGCGGCGCACCGAACGCAGCAGGCACTCCCGCGCCATCGGCATCCACCCGCCAGCACTGGCGGCACTGGATTCAGCGGGAGTGGCCGCGACGCTGGTGTCCAAAGGCGTCCCGATTCCGCATCTGCAACCGCAGTTCCCTCCTCGGACGCCACGTCCGGAGCCGACTTCCTCTGCTATCGAATGCACGCTCAACGGTTACATCCCAACCCCTCCTACGCACTTCAAGCCCAACGGCGGGCATTCATCTTCATCCCAACCGGGCACATCCCGCATTCGAACCGCGACGACGGCACACTTCACGAGGTTGTTAACATGTCAATAAATCCGGGCTACGTCCATATCTCCCTCCGCTCCCCGCAGGACCGCCAGGCACGCCAGCAGTTCCCGCCTTCCTTCAACGCCCACGCGCAGCAGGTCCCGCATCCGCCTTCACGCCCCCAGGTGGTGTCCGGGGCAGACGCTCCGCACAGCCCTTGAGTGCTCCGGTTCCCGTCGTCGCCCCCAATGGTGTGCCCGGGCCGCAGGCGGTCACCGGTGACACGACCGCGCGCGGCTTCGTGCTGTACGTCGCGCTCGATGAGGCCACCGCCGCAACGGCGGGCACGACCTTCTCGAAGCTCGTACAGGACGTCCATGCCTACGTGCAGTCCCTCGTGCCGACGGCGGAGAGCCACGCGGTGGTAGCCCTCGCACCGGCAGACACACCCGGTTCCGATCTCGATGCCGTGCGTGCGGCACTCGGTGACCCCACCGTGGCCCGGCGCGCGCGCCCCGAAGCGGCTCCCGCCCCGTCGCAGGCGCAGCGGGCCCGTCCCACGGGCGCGCTCATCGACCTGTCGCGCCGCGAAGTGCACCTCGACGGCGAGATGCTGAACCTGACCTTCAGGGAGTTCGAGATCCTGAACTACCTCGTCGAGAACGCGACTCGCACGGTGGGCCGCGAGGAGCTCCTGAGCGGACTCTGGCGGACCGCCGACGAAGTTCCTAACGAGCGCACCATTGACGTGCACATCCGGCGACTCCGCTTGAAGCTGGGGCGTTTGGCGGACACCGTGCGCACCGTGCGTGGCCAGGGCTACCGCTTCGACGATCACCCCGAAGTGGTCGTCTGGGCCGCTCTGAATCACTCAATCTAGGCGTCCTGCGACCTGCCGGGAGGCCAGAGACTTCGGATTATGGCCTGGTCGTTTTCTTGGCCAAGAACCTTGCCGGAGCCAATGACAGCTACACGAACAGCTGAACAAGTCAAGGCTCACCTTGCAGGGCACCGAATCAACGTTTCCGTCGCGGCACTGCCCCCGTCCACAGCCGATGCTGTCCTATGGCCCGACATTAGAAGACAGACCATCGTCGTGCGGGCCTCAGTGCACTACTACAACACCGACTCCGAGATAGACCGCCTGATCCACGCCCTTCAGTGAAGGAAGCCCTTCTAACCCATGCCTTTCGTACTTAGGCGTTGAAATAGCTCCGCAGTTTGTCCACGTGGTCTGTCAGTTCCCAGGTAAATCCTTCGGTTTCGCGGCCGAAGTGTCCGTGGGCTGCGGTGTTTTGGTAGATGGGGCGTAAGAGGTCGAGTGCGTTGATGATTCCGAGCGGCCGTAGGTCGAAGATCTCGCGCACTGCTGTTCCGATAGCGGTTGGATCCACTGTTTCGGTGCCGAAGGTTTCGACGTAGATGCCGACGGGCTGCGCCATTCCGATGGCGTAGGCGATTTGAATCTCCACGCGGCGGGCCAACCCGGCGGCCACAACGTTTTTGGCCACCCATCGCATGGCGTAGGCGGCTGGGCGGTCTACTTTCGAGGGGTCCTTGCCGCTGAACGCGCCTCCACCGTGTCTGGCCATCCCACCGTAGGTGTCGACAATGATCTTGCGTCCGGTTAATCCCGCGTCCCCTACCGGGCCTCCGATCACGAACTCTCCGCCCGGGTTCAGAATGTGCCGGACCGTGGAAGTATCAAGATCGGTGGTTTTCAGGACGGGATTGATCACGTGCGTTATGAGGTCCGTCCGAAGTTCCTCAAGTGATACGCCTGCCGCGTGCTGGGATGAGATAACGATCGAGTCGACCGACACCGGACGATTCCCGTCGTAACCAATGGTGACTTGGGTTTTGCCGTCAGGGCGCAGGTAGGGCAGCGTACCGTCTTTGCGTACGGAGGTGAGCCGTTTGGAAAGACGATGTGACAGCCATATGGGTGTAGGCATCAGGACTGGAGTTTCGTCGCTGGCGTACCCGAACATGATGCCCTGGTCGCCTGCCCCTTGCGTGTCGTAGGGGTCCAAGCCGGTGCCCTCACGACTTTCAATGGAGGTGAAGACCCCGGAAGCGATTTCCGGGGACTGCTGCCCGATCGACACGGAAACCCCGCAGCGTGCTCCGTCGAACCCGTTGGCTGAGGAGTCGTACCCAATCTCAAGGATGGTCCGGCGCACGATCTCCGGGATTTCAACATAAGCTTCGGTCGTCACTTCACCTGCAACGTGAACCAACCCGGTGGTAACCAGCGTTTCGACAGCTACGCGCGAGTTGGGATCCTGCGCCAGCAGACCATCAAGAATGGCATCGCTGATCTGGTCACACATTTTATCCGGGTGGCCCTCGGTTACTGATTCCGACGTGAAAAGCCGCAGGGCGGACGTATGTGGAATGCCTGAGTTCATGTGCTCACTTCACTTGATTGGGCGGACAGTCACACGCGAACGTGGTTCCTCTGATTGAACAATCGTTCCGTTGACCGGTGGTTCAGGAGGGATCAGGAGGGTTCGGCGAGGGTCATCGCGTAGCGTTCCTCGGCGTCCGTCCACTGCCCGATGATGGTCAGCCCGGATGCCTCAAGCTCAGCGGCGATTTTCCCTGGACGGAACTTCGCGGATACCTCGGTGCGCAGTTCCTCGCCACGGTCGAAGCTGATTTCAAGACCGGCGCCGGGCAACTGCACCTGCATGGTCCGGGTGGCGCGCAGCCTCATCTCGATCCACTCTTCGGCCTCGTTCCACACCGCCACGTGCTCGAACGCCTCGACGTCGAAATCCGCCCCCAACTCCGCGTTGAGGACGCGCAGCACATTCCGGTTGAAGTCAGCGGTGACGCCGCGTGGGTCGTCGTAGGCGGGAATCAGGATCTCCGGCGGCTGCACCAGGCCGGTGCCCAGCAGCAATGACCCGCCCTCCTCCCCCAACAGTTCCCGCACCTGGGTCAGGAGCCGCGCACGGGCATCCGGCTCGAGGTTCCCGATGGTACCGCCCAGGAACGCCACCATCCGATGCCCTTCCCTTGGAAGAAGCTGCAACTGCGATTCGAAATCGGCGGCCACTGCCTGCAGGATCAGATCGGGATAGTCCCGGGACAGCCCGCTGTTGGCCTCCGTCAGGGCGCTGTCGCTGACGTCAACGGCAACATAGCTCCGCAGGTCCCCGGCTGCCTTCAGTGCATCAAGCAGCAGGGGAGTTTTCCTCGAGGAGCCGGAGCCGAGTTCAATGAGCGTCTCGGTAGGGCTTGCGGCAGCCATTTCCCCTGCATGATCCTCCAGGATTTGCCGTTCCGTGCGGGTGGGAAAGTACTCGGGAAGCTGCGTGATCTGCTCGAACAGCTCGCTGCCCCGCTGGTCGTAGAACCATTTGGGAGGCAGCGTCTTGACCGGTTTGGTCAGCCCTGCCCGCACGTCCTGACGCAGGGTGCGCTCGAGGTAGTGCGGTGGCAGGTGATGGACTATCTCGAGGGCAGTTTTTGAAGGATTCATCTGAGCGCGGGCTCCATCTCTGCTGGGGTTATCGGGCTGATGTCGACCCCGTGCGAAGTGGCGACGAGCAGGGACTGATCCGGGACCTCGTGCCATCCCGCGCCGTCGTCGGAGGGCTCACTGGCAACGACGGTACCCCTGTTGTCCGAGCGCCAGAAAAGGGTATCGCCGGCAGCTGTGGCAGCAATGGTGCTCCCATCGGTCAGAAGAAAGTTGTATCGCCCGGTGCTGGAGGCCGAGGCGTCGGCCACCACGCGCGCCAGCGCGTTCCCGGCGGAGCCCGTGCCCGAGTGTTCCCGGGATTCAAGCTGTTCAAGGACCAGGGCCCACAGCAAAGCCGAATCCACCCTCGCTTCGAGTGCGAGGAGCCGTGCCGGCGGCAACGTCGCGGCCAGTACTTCAGCCGACTGCGGCCAATTGTCGATCCGCCCGTTGTGGCTGAAAAGCCACTTCCCGGAGGTGTAGGGGGCAGCGGCCGCCTCGTCCGGCGTCGTACCGGGGGTAGCAGACCGCACGGCGGCCAGCACCGCTGAACTGGTGGTGACCCGTGCCAGGTCAGCGAAGGACTGGTCCGTCCACATGGGTACGGCGCGCCGGTAGCGCGCCGGGATGGGATCCTCCGCGGCATACCATCCGACGCCGAACCCGTCGGCGTTCATCGTGCCGTTGCGTTGGCGCCGCGGCGCCCAGGACTGCCGGAGCAGACCGTGATCGGGGGCCACCAGCAGCGTGGCGAGCGGTGTCGGAGATCCAAGGAAAGCCAGGTGACGGCACATTCCTATTCCCCCCTGCTCGGAGCGTCATCCCGGGCTGTACGGAAGCCGGTGAAGATCTGGCGCCGGATGGGGAAGTCCCAATTCCGGAACGTGCCCCGGCTCGCTGCGCCGTCGGCGGCCCAGGAACCACCGCGCATCACCTTATAACCGCCACCGAAGAAGGCTTCGCTGTACTCCCGGTAGGGGAACACCCGGAACCCCGGGTAGGGACCGAAGTCGCTGGAGGTCCACTCCCACACATCCCCGATCAGCTGGCGGACGCCCAGCGCCGACGCCCCTTCGGGGTAGGAGCCGATAGGGGCAGGCCGCAGCGCTGCTCCTCCCAGGTTCGCGTGGCTGGACGTCGGGTCCTCATCCCCCCAGGGGTAACGCCGGGAGCGGCCGCTCACCGGGTCGTGCCGGGCTGCCTTTTCCCACTCCGCCTCGGTGGGCAGGCGCCGTCCGGCCCACTTTGCGTAGGCCTCGGCTTCGAAGAATGACACGTGCTGTACGGGTTCGTCGGCGGGGACTGGTTCAAGGACACCGAAACGGGTCCGCCACCACTGGTGACCATCCCGCGTCCAGTACTTCGGCGCAGTCAGCTCGTCATCGTTGCGGTGATTCCATCCCTCAGCGGTCCACCAGCTCGGGTTCGCGTAGCCGCCGTCATTGATGAAATCCAAAAAGGCGCCATTGTTGACGGGCACCGTGTCGATCCAGTAGCCGGGAACGTGCACCTGATGGGCAGGCCGTTCATTGTCCAGCGCCCAGGGCTCCACCGAGGTGCCCATGGTGAAGGGCCCGGCCGGCACATGCACTTCCGGGGGAACCCCGATGACACCGCTGGCCAGCACACCGGGCTCCGGAGCCACCGGGTGCAGCACGGGTTCGCCTACCCGGAGCTGATGGGTCGCCAGCATGGTCTCGGCATGCTGCTGTTCATGCTGGATCATCATGCCGAAGGCGAACCCGCCGTGCAGCAGCGGCGAACCCTCCAGGGGAACCCTTTCAAGGATGTCCAGGGTCTTGGACCGCACCTCGGTGAGGTAGTCCCGGGATTCCGAAGGAGCCAGCAACGGCAGCGAGGGGCGGCTGCTACGCGAATGCTCGAACGCGTCGTAAAGCCTGTCGATCTCCGGGCGAAGCGGCTCCATCCCGCCGACGTCGCGGACCAGCCATAGTTCCTCCTGGCTGCCGACATGCGCCAGATCCCAGACCAGGGGAGACATCAGCGGTGAATGCTGTTTGAGCAGTTCCTCCTCGTCACACGCGGTGAGCGCGTGGGTACGACGACGCGCACGCTCAAGGCCCTCGGCAATGAAGGCGCGCAATCTGTCAGGGGCAGCGCCAGTAGCTGCTGAGACCGTATTCGTCATCGGATTCTTTCCTTTCGCTGTACGAGCCCGGAAAACCGTCCGGTGCGGCGCCAATCATCGATCCGCTGGTCTGCGGGAGAGCGGCCCCGCGCGGTGTAGTTCTCAAGGAAGGCTTCCACCCGTGATCTTGTGTCGGCGTCTGCCTTGAGCCGTTCCATCGCGTCCAAGGCTGCCTCAGCACATCGACGCCCTGCCTGCGCGAGCACAGGATCCGCCAGCCCGAGTCTGGCGGCGACGGTCATCGGATCAGCCAGCGCACTCACGGGCGCGCAGGCCTCTGCAGCTGCGTCAGCTGCCCGTTCGTCATCCACCAGTGCAGTCGTTATCGCTGCGGCTGCTTCCCAGTCCGCACCGGCTTGTGTGTCGATCACCCGGATTTCGAGGAAGCCCCTGGGGCGAATGAACGGAAAGAGGGTGCTGAGATGGTAGTCGAGGTCCTCATGCGTGACGGGGCGGGGGCCTTGCCCACGTAACCAGCTCCGCATAGTCAGGCCGCGCGGAGCTTCCCATGAACCGTGCGATGCCGGGATGCAGAGGACCGAAGCGTCGAGGGCGTAGCGGGCCCAGGCGAAAGGTGGGTCGTCGGAAGCCGGAACGGGCGACGTGCGAGACGGATCGGTTTTCAGCCACACGGCCTGCCGGGTGCTCTGCCAGCCGCTGGGCGACCCGTGCCGGAAGGGGGAGTTGGCAAAAAGGGCGACGAGCACCGGCGCGAGCTGGTGAAGACGCTGCCAGCGCTGCACCGCACTACCTGTACCGTTCCCGGAGAGACCGGCATCCAGACATACCTGCAGGGAGGCCGTGGAACACATCATGGTCCGCCCTGCAGGACCTGAGCGGTCAAAATGGGCTTCCATGGCCGCATAGCGCGGATGGTCGAGGGTCCGCACCGGACGGCGGGAGGGATCCAATGCAACGCCGCTGAAGGATAGCCCTGCATCCTCGATAGACCTGTCAATGACAGCCAGATCCGCCCTTGCAGCGTTGATGACCGAGGGAAGGTCCGCTCCGCAGGCCGAACTCAGTTCGAGCTGCCCTCCCGGTTCGTAAGTGATGACACCACCGCCGGGAAGCTCGCTTTCCGTTTTAGCAGCGGCGGCTCGGACTTCCGCTACCGGTACAGCCCGCCGCAGGTCGGAGGGATCGTGCACAATTCTCTCGATTTCCACGCCCACCGCACCTGGAGGGCCAGTCTTGAAACATACGGAAGCGACATAGATCTCCGCCTCGGCCTCCAACAGCGGCCGTGAATCCTGCCCCAACCCTGACATCGACACCAAAACCCATCATCCCTTCATCCCTTCATCCCTTCATCCCTTCATCCCTTCATCCCTTCATCGTGACGCGATCACATCAATAGCTCAACAGTCCTTCAACCAGCAACGAAGCCCGTGTAGTTCCTGTTCCTATCCGTCTGCAACAACACGTTCTTTCCAGCGCGGTTCGTCATTTTTTCGAAAAGCGGCTGCACTGATTGTTCCCGGCGCCTGCCCTGCCCACCCCGGCCAAAGAGCGCCCGGCTTCGTGATTGATTTCATAGCCGGCACCGGGCGGAGGTTTTCACTCCGCCCGGCGCGGGCTCTCCGACAGGTGGAGCGGATATACCGGTGTGAAACCTGCCGGTTCACCCCGATCCCGGCCTGTGCTGCTTGTTGTGCAGTGCGGGATCAGGCGCCTTGACCGGACATTTGCATCAGTCCGCCATCCATCACGTACGTCGCGCCGGTCACGTAGTCTCCGTCGGCGGAGGCAAGGAATACAGCCAGGCGACCGATTTCCTCAGGCTCAGCGGCTCGTTTCAACGGAATGCTCTTGACCTGCTCTTTGCGGTATTCGGGGTCATCGATCGCTTTCTGGTTGAACGGGGTCAGCACCATGCCGGGGGCGATGTTGTTGACCGTCATGCCGAGCTCGGAGACTTCCAGTACGAGGGTGCGGGTGAGGTTGCGCAGGGCGCCTTTGGAACAGTCATAGTCTGCCGCGCCTGCCCGTGCCTGCTCTTCATGGACCGAGGTTGTGTTAATGATTTTTCCGCCGCCGCCCTGCTGCTTGCGATGATTAATGAAGTGTTTGCAGCAGATAAGCTGCCCGATGAGGTTGCTGCGCATCGTACGTTCGAAGTCGGCGATTTCCAGATCCGCGACATAGGTGCCGGACGCGTCGACGCTGGCGTTGTTCATGAGGATGTCGATCCGCCCGAATGTTTCGAATGCGGCGTGGAACATTTCCTGCACCTTGGCCTCGTCGCCGTGATCTCCTTGAACCACGATCGCTTTACGCCCGTGGGCTTCGACCTGCTCCCGGGTGGTGTTGGCGCCTTTTTCGTCCTCGAGGTAGTGCACGACGATGTCGGCGCCTTCACGGGCGAATTCGACGGCGGTTGCCTGGCCTATCCCTGAGTCGGATCCGGTGATGAATGCGACCTTGTTCTCCAGTTTTCCCATAACTTTTTCCATCTCCTTTAGTTGGTGCTCATTGGTGGTTCGGGGTTTAGCGCTGGCGGTCCTGCTGGTTTTCAGGGTGTTCGGCTTCTGCGATGGCCGAGGCGGCAGTGATGAGGCCGATGTGGGATAGTCCCTGCGGGAAATTACCGATCAGGGTTCCCTCATGAATGTGAATCTCTTCGGAGAGAAGCCCGAGATCGTTGGCGTACCCGGTGACGGTCTCGAAGATTTCTTTTGCCTGCCCGATTTGGCCTGCCATGGCCCGTCCGGCGGCCAGCCAGTAGGAGCAGATGATGAACGCGCCCTCATCTCCTGCATCCGTCCACCGTTGGACTAGGGACCCGGTGGAAAGGTCGCGTTCGATGGCGTCCATCGTGGCCAGGACACGGTTGTCGTTGGCGGGTAGGAATCCCATCATCGGCATCAGGAGGACCCCGGCGTCGAGGTGATCGGAATCGAAGGCACCGGTGAACGCATTGACGTCGCTGTTCCAGCCCCGCTCCAGGATTGCCGCCCGGATTTTATCGCGCTCGGATTTCCACCCCGCCACCCTGTCAGCGGCATCGAGGCGGTCGGCGAGTTTCACCGCCCGATCCAGCGCGACCCAGCACATCAGCTTCGATGTCAGGTAGTCCCGGTCGCCTTCGCGTCCTTCCCATATTCCTGAGTCTTTTTCGTGCCAGGTCCCCGCGGCCCGGTCAGCGACCGCCACCAGGAACCCCGCTGTCTGGGCTGGTAGTTCCCCGAGCTGATCACGCAGGATCCACGCGCATTCGAAGACCTCCCCGAGGACATCGAGCTGGGTTTGGTTCCAGGCGTCATTACCGACCCGTACCGGGCGGGACTGCGCGTACCCGGTGAGGTGGTCCAGGGAATGTTCGCTCAGGTCGTGTTCTCCGCCGACACCGAACATGATCTGCAGGTGGCCCTCCCGCGTCGGGCCGGCTGAAGAAGTGATCCAATCAAAGAACTGCTGTCCCTCATCGGCGCACGCAGCGATCCATAGTGCTTTGAGGGTCAGGCTGCCATCGCGCAGCCACCCGAACCGGTAATCCCAGTTCGCGCTTCCTCCGAGTTCCTCCGGCAGCGACGTCGTCGCCGCAGCGACCACTGCCCCGGTCGGGCGGTACGTCAGGGCCTGCAGCACCACCGCGCTGCGCTGCACCTGCTCCCGGTAGGGCCCCTGATAGCTTTGATGGATCTCGCTCCAGGACCGCCACGCCGCGATCGTGTCCCTGAGCCGGGCCGCACCCTCCGGCGCCCCAGCAACATCTTCGACCGAACCAACGACCGAACTATCAATTGAACTGTGGTGTTGCAGGGCGAACACCGCGCTCTCACCGGCGTTAAGGGTGAACGTTCCTCCCGCACACCCGTTTTCGACGTCGAGTGTGATGTCGCCGGTCAGGGACAGACGGTCAGCGCCTCCTGCTATTTCCCACCCCGTAGCAGTCTGTGTGAAGCCCGGTGTGATGAGACCGTATTCCAGCCGTGGCACCAACTCGACCCTCACCTGGATGTGCCCCCGGCTTACCTCCAACCGCCGGACGAGCATATGCGGGGAGTTGCGCCCGATTTGGTGCTCCCGCTCCCCCATTCCCAAAGAAAGGCTATCCGTGAGCCGGAAATCCCCGCTTTCGCAGTGAAAGTCCGTTTCCACCACCATCGTGCCCGGCAGGTACCGCCGGCTGACCGTGAAATCGGCTGTCGGACGGATGGACCAGTATCCGGCATCCACATCGAGCAGGCGGCCAAAGACGCTGGGCCCATCAAACCGCGCGGGGCACCACCAGTCCACCGATCCTTCCCGTGAGACCAGAGCCGCTCCCTGACAGTCACCGAGCAGACCATAATCCGAAATGACCGCCACCGCCTGCTCCTGCCCACCAGAATTCCTCGTAGTCATACACGTCCTCCGATTCTTCCTGCCCCGACTACACGTGTCTTGCTGCAACGTTTCCCCGGCGCGACGATCCTCACCCTGGCATTGCTTCCAAGGCCTTGAAGCCCACCAAAGGCTTCACCCTCCGCGCGGTCCTTCCCGCCCAAGGATTTACGCACCGAGCTTCTCAAGGGCCGCGAAATATGCCTCGTGGAAGGTGGGGAACTGTGCTACCTGATCGCGCAGCACCTCCAGCGGAATGCCGGTGCGGATGGCCAGTGACGCGTGGTGAATCCATTCGCCGGCCTGCGGCCCGACCGCCCAGGCTCCGATAAGTACCTTCCTGTCAGCATCAGCGAGCAACCCCAGGTGGCCGCGAGGGTCCTGCTCGTAAGTCCAGGGTCGTGCGATCGCCTTCGCTAGATCAAGCTCCACTGCCTCGATACGGATTCCCTGTTCTTCGGCCTGGTCCCGGGTGAGACCGGTCGCGGCGATCTCCGGGTCGGAGAACACCACACGCGGTATCCCGTCATAGGTTGCCGGGCGAGCTTGTCCAAGGATCGCATCGGCGGCAATTCGTCCCTGGTATTTGGCGACGTGGGTGAACGGCATGATGCCGGTGACATCACCAATCGCCCATACATTGGCTTTTGCCCGCAGGTGCTCATCGACCAGGACCTGCCCCTTATCGCCGAGTTCAACCCCTGCCTCCTCGAAACCCAATCCTTCGGTGCGCGGTTTCCTTCCGGTGGCGAAGATGACAACGTCACCGGCGGCCTCGGTCCCGTCGTCGAGTTCGATGATGCTGTCATCGCCCTGACGGCGGGCTTTCTGGGCCGAGGCTCGCAGTCGGATGTCGACGCCGGCTTCCTCCAGATAGGTGCGTGCCAGTTCACCGACCTTGGCCTCCTCCCGGTCCATCAAACGCTCTCCGCGGTGGATCAGGGTGACCTGAACCCCGAACCGGGCCAAGAAGGTCGCCGTTTCAACACCCACAGCGCTGCCGCCGACAATGACCGCCCGCTCGGGCAGGGTTTTCGCCGTATAGGTTTCACGGTTGGTCCACGCCGTGACCTGACCGAGGCCCTCCAACGGTGGGATGATGGCTTCTGAGCCCGTGGCGATGATAATGTGCTCAGCGGTCAGCTCCCGTGTTCCGGCCCGAACCCGGCCGGGCGCGGTGATGCGGGCTTCAGCCCTGATGACGGCGGCTCCCTGAGCCTCGTATCCTTCGGCCTGAGCGGTATCATCAAGGTTACGGATCATGGAATCGCGGTAAGCACTGGTTTTCTCCCAGTCGAGTTCCGCACCCGAAACCCCAGCCGCCCGTTCCACCCCGGTGCGGGCTTCGGCCGGCCGCAGGACCGTCTTGGAAGGAATACACGCCCAATAGGCACACTCCCCACCGATGAGCTCCCGTTCAATAACGGCGACTTTCTTGCCTGCCTTCAGCAGACGCCCGGCGGCAACCTCACCACCCGGTCCCATACCCAGCACAACAACATCAAAATGCTCACTCACAACTAACTCCTCTACGTCGAACCTCTAAATGGGTCGATTCTCTAAATGGTTGGTGCGGGGCTTCGCTTTGGTCAGGCGGCGCAGCAGGACAGCTGGGACACATCCCGGGTGAAGGACTGGGCGGTGAGCTTGATACCTTCGGCCATCGTCAGGTAGGGACTCCACATGTTCGCGACCTGATCGACGGTCATCCCCGCCTCAAGAATGTAGACACCGGCTGCTGCGATTTCACCGGCATTCTGCGCCACCGCAGTGATGCCGACGATCCGTCCGGTTTCTGAGTCGGCAACCATTTTGATGAATCCCCTGGTCTCCCTGTTGACCAGTGCGCGGGGAACATGTTCAAGGGACACCACCCGGCATTCACAGTCGATGCCGGATTCCCGGGCCTGCTTGTCGGTCAATCCCACCGCCGCAAGGTTAGGACTGGTGAAAATCACCCGGGGAAGGCTCCGGTAGTCCACCCTGCGCTGCGCCCCGGTGAAGGCGTTGTCCACAGCGAGGGAACCGTGGGAAGCCGCGACATACACGAACTCGGGATGCCCGCTCACGTCCCCAGCCGCCCAGATGCGGGGATTCGAGGTGGCCAGCATGTCATCGACCACCACCTCGCCCATACTTCCTGTCCTGACTCCTATGCGGTCGAGGTTCAGTCCCTGAGTCACCGGCCGCCGTCCCGTTGCAACCAGCAAACGCTCCGCCGTATATTCATCTCTTCCTGCCGGACTCATCGCTCGCACCACAACCCCACCCCCGGCAAAGGAGCTCACCGATTCAACGACAGCACCGCGGATCACCCGGATGCCCTCATCGGCGAAGACCCCCAAAAGGGCCCGGGACGCTTCGGGTTCCTCCGCGGATGCCAGTTCTGAACGAACCAGAAGAGTGACCTTTGACCCCAGTCGCGAGAAAAGCTGGGCCTGTTCAAGGGCGACGTAACCGCCGCCAAGGATCAGCAGGGACTCCGGAACACTGTCCAACTCCATGGCGGTCGTCGATGTCAGATAGCCAGTCTCCCGCAATCCCTCAATGTCGGGCACCCAAGGGCTCGAGCCCGTAGCAATCAGATAGTGCCGGGCATGTAATGTCTCGACAGTCCCGTCGGACCCGGTGATCTGCAGTGTCGGGTCGGTCTCGTCCCCAGCGAAAGCTGCGCTGCCCCGGCGCAGGTCCCAGCCGTAGCTGCTGATCAAATCCTCATACTTTTCCGACCGCAGGCTTTCAACAAGGGCAGATTTACCCGCGGTCAATGAAGGCATGTCAATGGGCCCGGCATCGGTGACGACGCCCGGGAACCTGCCCGAATCCAGGGCTGCGTGCCGCGCGCCGGCTGCGGCAAGTAACGCCTTTGAAGGCACACACCCCGTGTTCACGCAGGTACCCCCGATCATCCCGCGTTCCACCATCACGACGCGTTTGCCAAGATGAGTGGCCCGGATGGCGGCAGCGAACGCGCCCCCTCCGGAACCGATCACTGCGAAATCAAACCCGGGTACATCAGGCATCAAAGTCCTCCATTCCCTGCCAGTAGCGCAGCACAGCCAGCCGTCCGCTTCTTTCGCTTTTCATCCCACTGTGCACCTTCCCCTATAGTGGAAGGTCAAGGAGACTTCTGGAGGTGCGGGTAAGAAATGCGTATCGGAGAAGTGGCTGCGGCAACCGACACGACAACAAAAACCATCAGATTCTATGAACAGTCCGGGCTCCTGCCCGCCGCGGAGCGAAGTGAGAACGGCTACCGGTCCTACGCCGAAGACACTGTAAGTAAGCTGCGTTTCATCCGTCGAGGGCAGGCCGCCGGCCTGACACTGGCCCAAATAGGCGACATCCTGCAACTGCGCGACAACGGCTACGCACCATGCGCCCACGTCCAGAAACTGCTCACCAGGCAGCTGACTCACCTCGACCGGCAAATCACAGAACTGCTGGCACTCAGAGCCGCCGTTGCCCAATTCCATGCCGGCGCCAATAACGCCGATCCTGCCTCCTGTGACCCCGACCGGATCTGC
Source organism: Arthrobacter sp. CAN_A6 (assembly GCF_015751715.1). Taxonomy (NCBI): domain Bacteria; kingdom Bacillati; phylum Actinomycetota; class Actinomycetes; order Micrococcales; family Micrococcaceae; genus Arthrobacter; species Arthrobacter sp. CAN_A6. The sequence goes on from NZ_JADOUV010000017.1 coordinate 20,990, forward strand.
AGCCTCCTCTAACACCGGCGGCAGGTTACAGTACGCACTGGACCATCCGCCTGCACCAGAACCGGACACACACCCCAAGGACCTTCACAAAGCATCATGACGCACCCGAATTCCCGTAGCGAAACCAGTGCCGAAAATTATGTGCCGGCTCAAGCCGCGGGAGGGAGGTTTGGACGGTGCGGGCAGACGTGCACTAGTGGCGTATGCTCCCAGCGACGATCGGTAACCCGACGGCGCTTTCGTCGGCCTCCGGACCGACTGAAGAAGAAGCGGCAGTGAGCGACGATTTTTAGCAGGGAGCCTCAAAACGATGAACTATACGATCGAGGTCGTGGTCGCACTCATCCAGTTCGTGCTCAGCTTCTATGCATTCTGGCTCGTCTGGCTCGTTCTGCTGCCCACGCTCCCTGGGCCTCGGGACCGTCAGGACCGGATTGCGCCGTTCGCAGGATACTTTACCGACCCGTTCATCGTTCCTGTCGCCAAAGTGCTGCACGTTTCCCCAAGGCTCATAGCGTTCGTCGCCCTCACAATCGTTGCGATGATATCGATTGCGCTGGATCGTCTCCCCGACCTGTTTGGGTAGTGGCCAAGGTCCGCGATAAGAACCGGAACCGTGAAGCACTTCGCTGACCGCGCACCACCCAGACCCAACGGGGCACTCGCTACACCAGGATTGGCGGAGATAGGTCGACCCTGCGATTCCGCTATCTCAGATGACCACGAAAAGAAGGTACCACCGGGTTTCCTCGCCCTTCGCGGGTCATGCGCTCAGAAATAAGAGACAAATTTTCGTGTCGTGGTGGAGGTTCCTCAGATGCAAGCGGTCTCGCAATAGCCTTCTTTCCTTCTGGAGTCGCAATCAAACGATCAGGAGTATTGAGACACGGAAACCTGGCGTGTGGGACGTGTGACTGCTAGCTAGAGGCGACGGTTAATGACGGGTCCAGTAAGCGGTCGAGAGCCTGCACTGTGGCTACCGACCCGGGACCCGCGAATCGGATAGCAGGGAATACCCCCGTCAGGGGGCTGGTTGTGCCGGGCATGGTACTTCTTCCCACGCAGCCCGTATTCGAACTCGATTTAGCCTTGGTCAGCGGAGGAACCACCGGTGATCTCAACCTCGGCACAGGAGCCGATGGCCGGTTCACCATGGTGGTCTTTTACCGTGGACTGCATTGTCCGGTCTGCCGCAAGCAGCTGACCGAAATCGACAGGCGTCTTGACGATCTCAAGGTCGCTGGAATCGGACGTGTGCTGGCGGTAAGCATGGAAACGCAGGAGCGCAGCAACCAAGTCGTGGACCAATGGCACCTACGAAACCTCCCTGTCGCCTACGGGCTCACCGAAGCGGCCGCCCGTGATTGGGGTCTGAACCTGTCCCAAGCGATCAATGAAGGCGAACCGGCGCTGTTCAACGAACCGGGAATCTTCATCCTGGACCAGGACCAGACCCTGTTCTGGTCAAGCACCGCCACTATGCCTTTCGGCAGGCCCGCCCTGGACGAGATCATCGCCGGCGTGCGTTATGCCCAGGAGCACGACTACCCGGCGCGTGGAGCCGCCTGAACACACGTCCACCTGCCCCTAAACATCCCCCGCTTAGAAGAGCCCCACGGGTCTGCCCAAACGAACCTTTCATCCGTGGTACCTGCTCAGACCATCAGGTTCGGCTCCCGCTCCTAGAAAACTTTGCCCGGCCAAGCTGGCCCGGGAAACCAGCGGCGCCAGGTACTGCACGGAGTGTAAAGGTTGAAGAACAACGCTCGACGGCCTCGGTCCCCACGCCGCTTCTAAGAGGCCCACTCCTCTGCCCGCTGCAGGAGACCGCTTCGTGACATGACCCGCGTGACCCCATGGTTGGGCCCCCGTTAGCAGTCCAGCGTCTATGCGATAGCTAGTTGGTTTTCTTGCGTCCAGTTCTCCCAGTAGTGCTTCGGCGTCATGCCGTT
>NZ_JADOUV010000018.1:0-21549 GCF_015751715.1 Arthrobacter sp. CAN_A6
GACCTTCGACAAGCTCTATTTTCCCTGACTAGACAGGCATTCTCCGTTTAACGCGCCGCCCGCACCTCACACCCCATCGGTGGATCGAGGCTTAGGCAAACGCTGGATCTACGATGGTCCGGCGGATCCGGTGTACATCACGGCGATGACGGAAGCGGTCATCATGGGCATGCCGCAAGCGGAACAGTTCCACGAGGTCGACGGGCAACTAGCCATAATTGCCCCGTCAGTGCAGCTGGAAAAGAAGTCCTCCGAAACGCCTAGGACCCAGATGACATCGGGTCCAACTCCTGCAGATACGAACCACGGCGTTAAGGTCACGACGGAGTACGGGCGGCTACGAATCTTCAGGGAACTCGATCCCGGTGCCGGGGTTGAAGGACGACATGCTCTGATGTGCACTTTCAACAACTTGCCGATCAACGTGCAGTTGGCCTCCGCGGGTTAGATCGACTTCAAGCCTTCCTATAGTAGGTACACCGGCCACGGACGGGCTGGCTGTGACGGGCCGTAGGCTTTGCGGAGGTTGGCGCATTCGGCGTTCGTGTTCACCCTGTTGTCACTTGCTGCTGGTAGGTTTCGCGGATGGACGCACACCTGCCGACTCCCCTATCGTTGATCGCCGAGGACCTCTCCGACCGTATCGGATTCGATGAGCAATTCCTTGACCTGAGGGTGCCCATCCCGACCCTGGAGGGCGTCGAAACCGTCCTACTCCCGTACACGAATTTCTCGGTCCTCATGCGACCGGATAAGCGCCTGGCCGCGATCACCGCGCTCGGCATCGACGGTGGGAAGCTAATGGATATTCCCCGCACAGGTATCGACTGGCGGCTGGATCCGCGGATTTCGGAGGACCAGCAGACCGGGGAACGGGTCTACGCTCGCAACGACATCGACCGCGGACACCTCGTGCGCCGCGCCTCCGCCGTCTGGGGAGACACTCGGGACCATGCCGCCCAGGCGAACGAAGACACGTTCCACTTTACGAACGCCGCACCCCAGGCCGCCGGGTTCAACCAGAGCCTCGAGCTGTGGCTGGGACTTGAAACGTACCTGTTGGAGAACGCCACCGATTATCGCCGGCGCTTAATCGTGTTTACCGGCCCGATCTTCAGCGACCTCGACCCCGTCTACCGGGGCGTGGAGATCCCACTGCAGTTCTTCAAGGTCGCGGTCTTCCTCGTGGAGGGTGAGCTGGCCGCCACCGGGTACATCGCCGACCAGACACCACACCTCACCGACCTGCCCGAGATTCCCCCACGGGGAGTGATTGATGACCCTCCCCCACTGGGGCCGTTCCGGACCTTCCAAGTACCTGTCCGGGACATCGCAACACTGACAGGACTGGACCTGACGGGGCTCATCACTGTGGACCGGATGCCAATCGCAGCATCGCTGCCCAGCGCCCAAGTGACCTCGACACGGCGGGAACTCACCAGCCCCGAAAACCTCGACCTGGACTTCGACCTCCGCGGTGGGCACTACCCGCCACGACTAGGGGTTAGTGCCCGGTAACTGTGGTTGTTGTTATCGGGTTTGCGGTGGCGCTTCGTTGCGTTCGGGCGTAAGTCGTCGCTCGTGCTGCCAGCCATGTTGAGAGCCCGCCGACAGCCAATCCGGCGGGAACGTCGAGGAGATAGTGCCACCCGAAGTACACGGTTGCCAGGGCCGTGAGCGCGAGGTATCCCCACAGGATCCACCGGACGGGTTTCGGAAGACGGAGCAAGTGCGCGATCAATGCGGCGGTGAAGACCACCGATACATGCAGTGACGCGAAGGCAGCGATGCCGTGCACGGACTGGGTCGCGTGGGGGTCGGCCAGGACGGTCACTCGGTTTCGGTACAGCGCATCCTGCAGCTGGCTCACAGCGGTGTCGGGCAAGTCGACGAAGTGGGACGGTGCAAGGTAGACCGGCCCCAGGGAGGGTAGTACGTAGTACGTCGCTGTACCGATGATCCAATTCAAGGACAGGGCGCTGACATACCAGGCTCCATGTGAGAGGTTGCTGGACCACACCAGTGCCGCGGCCACTGACAATGGCACGAAGACCAGATAGGACATGTAGATGGTGGAAAGAACTTCGGCGCTGATACCCGTTCCCAAAAGTTCCTGAAGAATGTCCCCCGGGTGGTAACCCCCGGCCACCACTTCGTCCATAGCCAAAAGTGTTCGGTCCACGACACGTTCGCGCAGGAACGGCAAAAAACTCTTCATGTTCCGGTACGCCACGTAGGCAAGATAGAAACACGCCAGCCCCGCCATCACGAACATCAGTTTGGATCCCGGCCACCGCTGATGAAACACCGTCATGGTTGTTTGATACAAGTTTTGAGGTACGGGTCTTCGCAGGACCACTCGTGGTGCGACGTCCAGCACGATCATCACGACCACGATCAAAGGCAGGCGCACGTAGCTCGGCCCAAGTAACCCGTCAGGGTCGCGCAGGGGCAGCCCGGAGGCGAACGCCGTCACCACCGCCAATAGTGCGAAGGAAACGCTCACCAAGAGCGGAACTCCAAACAGGCGGTACCAGGGCGGGCGCTGAGACCCGGCTTCAATAGTCACTAGATATGTTTAGCGTATCGGGACGCTCTGGCGAACACAGAAAGTGTCCGAATCTGGTCGAACTGCCTTGCAAGACTCCTGACTTGGGCGTTCCTGTCGAACGGGTCTTCGGCGGCAACCGCTCCAACTTTTTGGCGACTCACAGGTCCTCCCCGCACGCGAGAGTCGATCCCGCTGGCATGACGCCTCACTGTAGACTTCCCTGAATCTAACCCCGCGGCCGTTCGCCCGAAAGCAGAGCCTTTGTCAGTCATCGATACGCCCGCCATTTCACTGCGGTCCCGGGCATTCTACGAGGTGATGAGGATGTTCTCCCGGCTGCGTTTGGCTGAACCGGAACTGCTCGGCCTCAGCGCGGTGATCCGCCCTGGTGATCAGGTGTTCGACGTGGGCGCAGCCTATGGCATGTATACCTTCCCTCTTGCACACCTGGTGGGTGCCGACGGCTCCGTCCATGCATTCGAACCTCAGCCAAGACAACACCAAATAATGAGGGCACTAAGCCGTTTGATAGGCGCAGGCCACATCAACATCACCCGATCCGTCCTCGGAGCAGCCCAGGGCGAGCACCTCATGCTGTTGCCGCTGCGCTTTGGGGTTCCGATTCACGGACACGCCCACATCGCCGACGGCACGGAACACGCGCTGGTCACGCAGTCCGCCCGCACCAGGCGCTGGATGACCTCGATGGTCACCATCGATTCCTGGTGCGAGCTTCAAAACGTCGACAACGTCTCCTTCATGAAAGTAGACGTCGAGGGCTTCGAACCGAATGTTCTTACCGGCGCCGTCCACACCATCACCCGACACCAGCCCAGCCTGCTGCTTGAAATCGAAGACCGGCATACCGGCCGCTACGGCCGGAACGCCAACCAGTTCGCCGAGGAAGTCCTTAGTAGATGGCCCGATTACAACATGTACATATGGTCCGGCGGTTCCTGGACGCCCGCCGACCGCGTCCGGGCCAGCAGCCGTAACTATCTCTTCGCCACTGACGAAGCCTTCCAGCGCGCTGAAGTAGTGGATCGTCACCAGCACGCCAATTTCCGACCGTCGACCCGGTGATTGCCCGAGCAATGCAGAGCTGAGTTTTTTTGCAACCACCGGGTCTTTTCTTCCCGATACTATAAGCCCGCTTATGATTGGGTTCCTGCGCTCCGTCGCCGCAGTGCTGTTAGCGCATCACCAAAAGGAAAGGCCTGCCCATGGATTCGCCCCGAGCGTTCGACACGGTGTCGATCATCTTCAATCCCAATAGCACCGGTGATGCGCCGAAGCTGGCCGGTGAACTGCATGAGCAGTTGCGCGAGCTTCTGTCCGATAAGACGGAGATTCGGTTGCAGCCCACAGAACATGCCGGGCATGCAATCGACCTGGCGCGGGAAGCTGCCGCCGCCGGCAACGCCCTGGTGGTGTCCGTCAGTGGTGATGGCGGCTACAACGAAGTAGTCAACGGTGTCATGGACAGCGGAAACTCGGATGCGGTATGCGCTGTGCTGGCTGCTGGAAACGCCAATGATCACAGCCGGGTGACCGGCAGGAAACCACTGGCTGAGGCCATCAGCGAGGGCCACGTCCGGCGCATCGACCTGCTGCGCATCAGCACCGGAGGCAACTCCACGGGTCGCTCTGAGTACGCCCACTCGTACATCGGCTTTGGCCTCACTCCGATCATGGCGATCGATCTGGAGAAGGGCAGCAAGGGCGCGATCAAGGAGATGTTTTCCGTCGTGCGGACATTCTCAAAATTCAAGCCGTTCGAGATCCGCCAGAAGAACGGGGTGCGCCGGAGATTCGACAGCCTGGTGTTCGCGAATATCTCCCAGATGGCGAAGTACGCCACGCTCAGTGAGGCCGATGACCACCCTTCCGATGGGAAGTTCGAGGTCATCACCTTTCCGCATATGGCCAAGTGGCGGATCCTCCTGACTGCGCTGCGCGCCACCACCAAGGGTTTGGGGGATCAGCCCAGCATGGAGAGCTACCAGTTCACCACCCTCAAGCCCATTCCCTACCAGATCGACGGCGAAGTGAAGTCCGTTGCCGCTCGCACCGACATCCGGATAGACAGCGTGCCGCGGGCCTTGGCCATCCTCGGGTAAGCACATTTCTCCTGATAGGTGCCAGAGCAGAGCCCGTCCCATAGGAATTGGTGCCATCCGGCCCGGTCAGCGTCGGACGATGCAGTTTTTTTACTTCAAAGCCTTTCCTGACCACGGGTTTCAATTGAAGGAGAAACAGTCGTGAGTGAGCATCATTCCGAGCATTTGGTGGCCGCACTCGCCCGTGCGATGAGGGATATCCGGCCGTATGCCGCGGGAACGGAGACGACCGCCCTCGCGGCGAAGCTTGAGGAATCAGTGGTCCTCTACTGGGGCGCGGACCATGGCATCCCCTGGGATGAGATGCTGTCGATGGCGCGCGGTGTGAAAAACGATGCGACCTCGCCCCGAACCTCACGGTGACGTTTCCTTTCCATGGCTGGGGCACCAATATGAGCACGGTCATCGCCAGCCACACCAAAGGACACTGGTAGAAAAATTCGGTCAATCGATACGAATTGTTGATCGGCGACATGTGAATTTTCATCCCTTGGTAGCGCTCAGGACAGGGATACGATCGAATTTCACTCGTTCATCGTTCTCAGGAGGAACACCATGACTAATACCCACGCATCCCGACCGGGAGAGAAAACGAATGTTCAAAAAGCGGCGCTGGCCGTCGGGGCAGTTTTCCTGCTCGTCGGTGTTCTCGGTTTTATCCCGGGCATCACAGCCCCGTACGACGAACTAGGCGTCGCCGGTCATGAATCCGGTGCACTGCTTTTAGGCCTGTTCCAGGTATCGATCCTGCATAACCTCGTCCACCTGCTCTTCGGTATCGCTGGCATCGCAATGGCCCGCACCATCAGCGGAGCCCGCTCGTACCTGCTCTACGGGGGGATCATTTACCTGGTGCTCTGGGTCTACGGACTGCTCATCGACATGGACTCGGCTTTGAACTTCGTTCCCCTCAACGACGCCGACAACTGGCTGCACCTGTTCCTGGGCCTCGGCATGATCGCACTGGCGCTTTTGTTGACCCGCAACAGGGACCGGAGCCACACCAACCACTAATGCATCCAAAGTGGGGCGAAGTCGGTGGTGAGTATTAGCCTCATTACCCGAACTGAGCCCAATATAAGGGGAGGGAAGGCTGTCAGCCTTCCCTCCCCTTATATTGAGGTCAGTGGAATGGATTGGTGCCTCGGATTCGGGACGGGGGTTGAGGTGGTTGGGCTTGGATGATGTTGATCAGGGTGGCCCGCAGATCCTCCGGTAGGAGATCTTCCGAGGCAAGGGTTTTCTCCAGTTCCTCGGCCCGATCCAAGATGGCGGCTCCTGCGTTGGTGATTCGGACGAAGATCAGACGTTTGTCGTCTTTGGCAGGGGCGCGGAGAACCCATCCTTGAAGTTCGAAGAGGTGCAGTGTTCTCCCGATGGTCTGGTTTTTTACGCGCATGTGCCGCGCCAAGTCCGCTTGGGTCATAGGGCCACCAGACTGCAACGCCCGTAACGTGATGACGCCCCCGTGGGTGATGCCGATGCTCAACAGTTGCCGATTCCAGGAATTAGAGACGGCATGTGCTGCTGCGGTAAGGAGCTGGCTGGTTGACCACAATTCAACACCGGCGCTCACTTCAGTGCTCCTTCCCGTCGGGGTGGACGGGCGTGCAACGCATCACCAGCGATCCAGCGGGAATCCTCTAACGTTGTCAGCCCTCGGCCGGGCTCCCCCTTGCCTGGGAAGCCCGGCACCATGGTGGAGTGGTTAGAGAACCCCTCCTGCGGGCTTGTCCTTATCGAGAACAAGGCTCGCCGGAGACGCCTTGTGCGTGGTGACGTCCTCGGTCAGCGAGCCATCACCGGGCACATCGCTCAACGGTGCCGCCACCGGCACAACCACCTCAGGGGTGACCGGCGTGAATTCCACCTCGGTTGCGGTGTCCGCAGGGACGTCGGCGTCTTGCTTGTCGTCTTTGTTGCCCTTGGCTGCAGCGACACCAACCGCCGTGGCAGCTGCAGCCAGCCCGATACCTGCGGCGACCTTTCCGGAGACACCTGCCTTGCCGCTATCTCCACGGGACGCGGCCGCGTCCTCGACGCTCGGCGACCCGAAGGGAGCACCAACGGTGTCAACTGAGCCGCGCCAAGCACCCGTGGCATAGCCTTCGGATTCGATGAAGGCCTTGAACCTGTCCAGGTCGCCCTCGGCCTGCTTCTCCACGACGTTGAGCTTGTCGCCGACTTTTTCGACCAGGCCCTCCGGCTCGTACTCCAGAACCAGGTGAACCTGGGTCTGGCCGCCTCCGACGTCCTCGAAGGACACGGATCCGGCATTCGTCGCACCCTCGGTCGCGGCCCAGGAGACCTTGCGGTCCACGATCTGCTCAAGGATTCGCGCTTCCCACTGCCGGCGGACGCCGCCAAGTTCAGCAACCCACTCCAGGCGGTCATCGCTGAGTTGGGTGACTTTCTTCACCCCGCCCATGAACTGGGGGAACTCCTCGAACTGGGTCCACTGGTTATACACCGTACTCACCGGTACGTTGACCAGGATGCTTTTTTCGACCTTCGTGCTCATGGTGTCTCCCTCGGGTAGAACGAACAATACAAGTAACTCACTAAAATCATCAGCATGCTTAGCATAACCACGATCGTCACCCTGTGACCAGAGGTACGCATGAGAACCTGCGGCCCTGTTGGCCTACTGATTCACGGTTCGGCGAGTTATGTCCGACCCCATCGCGCCTTTCAGGAACTGCCAGATGCCTAAGGGGATCAGCCGCTTTTAGCCGGCGGGATTGCCGAGGCTGGAGTTCAGTCCTGCCAGGAGGATGTCGAGTCCTTGGTCGAGTTCGGTTTTTCCGTCATAGCCCACCAGCAGCGGTGCCAGTTCACGCACGTGGGGAAAGTCGCTTTGGGGCAGGTGATAGAGCCCGTGGCGAAGAACGCTCTCATCCTCATCGGGGTCGACAACAAATTCCTCGAGCTCGTTCAGGACGTGCCCCAGCAGGAAGCCGTAGTAAGCACGGTAAACGTGCAGTGCTCCGGCGGAGTCGAAACCGGCTTTGGTGAGCAGCGCCATTACTTGTTCCAAAGGGCGCAGCGCCCCGGGTGGGCGCAGACCCAGAGGTGTCGACAGGGGCCTGATCACCAGGAGGGGAACAACGTGAGGGTGCCGTAACGCGAGGTTCCTGAAATCGTGGGCTGTCCGGCGGAGTTGTTCCTGCCAGTCCGCGACGGGCGGAATGATCAGCTCACCCAGAACAAGCCCGGTCACTCCGTCAAGAAGGGCCTCCCGGTTCGTGGCGTACCGGTACAACGCCATGGGATCCTTGCCGAGCTTGGAACCCAGCCGGCGCATCGACAACGACTCCAGTCCTTCGTCATCCACCAGCTCAAGGGCCGCAGCCAACACAATGTCCCTACTCAACCGGCCCCTACGGGCACCCTTCCCGTCTCTTCCATCGACGACTGGGCCACCCTGGCTTATCTTCTGCGCAGTGTGATCGTTCTCTTGCGGCAAAGGCACACGCCTCCGTCCAATTAGTAAGCCGACTTGCTATTAGCGACTCTACACCGTAGTGTCTACAGGGTAGAGCACCCGTAGAGAAGCCTGCGAACTTCCGCTCTCCCACATACGCACCAGTCCCGCTCAGGGCGACTGGTCCACGGCCGCCAGCGGCCACCCCCACTTCGAAGGAAATTTTTCTATGTCTAATAACAACGGCGGTAACAACAACGGCGGCGGCAACAACGGCGGTAACAACAACGGCGGCGGCGGCAACAACGGCGGTAACAACAACGGCGGTAACAACAACGGCGGCGGCGGCAACAACGGCGGTAACAACAACGGCGGCGACAACGGCGGTAACAACAACGGCGGTAACAACAACAATGGCGGCGGCGGCAACCACGTTGATCGGAACACGGTGCGGACCCGCCTGTCGACTGAGACGAAGGCCTCGACGAAGACCACCGAGTTCTTCGCCTACATCGCTATGGTCCTCGCCACCGTCATCACTTCGGCGATGGTGGGTAACGGTGACGACGGGGGCGATGACATCTTCGACGGCCGCGACGCCACTCAGTTGATTACCTACTTGACCATTGGCTACATGGTTTCCCGTGGACTGGCGAAGTCCGGAAGCCGCGAACACTACGACGCGTAACACTTCCATCCCTTCACGTGGAGCAGCTCACTCAGCGCTCGCTTGCCACCGCCGCCACGCGGCACCCTCACCCTCTTCAGGAGATACCCATGGCTAATTCCAACACCCGCAACCGCAACACCGGCAATAACAACAACACCGAGATCCGCCCGTCCACTGAAACAAAGGCCTCGACAAAGACCACTGAGTTCTTTGCCTACATCGCCATGGTGATCGCGACGATCGTCACCGCAGTGCTTGTCGGCGATGGCGACAACGAAGACGGCAATGACATGTTCGACGCCTACCAGGGTATGGAACTGATCACGTACCTGACGATCGCCTACATGATCGCACGCGGTCTGGCGAAGTCCGGAAGCCGCGAACACTACGACGCATAAGAAGTTTTTGCCTTGTGGTGGACCCGTATTGGACCACCACGAGGCATAGCACCCTCCCCCGAACCACGGCCTAGGACGAACCGATGAGTGCACCACCGGTAAAGCGAGCAGTACGCATCAGTAAGCCGAATGATGTTGTTGCGTCCTATTCGGTCCTGTTGAAGCAGGTGCGCCAAGAGGGTCTATTGAACCGCCGACGCGGCTTCTATGCTGTGGTGTTCGCGCTCCTCGCCCTGGTTATGGCTGCAGCGTGGACGGGATTCGCGCTGCTGGGCGATTCCTGGTTCCAGCTCCTGATCGCCGCGGTCCTTGGCATCGTGCTGACGCAGGTCGCCTTCCTCGCCCACGAGGCCTCCCACCGCCAGATCTTCACCACCCGGGGCGCGAACGACTGGTCCGGGCGCATCCTCGCCGCCGGCGTCGTGGGCATCAGCTACGCCTGGTGGATGGACAAACACACCCGCCACCACAACAACCCCAACACCCGGGGCAAGGATCCTGACATCGAGGTCGACACCATCTCCTTCCTTGAGGAGGACGCCGCGAAAGCCACCGGAATCCAGGCGTGGATCACCCGCCGCCAGGGCTACCTGTTCTTCCCCCTGCTGACCCTGGAGGGCATCAACCTCCACGCCCGCTCCATCGCCACGCTCTTCCGGCGCGGCACCATCCAGGGGCGCTGGGTCGAGCTCGCCCTGCTCGCGGTCCGCTTCGGCGCCTACCTCGGCATCCTGTTCTCCTTCCTGCCCGTGGGCATGGCGTTTGCTTTCCTGGGTGTGCAGGTCGCCGTGTTCGGCGTCTATATGGGAGCGTCCTTCGCACCGAACCACAAGGGCATGCCCCTCATCCCGAAGGACAGCACCCTGGATTTCTTCCAGAAACAGGTCCTGACCTCACGCAACATCCGCGGCGGACCCTTCGTGAACAACGCCTTCGGCGGCCTGAACTTCCAGATCGAACACCATCTCTTCCCCGACATGCCCCGTCCGCACCTGCGCAGGGCAGCAGTCATCGTCCGAGAACACTGCCAACGGCTCAAAGTCCCCTACACGGAGGTCGGCATTGCCGCCTCCTACGGCGCAGTCGTGAAATACCTCAACCAGGTAGGACTCTCAGCCCGCGACCCCTTCGACTGCCCCATCACCAACAAATACCGACGACGATAGATTGTTCAGTACCACCGGGCCATGATCACCCTTCCTGGCTCCCTCCGTCCCATTGCTAGACCTGACAGGTAAATGACCATGACCGGTAAGGATCTCAAGAAGATCATCACGGCAGTTGGATCAAAATCCATTGGACCGCTGCAGGCCTCCATGCTTCCCCCATTTGAGGATGCACCGCAGGAACTGGAGAAAGCGATCGCCGATGCTGTCGCCCATGGCGAGCCGATCGCCGTGATCTCCGCAGTAGCGGACCTGTCACCCCTGGCAGTGCTGGATGCACTGGAAGCTGTGGCAACATACGACCCCAACATTCTCCACCCGCTAGGGAATGAAACTTTTCCTGCAGGTGCGGTGGAATCCAATGTCTGACGTTGATGGACTGGTGTGCCGTGTTCACTCGACGACGATGCCGCAGGCATCCCCGGACGCGCCGGTTTTCGTCATGGTGCACGGCATCGGCCTCTCCCACCGCTACTTCGACCGGTTGCAGACCGAACTCATCCAGCACGGACACACCCATGTGCTGGACCTCCCCGGTTTCGGTGGAACACCTAAACCAGAACAGCAATTGGATGTTGAGGACTACGCTGCGGTAATCGGTGAAGCATTGGACGCGGAGGGCATCCGGTCCTGTGTGCTCATCGGCCACTCCATGGGCGCCCAGTTCGTCACCGAAGTCGCCCTGCAACGCCCCGACCTGGTCTCGAAGTTGGTCCTGATCGGCCCGGTCACGGATTCGGCCCGCCGCTCTGTCATCTGGCATACCCTGGCCCTCGGGCTGGACAGCCTAAGGGAGCGCCCGCTGACCAATGCCATCGTCTTCACGGACTATGCCCGCTGCGGCCTGCCTTGGTACTTCACCGAACTCCCCGTGATGCTGAAGTACCGCATCCACGAACGCCTCCCGCAAGCGACTCAACCGGTCCTGATCATTCGCGGCAGCAAGGACCCCGTTGCACGGCACCCCTGGTGTTCGCGCCTGGCCGACATTGCACGGGACGGCCGGCTCGTGGAAGTCCCCGGCCAACCCCATGTCGCCCAGCGCGGAGGTGCCAGGGAGGTCACCGAGGCGATCCTCTCCGTCCTCCGCAAGGACAACCGCCTCCCATCCCAACCGGGAAACTCACCTGTGGCTGCCCGACAGGAACCACGAACCATTTTTGGGCGCCTTCGCACCGTGGTCAGCGGGAGGAATAGCGCAACCCCGAGGCCGGACACCTCCGACTTTCGGAGTATCACGATTAGTGACCGGCAGTGTCGGGCCTACCGGATGATGCACACCGGCGCCCATGAATCGGACGTCAGCCCCGGGGAAGCAACAGGTCTGCGGGTGTTCGTCCTCATTCACGGCATCGGTATGTCCCACCGTTACTTCACGCGACTCGCCTCCGTCCTGGCAGATTACGGCGACGCATACCTTATCGACCTGCCCGGTTATGGATGGACCGGCACACCGGCGGAAAAGATGTCCAACCCCGCCAGCGCAGATTTGATCGGCGCCCTCCTGGATGAGATCGGAGTGAACTCCTGCACTGTGGTGGGTCACTCCATGGGCGTGCAAAGTGCTACTGAGTTGGCCATCACCCGCGCGGACCTGGTCAGCAACCTTGTTCTGATCGGCGCGGCGGTTGACGCCAAACGACGCACCGCTTTCCAGCAGGCGCTCCGGCTCGGAGTGAACTCAACACTTGAGAAACCACTCTTGAACACCGTGCAGTTTTTGGATGTCCTGCGCTGCGGTCCTCGCTGGTACTTCGCCGAACTCGCGGTCGCCCTGGCGTATCGACTCGAAGAACGACTCCCACTGGTCAAACAACGAGTCCTGATCATGCGAGGAACCCGAGACCTGATCGCTGGCACCCATTGGTCCCGGACACTGGCAGAAACGTCGCAACATGGTGAGTTGCTGGAAGTCCCCGGTAAACCCCATGCCGTCCATCACAGCGATCCCGCTACGGTTGCTGCAGGCATCCTTGAGTTCATCGAAAAAAACAGCCCTGAGCCGCAAGCCCCGCACGATGCGAAGGTCAGAGGCCTCACGGGCGGGGTAACCGCTTCACACCGATGACATACGACGGCCCTCCAAAGCGTCTGCCCGTCCACCATCCACCCCGGCTCTCGGACATAATTCTGGGCTTAGGATGCGACTGCAGCTATGCGAACCATCCTGACAACCCGAGTACACAGCCCCGCCTAACGCCCAGGCGTGCCCACGGATGAGGACGGGCGGACAAGTCACCACACGAACGACCACAATATGAGGACGACACAGCACCATGAATCAACCAACCACCACGGGAAAGGCCGGACGGGGCACGGACCAGCCCGTGAGCCCCTGGGCTGACTCCCTGGGACGCAGCAGTATCCGAGCCGCTCAAATCATCATGTTGTTGGCCCCGGGCGTAGTGATCGTGCGCGCCTTGGCCCACGTACAACTCGTGATCATTCCCATCCTGCTGGCTCTTATCCTCGCCGCCGCGATCGGCCCATTCGTCATTTGGCTACGCGAAAAAGGATGACCCAGCGCCGTCGCGACAGGGTTCTCCTTCCTTCTTCTGCTCTCAGCTTTCGGTGCTCTCGTTACCGGCATCGTGTTCGCCGTGATCGGCCAAGCCGGCGAACTTACCGGCCAGGCAGTCGAAGGCTTCGACCAGGTCTATGCGTTCCTGCAAAACGGGCTGTTGTCCATCGATAGCCAACGCATTCAACAAGCTCGCGATGCTGCTGCGGACTTCGCCACGAGCAGCACCGCCGGCGCCAGTGCCATCACCGGCATCAGCGTGATCGGCAGTTTCCTCACCGGCGCACTTCTGATGTCCGTGATCCTGTTCTTCTTCCTCAAAGACGGGGAAAAGATCTGGGCTTTTCTTTTGCGCGCCTTCAAAGGCCCGCGTCTGGTAAAAGCCCGCCTCGTCGGTCATAACAGCCTGGCCGTCCTCGGTGGCTATGTGCGTGGCACCGCCATCGTCGCACTGGTGGACGCACTCTTCATCGGTCTGGCACTGATGATCCTTGACGTACCCCTGGCACTGCCCTTGACCGCAGTCGTCTTCGTTGGCGCCTTCATCCCGCTGGTAGGGGCGACCCTAGCAGGCGTACTTGCCGCACTGATCGCGCTGGTCGCCAACGGCCCCTTCACCGCTCTGATCGTCATCATCGTGGTCATCGTGGTCAATCAACTCGAAGGAAACTTCCTGCAACCAGTCGTCATGGGACACACACTCAGCGTCCACCCCCTGGTCATCCTCCTGGCACTCACCGCCGGAACGATCCTTGCAGGCATCATCGGCGCCATTCTCTCGGTGCCTCTCACAGCAGTAGGTTGGGCAGCCATCAAAGCCTGGAACGAACACGACGACGAACACATCAGCCTCGGAACCATCCAACAAGCCGAATACGAAACACTCCTCGACGAAACCGGTCACGGGATAAGCACCCTCGCCGAAGGAGAACTACCCCAACTTCCCTCCCCCACTCCAACCCCAGCGATGACGGACGGTAAGAACCGACTAAAAACAACATCCCGACTGGAAACCACCGAAAGCCCCAACCCGGGAACTGGAACATAAACGTCCACCACCCAAGAAGTATCTCGACCCAGTGAGATGCAGTAATACGGCCGTACGCATAAATTTGCAGTTCTAACCGTCGCCCTCAGCCATCCCCATGCGGTAGGGATGAGATTCTCACAGCTTGTGATTCGATCCCGAGAGACACCGCTCGATGTGCCTGTTCAGCTGACGCCGTACGCTTCGCTCGTGACTCCTGACAACATTCAGATCGAGGACGCCCTGGGTCCTGATCTGCGGGCTAGTCAGTGTGCTAAACGTTTTGAACTACGGCCTTTGATCAGGACAATGCATCGACTACGCACCCACAACCACAGCCGTGTCCACTTGCCCGTTGGAGCCAACTCTTGGCATCCCAGACAGCGCCCTTCTAGCGCTGGTCAGTATCGTTGCGCTTGGATACTGCATCAACCGTTTGATTCGCACGTCCCGCTGAAGGATCGATTATGACGACGGCGAGCAGGCCTCGCGCAGGGCGTTCACTGATTCTTCCGGCACCTGGTCACCGGCCGCGGCTATCTCAGCAAGAGGTTCGGTTATCTCTGCCGGAACGCCGGCGGTTCCTGCCGCCGTGACCAAATCACCCAGCAGTTCCTTGTCCTCAACGCTGACGACCCCGTCCTCCACGAGAACACAAACCTGGGACCGCACTTCCTCCGCTGCCGCGCCGGCCACCTGGGATGCAGCGTCGCTGGCTATCCCGCCTGCGGTTTCCTCGATCTGGCCGCAGCCAACCAGAATGGCACTTGTGTGCAAGAGCATCAGCAAAGCTGCAATTTTTTGACTGAATCAGTCTAGCCAAACGGCACTTCGAGGATACCCAGCATCCATAACACCCCCACCGGGTATCCAACTTGTTACAGCCAGACAGGGCTGGCACACAATGCTCACCCCATCGCCTTGAGAAAAGCCCGAGCGAACGCAGTGAAAAACTATCCGGCTGACTGCGTCGAGATAAGAAATTTGCCGTGCACGGCCTTGTCTCCCGCGAAGTTACCCATGATGCTCCCTCCAAAATGCTCAGGGAGTTGGCGTGAGGGTGCGGTTAGGGGTTGATTTCGTGTTGTGCGGCTATCGCGAGTTCCCGGAGGGCTTCTTCGTCCTCTGCCGTGAAGCAGCGGGGGGTTTGGTCGATGACACACAGGGTTCCGATGGTCCAGCCACCGGGTCCTCGGAGGGGGTAGCCGGCGTAGAAGCGGATGAAGGGTTCCCCGGTGACGAGCGGGTTCGTGGTGAATCTTTCATCGGTCATGGCGTCGTTGACCACGAGGAGACCCGCGTTGCGGATCGTGGTGTTGCAGAACGAGATTTCCCTCGGCACATTCTGGGCTAACGGTCCAATCAGTGATTTGAGGAATTGCCGGTGGTCATCGATCAGGGAGATGATCACGGTGCTGACCTGGAAGTGTTCCTTGGCCTGTCGGGTGATCCGGTCGAATCGCTCCTCATTCGGACTATCCAGCAGCTGTGTCCGTGTCAGGGCCTCCAGTCGTTCCTCCTCGGCTTCTGCCGCGGTTAGCAGGAACGCACCCGCGGCGCCCAATAAGCGACGGACCTCCTCGGGTAAGTACTGCGGTGCACCATCTTCGCTGGGTGGCACACGCACAATGGAGGACGTGTTCTCGAGCAGTTCGTTGGCTGCAGCTGCCAGGAGGTCGCGCTCCAACGCGGGCAGGACCAGTGCGCCGTGAATGTAGGCGTCAATTTCGCTTTCCGACAACGCACCTCCGAACCCGAAATAGCCGACCCATAGTTCGCCCAGCGGGACAGCGGCTTGGGTGAGCGCTGCGCGAGTCCGGTCTTGCTGCGTTCGCTCATCCACGACAAAACCTCCACTTTGCTATCAAAAATTCCTGTCTAACCATGCCGACACTCCAGATGAAGACGCAACAATGATCAGCACGCTTACCACTCGACGGTATCGCACCCTGCGAAAAGGAGATGAGGTAAACCCCGAAGTGGGATCAAGGGTGCTGGTGCGATGACAGGAAAGTGGCTCTTCATCGGTGGATCTTGACCGGATCGTGACCTCTTAGACTGGCAGCATGGGAGAGAACATCGGCGAGGTTTCAATAGTGGAGCGTTTTCAGGCGCTGATCCTCGTTTCAGATACCTTGAAGTTCTACCTGGAAGGATTCGCTGGCCACGCCGCGACCGTGCTGGAGGGCTCCGCCGAGGTGTTGTGCGCGGTGACCTTGAAGCGAGACCACCACGTGGCCACCGTCGCGAGCAGCAGCCTTGAGGCCACGGCGCTCGATGAGATCCAGTACGGGTATGGGGAAGGTCCTTCCTTGCACGCCATCGACACTGGGAACACCGCCGTCGTCGCGGATATCCGGACTGACATGCGGTGGCCGGACTACTTCGACGCCGTCAAAGCCCAGGGCTATTACTCAGTGCTCGGCGTGCCCCTGATCCGCGGGCACGACGGTGGTGTCACCGTCAACCTGTACGCCCGGGAACCACATGTGTTCACTCCACGGACCATCGAACGGATTGAGTCCTACACCGCCGAAGCAGCATTGACCCTGCAACTGGCGCTGCGTTCATCGGATCACGAAAGAACGGCCGCTCACCTTCGGGCTGCCATGGAATCACGGACCAACATCGATATCGCCGTAGGTATCATCGTGGCCCAAAACAGGTGCAATCCCACAGAGGCGATTAGAATCCTGCAGCGCGCCTCAAACGGCCAGAACATCAAGCTCCGCACCCTGGCCGAACAACTCGTCACCTCAGTCGGAACCACCCGAGCAGAAACCCATTTCATCCCCTGAAATCGGACCCCGGCAGCGGCGGACCTGGCCGAAACCGCCCGCCACCAGAATCACTGCTTAGCCCTGCCGGCCTGGGAGTCATCCATGCACCGGCACAGCACAGACGGCTCCGCGCGTTTGCAACTAGTTGCCCTCTGAGTATCTGATAAGGCGCGCGACAGCATTAGCACCGGACGTATCGCTCTTCGCCCTCGGTTGTGGAGCAGGTCAAAGAGGTCCCTTCCCTCACTCCTGGCTTCCTGCTGCCCGGGCATGATGGCCTATCATCGTGAAACACCCATTCATCAGGTCCGGGGTATGCCGCAGGAAAATCTCAGCTCACGGCGGAAATTATAAGCCGGTACCCTCGCGCGGTAACCGGAGCCGTGCTGGTGGGAAGCGATCGGGACTCTACAGGATCGAGCGGGTCGTGAAACAAACCAAGGATTGCTGGCTCGGAAGTGGCGTCATCGCGTTCAGGCCGTAACACTGCCCGGGGGTGATCGACGCTTCCGAAGACAAGATCTTCCAGCGCGTCAATCTTCGAAGAATCAGGGTTGTACTGCACGGGGTTGCTTCTTTCGTCGGTGTCCCTCATTCCTGCACGACCAGCGGTTACGCAGTGAAAATCAGGGAAAACTGAAGCTTATCGTGTGGCGCATCACCACCTTCAGGTCTACCTCAACCACGCATCGTTGCGGTAGCGGCGTTGCTGTACGTCGCACGTGCGGTAAGCCATGCCAGGGCATCTGTTTTCGAAGTGAAGAATGCCCGTTGGATGGACAGCGTTGTGCGCACCGGCTGCCAGGACCCGGTCCATCGGGCCTTCACCGAACAGGGCGGCCGCTCTGACTCGCTGGTCCGCGTTGAAAGCCGCCCGGGCAGCAGGGTTCAGGTTAACGATTGTGGTCATATCAACCAGGACTGTGTACGACTTCTCGTTCGCCATGTCAGCACTGATGTCCAATACGGACAGGGCATCCGCTTCGCTGATGACCACCGACGGTTCACACCCCAAATAGAGCATGGTGTCGCTGGCCGCAGTGAGCCAGACCTTGCCGTCTGCTGCCGCTACGCGTAGCGCCTGCCTGTCTCCAGGGCTCTCGCGGCAAGTAGTCAACGGGATGCGGGCCGTTCCTCCGGGAAGGGCGGCCTCGCTGATGGAAGATAACGCCATGGTTGTCCTCGCCCTGAAACGTCAAACCGGGCCAAGAATCACCTGGGAGGACTCGCTGATCAGCCTAAGGACTGGCCGCAGCTGGGCTGCTCCCCTGCGACCAACCCCGACCTCAGCTGAGTGACCCCGCGAAACCACCAACAGAAAACCGGTTTTAGTTGTCAGGTACCTGCCTTACAGTCCCGAGCATGGGCTGGAACCAAAACAAGAGATACAAGGCGAATCACGGAGCAGCACCCGAGCATTCCATGGCGTTGTGCGGAGGCGTGCTCCTCTTCACCACTTAGGACGTAACTCAACCAGAACATGATCAGTTATGCGGTCGTGTGCATAAGTGTGCAAACTTGAGCGTCGCTAAAGCACCGGCTTACGTGGCGCATATGAATGGTCATCTTACGGTGGCGCAAGAAAAGCCGGCAGAGCCGCCGTCTGCCGTGATTCATCCACCTGTGGGCGAGTGGAGCCCCGGGGGTTCAGCTCAAAGCCGTCCACCTGTGGCTGAAGCACGTCCCTGACGCATACTGCACCCCGCTGACCCGCACGGGCTATCCGCGGTGCCGCTTCCGGTGCAGGAGTGAATACCCGATGATGGCGAGGCTCCCGGCTGTGGCTTCTGCTACTGCGGTGAGGGTTTTTTGGCGTACCAGATGGGTTCGTACATGGAGGGGATCGGTCCGATGGCCGGGACTTGGACGTAGCGGTACAGCACCACGGCTGCCAGCGCTGAAAGCGCCACTACCGCAGCGACCGCATAGGAGGGGCGGTCTCCCCGAATCAGGACATACACAGCGGCAAGGAGGGCGGCCACGGCCTGGATCCGGAAGAGGTTACCGCCACCAATGCCGCCTGGATAGGCTTGCTGGAATCCGGGGGCGAGCTGGAAATGGATGACCGCGCTGACGATCAGTCCTGCGGCGATGAGTACCCGCAGGGCAATCATTCCCGATCGATGACGACGCTGCCCCTTCGTTGAGCCGTGTTCGGCGGTGGGTCCAGCCCTGTTGTTGTCGACCGCGCGGCCTGCCTTACTCATCCGATGACCAGGGTGGCGGACATCTCGGGGTGATAGGTGCAGATCACGGCATACTCGCCGGCTTCCTCGGGCGCGGTGAAGGTCACGGTCTCACCGGCGGGAACATCGACGTCGAACCCGCCGTCGTCTTCGGCGGTGACCGTGTGCGGGGCGTCGTCTTCGTTGATGACCGTCACCGTGGCGCCGGGTGTAATGGTTTCGGGCATCATGTACTCGAAGTCCGTGATGGTGATCATGGCCTCCTCCGCCGGTGCTGCTTCCGCTGAGGCCGACCCCGATGAGGAGGTGCCGGCGCCGGTGGTGGCCGCCGCTGATTCCGGTGCCGCGGCCTCGCTTGCCGCGCTGGTCGCCTCCGAGCCGCTGGGCTCAGCGCTGGACCCGCACGCGGCGGTACCGGTCAGGACCGCGGCGAGCATCAAAGCTGATATTCCGTGACGTGATTTCATGGTTTCTCCCCAAAAATAGTGAGCCCGTTGAACATGGATGGTGGACTGTTGAGCCGGTTAGTGACCTGGTTAGTTGGTGTGGTTGTGGCGACGGACGGCGTAGGTTCCACCGGCTGCGGCCAGGAGAACCAGTCCCCCACCCAGAGCAAGAACGACTGATCCCTCGCTGGTGCTTTCGTTCATCACTCCGGTGTCGGCACCGCCCTTGGGAACAGCACCCATCTGGTCCATTCCACTGTGTCCCGCGCTGCCGGAATCCGGAACTTTGGACTCTGCGACCTCGGGAGCTGGTGCCGCCGGGGCTGGTACTGCCGGGGTCGTGGGTGCTGCCGGGGCTGGGGCCATGGCTTCGGCTCCGACGGTCAGGGTACCGACCATGTTGCCGTGGAACTTGCAGAAAAACCCGTAACTCCCGTCACCGCTGGGGGCAGTGAAGGTAGCACTTTGCCCGCCGGGAATGCTGATATCAAACGACCCATCATCAGCGGTGACCGAGTGGATCTCGGTGTCGTTGTTGGTCACGGTGATCTCACCGCCCGGGTTGACGGTGCCCGGCCCGGAGAACACGAAGTCGTCGATGCTGATCGCCATTGATCCGGTGGTCATGGCCGGTACTGCCTGGGAGACCGGGCCGGGAGCAGCCACCGCTACCCCGGCGGATCCGATTCCCGCTCCCCCGACCAGGGCTGCGGTGAAAGCGACACTGAGAATTTTTTTGCTCGAGATCATGATAAAACCCTCCGGCGAGGCGCTTAGGGGGACAACGTCCGGTGCCTCAGTCAAGTCGACGCACCATTGCCAGAAAACCTCCACCACATGACATTCGTCACGTAGGACCCGGTGGATTGGCTTTTTGCTCAATCGACGACAGACGGAGCGCACCAAACTGCTCTCGTCCATAGGACGCACCGCCGTCAAAGTACCTCGCCTTGTGCGGTGATGGGATGACAAAAGCGCCGGAGAACACGCGGTGGAGGCCGCTGATTGTGTTCTCCTACGCTTTCGACCGGTGTAAATATTTCCGGCCATCAATCGAAATGCGTGGTGGGCGTTTGATCGCTGACACTGGACACGACTCGTGCCGCGATGTCGCGGAGCTTGATGTTCCGGCCGTTCGAGGCAGATTTGAGGATCTTCATTGCTGCTGCCTGACTGCACTTGTTCTGGCCCATGATGATGCCCGCGGCGAGGTCGATGATGGTCCTGGATTCCAGCGCCGCATTCAGATGTGTTTGTTTATCGGATAGGTGGGCGATGCGTACAGCCAGGCGCAACGAACTGGACGCTTCACGGGCGAAGACCTCCGCCGCGTGGGTCGCTTCCGGGGTGAATGCGTTGGCCGTGCTCGAGTACAGGTTCAGTGCACAGTCAGCTTCCCCGTCCAATGGAATAGGCACCCCAAGGATGGAGAGCATGCCGTGCTCGGCGATGGCCGTGAAGTACTCCGGCCACCGCTCGTCCGTGCGGGTGTCGTCGACGTGAACCATTTCTTGGGTGCGGGCTGCCGTCAGGCAGGGCCCGTCACCGAAGGAATACTGGATTTCATCCAACTTCAGGGCCGCCTCGCTGCTGCTCGCAACCGTTTCGGCATGCCGGGGGCGTAGCAGGGTCACACCGCATAAAACTTCACGGTCCGGCTTGGAGAGATACTGGACCGCGAACCGCGCCAGATCGTTGAGGAAGTGCTCAACGTCCAAACTGTCCAAAACCAGATCCTGCAGGAACAGGGCCGAATTATCCGGTAGCCCAGGCACCGGGCTGTCGGACTCCGTTGCTGACGAAGGCAACGAGGTACCTTGTGAGTCGAGCGAGGAGGATATGTGATCGTTCATGATTCTCCTATCCAGGAGATCAACCTTCATGGCGCGGCAACGCTCGGAAAACCCGGAGCGCGGCGATCATCATCACTGCACCGCTCTTTGCTAAACGACACCCCTCACCCTACGCTCAAACTCCTAATCCCACAGTTCACGACGCTGGACTGAGCGCAGACACCACGCAGGAAGCATTCCTGACCCTCTGGCAGGAAGGCACAGCCCGCTACGATCCTCACAAAGGCAGCGCATCGTCCTGGATTCTGATAATCGCCCACCGCAAAGCAGTCGACAAGGTCCGCTCAGAACAAGCCCACCGCGACAGGGATCGGGACTGCTGAAGGTTTGGTTGACTCGTGGGGTTGATAGTTTTTAGGCGGCTAGCGCCATGTTGTTGATTGTCTCAAATTCGATCGGGGTCAGTT
>NZ_JADOUV010000019.1:0-20080 GCF_015751715.1 Arthrobacter sp. CAN_A6
GGAGACGGCGCTTTTCACCAAAGTAGGGGTATGAGCGGCTTCCTGGCCCGCCGAGATACCGGCGCCGTCGAGGAGATGGACCGACCCGACTGCGACCCGCAGGGAATAGCCCTGTCAGGGACACGCGATCGGAGCTATAGGAGCCGAGCACCCGCTCATCGCAGCGAGCAGTACAAGGCCAGATACCGCGGTCCCACAGATTCGCATGTCGTGATTCTGTCAGAGGTGCCCCATCATCACGTTCTGGGCAACGATCAAGGTGCAGTAGGGGGATCCGTTTATGGATACAAAGGACGAGTACGCCACATATCCCTCTGCTCCAAAAAACGCGCCAGATAACTCTGCGATTCACCTTCGGTGGTGGTCTGCCCGGGAAATAGTGGAGCGGTGGAGGATCGGCTTGTGGGACGGCCAGCCGCACCGCCGGGTGGCGGTAGTGGCTGGCTGTGGCTGGCTGGTGGTGGTTGGCTCCGGAGATGGGTGTGGCACCCACCCCAAGTTGGGTAGGTGCCACACTTCTGTCCAGGGTTGGGCTAGAGCAGTCCGCCCAGCAGGCCCTCGTTGTCCTCACCGCTGTCAGTGGAACTGTCGACCGAATTATCGGCATCGACGTTAGCGTCCACGTCAGGGCTGACATCAACATCAGCGTCACTACCGCTGAAATTGCCGTTCAGGTTATCCGACACATCGGTGTCGATCCCGTTGAGCACATTGTTGCCACTCGCAACATCACCGACATCCAACGCACCGTTGAGGATGTTATCCAGCGACAAGTTGCCGCTGTCGTTGATCTGGTTCTCGCTCACCTGGGTGGTGACCTCGTCCACACTGGTTCCGGTGCTGTCGGCGCTGGCCATGCCGGCGCCTCCAAGGATCATCACACCGCTGATAGCGGTTGCGGCCAGGGACTTCGTCATAAGATTCTGCATATCGTGCCTCCATAATTCTGTTGGGAGTTGAAGGACAATACCCATTCGGGGCCCGGACCGTGACCGGATGGGTATGAATCCGAGATAGTTTCGTGACCACCTAACCCGCCCCGCCACCGCTTCCCGTGTCGGCGCCGGTCGAGCACGATCCACCTACCCGCAACCACGCCGATAGATCGAGCAACCCGCCACCGACACAACAGCACCGATCCATTGCCCCCGAACCTCCCGCACCCAAGAACTACGGAAAGCAGGGAAGGGAACGGAGACCGGACGGGTTGCTGGATTCGTCGTTGAATCAGCCGGCTGTCCCAAAGAAAAACCTTGCCTGACCGCTACCAGGTAGTGATCGGGTGCGGGTATGACTCTCATGGGGGCAGCACCGCCCGACGGCGCCAAAATCGCCGGGATCACACGGGGGAACGGCTTCTAGGCTCTTATCAACAGTCATCTTTCGCGCCGTACCCCGTGTGCGACAAGACGGACCATGGAAGATTGTCATGGTATGGATTGTTCTCGTCATCCAAGCCCGAGAACGTCGGCTGTGGATAGGGCCGGGGCACTGTTCTGGCCGTGAAAGGTTCCTCTTACAGAATCACTGTTCGGGGTCGTGACTCCGATTTCTTGAAAGGGGAAGGCTCTACGGGTGGCACGTGGGGATGACCACGCTGTAGGTGTACCAGTTGTCCTCGTCCTGGGTCCATCGCTTCGTATGAAAGCCGATGCGCTGTATCCAGGGCTCGTGGAGGTCTTTCGCGGCTTTGGGGAGCCCCAGTGAGGGTCGGTCCCGTCGCACATCGCGGCCGACCCTCACTGGGAGAGGAGGGGTAGCTATTTCCGTGGCTCTGGAGCTTCTGCTTGGCCGGAACGGTGCGGCGGCCCCGGCGGCAGGGCCACCAGGTGGTTGGCGGAAATGCTCGGTGTCGCCGATCACACACGCTACTGTGGCGCCGACCAAACGATCGAATGGTGACTGCTGTTTTTCCGCTGGTGGATGATCCGGGCCGTTCCGGGCCTCGTTTTGCCGTGTACTTCTGCCGTATTTTTCCCACAACGCACTGATGGCCACCATGACCGTTTTTGTGGTGGATGGTGACCATCAGTGTTCAGTGTTCGGGGCGCAGCAGGATCGGCGTAGCTGCGAAAACCGCTGCGAGGGTGTTCTCTACTCCGAGGCCGCCGGGGTGTTGTCCACGGCGGTTTTGTTACCCATTTTGTGCTGTACGGCCAGGGCCGCACCGGCCGCCAGGGCCACTCCGCCACCGAGACCGATCAGGCCCATGTCGGGCTGGCCGGTGGTGGATCCTTCGATTCCGGTGTCGGGTGCGCCCGAGGGCATGGCCCCGGCTGGAGCGGCGGCCAGGTTTCCGCTGCCGTTGAGTTCGCCGTTGACACCGTTGGGGAAGAACCCACCGGAGCGTACGGATTCGGGGGTTAGGTAGACGATGTTCAGGACCTGACCCGGGGTGCGGCTGAAAACCAGGCCGTTAGCGTCAGTGGGCACCAGGTTCGCGACGTCGTTCAACACGATGGGCTGATCAACATCTTCGGGTCCGTCGACCTTGTCGCGCAGATCCGAGATTGCGATGGTCGGGGCGATGAGGTCGAGCCCGGACAGGGTGGTCCTGATGATCCCGGCGTGGTACGCCTCGACGGCGAGGAGACCGGCCGCGGCGTCCAGGAACGTCTTGTTGGTGATCAGCGGGGCAGCACCCTTGTAGGCGGTAACTCCAACATCTTCGAAGATAAACGCGCCGAGGAGGAAGTTTTCCTCGCTCTCATACACATCGAAGGGCTCGCCTTCCTTGATCAGCCCGGCGGCCACGGCGGCCGCGGTGAAACTCGCACCGATGTCGATGGCCGGACGGGACACCGCGGAGCTGCCCAGGGCGGAGCGGAGGAGAGCGACGTGCGCTTTCTCGTCCTGTGCAATTTCTCGGGCGTACTGCTCAATTTTCTTGGTTTTGAAGGGGACCGCGTGTCCGCCGGTGACATCACCGGGGGTGCCTGTTCCGCCGATCATGTCCGAGGACAGACCCTGACCATCAATGGCCCGCAGGTAGAACTCGGCTTCCAGGTATTCCAGGTTCAGGGCGAAGTTCAGGATCGCCGAATCGCTGGGTCCCTGCGTGTCCATGGGTGCGGCGGAGGCTGGTCCTGCTGTGGCCAGCAGAGCCGCGGAGCTGACGCCCAGACCGGTCAGTCCAGCGGTCCGGAAGAAACGGCGACGGTCAACAGGATTCTCGGCACTCCTGGAAATAGCTTTCGCAATGAAACTCTGATCAAACATAACCCAGCACCAACCATTCATTAGAGACCCTGGGAGATGTTTAGAAACTCCCTCATGTACCCCTGATCTTTATCGGTCGATCACGTAATTACAAGAGCAAACATCATTTTTTGGTCAAGAGGATGCCGATCCTCACGCAGGGTAGCTGGAAAGGAGGTAGGCATACACGACGGTGTTCTGGGTAAATTCGCCGGTGGAGGGCTCGTAACCGCCGCAGGTAATCAACCGTAATTCCGCCCGGTCAGTGGGCCCGTACACCTCCACGGTGGGAAAGTTATCCTCATCGTAGGTATCGGTCCGATACACCTGGAACACCGCGACCGTCCCGTCCGCGCGGGCCACCGACACCTGGTCCGCGTCCTGCAACTCATGCAACCGGTAAAACACACCGATACCGGTCTGGGTCGAGTTGACGTGACCGAGGATGACCGAGGCCCCCAGCTCCCCGGGAGTCGGAGAGCCCTCATACCATCCCGCCGGAGAACCAGCATCCCCGGGAGGAACAGCTACCGTGCCATCGGGCTCCAACCCCAGTTTCATCAACGAAGAATCCACTCCAATGATGTCACTGGCCACCCTAAGCGGCTCCGAGAACGGCAGGACCGGCCCCACCAGGCCACCTGAGGCGCCCGGAACATCCGGAGCTGCAGGTATAGGGGCAGCCGGCACTGCAGGAACTGTCGAGGCCTCTGGAGCGGGCGGTGCGGTGCTTAGTGGTGGGAGAGCAGGAGGCGATGACGGTACGACCGTGGATTGGTAGGCGGCGGTCTCGGTTGATGCTTCGCTTCGCAGCCCGACCCCAACCGTGGCTATCCCGCCCGCCAGGAGCACGGCCGCGGCCCCGGACAACAGCCTGCGACCGCCGGAACCCGTTGTCCTTGATCGTCTATGTCTCATCTACCCAGCCACCGTTACTCCCAAGGAACGTCCTGCGATCGCAGGCCCGTCTTTGATGCCGGCACCGTTCACCGCATCATTGTCACGCCGTCGCGCCACGCTGTTTACTCTTCGCATGCCATGCACGGGGACGTGCACCGCGATGCGATGATCCTTAGCTGACCATAGAGCGATTCGGTCTGTCTAGGACGCGCCAGGGACACGAACCACCGGAGTTATCACTGACCGGTACTGGCTATGGTGGCACGATCGCGGGGTTTCGCTGAGACGGGGACTGGGGTTTCGCTGACCCGGGGGCTTGGCGGTTCGTTGCCAGCGGGGCTTGGGGGCTCGCTGATTGCGGGTCCCAGCTGCTGTCCACGGGCGGAATCGGTGGGTGCCGGAGATGCCGCGTGCGCTCCTGCAGTCAGCCCTGGAGGTGGTGGGGTATGGGCTCCTGGCGCGGGCCGGGCTGCGGCCGTGGTGGGTGGCTTGGTCGGCTCTTCCAGGTCGTCGGCGAGGGCTTCCTTGATAATGCGCCGTGGGTCGTACTGGCGGGGGTCGAGTTTACGCCAATCAACATCATCGATCTCAGGACCCATTTCCTCGCGGAGCTGCTCACGCGCGCCGCTGGCCATCCGACGCAGGGTACGCACCAGCTGCCCCAGTTGCGCGGCATAGTCCGGCAGCCGTTCGGGGCCCACAATGATGACAGCAAGGATTCCCAGCAGTATGAATTCGTACCCGTTGATTCCCAACACAACCAGAACACTACAGCGACGATCACCCCGGATTAGCTCAACTAACTCGATTAGTCAGTTTCAGTCGGCCTTCTGACAACAGAGCCACATGGTTGAAGCAACGCTCTGATTGATGGAGCATTTCCTCGCGGATTAGCACACACGAAAGGAGGAGGGCACCCGGTGACAGTGATGATCTCTTCCTCGTTCTGATCACGGTATCAATCACCGTTCGGGTCAGAATGCTCGCCCGGTTCTTTCCTGTTGCCGGTTAGATTCCGTCGATCACCGAGGCTTGATTGGCTGTTGCCTCCAGGTGTGCCTGCCGGACGGTGTTTTTCCGGGCGCGCCGCTTGTCGTTGAGCAGACACAGGCCGATGGCGATGAAGAAGAGCAGCAGCATCGGCGCCGCGAGGTAGAACATGCTCATCGCGTCCGCCCCGGGCGCGGCCATCGCAGCGAAAAGACACACCAAAAAGATGGTGATACGCCAGGCCTTCAGGATCTGCTTTCCCGAAACGATGCCCACCATATTCAATCCGAACAACACCACCGGCAGGAGAAATGCTATGCCGAAGGCAAGCATCAACCGCAAAAGGAACGTGATGAACACCGTGACGGTGATGATGTTCGAGAAACCGCCCGGGGTGAAGTCCGTCAATACGCGCACCGCGTTGGGCAGGATCAGCCATGCCAGATAAATCCCGGACAGGAACAACGGGACCGCCACCGCAATAAAAGCGATCGTGACCCGGCGCTCCTTGGTTTTCAGGCTCGGGGTGATGAACGCCCATAGCTGATACAGCCACACCGGGCTCGACAGGATCAGGCCCAGGAATACCGATACCTGGATCATGAGGTCAAAAGGCGAGGCGACACCATCGAAGTTCAGTGCCGCGCTGCGTCCTTCGCGGGCATTCAAATCCTGGATAGGGCGGGACAACGCTTCCAGCACCGGGTCATAAACAAGGAAACCGGCCACGGTACCCAACACCACGGCAACCGCCGCGATAAAGAACCTGTCCCGTGCTTCTTTCAGATGCTCCCCGACCGCCATCCGCCCCTCAGGGTTGGATTTACGTCCTCCCCTGCGCACCAAGAACGCCCTACAGTGAACGGGACGAAGGATGAACAGATTCCCCAGGTCCGGTACCGGGTCCACCAGCATGAGGCGCCTCGGAGACATCCGCTGCCCGGGCTGTGCCGTTCGGGTGGGAAGGATCAATAACGTTCACGACCGCCGGAGGGGATTTCTCCTCTGCCGTGTCATGGCCGTCCTCCTTCATCTGCTTGACCTCTGATTTGAAGATCCGCATCGATTGCCCGACGCTACGCGCCATCCCCGGAAGTTTCGGCGCCCCGAACAACAAAACAGCAAGCGCAATAATAATGATCAAATGCCAGCCTTCAAGCCTCATACCCATCATCCTCTCGTAAGTCCACCCAGTGTAAGTCATCACCAAAACAAGCCTTCCACCCATTCCAGTGAACCAAAGCAACAACGAAAGGAAATCTTCGCGGGGACCGAAAAGTATGGCAGGAGGCCAGTGGCACAAGGGTCAGGTACCGGCCAGGCAGTCATCATCACCCATGCTAAGGCGAGGCGGAAATCTGGGTTCCTCAGACCGCAAAAATACCGGATTGGAAAACTTCCGACATCCCGTACAGCCGGTGTCGAGAATAAAATATGCCTTACAAGGTGCTGAAAACGGTGGTGGCGTATATCCGGGATACGAAACGTAGGTTACAAGGACCGGATTCAGGAGCATGCTGGGCGTAAAATGTGCGCTACATCCTGAAAGGACATGATTGGCATGGAACCCGATGAAAACTCTGATGCTGATACCGCCCTGCCCAGTACCACACCGGTCGACACCCCACTCGATGGTCCTCAGCTTTCCCGCACCGCTGTAGGTGATCTTGCTCCTGGCCAAAAAGCTCATAAGTCGATTTTTGATGGATTGGACTCAGCCGTCCGCCTGTTCCTGGGGCCGGCCGAGCGCACTGATGGGAGCTTACCGGTCGTCCATCAGCATGACGCGTCCGAAGACGCCTCCGACGCGGCCCTCAACAAGATCGAGGTCCACACCGATTCCCAGGGTCATCATTACGCGCAACGAATCACACCAACACCCCCCACCAACGCGTGAGACGACCACCTGGAGCACTACGCGGGAGAAAGCGGCAAGCCTCAATCCACGCCTAATTTAAGTGATCGAAAGTGCCAATCGAAGTCGTCGAAATCCACCAACCCAGCCTGAAGATCACAGATTTTATATAGGGTTTCGTTGTCAGACAGTCGCGAAAACGTTCAGCGATGAAGGATCGACATACGAGATACCTTCGCAGCAGAACGAGGCAGCAGATCAATTTTTGTCTCATTAAGATTGCCAGGGTTTGGCCACTTTGTTCACGACCCAGCGGTGCTTGCCGATTTTGCGGTTTCGGGCGGTCAGGTGATAGGCCTTCAACCAACCAACGGGAGTGGATGGGCCGTCACCCGGTAGAGGCTAACGGCTAATTGCTAGCGGAGAGTGTCGGGGGTGCTTCGCGACGCCAGGGCGGTGCGCTGAGGAGGAAGACCGTGGCTGCGATCATCACGCCGGCGGTGAAGATGGTGTCCAAATGGGTCGACAGCGCGGTGCCGTTGTACATGGTGATGCCCACAGCCAGCAGTGACGCTGCCAGAAGAACAAACGCGACCCAATGCTGGCGGCGCAATCCCACCAGAACCAGCAGGGCGGGGACCGTGTACCAGATCATGCTCGCCGTTCCCATCGAGTTGATCTGACTGATCACACCGTCACTGCCGGGTATCGCGGCGACTACCGGGCGGAAGAACATCGAGGCGCAGTGCAGGATCAGTCCCAGCACACCCACGACCGTCAAGCCAAGATCCAGCGGAGTCAACCGTCGCGCAACCCGACCAAGGGGTAGGCCCGGTATCACCAGCCGAAGAACCAGCAAAGCGGCGGCGATTCCAGTGAGGGTCAGGACAAACGAGGTGGACATCATCTCAGCCTAAGGGCACGCCGGCGGCCCAAGTGTGTCCTGGATTGCAGAACTCTTATCCGACCACGGCCTAGCGTCGTCGATATCAGCGGCGAGGTCCAGCGACGAGGAAGGCAATCCAATGACTGCAGAACATAGGGCAACGACACCCGAGGCTTCAGCTACCGGACCCACTACGTCCACCCCCATGTCCACCCGAGTCGTGGCCGGAGTGGTGGGCGGCCTCGCTGGCGGTGTGGTCTTCGGAATGTTGATGGCGATGATGGGCATGCTGCCGATGATCGCCTCGCTGGTCGGTTCCACTTCCGCTGGCGTCGGATTCGCAGTTCATCTGGTGATCTCGGTCCTGATCGGCCTCGCCCTGACAATCCCTGGTGCCGGCTTGCTGTCGGGAAGCCTGACGAAGAGCGCCCTTGTCGGCGCCCTCTATGGAGCGTTGTGGTGGGTGCTGGGACCGCTGCTGATCATGCCGGCGATGATGGGCATGCCGCTGTTCACCCTTGACGGGGCCTCCGCCACCTCGTTGATGGGGCATGTGATTTACGGGGTTATTCTGGGACTGGTCGCAGCGATGATCATCCGACGCCGCCGATGACAGCTCGCTACGTCCCCTCTCCGCACGCACAGCCGCGACCCTGCTCAAACTCGCCGAAACAGCGCCCC
This sequence comes from Arthrobacter sp. CAN_A6, assembly GCF_015751715.1. Taxonomy (NCBI): domain Bacteria; kingdom Bacillati; phylum Actinomycetota; class Actinomycetes; order Micrococcales; family Micrococcaceae; genus Arthrobacter; species Arthrobacter sp. CAN_A6. The sequence goes on from NZ_JADOUV010000019.1 coordinate 8,511, forward strand.
GCAGCAGGTTCATACAATCCCAGTCCGTGAAACTCACCCACGAGCAACTCGCAGGACTGCTGGGGGCAACACGCGAGGCGACCAGCAAGACGATGTCGGACTTCGCAACCCGCAACCTGATCCGCCAGGGCAGGGGCCGCATCGTCATCGAAGACCATGCAGGGCTCCGCCGGATCTCCCGCACCACCTTCTAACCAACCCTGTTCCGGCTGACCCGCCCTATCCCGGCAAGATGGGGAACGACCACATCCCGCAGCGATCCTCGCTGCCGTCTGCCATTTTTCCGCTAGATCCCAACATCAAAAGGGATTCCTATGACCTGCGTTGCCATCCATTCAGCCGGAACCGCGAACCTCGGGGAGAGCCGCGATGAACTCGACGCCCTGGGGCCGGAAGTCCGGGAAAGCCCTCACCATCGACGGCCCGGTGGCTCACCCGTTGTCTTCCAGTCCTATGTGGCCCTCCCTTAGGTCATCGGCGATTACGAGGCCTTCGATATCCGCACCCGGGAAGCCATTGCACTGATAATGGACAACGCAGATGATAACTACGCGGCACACACCGGCGGACCGATCATGCAGGTGTAGCGGCCCTTACGATTCGCCGCTGGTAAGGCCACTATCAGCTTGGTTAGCTGGGTGTGTCTGCTGGGCAGCCGCGCATGGGTCCGCTTTGGTCGCCGCCGTCTTCCGGTGCCTGACCGGGAGGGGCCGTGTGTGGGTGGTTTTGGTCGCCGGTGCCGTTGCCGGGGCGAAGGTTCAGCGGATCGCGGCCCGGGGCAGCTTGATGTGCATGGTTTGTGTCGCCGTAGCCGCAGCCTGGTCTTGGCCCCTCGGCCGAGGCCGCGGTTACACCGGATAGGGTCATGATCAAAGTGGGCAGGACGAGTAGCGCAGCAGTGCGTGGGCGGATGTTCATTGTGCCTCCAAAGAAGTTAGATCGAAGAGAGTAGCTATTCCTGCGTGAAGCCTTTCAGCCGGGCCATCACTGCCTAGTTGGTTCAGCATGATCCGGCGGAGACAACGATTGCTGGTGGGGTGAGGATCGGGGGGTGTGGGTCTATTGTCAGGGCTTTTCGTCTGCCGGGGTGAGAGCGACGCCGTCGTATTCGTTGTCGAAGAACTCCACGAAAGCGAGAGCTTCGGCGATTGATCCGGTTTTGTCGCTGGTGGCGCGCAGTATCTTTGTGGCATTCTCGCCGGCAAGGGCATACACGTCGTACGCGGTGTCGGGTGACAACCCCTTTGCGGTGACGTCGACCTCATCGAGCCCGAGGACGTTTCTGACCGTCGCGTTTCCCGCGGCACCATCAATCGTTGTGGTGAGCGGATACTGCTCGATGCGTTCGTCAAGGCCCTGCCCGGTGAGCCCTTCGGCTGTACCGGTGTCGGAGCGTGCGACGTAGACCAGCGCCTGGGGGTCCTGTCCCACCCGGACAGTATCAATCACAGTACGGGTGGCGGTATCGATGACGTCTACCGAGTCGGACTTCTGCAGGGCAACGTAGATACGGGTGTTGTCCGGGCTCGGCCAGATCCCGTGAGGTGCGTGCCCGGTGGTGTCGATGGTGTCAACCAGGGCGGGAGTTCCCTCTCCACGCTCGTACACCTTGATTTGGTCGAGTCCCCCTACGGTGACCCAGGCGAAAGCCCCTTCAGCTGTGGTGACGAAGTTTGGGTGGTTGGTCCGGGGCCCGGTGTCCAGCACCGCCTTGACGATCAGGTCTTGGGTGTCCACGACAGTTGTTTGCCCGGCGCCCGGGTGTCCGAGCCACACTTCGCCGCCGTCCGGGCTCACCGCGAGGTCGGCCGAGCCGCCAGCGCTGAGCGCGATGCTGGCTGTGATGCGCCTACTGGGCACATCAACGACGTCGAGTTCACCGAGATCGATGTAGTTGATGTACGCGGTCCGCCCGTCGGGGCTGAAAACCACCTTTGAGGGACCTTTCGCCGTCTCGATACGGGTTTCGGTGTCCGTAGCGAGGTCGATGACCGAGACGTAGTCCTGGCCGCGGATCGCCGTCCACACCTGAGCTCCGTCGGGGCTGATGAACGCCTCGTGGGGAGCCCGGCCAACATAGTACGTATCGAGCACCTCATTCGTCGCAGTGTCCACGATCTGTACTGCGTTGGAAGTCACACTCACCGCGTCGAGGTAGCGTCCGTCACGGGAAAAACCAAGCCCATGCACGTTCACCTGGTCATCATCGACCGGACCCAGAACGCCATCGAGCCGGGACTCGCCCAAAGGCAAAGTCCCCAAAACCTCATTGGTGGCAGGGTTGATCACCGTCACCGTATTCGAGCTCTGATCCGCCGTATACACCCGGTCATTACCCGAGATCGGTTGAGCGCCCGGCAAAGCGGGTCCCTGCTGTATCCCGCCCTTTCCACCCGAACCTCCCCCACCTACCTGGGAGTCAGCGGCGCTCGGGGCCTCTGAGCTGGAGGCCCCGGAAGAGCCGGACGGCGCGGACTGCGGAAGACCACTCACGAACAAAAAGACGGCAGCCGCGCCGGCCGCACCAAGCTGACGATACGTCACAATATTCACGATAATTCTCCTCATCAGACGACCCGCCCCAGTTTAGAACCGGACCTCTTCGATGAACAGGCAATTTATTCACGCACATGCGGCAAGCAGAATCCCCGAGGCCCCGAAACCCGATTCGACTGCACCGCGTAAAAATCCCGCAGCTGGGCCAATCAGCCCGGCCACAAACCATTCCCCAACCCTGACACCCGGCCCTCGAAACGGTTGACAAGGAAGCGGTTGGCACCGCCACTGATGATTCCTGCGGACTGTGCGCCACTACGTCAACCGGCTCCGCCGGGGCCGGAATTTGCGGTGTCAGGGGTGGCGCGGGGGTTGGGTGGGCTTGAAAGCATCGTTTGGTGGTTGTCAGTCGATGCTGTTTCCGGCGAGGGCTTTGGCTGCGAGGCTTTCCTGATGGGCTGTTTCCCAGACTTCTTTTGCTGCTCCGAAGTTGAGTCCGACGATGATCAGGCCAAGGACGAGGTCGGGCCACCCGGAGGACGTCCACGCGGTGATCAGGCCCATGGCGATGATGGCCAGGTTGATCACGACGTCGTTGCGGGCAGAAAGGAACGCGGCTGTTGCCATGGAACTGCCGTGATGGCGGAACCGGGCCAGGAGGATCGAGCAGGTGAGGTTGATGACGGCTGCTCCGCCGGCGGTGAGGATGAGGGCCAGCGGGTCAGGTGGAGTAGGGTTCCCGAATTTGGAGATTGCCTGCCATGCCGCAGCTGCCGCGGGCAGCAGGATGATCAGGGCCATGATTTTGCCCGCACGGGATTGTTGGCGAAGAGACCAGCCGAGAGCCAGGAAGATCAGCACGTTGATGGCGGTGTCTTCCAGGAAGTCGACGCTGTCGGCGAAGAGGGAGACAGATCCGATGGATACTGCTACCGAGGATTCGATAAAGAAGTAGGCGAAGTTCAGGCCCGCCACGAGTAGGACAACAGTCCTCAGCCGTTGATGAGCGGTGCGGGTTCCGCCGGATTCACTGTCCATAGCTACAACCAACTCTCGAATAGGACCGAACTTTTCGATGTGTGCGGCAGAAAAACTGATAGACCCTTCCGCTGCCATGGTGCGGCCGTGCCTGGTTTGGGGGACTTCAGCGTGTGCAACCGACTGTTCTCAGGGATTGAGGATTCCGAGCCCGAGGAGGGCGAACAGTGCGCTTCCAAGGAGAATGCGGTACCAAATGAAGAGTAGGTAGCTGTGGGAGGACACGTACTTCAGGAACCACCCGATGATGGCCAGGGCCACGAGGAACGCAACTCCCGTGGCGAGGGCGGTTTCACCGAGGGTGTAGGCACCGGGTTCGTTCCAGCTTTTGGCGAGCTGGTACAGACCGCTGGCGAAGACTGCCGGGATGGCGAGGAGGAATGAGTACCGGGCGGCGGCCTCCCTCGTGTATCCCAGGAATAGTCCTGCGGTGATCGTTCCGCCGGAGCGGGACACACCGGGAACCAGGGCCAGTGCCTGGGCAAGCCCGTAGAGGATGCCGTGGCGGTACGTCAGCTGATCCAGGGTGCGCACATGGCGACCGAACGTATCCGCAACGGCCAGGATGAGGCTGAAAACTATCAGTGTCGACGCGACGATCCAGAGGCTGCGGAACGTGGTCTCGATCTGATCCTGAAAGAGCAGGCCAAGGACTGCGATGGGGATGCTGCCCAAGACGATCAACCATCCCGTCCGCGCGTCAGGGTCGGACCGGGGAACAGTCCCGCGCAGCGACCCGAACCACGCCCTGATGATCCTCGCAATGTCCGCTCGGAAGAACACCAGCACCGCGGCTTCAGTACCCAGTTGGGTGATCGCCGTGAACGCAGCTCCCGGATCCCTTGAACCGGGCAGGAACTCCCCGATGATCCTCAGATGTGCGCTCGAGGACACCGGAATGAACTCGGTGACACCCTGCACGAGTCCGAGAATAACCGCTTCGAACCAACTCACCATGGAGCCTTTCATCTGGACGGAGCAGGGCCGATTGACAGACACGCGTCGGTCCATCGGAGCAGTGGTAATCCCCGGAGGCTATTTGAGCGGAAGAGCGGAGGAACACATCAAGGACTAGATGATGGTTGCCTCTTCAAGGAGAACGCAACAAGCATCCTTGTAACCATTGTTACACGCAATGGTGTAGCAGTATGCTTGTCACATGAATTGGTTACTGCTGGTGGTCCGGCTTAATGGAGAAGCTTCCCGTGATCGGGTTGCTGTGTGGCGGGAGTTTCGGAAGGTTGGGGCTGCACCCGTTTCTCACGGTGTATGGACGGTTCCCGATACACCGTTTTTCGCAAGCGCTGTGGAACGAGCGGTCAAGCTCGCAAGTCGCGGATCAGGAGACATCCTGGTGCTCGCCGCTTCAGGGGAAAGCGGACGCAGCCAGGAAGCCCTTCGGACAGCGTTTGAGGAGCTTCGCGTTGATGAGTGGGCGGAGTTCGGTGCGGACTGCGCCAAGTTCGAGGAAGAGATCGCCAAAGAGATCCGGATCGGTAAGTTCACGCTGGCTGAGTTGGAGGAAGAGGAGCAAAGCCTGGACCGGTTGCGCCGGTGGTATCGGGATTTGAGAAGCCGGGACGTGCTCGAGCTTCCCCAAGCAGGCCAGGGAGAAGAACGCTTCCAAGGGTGCGTTCGGTTGCTCGAGAACTATGCCGATCAGGTATACGAAGCTCTTCATCTTCAGCCAGGGGAAGAAACAGGGTCCGTTGGGGATCTGGAGACGGGCGTCCTCCCGAAGGGCGAGTAATGCCCTGCGTTCCTTGCTGGTAGTCCCCGCCGGGCGTCCCTGGTGAACGTGTACTTATTCAAGTGGTGCGGAGTCAGCCATCCCTGACCAATCAGGCACCCGAATCTTCGGTGGTACTCACAGCTTGCTCGCACTGGTCACACTACTGGCGTAAGGCAACGCTCCACGAAAGGGAAGCAGGAACGCATGGGAACACTGATGGACGGCATCCTGAACATGAGTCCCCTGCTGGCCTACGTTCTGGTTTTCCTGCTGGTATTCGCCGAAGACGCGTTGTTTATCGGATTCATCATCCCTGGAGAGACCGCAGCCGTCCTGGGAGGGGTAATCGCCAGCCAGGGACACGCCTACCTGTGGCTCATGATCGTCCTGGTCATTACTGCCGCCATCACTGGCGACTCGGTAGGTTACGAAATCGGCAAGCACTTCGGACCAAAAATCCTTAGTATCCGGATACTAAGGAAAAAACAGGACAGCCTCAACCGTGCCCAGGAATTCCTGCGCCGACGCGGTGGCAGCGCTGTGTTCCTCGGTCGTTTCGTAGCATTCTTCCGGGCTGTCATGCCAGCCCTGGCCGGGATCTCCCGCATGCCCTACCGGCGCTTCCTGGTCTTCAACGCTGCCGGAGGTCTGGTTTGGGGCACAGCATTTGTAGTCCTCGGTTTCCTCGCCGGCAACTCCTACGAAACCGTCGCCAAAACTGTTGGCCGCGACACCGCAGCAATCATCCTCATCATCGCTGTCTCCGCCTGGATCATATGGCGCATCAAAAAACACCACCAAGCCAGGACGCCCGAGGAACCTAAGGCTGACGCTCCTTAATCGAACGATTGAGCCGCAGCGTTGGGACCACGTTACCGGCGTCCTCCGTGGCGGTCATTCCCTGAAGGGCAGGAGTCAGGCCGCGGTGAGGTCTTTGAGTGCTGCTTGGAGTCGGGTGTCTGCGTCGTCGGCGACTTCGCGCACTGCCTGGGTGTCCGTGAGCTGGACCATGGTCTGCGGATCGATGGCCTCGACTGTTGTTTCGGTTGCATCTTTTGCCCGGCGGACGACGACATTGCACGGCAATAGTGCGCCCAGGCCGGGTTCTGCGGCGAGGGCCCGGCTGGCCAGTTGCGGATTGCATGCCCCGAGGATGAGGTAGTCGCCCAACTCCTGGGCCGCCTCTGCGCCAAGTTTCGTTTCGAAGGTGGCGCGAACATCGATTTCGGAGAGGATTCCAAAGCCCTGCGCGGCGAGGGCGGCCCGGGTCTGCTCCACGGCCTCATCGTGTGCCAGGGGTAGGACGACGGTATGGGTGTATGACATGCGTGCACTCCTTCAAATGGGTTCTGCTGCAGAATTTTCAGGCTTTGCTGGTCAGGCCAGGGAGAGGAAGAGCTTCTCGAGCTCTTTCTTGTCCATGGTGGTGTCTTCACGGGCGATGCATTGCTCGAGTCCTGTGGCGATGATGGCGAATCCCGCACGGTCGAGTGCCTTGGAGACGGCTGCAAGCTGGGTGACGATGTCCTTGCAGTCGCGTCCTTCCTCGAGCATGCGGGTCACGGCGGCCAGCTGCCCCTGGGCACGCTTGAGCCGGTTGATCACAGGGGTCAGTTCTGTTGAATCGAGTTGCATGCCAAGTCTCCCAATAGATAAACGGTCGTCCCAGTATACCCCCAGGGGTGTGCTTGCGTACCCCTGGGGGTATATGGCAGGCTTGGTTTTTGTCGTTGGATTTCCCGCGTCTGTCTTGAAAGGACACCCATGACGTCCCCTGTTCCGTCTGTACCTGCCGTAACTTCCCTTGATCCCGAGGAACTGCGGTTCTGGATGACCCAGCATGAAGACCTGACCGTGCTCGATGTGCGTTCCGCCGCGGAGTTCGAGACGATGCACATCCGCGGTTCCTACAACGTGCCGTTGCCGTTGCTCTCGGAGCACACTGACGAACTCGCCGCCCGCCTGGGTAGCCGCGTCGTCCTGGTCTGCCAGTCGGGTGTGCGTGCCGAACAGGCCCGCCAGCGCCTGGCGGGAGCTGGCATCGACACGGCCTATGTCCTCACCGGCGGGGCACCCGGTTTCGCTGCCGCCGGCGGTGACGTCGTCCGCGGGCGAGCCCGCTGGGACCTGGAACGCCAGGTCCGCCTCGTCGCAGGCTCCGCCGTCGTCCTCGGTCTGGCCGGTGGCAGGTTCGTCTCCCCCAGAATCCGCCTGCTGGCCGGCGCTATCGGCACCGGCCTGACATTCTCGGCGGCGACCAATACCTGCGCGATGGGCAAAGCCCTCTCGGCAATGCCGTGGAACAAGGTTGCCGAGGAACCTACCCGCGAAGCGACCATCCTGCAGCTGCCAACCCGGGATGCTTCCGCTGGGAAGTTACAGGCGTCGTGATTCCGGCGCTGATCCTGGGGCTCGTCGTCGGGATCGTGCTGGGCCTGGTCGGGGGCGGAGGATCAATCATTGCCGTCCCTGCCCTGGTCTACGGGGTGGGCCTGAGCACCGCAGAAGCTATCCCCACCTCGCTGTTAGTGGTCGGTGCCTCCTCACTGGCGGCGCTCATCCCCCGGCTGCGGGGAAGCATTCAGTGGCCGGTCGCGTTGATCGTCGGCGCAGCCGGCATCCCCGCCGCGTGGGCCGGTACGGCCGTGGGGCGGTTCCTGAATCCTGAAGTCCTGATGCTCGCCTTCGCGATCATCATGATCATCGCCGGCATCCGCATGCTGGGCATCACCAGCGAAACCGGTGGCTCCTGCACCACCGGGAACACGGTGTGGCGTGCCTGTGCCCCCAAAGCGGTCGCTGTCGGGCTGATCGTGGGTTTCCTCACCGGACTCCTTGGCGTCGGCGGCGGATTCCTCATCACTCCCGCCCTGACCCTGCTCCTAGGGCTCCGCATGAAACAGGCCGTCGGCACATCCCTTGCCATCATCGTCATCAATTCAGCGGCAGGATTCAGCGCCCACCTCAGCGGGTTCACCATCAACTGGCCAATCGTATTGTCCTTCGCCATCCCCGCCATCCTCGGATCCCTGGTAGCCGGACGATTCGCCGGCAAGCTCAAGGACCAGCACGTGCGCACAGCGTTCGCCGTCCTGGTCTTCGTCGTCGCCGCCTTAGTCCTGATCACCACCATCCCCAGCCTGCTTACCGCCTGACACATTTGCGAAAAATTACTGTGAAGGAGAACCCAATGCCTGAAATCACCGTTGCAGAAACCGACACCCGCCGCGGCACCGACCAGATCCTCGACGTCCGCGAGAACTCCGAGGTAGCCCAGGGCATGATCCCCGGCACCCTGCACATCCCCATGGGCGACCTGCACGCACGGTTGAGCGAACTGGATCCTGCCGTCCCTGTGATCGCGGTCTGCCGCAGCGGAAACCGCAGCGCCACCGCCGCGGACGCACTGAACCAGGCCGGATTCACCGCGTCCACCATGACAGGCGGCATGATCGCCTGGCAGCGCGCCGGACTGCCCACCACCTGAAAACCCGCCCGGGACTCCGGTTCCCGACCACTGCACCTGATCAATCGTCACACCAAGGAGAGAACCATGGACGTCATCATCATTGAAACCCCCCAGCTCGGGGACCGCAGCTACCTGATCCACGACGGCGAGGTGGCACTGGTCATCGACCCGCAACGGGACACCGACCGAATCGAAAAGACCGCGGCTGAGGCTGGGGTGCGGATCACGCACATCGCCGAAACCCACATCCACAACGACTACGTCACCGGCGGCCTGGCCTTCGCCCACCAGCTCGGCGCAGTGTATTTGGTGAACGCCGCCGATCCAGTGACCTATGAGCGCACCCCGATCAGCGACGGCGAAACCATCCAGATCGGAGGGTTCCTCCTCAAGGCCGTGGCGACCCCGGGACACACCCACACCCACCTGTCCTACATCGTGACCGCCGAAATCGGTGAGCAGGCTGTCTTCTCCGGTGGCAGTCTCCTCTACGGGTCCGTGGGCCGCACCGATCTGGTTAGCGCCGATGACACCGTCCAGCTCACCCACGACCAGTACGCCTCGGTCCGCCGCCTGGTCGAGGAAGCCGCCCATGAGGCCGCTTTGTATCCCACGCACGGCTTCGGATCGTTCTGTTCCTCCGGCCCGGCCACCGGCGCCGGAGAATCCACGGTCGGTGAGCAGCTCTCCACGAACCATGCACTGACCGATCCCGACGTTGAGCACTTCGTGCGCGAACTGATCGCGAATCTTACCGCGTACCCCTCGTACTACGCCCACATGGGACCCGCCAACACCCAAGGTCCCGGGCCCGCTGATCTGTCCGTCCCGAACTCGTTGGAACCCGCCGAACTCTCCCGCCGGCTCGAGGACGGCGAGTGGGTGGTGGATCTTCGCAACAGGGTGGCCTACGCCAGCAACCACCTGCAGGGATCGGTGAGCTTTGAATACGGCGACGGGTCCAGCTTCACCACCTTCCTGGGCTGGGTGCTGCCCTGGGACAAGAAACTCACCCTCGTCGGAGAACGCGACGACGTCGAAAACGCCATCCGCGACCTCTCCCGCATCGGCATCGACTCCCCCGACGCCGCCCTGGGAACAGACCCACACAAACTCGCCCCCGACACCGCCGCGGTCTCCTACCCGCGTCTCGGATGGGAGGAAATGCTCAGCGAGCGTCCCGACACCGAGACCATCCTGGATGTCCGGCGCACCGACGAATACGTCTCCTCCCGCATCCCCGGAGCCGTGAACATCCCGCTGCACGAACTGCTCACCCGCATGGACGAGGTCCCTGCAGGAAAGCTCTGGATCCACTGCGGCTCCGGCTACCGCTCCGGGGTCGGCGCCAGCCTACTGCAACGCGCCGGCAAGGACGTCGTCCACATCGACGCCATGTTCGGCCACGCCGAAAAAGCAGGCGTCCCACTGGAATCCTGACCAGCTTCAGGCACCCCTCTCCACGAGATGTGGGGCGGACAGGACGCACCCCTGTCCGCCCCAGCCCTACCAAAGACAGCGACCGTGAAAGGAACCACCGTGGGAACCACCGAACCGGACCAACTACGTGTGGCCGAACGCCGAAGCCTGCTCACCGTCGGGGCTGCGGTGACCGGACTGCATCTTGGAGGCTGGGGTGCGCTGCTGGTGCTCATCCTGCCGGCACAGGATGAGCACGGCGGCAACACCGCGGCACTTCTCGCCCTCGCGATCAGTGCCTACGCACTGGGCATCCGGCACGCCTTCGACGCCGACCACATCACCGCGATCGACAACGCAACCCGAAAACTCCTCACCGCGGGCCGGCCGACAGCCTCCACAGGGTTCTGGTTCGCGCTGGGTCACTCCAGCGTCGTGATGATCTCCGTGCTGCTGCTCGCAATGGGGCTGGAAACGTTTACTGGCGGTCTGTCCAATGAAAACTCCGACCTCCGCTCCGCCGCAGGAATCTGGGGTGCCACCATCTCGGGCCTGTTCCTCCTCGCTGTCGGCGCCCTGAACCTACCCTCACTGCTGAACCTCCACCGGATCCGCCGCACCCTGCACACCGGCCCCCTCAACGAAGCCGACCTCCAGCACCACCTCGATCACCGCGGTGTCCTCCACCGGTTACTGCGGCCCCTGTCCCGACTCGTCGACCGGCCCGCGAAAATGTATCCGATCGGGTTCCTCTTCGGGCTCGGACTGGACACCGCGGCATCCATCAGCCTCTTCGTCCTCACCGGGACCCTCGCCCCAAGCCTGCCCTGGTACACGGTGATGGTCCTACCCATCCTCTTCACCGCAGGAATGACACTCTTCGACAGCGCCGACGGAATCCTCATGAGCCGCCTCTACCACTGGGCATCCGCCGACCCACGCAGGAAAGTGACCTACAACCTCGTCGTCACCGCAGTATCCGCCGGGGTTGCCTTCCTCATCGGAGGAACAGGGCTACTCACCGTCCTGGTCGACCTAGCGGGAAATCCCACCGGATTACTCCACGCCATCACCACCATCAACCTCAACTGGCTCGGCGCGGCCCTCATCCTGTTCTTCACCCTCACCTTCCTCACGGCCCTGATCTGGAGAAAGAACAAACCAAACCCGACAGTGCTGGTTCTTCACACCTGACCGGTCAGCTGCAACCCTTTCAAGGACGAACCAAAAACTGAACAGCAATGACCAGCACAGAGGGGACCGTGCAGTACCCACTGGGTACCCGCGGAAACACCACCCAGCCCCAGTCCACGATGGACACTGCGGTCGTATGGTTTTGTGAGACAGCTTGATTGGAGCCTCCGTTTCAGATGACCGCTCATAGTAAGAAGACGTACGACCCCGCGTTCCGTGATG
>NZ_JADOUV010000020.1:0-18868 GCF_015751715.1 Arthrobacter sp. CAN_A6
CGTCACCCGGTCTCTTGACCCCACCGGCGGCGGCAGAGCACGCTGGGTGATCAGGTGGAAGCCCGCCCTCAATGCGTTCGCGATCACCTTCGCAGGACGGTTCGAAAGAATTACTCACTGATGAAAACCGCCGGACCCCACACACCGTTTATCGGACAGTCCCACGGGGCATAGGTAATGCCGGTGCGCATCGAGCAGTGCTGGAAGGCAGTTGGCATGCCGTGCTTATGGGGTGGCGGATGGAGGGTAGGACTGTTCAGGCAAACGCGCAGTGGGGGTGAAGGGTGAGGCGGCTCCGGGAACGCGTGACGATTCACCGGTCACAATGGGAGGAAGTTGTGGGTGGGTACGGGCCACCCGGTGCACTCTTGTGCAGGGGCGGATCGTTGAAGGGGTGCGGTCGATGAGGCAAAAACTCAGGCTGACAGGTCTTGGAGGTGCGCTTCGTCGCGTGGTGGGGAAGCGATGGGGTGAGTATCCGGTCACGATCGGCTATGTTGCGGTGCTGTGGTTGCTAGGCGTTGCAACATCGAGTGTGCTTACCGGGCCTGGGGAGGCGGTCTCGTCTGCGGTCCGATTGTCGGTGGGTTCCCTTAGTGGAAACCCGTGGGGGTTGGTTGCTTCGCTCTGGTGGGCCGGTAACGCTGGTGCGTATGTGCTGGGCACGGTGTTGGTGGTGTTGGTGGGCGTTGTGTTCGAGCGCAGGATGGGTAGCTGGCGGTTTCTGGGGGCTGCGGTGATGAGCCATGTCGTGGGCGCGTTGCTGACTATCGGTTTTGCGCGTGCCACGAGTGCCGTGGTGGGGGATTGGTCGGCTGCCCTGGTGTCGGAGTCCTTCCTGGGGCCGACGGCGCTGGCGTGCGGTGCGGCGGCGGCCGGATCGGCGTTGCTGGGCACGTTGTGGCGGCGCCGTGTGAGGGTGGGGCTGTTTGTGCTGGTCGTGCTTCTGGCCTTGTACGGCGGGTCTTTCCAGGATGTGCTGAACTTTTTCGCGGCCCTGACCGGGGCGGTGTTGGGTCCGCTGCTGGTGGGGCGTCGTGCACGGCCGGAACGGTTCGCTGTGAGCCGCCGGGAAGCACGCGTCCTGGTTGCACTCTTGGTGGCTGCCTGTGCGGTAGGTCCGGTACTGGCGTCGTTGAACGCCCACGCCGTGGGGCCGTTGGCGGTTCTGCGGTACCTGTATACGGAAATCCAACCCACGGATCCGGCGACGGTGCAAGTCTTGTGCGCGGACCCGGCACAAGCCGAGGACTGCGCGTCTGCGACCCTGCAGTTGCGGGCAGGAGTGGGAGCGGTTTTTATGGCGGTGCTGCCCTCGTTCCTGCTGGTGATCCTGGCTGACGGGTTACGGCGTGGGCGCCGCTTCGCCTGGTGGGCGGCGCTGCTGGTACAGGTGGGGACAACGGCGCTGGCCGTGGCGGACGCCCTCCCGCTGATCTTCGCTACACCCGGTCCGGCGGGGGTGAACCCCTACGAGGCGGGGTCCGTGCACGGTGCCTTGAGCCTGGTGCTGCCGATGATCGTGCCCGTGACGGTGATTGTTGTCCTGGCCGGGACACGATCACTGTTCGGCGTGTCCGCGCCCTCCGGAACGTATCGGAGGTTCTTTACGGTAATGCTGGGCACGGCATGCGTGCTGGGTGTGGTGTACGTGGGTGTCGGATCGCTCATCCGCGGGGGTTTCACCCCCTCACCCGGGGTGCCACAGCTGATAGCGGATTTACCGGACCGGTTCTTCCCCGTGAGCCAGATCCTTGAACGGGTCCCGGCGTTCACCCCGCAAGACCTGCCGGCAATCATCCTTTATGAAGGGGTCGGTGTCGTGTTCTGGCTGGTCACTGCGGTCCTGCTGGTCTTGTCGTTCCTGCGACCGGCCCATCACCGCACCGGCACCGATGAGGACCGGGCCCGGGAATTGCTGCACGCCCATGGCGGGAGCACCATGGCGTGGATGACGACATGGCCGGGAAACTCCTACTGGTTTTCCTCCTCGGGCAACGCCTTCGTGGCGTTCCGTGTCCTGTTCGGTGTGGCCCTGACGCTCGGAGAACCGGTCGGCCCCCGGAAAGAACTACACCGCACGGTGGAGGAGTTCACCGTGTTCTGCTCGACGAACGGGTGGACACCGTGCTTGTATTCCGTGGGCGATCCGGTGAAAGACGTGACCTCGGATCTGGGCTGGAACAGTGTGCAGGTGGCAGAGGAAACCCTGCTGCCGCTGGGGCAGATCGCGTTCACGGGAAAAAAATTCCAGGACATCCGGACCGCATTGAACCGGGCCGCGAAAGAAGGGATCCGGGCTGAGTGGGTGAGCTATCCCAGCGCGCCTTTATCGGTGATCGACCAAATCAACGCGATCTCCGAGGAATGGGTGGCCGATAAGGGCATGCCCGAGATGGGGTTCACGCTCGGGTCCCTGGACCAGGTGGATGACCCGGAAGTGCGCTGCCTGATCGCCATCGATGAAGACCATACGGTGCATGCGGTCACGTCCTGGCTGCCCGTGTATCAGGACGGGATGATCACCGGATGGACGCTGGACTTCATGCGCCGTCGTGGTACCGGTTTCCGGGCATCCATCGAATTCCTCATCGCCTCGGCGGCTCTGACACTGGAGAAGGAGGGATACCGGTTCATCAGTCTTTCGGGGGCGCCCCTTGCCCGCATCGACCACCCTATCCGCCCAGCCGTTGATCCCTCCCCGGCCAGCACCGCTGCCGGCGGCGCCCAGGCAGGAACCACCCAGCACCACAACTCCGGTTCTGGTGCCGGTGCTGGTCCTGATGGGCAGCAGCCGGTACCGAGGGTGCTGGATAAACTCCTGTCGGGGCTGGGAGCTTCCCTGGAACCGGTGTATGGGTTCCGGTCGCTGCTGGCCTTCAAAGCGAAGTTCCAGCCGCAGTACGTGGCGTTGCATATGGTGTATCCGGATGCGGCGGCCCTGCCGGCCATCGCCAACGCACTGGGCAGGGCTTACCTTCCGGAAGTCTCCTTCAGCCAAGGGTTTAATCTTGCCCGGAAAGTTCTGGTCCGCGGGAAATGAGCAACCTGTCCCTGATCACCGGGCCGGTGCCGGTTATTGCTGTCCTGCTGGGAGTATTGGGCCTGGGGTGGCTGGTGATCGGGGATTTCCGTTATGTCTCCCGCGTCGTACCGGCCGCGGTCGGAATCGCACTGGTGGTGACCCTACTGATCGCCTATCTGGCCGAAAACGTCTTCCACTGGTGGGATGGCGGGCTTCCCCGGGTCCTGTATGTTCCGGCCGGACTCGTCATCCTCGCCGTGGTGCTCCTCCTGCCACGGATGGGGGTCTTGCAATCCTTCGCTGGGAAGCTGGCGGCCGTGCTGGCCGTGGTGCTGGTACTCATCGGTGCCGCGTCGATCGTGAACGTGCATTTCGGCCAGTACCCGACCCTGGCCAGCGCCTTGGGCCAGACGGGGGTGAGCGCCGGTCCTATCGAGGAAATCGCTGCCGGCCCAGGAACACCGGGGGAGCCTCCCGTGACCGAAGCGACCTGGGTCCCTCCATCGGGGATGCCTTCCAACGGGAACATCTACTCCGTGACCATTCCTGCGCCCGCGTCCGGGTATACCTCCGGGCCTGCCCTGGTATATGTTCCCCCGGCGTACCTGGCGAGCCCGAAAGCTGTGAATCTGCCGGTCCTCGTCCTTTTCCACGGAATGCCCGGATCCCCTGTGGACTGGCTGACCGGGGGCCAGTTGGCGGCGGTCATGGATGCCTACGCGGCCGCCCACGAGGGTCTGGCCCCGGTCGTGGTCCTTCCCGACATCACCAACAATGGAGCCGCGGACCCGCCGTTGTGCATGGATACGACCATCAGCCGGTCCGCCACCTACCTGGCCGTCGATGTGCCGGCCTGGGTCAAGACGACGCTTGGCGCCGGAACTTCCAGTGCACAGCAGTGGGCGGTGGCAGGTTTTTCTTACGGCGGAACCTGCACCATGCAACTGGCGGCAAACTTCCCGGAGATCTACCCCACCTTCATCGATATCGCCGGTGAGACAGAGCCGACCGTGCCTGGTGGTCGCGAGGCGTTGGTCAGTACCTACTTTGCCGGTGACGCGGCGGCGTTCACCGCACAGAACGCTATCGACAGGCTCGCCGTGCGCTCCTATGGTTCCTCCACCGGGATTATCGTCACCGGGGCCGGGGATAGCGTGTACGGGCCGCAGGGCAAAAAAGTCTATGACGCTGCCCTCGCGGCAGGAATGAACGTGACGCTGCAGGAGCTGCCCGGAGGGCATTCCTGGCAGGTGTGGAAACCCGGACTGCAGAACAACCTGGACTGGCTCACTGGACAACTAGGACTCACCGCACCCTGATCCCCACCCTGCCGCCAGAGTGCATCCAGCCCGCCGCCATGGCATGTGCTGCCTTTCGCTTCAAGAAGTCTGTAGCGGATCCTTCAGCGAATTACCGGCCAGTGCCGGTGAGGTTCGGCTGGGCAAGGCGGAGCGAGTGCAGGTGATCCGCCAGCGCCACGGCGAGCCGGTCATGACCTGCCTGGGCCAGGTGCACCCCGTCGGCCATCAGGCCGGTCACCTGGTACGTTGTCAGCCAATCCCCGACACTGATATATGCGATGTTGTGCTCGTACGCGTAGGACCCGAGCAGCCCGTCGACCGCGGAGCGCCGGGCTCCTCCATCATCGGCGCCCCTGGCCAGTGTCCCGACCATCAGGACCTTCGACGTCGGATAAGCCTTTGTCAGTGAGGTCATCAGCCGGTCGGCACCGCCGAGGATCTGCTCATCGGATGCGCCTTGTGTGGCATCGTTGCCTCCGCCTTCCACGACGATCAGGGCCGGCGCTGTGCACGGCATCACCCATTGGCCTTGCTGAAGGGCCGACGGATAATTCTTCGCCCCTGCATCACCGTTGGAGGCGACGAAACCCGTTCCACCAGCCCCCAGGAACTGCACGTCGTATCCGGCGTTACGCAGGGCGGTCTGCGTCCAGGTCCGCTCACAGGGTACCCCTGCTGCGCCCCCGGACTGGGAGTCACCGATCAGCAGCGCGGTTCTTCGGGCGTCGGCAAGATGTTCCCCGGGCCCGCCGGTCACAGGATTCCTACACCCATCGTGCGGTCCTGCTGCCACCACACCGGGACCGGATGCTCCGTTCGGGAAGTTCCCACCTGATGACGTCGAATTCAATGGAGCCTGGTTGGTAATGGAATCGGTGCCCGGGCCGGGATAGGCCACGGAGGTGATGTCCACGGCACTCCCAGAGCCGGTAGTGGCACCGGCGGCGTCGCTACCTGTGGTGTGGAGGGACCCCACAGCGGCAGTGGCTACCAGCAATGCGCCGGCAACGAAACTTGCCCCGGCGGTCATCGCGGCCCTGCGTTGTTCGGGACCGGTTCGCCGCATGATGTCCTCCTAGGATTCCTCCCGAGCCCTTTCCCAGCATCCGACGTGCGACGGAGCTCGAAATCTGGTGACACCAAGGGTGCCACCACCAGTGTGCGCGGAGATTCATGAAGAGACGCTGAGAATTGAGCATGGTGTGCCATCAGCAGGGACGGATGCCTTTTGAGGCCGGTCGTTGCGACTGGACCCGACTGTTGGCTGAGTGCCCGTTCAGGTTCTCTCAGCGTTCTCTTAGCAGGTGGGGGTGAGAGTTGTACCAGGCACCGCAAGGCGGGGCCGGATCCGAAAAAGTGGCGCAGGATCACTGCGGTACCGCCAAGGGTTCACGACCTTAGATTGAAAGGCAGTCACACCATGAACATCATCCAGAAGAAGAAAGCGATCGTGGGTTCCCTTGCAGGTCTGGCCCTGGTCGGCGGAACAGCCCTCGCCGGCGTTGCTGTAGCCAACGCTGCCGACAACCCGACACCCAGGGCAACCCAGGGTGGGCAGGGTGAGCAGCAGGAGGCGCAGGTCAACGGATCGATCTCGGTTCCCGAGTCGGCCACCGAAGTCCCTGACGCCGAAGAAGCAGCCCAGCTGGCGACACTGGCGACGATCGATGCCCCGGCAGCAGAAGCCGCTGCTACCGCATCGGTGCCGGGCAGCAGCATCGTCAGCACCGACCTCGGCGACGAGGACGGCTCCCTGGTCTATGAGGTGACCGTCAAGGACGGCGCCGGTGTCCTGACCGAGGTCAAGGTCGACGCCGGCAACGCAACGGTCCTGGCCTCCGAAGTTGGTGATGACGAAGCCAACGAAGGACCCGAAGGCTCGGAGGCAGACGAAGGATCCGAGGCTGATGAGGCCTCCGAAGGCCCCGAATCGCAGGACGGCTCTGATAACGGAGCCGACGGCGAGATGGACGACGCCCAGGAAGCGGCCCAGGACGCCGCCAACGGCAAGTAACCCACACACGCTCCCGAATCAGGAGCCCCGAACCCCGGCCGCGCACCAGCTCCCCCAGCAGTGCGCGGCCGGCCTACGTTAATTCTTCACCTACCGCCCACCCCGGCCGCGACGGGGTGGGCGGTACCGAGGGTGCCGGCGCTGCAGTAGGCATCCAGCACTGATGCGGGAAGGATGCCCGAGGAACACGTTCTCAGCAGGTTCTCAGGGAACCGGTGGGAAGGTGATGGTGCACGGCGTTGAGTGCCGGACCGAACTGCCGTTAGGACGGCGATAACCGTCAGAGAGCACCCGACCGCGGCGGCAAGCAACCAGAGCAACCCAAGCAACCAAGAGCGTTGGATAGTGCCGCGAGGTGTTGGAGGAGTGAAAGAGGTATGAGGCAATGATCGATTACGTTGCAACAGGTGTACCGACCGGTGTTTCCTGGTCTGATCTGGCGGATCCCGCGGCGTTGCTGCAGGGTGCTGGCGGATGGGTCCTCTTGGCGGTAGCTGCGATCGTGTTCATCGAATCGGGCGTGCTGTTTCCGTTCCTGCCGGGGGATTCCCTGATTTTCACGGCCGGGCTGCTGCACGCACAGTTAGGAGTGCAGCTGGCCGTACTGGTTACCGTTATCGTCAGTGCCGCCATCCTGGGGGACCAGGTCGGTTACTGGCTGGGACGGCGTTTCGGGCGCAGGTTGTTCAAGGATGATGCCCGCGTACTGAACACGCGGTACCTTACCCACGCCGAACAGTTCTTCGCCCGGTACGGCGGGCGTTCTCTCGTACTGGCCCGCTTCGTGCCGTTCGCCCGGACCTTCGTGCCCCTGGCCGCCGGTACCGCGCATTACCGGTACCCGGCTTTTCTAATGTGGAACGTGCTCGGCGGTGTCCTGTGGGGTGCTGGTCTGACCGTGGCAGGGTCCTTGCTGGGTGGGGTGCCCTTCATCGCCGATCACGTCGACCTCATCGCCCTGGTCATCGTCGTCGTCTCGGTGGTGCCCACCCTCATCGAAATTTTCCGTCAGGTCCGGAAGAACCGGGCCGGATCATCGGACTGGCAGCCCGCCGGGGAGATGGAGGGCAGCTCACCAGGAATATCCACCGGAGCATCGACCGGATCGTTCCCTGCAGCGCCATCGCCACCCAACATGTCCCCGTCGACCCCGTCATGGGATTCCCTTAGCGAGGTTGACCGGCGGGCCGGGGAGTTTCGGTGACGGACTCATCGGAGCCCCCCGGGTCACTACCGTTGGAAGACGATTCGTTCTTCCAGAACGGATCCCCGGTCACCTTGACTCCAGCAGCTGCCCAGGGGATACCCCACGATGGTTCCGGGGACGCGCACCGGAACGTGGTGAGCCGGTCTGGTTCCTTTGATGTTCCGGCGCTCCGTCGGTGGATTGTGGTGCCGGTGCTGATCACGGGATTGGTTTTCGCCGCAGGAATGGTGCTGAGGAATGACATGTTCCTCAGCACTTCCGATCTTGGGATTGTGCAGGACGTGGGTAAACACCACAGTGTGATCGGTGATGCCCTCGCCCTGACAATCCATGACGGACTTGCTGGGTGGTCCGCAGGGCTCTTCCTCCTCGTGGTCGGCCTCATCATCGTGATACTCACACGTTCCACCGTTGACGCTCTCTTGGTCGGTGTGCTGACAACCGGGGGATGGGCGTCGACCTTGGCCATGAGGTTTGCGGTGGGTAGGGCACGCCCGGATCCGGGTCTGCTGAGTGATCCCCTCGTTCCGGCAACGGCAGGGTTGACGTCCTTTCCCTCCGGTCCTACCGCGTTCGCGGTGTCGTTCGGGATCGCGGTGTCTCTGGTGAGTCTCGGCACGCACTGGCAGGGGCTTGTCATCGCAGCAGCGGCAGTGTTCGCTTTCACCGCCGGCGCCTCACAGGTGTATCTGGGAGTGCATTATCCATCGGACGTCATCGCTTCCTACGCCCTCTCGGTTGCCGCGGCCGTGTTCCTCACCGGCCTGCTGAGCCGTTATGGGCGGTGCCTGCGCTCGAGGGAAACTCACGGCGCCCCTGCACTGGTGCAAACCGCAGGTCATTCTGGTGGCCCGGATGGTAGCCCTGGTGCTGCGGGCACGCTGCGGGGACAAGGGCGTCGTTAGGATGGGGGAAACCACTCGATGATGGGGGTTACAGGTGCGCGTACTGCTCGTTGAGGACGAAAAGGATCTTGCCGAGTCCATCCGTCGGGGGCTTACCAATGAGGGATTCGTCGTTGATGTTGCCCACGATGGTGTGACCGGCGCGTGGTTGGCTGTGGAAAACCCGTATGACGTGGCAGTGCTGGACATCATGCTCCCGGGTAAGCACGGATACCAGATCCTCAAGGAAATCCGTGAGGCAAAGATCTGGACTCCCGTACTGATGCTGACCGCCAAGGATGGTGAGTATGACCAAACGGATGCATTCGATCTGGGCGCCGATGACTATCTCACCAAGCCGTTCAGTTTCATCGTCCTGGTGGCACATCTGCGGGCATTGATCCGCCGCGGAGCACCCGAACGCCCGGTCACCCTGACGGTCGGCTCGCTGGTGCTCGATCCGGTGCGCCGCACCGTTACCAGGCAGGGCTCGCCTGTGGCGTTGACGCCCAAGGAATACGCGATCGTGCAGTATCTGATGCGGAACCACGACCAGGTCGTGTCCAAGGCGGAAATCCTCGACAATGTCTGGGACGCAGCCTATGAGGGCAGCGACAACGTGGTGGAGGTATACATGGGGTACCTGAGGAAAAAAATTGATACACCCTTTAACACGACGACGCTGACCACGGTCCGTGGCATGGGGTACTGCCTGGTCTCTGATGAGCGCTGAGGCACCCCCGAAACGATCACGATCACGGTCAAGGTCCGGATCACCGCCACGGCCGGAGTTCGCGGGGCGCCTTCGCACCTGGGGGGTACGCAAACAGGCGGTGATCGCCGCTGTCTCCACGATGGCCGTGGTGTTGGCCCTGGCAGGACTGGTCCTGCTTTCGGTCCTGCGGTCTTCTCTGCTCGATAACGCCCGCGAGCTCGCCCAGCAGCACCGCGACACCGTCGTTGAACAAATCCGTGAAAACGACTCGTCCGATGTCGCCGGAGACATTCAGGGATCCGGAACGCAAATCACGCAGATCCTCAGGAAGGACGGAACCGTGATCGCGTCCTCCGATGATTCCGTCGAGGAAGCCCTGTACGACGGGACGTCCCTGGCGCCGGGGGAGACCTACGTCTCGGAGAATCCAGGGGTCCTGGGTATTTTGGACTTCGATGACTACCTGGTTGCCGCGCAGGGCGTGCGGATCCCGGCCGGGGACGCGGTCGTGGTCGTGGCCGTTCCCACCACCATCGAACGCGATGCCGTGAGCACCGTGGGCTGGTTCCTGATCGGCGGTGTGCCCGTTCTGCTGGCGCTGGCCGGAACCCTGATCTGGTTCCTTGTGGGGCGGGCGCTGCGACCGGTGGAACGAATCCGCACCACCGTCGCCGGCATCTCCCACCACCACCTGGATGAACGGGTCGAAGTCCCCCATACCCGCGACGAAATTGAGCGCCTGGCCGCAACCATGAACGAAATGCTCGCACGCCTGGAAAGCGCCGATGAAACACAACGGCGCTTCGTCACCGATGCCAGCCACGAGTTGCGCAGCCCGTTGGCCACCCTGACCACCGGACTGGAAATCGCCGTCGCCGATCCCACCGGTGCTACGTGGGCTGAGACCGCAGGAATGCTGCAGACCCAGACCCAAAGGATGAGCTACCTGGTCGAGGACCTGCTGACCCTGGCCAAGATCGACGACGCAGGACTGCGGTTCGTCATGGGAGATGTCGACCTCGATGACGTCCTGCAGGATGAAATCAATCGCCTGAGGACCGTATCCCGGCACACCATCACCGCCCGCATCACTCCGGCCAGGATCACAGGGGACCCGAACCGGCTCGCCCAGGTCGTCCGGAACCTCCTCAACAACGCCGAACGCCATGCGGCCACCACCATCGGTATCACCCTCACCACAGCGGCCGGTACCGCTCACCTGAGCGTCGACAATGACGGGGACACCATCCCCCAAGCGGAGCGCGAACGCGTATTCGACCGGTTCGTGCGCCTGGACGCGAGCCGCACCCGCGAGAGCGGCGGCAGCGGACTGGGCCTGGCGATCAGCCGGGAAATCCTGCGCAGCCATTCCGGCACGATCGCCGCCGGTGAAAGCCCCGAAGGACTCACCCGCTTCCACATCACCCTGCGCCTGCAGGAAACGGTAACCGCACCCCACGCATCCTTGACGCCGGCATCGCACACGGCGCGCGGATCGAACGACGGGCAGCTATGACATCGATCATCGATTCGCTGGTCTCACTGTCCGGCCCGCTGGTGTACATCATCATCGGAGCCCTTGCCTTCAGCGAAGCGGCGGCGTTCGTGGGACTGGTTCTGCCCGGGGAAGCTGCCTTGTTCCTGGGAGGAGTGATCGCCAGTCAGGGCCACGTGAATCTGGGCATCATGCTCGCCGTTGCCGTGTTCGCCGCGATCGCCGGGGATTCCGTCGGCTACGAAATCGGAAGGCGCTTCGGCCCGGGGTTGAAGAACAGCAGGGCAGGCCGCTTCGTCGGTGCTGACAAATGGGCCAAGGGGGAGCAGTTCCTGGCCAAACGCGGTGGTACTGCGGTCCTGCTGGGCCGCTGGGTGGGACTGCTGCGGGCGTTGGTTCCAGCCGTCGCGGGAATGGCTCGGATGCCCTACAAAACGTTCCTGCTCTACAACTCGATCGGCGGCACGATCTGGGCCGTCACCGTCGTGCTGCTGGGTTACTTCGCCGGGCAGTCCTACAAGACCGTCGAACAATATCTGGGCAAAGCGAGCCTGATCCTCACCCTCGTCCTCGTCGGGGCACTGCTCATCGCCCTGGCGGCGCGGTTCGCCCTGCGAAACCCCCGCTGGACCCGGACACGGGTGGCGAAACTCGCTGCCCTGCCGCCGGTCGCGGCCATCAAAGCCGCACCAGACAATGCACCGCAGCCTACCCAAGAGACCACACCGGGTTCCGAGCGAAAGGCGCGGCGCGTTCCTGCGCGAACAAAAACTCAACTCATCCTGGCCGTCGGATCGATCGGGGTTGCCGGTGCGTACAGCCTGATGATCAGCACCGGCTTCGCCCGCCCAGTACTGGCAGTCATCAACGATCCCGACCGGATGTGGTTTCGCGAGCATCAAGATGACGAGTTCACTGTCCTGATGCACGCGGTGACCGTCCTGGGACACCCCCTTGCGGCTCTTATCGCACTGGGCGTCTGCGTGGGGATCAGCCGGCCCGGCCCCGTCATCAGGGCCCGGCGGTACGCCGGCTACCTGACCGGAACCGTCGTCCTCGCCACCGTTACCGGCTCGATCGTAGCGGCCCTGACCGTGCCACAAGGCGAGGCCCTTCACCAGGGGATAACGCTCCTTTCACCGGCTGGGCAGACCCTGATCTCCGCCGCACTGCTGACCGGAGCCGCCTGGCTTTTGGTCCGCCGCTACTCCTTGGCGTGGCGCAGAACCGTCCTGACCCTCACCGCTCTGGCAGCGATCACCCCCTTGATTGCCTTGAGCCATGTCTACCTCGGGCAACAAAGCCCGATTGGGGTCACCACCGGCTGGCTTCTGGGCACCCTCTTTGCCGCCGCCGCGTCCGCTTCCTGGGCCACGTCGTCGTTTTCACCAGAGACCGCGCCTCGCCCCTGATAACGGCCAACGCTCAAACCAGCAAGGGCTACCAGAGCGGCCTCACCCACCGGCGCGAGAGCTCATCGCCTCAAATGACGGCTCACCAAAGATTATTGGGTTGTTGGAACTCCTCCTCAAGGTAATAGGTGCACAGGAAATCGGCCAGGGTGTTTGTGTGAAGATCAGCTTGCATGTCCGCTGCACGTTGGCCGGCCAGGACCGCTGGTATCAGGTACCGGCGAAGGATGAGCCCATCTGACCGGCGGAGGACAACTATCCGGTACGTCCGCCACCCTGGACCCGGAACGAGCCGGTGCACCCCAACGGACAGGAACTGGGCAGCCGGCGCGTCAGCGTCGGGGTTCCTGTCAGGGTAATCCATGCGTAAACCGCCCTTTCTCGGTGGGATCTTTACGTGGTGGGGTATTGCGCTGGCCAGGACCCCCTGGCACCACCCAAAGTTCCTGTCGTATTGAACTCGGATAGGCGAAGGTGTCTCAGGGGTTCCTCAGAAAGCACCAGTCATGATGGGTGTAACAAGGCGACCGGTCCAGATGAACCGGGCCGAATTGATGAAGCAGAGATAAGGACTGGTTATGACTGCTGCCCCCTACGGTCGCCACACGCTACTAATCTTTGCCCTGGTGTCGGGCCTGAGCATGAGTGGGGCCGGACTTGCCGCCGCTGTCGCTCCTCCGGCTGGCGGGACCTCATCGTCGATAGCCCTTCTGATAGATACGAGCCCCGAACTGCTTCAGGCGGCCACCACCGACCCTCAAGGGACACCCGGACCAGGGACCCATTATGCTGACAGCCGCGTCCAGGACCTCCACACGGAGGTTGAACTCCGGGTGCTGGACCGCGAAGGCCGAGCCGCCCGGTCCACGGATGACACCCACCAGTGACCGGATAGCCCAAGAGTGGAAGCCCGAGACGGTGCTTTTGGTGCCGCCATCGGTGAGAACCTGAGGTTTCCAACGGGGTGGGCAATCAACGAATAATGTCTTGCCCCAGGGACCGTCTCGAGACGCTCACCGGTGCGCCCACCACAGGTGCCCGTCACGGGCTTGTCCCTTCTGGGCTGTCCTTGAGGGCACCGGGCTGCTCACGGTGCCTCGAGGTGAGGTAAAGACGATGAGCGGTAATGACCAGGGCAAGCCACGCCGCGCCCAGGGTCCAGGCGACCAGCACGTCCGTGAACCAATGATGGCCGAGAAAAACCCGGCTCACCCCCATGGTGAACGCGAAGACCGCCGCGCAGGTGATCGTGATGATCCCGGCCCGGCGGCTGTTCTGGCGCAGCAGGAGCAGGTAAGCGACGATGCCGGCGATGACCACCGCGTTGAGGGAATGCCCGCTTGGAAACGACGCCGAATACTCATACGGAGGTACGGCCTCGTTCAAGGGCGGACGGGAACGCCCAATGAACTGTTTACCGGCGATAGTCATCAGCAGCGACCCGGCAGCAGCCGATACCATCAAGAGGACGGGCATCCACGAACGGCGCCGGAGCGCCAAAACCACCATGATGCTTCCAGCCAGGATCGGCATTCCGATCGGGCCGCCAATATTCGTATACGCGGTCACCACGCTGTCCAGGACGGGGGAGCGTAGACTCACCGCCGTGCCCAACAGGGGATGGTCCAACGCTGCGACACCATCGCCTTCTGTCACGGCCTCATAAATTTCCGCTGACGCCGCCGTCAACCCGAGGGCAGCCAGCGCGCCGATAACCAACGTAATGACCAACGCAGCATGCGGACCCAGCAGGACGCTGATCCGGTGGACTACTCGGGCCGCGATACGCCCGGGCACTGTTTTCCACCGGGTCAGGTCCTGCCCGGCAGCGTAACGGTCCTCGCCCGGGCCACCCGGGCCACCCGGGCCGCGAGGGCCGTCCGCGGAACTACCTTCTATGTTGTGTTTCATACACCATTTCCTTCTGTTCAGTCCTTGGCCCTGGTCCTTACTGTGCTGCTATCACTCACCGGCCCGTTCATCGTCACATCAATCCGGGTGCAGCCGCATCAGAATCAGCGGGACGCAACCACCAGCGACTGGGCCTCAAGCGCTGATGGTATTGGTTGCCAGGAGAATGACGAGAACACCGCCTAACGCGATCCGGTACCCGACGAACACTTGATAGCTGCGCGTTGAAACGTAGCGCAGGAACCATCCGATGACGGCCAGAGCGACGACGAAGGCGATGCCCGTAGCAACCGCGGTTTCCGCCAGAGTGTACGCACCAGGTTGGTCATAGCTTTTGACCAACTGATACAGACCACTGGCGAACACCGCGGGAATCGCGAGCAGGAAGGAATACCGGGCCGCTGCCTCTCGGGTGTAGCCCATCAACAAGCCGGCGGTGATGGTTCCCCCGGACCGTGATACGCCGGGGATCAAGGCCAGGGACTGGGCAAGCCCATAGAGAATACCGTGCCGGTAACCGAGCTGATCCAGGGTGCGAATCCGGCGTCCTACCTTGTCCGCAACACCAAGAATGATTCCGAAAACAATGAGGGTCCCGGCGATAATCCACAGGCTACGGAAAGTCGTCTCAATCTGGTTCTGAAAAAGCAAGCCCAGCACCGCAATCGGGATGCTGCCCAGAATAACCAGCCAGCCCATCCGGGCATCCGGGTCATCCCGCGGGATGGCGCCCCGAAGCGACCGGAACCACGCGGTGATGATCCGACCGATGTCCTTGCGGAAATACACGAGGACCGCGGTTTCCGTACCGAGTTGGGTAATCGACGTGAAAGCAGCACCCGGATCTCCCGCGCAGGGCAAGAGTTCCCCCACGATCCGCAGATGGGCACTGGATGACACCGGAAGGAACTCCGTCAACCCCTGCACCAGACCCAGAAAGAGCGCTTCAACCCAGTGCATCAACTGACCGTCGCCAACGGAAACGAACCATGAAAAGGGTAGTTACCTGTTCTCCACTTACCTAGAACCTGGTCTCGCCGGCAGCGGTGACCCATGGCGCCGGCGGCAAGGCGAGGCTTGGGGTGGGTTTCGGGGGTGTTGGATGTCATTGACTCTGGTTTCGTCGAAAGGAGCAGGGGGGGGTGCGCTGGTGGTGAGTTGTCTAGTCCACTTTTTCTCCAGTCCCGGCACCCTTGAAGGCAGTCCCGGTGAGGACAGCAACTCCTTGGGCACTGAGATCAATGGCGAAGTCCACCTGACTGATCGAGCTGGGGTACAGGCTGAACCTGTTTGGCCCGAACCCCCGCGATAGAGCCTGCGTGCTGATTCCCGAAGTCGACATACGGCAGACGATATTCCCGGCCCGCTGAGAGAACCCTGAGAACGGCAAGTGCACAGCAAGTTCTAGGTAACACCAAGACAGAGACTGCTTCGGTGCGTAACGTCAGCTTCTATGCCGCACCTGATTCCTGTAACGACCGCCCCCTCAACACAGGCAGATTCAACCGAAAAAAGCACCGGTGCTGGAATCATCACCACCCACGACCCACGACCCAGGACCGGGGAGAATGTTGCGCTGCTGTGCGGTAGGAACTGGCCAACAAGACCAAGCTGGCCGCGCAACCGAAAGAACGAATGTGGTGAAGCAGGACCCGATAAAACTCACGACCGACGATTCGCCTTGCACCGTGCCCGGAATAGCGGAGCAGCAAGCCGTCCCGAAAATCACTCATCACGGACTCCTCCAGGCACCCGACATGACTGAAGAGCGCTTCATGCGGCGGGATTTTCCGCCTGACCATCAACAGGATGTCCGGCACGGCATGCACGGTGACCAGTCGTGCCGCTCCTAGCCATTTCCTTGGCGCTGCTGGGCGCAGTCTTTCTTGCCTTCGGTGCGCAGCGGCAGGGAAGCGCGGTGCGGGCGAACACCGGTGGTCTTTCGCTCAGCACTTCAGGATTCACCCGATTGCTCGCCAACCCACGATGGCTTTTCGGGCTTTTCCTGCTCGGTGCGGGAACAGTGCTGAACGTTATTGCCCTGACACTGGCGAGCCTGACCGTTGTTCAGCCGATCGGTGCCGTCGCCCTGGTCATCACGACAGTCGTCAACTCGCGGGACCAAGGCATCCGTCTGAATCGTCCCACCATCGGCGCGATCACTGCGTGCGTCACGGGAAGCGCCTTCTTCGTTCTGCTCGCGGTAAACGTGACACGCGACAACCTCACCATCGAACCAGCGCAGGCGCTGTCCGTCGTCCTTTTGCTGGGTGCAGCCGTCACCCTATTCGGTTCACTCGCGGTCTTTGGCAGACGCCGGTTGAACGCGTTCGCCTACATCCTGGGCGCCGGTGTCTTGTTCGGTTTTGTGGCTGTCCTGACCAAGACCGTGGCGGGCCTGCTGCTGGATCCGAACGGGCGTTTCTTGCTGAATGTTTCGCCATACACGCTCATAGCTCTCGTTGCGGCCGCGGCGCTGGGGTCCTGGTTCGTCCAAAGTGCCTATGCCACCGGTCCACCCGATCTCGTTATCGCCGGGCTTACCGTCATTGATCCCATCGTTGGAATTGCCATCGGCATTACCATCCTCAATGAGCTTCAGCCCCATGTCCGTGCAACCACGGCGTTTGGCATGGTTGGTGCCGCCCTCGTTGCTATCGTGGGGGTGATCGTCCTATCCCGCCATCATCCCGACGTCCTCAAAAGGCAACGGAACGGCGTCTAATCGGATCTATCCGCAGTCGTTCCGGGCTCCGCTCGGTCAGGGAGGGTGAGCCCGGTCATGCGGTGACGGTGGTGCTCATCGGGTGATGGTGAAGCTGTCGACCAGTTGGCCTGACTGATCGATTGCCCGGCCGACGAGGCGGTCCTCATAGACCAGCAGGTCAAGGTAGTGCAGCGTTGAACTGCTGACCGCGGTGAATTCCTGGCGACCGGCCGGGCGTAGTTTCGCGCCCGCTCCGGAGACGACGTAGGTCACCCCGTTCTGGGGGGTTGAGCGCTGGTAGTCATGATCATGTCCGGCCAGGACCAGGGGAACGCCTGCTTCGGCAAACAAAGGGCTCCACGCATCACGAAGAGCCTGATCTGAGCCGTGGTAGCCAGCGGAGTACGCCGGGTGGTGCATGGCGACCACTGTCCAGGTTCCCGCCGGCTGGGACTCTGCCAGCGTGGCACGCAGCCACGTGGTTTGTTCCGCGTCCTGGACGCGGTTGGAATCCAGGACAACCACCCGTACCGGCCCCACCTGTTCGGTGTACCAAGGGTTTACCCTACCCAAGCGGTCCGAGATCTGTTGTTGTTCACCGCTGCGATAATCATGGTTGCCCAGCACCGGCAGGAGCGCGGCGCCGCGGCTGGTGATCGGGGCAAACGGTCCGGAGACCACGCTCTCGGTCAGCTCTGCTTGCCCATCTTCGTAGATCAGGTCACCGAGCAGGACAAGCGCATCATAGGGATCTTCCCTGCTTTCCGTGACCATCCGTTGGGCGGTCGCCTCTTCGGCGGCGTCCCCGGTTCCGGTGTCCCCGGCAATCGCCAGGCGGACCAAGGGTGTTTCGGTGACAGGCGGAACTGGATCACCGGCACTGGCTGCAGGTCGGTCCTGAGCGAAAAGGGACGTGACAAACGCCGGCGGGTACAGCACCCCGACAATGAGGGCAGCACACACCATCACCAGGCCGAGGATCAGGGCGGTTCGACGGTGCGGCATCCACCGATCCTGCCCCGCGACCGCTGAAGATTCGCTGAGTAACCAGTGCCACGAAGCGGTTCACAACAAAACTGCACGGCGCTTCAGGTGTTTGGTAGCCCCTGCAGCCCCATCACATGGGAAGAATCATGCTGCGGAGAATTGAGAATACAGCCCCACACGCAGGACCAAAGCACCCTCGGGTTGAAACAGTCAGAGCATCATGGGCCTGATGACCTCAAAGAGGAAAGTCCAGCTTCCCTCTTTCCTTCGCAGGTAGTCCGCAACTCTTTACCCTCGGCCAATACATTGGGCAGTCCCACCTGTTGCGGCTCATCAAGCGTCTTGCTACGGACAGGGACGTACCGCAGGGGCCCGTGTCCGTCTTGTCCTGTTGATGGTGTATCTGGTGTTGCCGATTGATCTGGTTCCGGACTTTATCCCCATCATTGGGTACGCCGATGATGGGGGCATCGTGGCCCTGGTACTGCGCTCGGTCATCCGTAGCGAGGGCACGCAGTCAATTCGGACTCACTGGCCCGGAAGTGCTGAAGGGCTGGCAGTCATGTTGAAATTCGGCGGTGTGAGCAAGGCCTAACGCAATCCCACATGAGGATCCTCCATCTCTACACAGTTTTTGTGACTGACCGCCAACGAGCATCTGTCATTTTCGAACGTCGATCGTACGGAATGTCTGTACTGGTCTGTACGAGGAGTGTGTCGAGTGGTTTGGGGTTGGATGTGTGTTTAATCGGTGAGAGTTCCGAGGCGTTCCTGATATTCCTGGGTGGTCAGGTCACCGCGGGCATAGCGTTCGCCGAGTATCTCCCGGGCACGGTTCTGGCTCCCTTCAGCTCCTGCGCCGGTGTGGGTGCGTGTTTCGGGTCGGGAATGGGTATTACGGAGCCAGATGACCAGCGCCCAGATTCCCAGGATGATGAGAGCCAGTACCGCCAGCATCATCAGCATCCCGAAAACCATCATGCCGCCGCCGAATCCCATCATTCCGTCGCCCATCATTTGGTCAAATCCGGTGGTTCCGTCATTCAAATTGTTGGTGAGCATTCGGTTTCTCCTTCACTTTAGATTTTGCCCGGTTCCTTCGTTCCGTGGAGGTGTGCGCTCGTCAAGTTTGTGAGACAGTTCTTTGTTGTTTCGGGTTACGCGGCCAGGGGTTCCTGGTCGCGGGTCTGGTAGGCGGTTAGCGCTGCTG
>NZ_JADOUV010000021.1:0-18510 GCF_015751715.1 Arthrobacter sp. CAN_A6
ACTGGACATGATTACTGGATTCCTGATTCTCGCCCCACGCGATCAAACGGACTTGCTACGAGCCCCTGGTACCGTTCCAGCCTGACACGTAGGGTAGCGGTGAACCCGCTTTGGTACTTCATGATCAGCGCTCTGGCCCTGGTACTTGCAGTATTCGGGTATCACTGGATTCACAAGACCCAGAAGTGGCTGACGTTGCTCTTCCTGCTCACCTTCGGCCTCTTTACGGTCGCCGCCGTACTCGTCGTACCCCTCAATAGCGAGCAATTCTCCCTCGCCGGGTTCGCCTGGGCACCTTTCCTCGTTCAGTTCGGCGCCTCAGCAGCATACGCGCTGGGGTGGGCGCCTTACGTATCGGACTACTCCCGGTACCTGCCGCCGGAAACGAAACCCGGAAAAGCGCTGGCCTATACCTACGGTGGTGTGTTCGTGGGCGCCGTATGGCTCATGGCTCTTGGCGCCTTTATCGCCGCAGCGTTTCAAGGAACCGCCCCACTGGAAGGTGTCCGGGACGCCGCTGACCAGATCGTGCCCGGAGCCGGATACTGGCTGCTCATCGCTGCCCTCCCAGGCCTGGTGAGCGTCATCACCGTCAACATCTACGCGGCGGCCATGGAACTCATCACCGCGGCGGATTCAATCAAACCCATCAAACCCACCCGCACCGTCCGAATCATCAGCTGCACTATCATCGCGGGTGCCGCATTCATCGGCTCCCTTCTAAGCACCGGCGAATTCCTCGCCAACTTCGGCAGCTTCCTTGTCATCCTCCTGTATGTTCTGGTGCCATGGACCTCGGTCAACCTCGTTGACTACTACCTTGTCCGCCGCGGGCGTTACGCCATCAGTGAGATCTTCAAACCCAACAGCATCTACGGCAACTGGGGATGGCGAGGCATGACCGCCTATGCGGTCGGAATCATCGCCATGGCGCCCTTCGCCGTCACTGCCTGGTATGTGGGACCGATCGCCCAGGCGCTCGGGGGAGCGGACCTCGCACTCTTTGTCGGCCTCGCGGCCTCCGCCATCGCCTACCTCATTCTGGGACGAACAATTGACCTCGACGAAGAGCGTCGCATCGCCGACGAAGGCCGCGAAACCTCGGGACAAGAGGCAATACATTTTGGAAGCCGCTAGGACAACACACCTCGAAAAGAAGATCAGCGCGGAGCTCATCCCTGCCTGAACCCCCTCTGGGTAATCAGCAGGAGCGTGACAGGGTGTGCCTCCGTGTGGTTCATGCGGGTGTGTGGTTCTCGTTGGCGCGTTTGGTGGAGAGGACTCCGGATAGGACGATGACCAGGAGCCCGGCGAAGGGGACGACGAGCAGTCCTGTTCGGAGGTTGATGTGGTCGGCGATGAGGCCGACGATTGGTGGTGAGGCGAGGAAGCCTATGCGCATGAGCCAGCTCACGACGGCCAGGCCGGTGCCGGGGCGTAGTCCGGGCAGTTCATCTGCTGCGTGCATGGCGGCTGGAACGAGGGTGGCGACTCCGAAACCTGCCAAACCGAAACCGATGATGGTGCCGGCGATGGTGGGGAAGAGCAGTGCCAGGCCCATTCCGAGGAACACGATGGCCCCTCCGGAGCGTGCGATGGCGCGCTGACCGAACCGGTCAACGAGTCCATCGCCAAGGAGGCGTCCGATGAATTGGGCGCCGACCAGGGCGACGAATCCTAATGCTGCGGCGCTGACCGTGGCATCGAGAGTACCGGAGAGGTACACGGCGGCCCAGGTGCTGCCGGCGTCTTCGACGAGCGTCCCGCCGACAGCGATGACTACCAGGGCGCCAAGGGCGACCAGCGGAGCGGTCCGTCGAACGCTGGCGCGCTGCTCACCACCGACGGGCGCAGGCTTGATCGGTTCGGTTGGTTCGGGGCCTGTGAGGAGGAAGCGGTACGCGACGACGGCAACAACAGCCCACAGAAACCCGGTGGCGCCTAGATGCAGGGCACGGGGAATGTCCAGTGCGACTGCGGCGCCGCCCATCAGCCCGCCTGTGACGGCCCCGATCGACCAGACGGCGTGGAAGGAATTGAGGATGGAGCGCTTGTAGAGCTGTTGTACGCGCAGGCCGTGGGAGTTCTGGGCGACGTCGGTCACGGCGTCCATCGCACCGGCGAGCAAAAGTGCCCCTGCCAGGGCCAGCCAGGAGTTTGACAGCCCGGCCAGGGCGACGCCGACGCCGGTCAGGGCTGTTCCGGCCACGGCCACGCGAGATGAACGGAAACGGCGTATAAGGGTTGCCGCGGCTAGTCCTGCGAGGAGTGCGCCCAAGGGGAATGATGCCACCGCAAGGCCGTATTCAGCGTTGGCGAGGTCGAGGTCGGCTTTGATCTCCGGGTAGCGGGGTAGGAGGTTCGCAAATAGGGCGCCGTTGGTGAAGAAAAGGGTGGCGACGGCGATGCGGGCGTTCCGGGTTTGCCGGGGTGCCGCGGCACGTTCGCGGGTGGTTGGTGATGTCATGGGAGTCCTTGGACGATTTAGGAAGGGAGGGTTTGTCAGCCGGGGGGTCTGGAGCCGGTTATGGCATGAGCGCCGATCAAGTGGTGGAGTCGTTACTGCTAGCTCAGGAAGCGGCGCACCGCGCGTTCGGTGCTGGCCCGGGACCGTGTGGGTTGATCGAGGCTGGTGTGAATGAAGAGGCCTTCGATCAGTGCGTCGACGTCGTAGGCGGTGTCCGTGTCGACGAAGCGTTCCAGCGCCTGGCGGCTTTGCTGCATCCAATCGTGGGTGATTTGGCGGAAGGCCGGTACGCGTGCGGCCAGCGTGTACAGCTCGAGAATAAGGACAAGGTCATCCGGCGCCTTGCCCAGGTCGTGGTGAACGAGATCAACGATCGCTGCAACGAGATCCTCCAGGGAGGAGGCGGCCGTAATACGTTCGGTGTATCGCTCCGAGATCCTGCCCGCGTACCGGGTCAGGGCTTCCCTGAGTAACTCGTCGAGGTCCGCGAAGTGGTAGGTCATCGACCCCAAAGGAACATCGGCATGACGGGCGACCTTGCGGTGCGTGGTGCCAGCGACCCCGTTCTCGGCGATGACGGCCAGAGCGCTGTCGATGATCCTGCTGCGCCTGTCCGGATCATGCCGCCGGCCAGCCACCGCTAAATCTTCCGGACGACGCGGGCAGGATTGCCCACCGCGACAACATTCGTCGGAACGTCCTTCGTGACCACGGCGCCAGCACCGATCACGCTGTTCTCCCCGATCGTGACGCCGGGGAGCACAATCGCCCCACCACCAAGCCACACATTGTCTCCGATGATGATGGGCTGAGCCGCTTCGAGCTTGTCCCGGCGAGGCTGCGGCTCCACGGGGTGGGTGGGTGTCAGCAATTGCACGTTCGGTCCGATCTGGCAGTCCCGACCGATCACGATCGGTGCGACGTCAAGAGCGGTGAGGTTGTAGTTGATGAACGTTCCTGCACCCACCGAGATGAAAGAGCCGTAGTCAACGAACAGGGGAGGACGGATGTGGGCGCCCGCACCAAGCTCGCGCAACAGCGACGCGAGGATCGGCCGAGCTGCGACCATGTCCTGACTGTAGGCGGCGTTGTACTCGTTCGTCAGTGCTACTGCGCGCTGCTGCTGGGCCGCGATCTCGGGATCATCGGCAATGTAAAGGTCACCGGC
Source organism: Arthrobacter sp. CAN_A6 (assembly GCF_015751715.1). Lineage (NCBI taxonomy): Bacteria > Bacillati > Actinomycetota > Actinomycetes > Micrococcales > Micrococcaceae > Arthrobacter > Arthrobacter sp. CAN_A6. The sequence continues at coordinate 3,636 of NZ_JADOUV010000021.1, forward strand.
GAGCATGCGCTCATGGTTCGACCGGGAATCATCGGCGAAGTAATCACTCATAAGGACAAGTGTACATAACGATAAGTACAAAAGTACATATTCAAGGAGAAGGGCTGGCCTACTGCTTCGCCCGGCCCCTAGCGTTCCAGTACTTGTGCCGCTCAAACGTCGGCGGTCTCAACCGGTCAACGCACCGCCTGTGATCAGATGGACGGGTGATCGAGATGGCGCGTGACTTTGAATTTACAGCTGAGCAGCAGGACCGGCTGTGGAAGCAGTGGCGGCGAGGAGACTTTTTGGGGCCTTCCGGATGCCGTCAAGGGTCATGGTCGCGGGGTCGGGAATGTGCCAGTCTTCGTACTTCTTACCGCAGTTCGAGTCGCCTACGGATGTCGGGTTTCGTGCTTTCGTCCGGAGAAGCCAGGACCCCGACCCTTCGGCTCGCGGCCGAGGTCAAAGGAAACTGGGTACCCCTCGTTACATCATGGATACTTCTGGCTCAGCGACAAGGCCCTCGCCCTGTGCACCTGTCAGTCTGTAAGGACAAGATCCTTGATGAGGCCTTCCGCCTGGGTTTGGAAAGACGCTGGTACCCCAGAGTCTGTAACGATGGCGGACGGGGTTGTTATTGGACAGATTTTGACGAAGGCCGTCCGGTCAAATTTACTTGAGTCGATGCCCGCGATGGTTGTACTTGCCGCAGCAGAGGCTGCTTTCTTTACCGCGGCGTCTGCCTGGTTCCACTCCATAAAGCCCTCAGCTACGGTCACGGCGCTTGCCGTCATGATGTAGGTGTCAAAGTGGAGTTCGCGAAGGTAATCTACCGTATCTGTGCCCGTTAGGCTCAACTCCCCTTGCCGTACCGAGCCGGGTGGCATCAACAGATTGATGCTGGGAAACTTGGTGAGCGTCCATGCGACACGCAGAGAAAGCGCGCAGACCGTCAGTTGGTGGTCCTCGAGCGCCTCAGCGACTGCTAGACCAGTGGATCCTCCGTCGAGGATTATTGTGTCACCGTCGTTGATCATGGTGGCGATATGACGGCCGATCGCGTGCTTTTGTTCCGTGTTGGTTTTCTCCCGCAGTAGAAACGGCGGCTCGTAGCTGCTGCCGAAGACGAGTCGGGCTCCGCCGTGGAAGCGTTTGAGCACTCCGTCGGCTTCCAGTAGCTCCAGGTCTCGTCTGATGGTCATTTCCGCGACGCCTAGACGTTGACCAAGCTCGCTGACCGTGGCCGAGCCAGCGCCCCGCATCGCCTCGAGTATTCCTTGGTGTCTGCGCTCCTTCGCGCTCACTGTGCCCACCTCTCCTTTAGCCGCCTGCATCCGACAAGCATGCCATTGACAGCTTGCTCGAACTTATTCTATGCTCATTCGCACACAATAAATGTGCGAGTCAGGCGTTCGAGTGCTACTGCTGACGACTCTGACCACCCTCATCTTTCTCACTTGTAAGGACCCGACATGCAGGACCACACTCCGTTCGAGCTGGACATGGCCGAGCAACCCGCTGCCTTGCGAAGGCTAGCTGCTGCAAACTTCCCGAATCTAGGAGAACTGGCGGGCTCCACTTGGGATCGCATTGTCCTTACAGGGATGGGTTCTTCTCTGTTCGCCGGGATCCCCACTTGGCGAGCACTCACTGCCCTCGGTCACCAGGTGTGGAACATTGATACTGGTCAGCTTTTGGATAACCTTGGGCTGGTCACCCCGGACACGCTCCTGATTATCACCTCACAGTCGGGTGCAAGCGGCGAAGTCGTCGAACTTCTGAACCGGCGGGACGAAGGTCAAATCACGCCGGCTTTGGTCATAGGCATCAGTGACGACCAGGGCAGCGCACTCGCCCGCAGCGCTGATGTGTTCCTGCCTCTTCACAGCGGCGCAGAGGCGACCGTCAGCACGAAGAGCTACCTCAACTCCCTGGCGGTGCACCGGATCCTCATCGGACATTTTTCTCGCACCGCACCTGACTACGTGGTTGACGACCTCTACCTCACAGCTGATGTCATCGCGGAAACTCTGAGCACCGTTGATCTCACCGCCGCGGCAGTCGCTACAGCGCAGCACCCCTCCCGCAGGCTCGCTTACGTCGGCAGGAAAGACGAGGCCGCAACGGCGAAGTTCTCGGCATTGATCACCAAAGAATCCTCCAAAGTTCCTGCAGAAGGTTTCGTAGGCGGACAGTTCCGCCATGGCCCGTTCGAACTCGCTGGCGATGGCCTCACCGTTGTGCTGTTCGGCATGCATGCAGATGACCCAGACCGCAGTCTTCACGTCCTCGCCCAGGACCTGATCACTGCAGGATCAAGGGTTGTTGTCATCGGGGACACCGACGTCCCTGGAGCCCAAACGGTTCAAATGAATCCAGCGAATGGGCTGGGCCGGCTTGCTGCCGGTTCAGTCGCAGCGGAACTTTTCGCAGTCGACCTTGCACGGGCCAACAACGTCGTCCCTGGAGCTTTTCTGTACGGCTCCAAGATCACTACCACCGTCTAGATGAGGACGCTGCCCGCATCTGAGACCGCCTTGGGAACTTCCGTGCGTGTTGGAATCGACATTGGAGGAACGGGTACCCGGTTTGTGATCTTCGACGAGGGTTCTCTGACCGTACTTGATCGTCGAGCGGTGCAGACCCCGGCGGTGTTCGTGGAAGAAACGCCCGCCAGCTTCCTTGCCGGCCACATTCGGAGCCTGACCGGAACTCGCTCAATAACGAGCATTGGTATTGGAGCCAGCGGCCCTGTAGACGCATCCGGCATCATCCAAAATCCCGACACCCTCGGAAGCTTCACCGGAGCGCCGATCGTCAGTGACCTCGGCAACGCTTTCGGCGTTGCAGTACACATCGACAATGACGCTGTATGTGCAGCGATCGCCGAACAGCGCATCGGAGCAGCAGTCAACGCCTCAAGCCTGCTGCACATCACGTTGGGCACGGGGATCGGCGCCTGCCTGCTCGTCAACGGGAGCCCAGTCCGTGGTGGGGACGGATTCCACCCTGAGATGGGCCATATCAGCGTTCGCACACCGGACACGTCTTGCTATTGCGGTCGTGAAACCTGTTGGGAACAGGCAGCATCCCGGCAGGCACTGCAGCGAACCGCAGCACGAATTCTTCGGAAAGACCCAAGCCAGCATGGTCTTATCGCTGAGTTGGCTCGTCGAGCCGAAGCCAACGACACAGTCGCTCAGGAGGTATTCGATGAATATGGCGTTGCCGTAGCCGAAGGTTTGGGGACCCTTCTGGCAGTCCACCGACCCGAGCACGTCGTACTTGGCGGCAGCGCATCGGAGCACTTCGGTCTCTTCAGCCGATCTCTCACCCAGTCCTTGGCCGCACTAGGTCCCTGGATTCACTATCGCACTCTTGCCAGCACAACACTGGACGATTTTGGCGGCGCCATCGGTGCTGCGTTCCTCAAGCCCAACAGCACTGCAACACAGCACTAACCCTTCAGCCGTTTCAGCCCGACGTCGAGCCCAGCACCTGAATGGGCCGACTTACTCACACCCGTTCAAAGGAGAACAGCATGTTGACCAACCAGTCAGCCTCTGCAGCGAGCACCACCACCGAAGTGTCTTCTGGCCTTCGACACGGTTCAATCGGCCTTATCGGCACTCTTATGCAGTCGATCGCCCAAATCTCTCCCACCTTGGGCATCTTCTACACCATTGCCTTCACAACGGGGCAGGCGGGCATCTCGGCTCCGCTGACATACTTGTCGGCATTCCTCGTATGCCTGGTCATCGCCGTGCCGATGCTGGGCCTTGCCCGCCATCTGCCTTCTGCTGGAGGTTTCTACACCTACGTGTCGGCTGGAATCGGACCGCGTGCGGGATTCATCACCGGGTGGCTATACGCGCTCATGGTGACGATCGTGCCGGCAGCTTTGGCTGCCTTCACCGGAGCCGTCCTGGCCGATGAACTCGGCGGCAAGTACGGCATCGGCATCCCCTGGTGGATCTACTCCACGATCATCCTTGCGATCTGCTTCGCCTGTGCGTATCGCGGCATCAACATCTCGATCCGTTTCCTGGTCGTCATGACCATCTTCGAAGTAGCAGTAGGCCTCGGCCTGGCGATTACCGGGCTCTTCAATCCGGGCCCCGGCGGCGTCAACTTCAACGGGTTCAACCCCGCCAACATTGAGAACGGATCCGGATTCTTCCTTGCCATCGTCCTGTCCATCTTCGCCTTCACCGGGTTCGAGAGCGCAGCGGCCGTCGGAGAAGAGTCGCGTGACCCCAAACGCATCATCCCGAAAGCAATCTTCGGTTCGTTGCTTTTGATCGGTCTGTTCTACGTTTTCACCGCTTGGGGCCTGCAGATTGGCTGGGGAACGGATGACGTTGCCGGGCTGGCCTCATCGCCCACAGCCCCCGCGTTCGTCCTGGCCGACCGCCTATGGAATGGAGCGTCGGTGCTGGTGCTGATCGCCCTCGTCAACTCGGGACTGGGTGTTTGCATCGCGTGCACGACCAGCGCTACGCGCACCATCTACGGCATTGCCCGCACCGGAGCTCTTCCCGACGTGTTCGCGCGAACCCATTCACGACTCAAAACTCCGATCACCGCCGTATACGTGCAGTCCATCGTTGCGCTGACCATTTGCCTGGCTGTCGGTCTTCCTCTTGGTCCCTACAACCTATTCAATATGCTCGGAACGACCGGAACCTTCGTCTACATCCCGATCTTCATCATGATGAACCTCGCCGCTTTCCTGTTCTTCCGCCGCAAGCACCCCGAAGAATTCAACGTACTCGCCTACGTCGTCGCGCCCATCATCTCAACAGCTGCTCTTCTCACGATCGCTTACAACAGCCTCGTGCCACTGCCAGCATTCCCTGTCATCCTCGCCCCGTTCCTCGCACTGACCTACATGGCACTAGGCGCTGCTGTTCTCTTCGGACGCAACACAAGGCCCGGGAAACGCGCGTGGATGGAACGAGCTGGAGAACTACCAGAGATCAACTAGAACCGTATCAACCGGCCGGCCGGGTACCTGCCCGCTCCCGCACCTCTATATTTACCAATCATCGATCCGCATCATAGGAACCAGTCATGGACACCAAACTCCCCTCCTACACCGACACTCTCGTCATCGGCGGCGGCACCGGCGGCTCGGCCTTCGTCGGCGCCCTCACCGCGCACAGCAACGAAAGCATCCTGCTACTGGAAGCCGGACCCGACTATGGTGACGGCGCGGCAGGCAACTGGCCCGCCGACATGCTAGATGCCCGGGCCATACCTCTGTCCCACGACTACGACCTGAAGACGACCCGCACCTACGGCGCAGGCAACCTCGACCTGCCCCGCGCGCGAATCCTCGGGGGTTGTTCCTCTCACAACGGCTGCACCGCCTCCATCGGTGCCCGCTTCGAATACGACGAATGGGCAGCAGAGGGCAACCAGGGGTGGACGGCAGGCGAAGTACTACCACTGCTCGAGTGGGGGCGCGACCGGTTCCGTGTCCGCCGGTACACCATGGACGACCTCACCCCTCCCCAGCGGGCTTTCGTTGATGCTGGCATCGCCCTCGGATACCCCTTCGCTGATGACCTCGATCAGATCGAAGCCGCAGAAGGCATCGGCCCGATGCCTGTCAACATCATCGACGGCGTCCGATGGAACAGCGCATTCGCTTTCCTCGACCCCGTGCGTGACCGCGGCAACCTCACCATCCGGGGAAACGTCCAGGTCAACAGCATCGACATCGTCGACGGAACCGCCCGCGGAGTTACCGTTCAAACCGTGGAGGGTGAGCAGTACATCGGTGCAGGCCGAGTAATCATCGCCGCCGGGGCGTATCACTCGCCTGCCCTGCTACTGAAATCAGGCGTAGGCCCGGCATCAGAGCTCTCATCCCTTGGTATTGCGGTGAAGGCCGATTTGCCCGGTGTAGGTAAACACTTGCTCGACCATTCCTGCGTGCAGGTGGACTTCAAGGGACGTCCGGGTCTCGTGGAAGAAATCGCAGCTCACCCCGTCAACTTCGACGAGCAAACCGTAGGACGAGCGAAATCCAGTCTCTGCGATGGGGGCCCCTACGACATCCACGTCTTTATGGTCGCAGGCGCCAACACCGGTCACCCCGGCCTCCCACCCGTCACTATCTACGGAGGCGCCATGCGGGCACGGTCCGAGGGCACCGTGACACTCAACGAGGATCTGGACGTCGTCAACCCAGTCATCGACCACCGTTACGGCACGGATCCTGGAGGATACGACCGAACCGTCCTAGGCGAAGCACTCGACCTCATCGATCGGATGGTAGCCACCCCAGAACTCGCCGGAATCCTCGGCGAACGCGTACGAGGCGAGCACCCACCACTGGATGACATCGTGAACTACTGCCACCCGGCAGGCACCTGCAAGATGGGCCCCGCCTCCGACCCCACCTCAGTCGTTGACAGCACGGGAGCTGTTCACGGGGTGAGCGGACTCTATGTTGCTGACGCGTCAATCATGCCCTCCATCAGCCGAGGCAATATCAATATCCCAACCGCCATGATCGGTGCACGCATCGCTGCGGGGCTACTGGGCGTCGAGCCACGAACGATAGCAAGCGGCGTTGCGCTGTGACCGGACTCGAGGCTGTGCTGTGGGACATGGACGGCACTTTGATCGATTCTGAGCCGGCGTGGATCAGGGCGCAGGGCGTCCTCGCGAAGCGTTTTGGCTGCAAGTGGACGCACGCCGATGCCCTTGCGCTAGTCGGTAGCACCATGGAGCAGACGGTGCGGGCTTTGCAGGATGCGGGCGTTGAGCTGGACGAGGTCGCGGTTCAGTCGGCTCTTCAAGAGGATGTCCTCGCCGAGATGCACCGCGGCCTTGTTTGGCGTCCGGGTGCACTCGAGATAATGCGCGAACTTTGTCGCGCCGGTATTCGCCAGGCGATAGTCACGACCTCGCCGAACACCCTCGCGCAGGTGGTCGTCGACGCCCTGGCCGATGAGGTGACTCTAGCAACCGTCATTACGGGCGATGACGTGGCGTGCGGCAAACCGCACCCGGAGCCGTATCTGCTCGCGGCCTCACGTCTGGGCGTCGATATCACCCATTGCGTCGCAATCGAAGACTCGCCGATTGGTCTCACCGCCGCCGTCGCCTCCGGGGCCTGCGCCATTGGGGTGCCGCACGATACAGAACTCGAGGAGGCCATGGACCGCACCATCTGGCCAACGCTCGCACGACGCGGTGTGCGCGATCTGTGCGAACTGATCGGTGCGCGCGAGTAGGACGGACTGACGTCGCGTCAGTCCGATAGGCACCCTTTGTAGTACTCGACTCGACACGACCTCAGCATGTTTTTAAACGACCATTTATAAGACACGATCGTTGCCGCCCATCTGATCCGACACGCTGTGTTTCATGAGGCGTATCTGCGAACTATGTAAAAGAAGCGGCGTTTGCGTTGATTGCCGAAGACCCACCGCGTCCCATATGCCGATCCTCCACCGCTCCACTATTTTCGGGTCTCGATGCCATCAAAATCCCATATGAAACCTAGTGACCCCGATTCGCGTATACCCCGCCCGAGAAAAAGCCCGGTCAGGTGACACAAACGCTTCAGCCGGCGTATGACCGGTCTCATCATCCGGTCCGCACACCTCGACCAACGAGCAGGACGTCACTGCCCAACACAACGGACTAGTCGTGCTTCAGGCGCCGAGGACCGGATCTACGTCGACCACGGGTTGACAGGCGTCAGCCTGGAACGGTCAGGTCTCCGCGAAGCCCTAGTAGTGCGCCGTGCGGGAACACCCTCGTTGGCGTCAAAGTCGACCGGTTTCGCGGAAATTAACCAAATTCTCCAAGTCCCAGGATGCCCATGGTTAGCGTATTGATCCTGCGGCCCGTAAGGTCGCCCATGCGCCGCGGGGTGGAGCAGTTCGGTAGCTCGCTGGGCTCATAACCCAGAGGTCACAGGTTCAAATCCTGTCCCCGCAACAAAAGTGGAAGATCGAAGGCTACCCGCAGGGCGTTTCCATCTCCGCAGTAACCGCTGTTAGGCGACGGTCCGCTGCTTCCGGGCAGAAGTGACGTGGGCTAGGTCCATCAACGCCAGCACCGTCACGATGATCGACGCAGCCACCACCGCGAGCATCAGATACAGCCCGGCCAGCATGGCCATCGCCGATTCCGCGTCATGCAGGAAACCTATCCCGCCGGCGGCTCCGACGATCCAAAACACGACCACCGCAATGAGCGCGAATCCCGACGGCAGAAACCTCTTGTTGTTCTGAATCCACTGCATGCTGCTCCCCAACTCAATCCCCGATGATGCACTCATTCTGGTGGGGCTCATGTGACGAATGGGGCAGGTCAGCGCCCGTGTCGGTCACGATTGTGCGGCGGTCAGTATCACCCCATGCGGGTAGTGCTAAGCAGCGCCTCGTGGCCCACGAGATGCCGAGTAGTTCCGGAGCGTGTACTGGGCGCCATGCTCAGTCTTCAGGCGTGTGCTGGTTCCCGCTTCGTTCCATCAAGGGAAACGGTCCTGCGCTTCGTTCCGGCCTGAATAGGCCAGGCTGCTCCTTCGTCGCATCCAGTCCTGCTGTTTTTGTCTGCTGTCCTTCGGATTGTGCGCCCCGCTCCACAGCGTCAACCGGCTTCGCCGGCATCGGGCACGCCCATCCTGTCCGGCGCTCCTGCGTCGCTTATTTCCTCGCAGGCTGGCCGCACCCTCGCACCTACGGCGTTGAGCACTGCTTGAGTCGGGGACGAGCGAGCGAGCTCGCTAGCAGGCAAAAAACAACTGTGAGTCTTTCAGTGGCTGGTCTGGGACTAGCTGGCAGTGTTGATGCCGGTCGTTCTGTCTGGCGCGTGACTCGAAAAAACAATTGCCCCGCCAGGGTGCATTTCCCCCGACTTGTCCGTGCTGGGTGGAGCGGCCGGCGTTGACCTGTCCCACGTCGGTGGCTTGATTAGAAGCTTGCCCAGCCCCTGGGGTTGTGGCTCATCACAGTATTGCCTCGAAGTGCCTCTTCCCAGGTCAGTGCCGGTCGCGATGCGACCAGTCTTGCCCGTTCGAAAGGAAGGAGGGTGGCCGCGTTGACTATTGTTGCGCAGATCCGCCCGTTCGTAATCGGCGTGGACTGCCACGCCCGCACACACACGTACGCCATCATCGAGGCCCGTACTAAGCGACGGGTCGCGTGCGAGGAGTTCCCGACCACCTCGGCAGGGATTTCCCGAGCACTTGCCTGGGTAGGCCGACGGACAGATGGTGATATGGCCTGTCTATGGGCCGTTGAGGGTGTCGGCTCTTATGGGGCACGTCTGGCCCGGGTAGTAGCCGAGGCCGGCTATGACGTCGCTGAAGCTCCACGGATGAACGCCCGAGGGCGCCGGGGGATCGGCAAGTCCGATCCGCTGGACGCCGCCGCCATCGGAACCGCTGTCATCGGCTTAGAGGAGTCCCAGCTCCGCGCCCCGCGCAGGGATGAAGGAACCCGTGCCGGACTCAGGATCTTGAGCGCAGCCCGGGATCAGTTGACCCGGGAACGAACAGTGAATGTAAATGCGCTCATCGCCTTGCTCCGGACACATGATCTGGGAATCGACGCTCGCAAACCATTGGTTCCCGCCCAGATTGCCACGATCACCAGATGGCGGGAACGACAGGAGCAGATCGAACTATCGATCGCGCGCGAGGAAGCAGTTCGGTTGGCGCGCCGCGTTCTCGAAGTGACCACTCAACTGACAGCGAACCAGAGGCGCATGACAGAACTAATTCAGCAAAGCCCCGCGGCGCCGCTGTTGGAGATGGTGGGCGCCGGGGCTGTTACGGTCGCCACCGTCCTGACAGCTTGGTCGCATCCAGGAAGGGTTCGCAGTGAGGCTGCCTTCGCCTCACTGGCAGGGGTGAATCCCTTGCCGGCCTCAAGCGGTAACACTGTCCGGCACAGGCTCAACCGGGGCGGTGATAGGCGCCTCAACCGAGCCTTGCACACCATCACGATGACTCGGATGGTCCATGACCCTGGAACCCGGGACTACGTCGCCAAACGCACCCGAGAAGGACGTAGCTACCGCGAAATCCGCAGATCCCTCAAGCGCTACATTGCCCGTATCCTCTACCGCCAACTCAACTCCCTTTACGCCACCGCGGAACTGGACCGATCCCACGTTGCCGGGGCAGATGGTTTAGGTGGTGTCCTTTAAAGGGTCCCTCACCGAACGCCCGCAAGTACCGTAAGTCGAACCTTGGGTTCTTTCGGTGATTGCAACACTTAGCGAATGGGTGTTGGTATGGCGGGCTATTCGATCTTCGTGAGACCGGATCTGTTGCAGGTTCTCTGGGCTGGGATGCAGGGCGGTGAGTTCATCAGCGGCGCTGTCGTTCCGATCGAAACAAGCAGGCGAACAGGTCGTCGGGTGCAGGGCAAGACCTCTGCCTCATTAGAGCCTGAGTAGCCGACAGTGGGCCGTTCTCGTTCCAGAGGTGCTCGGCGTAGGCTTGGGCGGAAGCTACCGTCTCGAACGGAAATCTCGGCCAGGGCGTGTAAGTCAACAAGAGAGGAATTCTCATGATAAGCAACAATCTGCTCGGGAGTCTCACCAAGGGCATGGTCGCCGGCTTCGTCGGTACCACCGCTATGACAGTGTCAGAACGACTCGAGATGGCGGTCACCGGACGACAGGGGAGCACGGTCCCCGGGCAGGTGGGAGCGCACCTTCTGCCGGGGCAGGATCCAAAATCCACCACCGACATCGAGCGGCTCAACACCCCCGTCCACTGGGCGCACGGCATCATCATGGGTGCACTTCGAGGTGCCATCCACGAAGCCGGCCTTCAAGGGCTCCCAGCCAGCGCAGCGCATTTCGCTCTGTTCTGGGGCGGAGACGCTGCGCTCTACCGCGCCCTCGGCATCGCCGATGTGCCCTGGCGCTGGGAAGCTGACGAGCTCACCTCGGACCTACTGCACAAGGCTGTGTACGCCGCCGTCACCGGCGCCGTCTACGACGCGATGACCGCAGACAGCCACTGACACCCCGGGTCCGTTCCTGAGTCTGGAACGCCGTCTCTAGCCGTCTGCAATTGTCCCGGGCGGATTAACACCTGGTTAGCAGCGGCGAGTCGCAAATAATCAGGGAATGGCTCCCGACAGAGTACGTACCGCTCCTCATGGCTGGAATGAAGATCGGCTATGCCCGCGTCTCAACGAACGATCAGAATCTGACCGCTCAACGAAACGCCCTCCTTGCCCTGGGCGTTGAAGAGAAGTAGATCTTTGTTGACCACGGACTTATAGGAGCTAACCGTCTGCGCCCTGGACTCCGTGAAGCGATGGCGGCATGCCGAGCTGGCGACACCCTCGTGGTGACCAAGCTCGACAGGCTTGCCCTCTCCCTTTCTGATGCCAGGGACATTGTCGATGAACTCACGGCCAAAGGGGTTGTGCTTAGTTTCGGCGGCAGCAGTCACGACCCGACCGACCCGGTAGGCCGGCTGCTGTTTACCATCCTGGTAATGGTGGCCGAGTTCGAGGCGGATCTGATCCGGGCGCGCACCCGCGAGGGCATGGCGGTCGCAATGGCCAAGGGGCGGCTGAAAGGTAAGCAACCAAAATTGTCCAAGGTGCAGCGGAAGCACCTCCTGACACTGCATGATGCCGACGAGCACACGCAGACCGAACTAGCCGAACTGTTCGGGGTGTCACGGACGACTGTGTACCGGGAGCTTCAAAGGCAAGCCATCTGAAGGCCGATGCGGTGCCGCCGGCCATGAGTGCACTAAGCGCTGCGAAAAGAACACCATTTAGCGTCGCGATTCACAGGTTGGAGGCGTGCAGCGCTCTACGCCACCAGCAAGCCCGTGCTGCACGCGAGAGCACCACGACGTAGCCCGGAACGACGTGCTGCCTGAAGACTCTGGGTTTTGGCCTCGCCCAGCAAGCGCCCAGGTCTACTGCGCGGGCCTCGCTTCGCTCGGGCTGTAGGAGCCCTTTTTCTGTTTTTGCTGCTGTCCTGACGGATTGTACGTGTCCGCTCCGACCTGTCTAGCCCCTCCTTCGTCGTGGCCTGCGGGGCAGAAAATGTCCCTGCGGCGCTCCTTCGTCGCTGATTTCCTCCGGGAATCTCCCGCCCCTTGCCCTGCGGGTAGACAGACCTCCGTCAGCCACAGCTCCGCAAGCTTCGCCAGCAGCCAAAACCACGGGGGAGAGGGGAAGCTGGCCGGTCACCAAAGCCGCCTCTCCACTGGGCCGCGACCGCGTCCGCACCCGTTTCCAGCCGCTTGACAGACATAAAAGCGTCGGGGGAAGGGCCAAGTACCAGCTGGCTCACCGCAGGCTCTCTCCCCACCTCGTGACCCAAGGAGAAACAATCATGACCGTTCTGGAACACCTGAACCCGGCCCAGCTCACCATCGATGCCAATGTCCGCGCAGAGGTTCACCTCGATGCCGAGTTCCTGGCCTCCATCAAGCAGCACGGCGTCTTGCAGCCCGTCGTCGCCCACCGCACCGAGCAGGGAGTGCATGTCCTCTACGGACAGCGCCGCACCCTCGCCGCCGTCGAAGGAGTTCTGCAGACGATGCCCGTGTGCGTTGTCGAGTCGCTCGGAGAAGCCGACAGGCTCGTGCAGCAGATGGTCGAGAACGATCAGCGCCTGTCCCTCACAGACCGGGATCGGACCGAAGCGTTCCACCAGCTATCCCTTATGGGTATCTCGGCCGCACAGATTGCCAAGAAGACCGGCAGTAAGAAGACCACTGTGGAGACCGCGCTGAAGGTCCGCGCCAACGACACCGCCACCAAGCCCTGTCCATCACCGTAGACACCGGGCGCTACTACTGTCGTCGCACGCCAAGGGATAAAACGTCGAAGCAGTAGGGGGTTTAGCTGCTGCAGCACCTAAACCCCCTACTAGTTACTCGGTAAATTCAACTTTATGGTTCTTCTTTAAAAGCTTTTTCATTGCTCCGAATGAACAGAAACAGTCCGCCTATGCCAAGAATCGCCAGGATTAAAACGATCCAGTTGGATTCTGCAACTATCATGTAGATTCCGAAGATCAAGCAGGCAGCTAAGACAATGCCTGTTAGGACGCTTTGCACTCTTGACCGATCCCGATAAGTAACTATTCGATTTCTCTTATTTCGCATTATTGTGCCTTCCTAAAGAAGCCTGCCGGCGACTCTCGCCGCGTCACCAAGGAAACCTATGTAGTCGAGTCCGTTACTGACTCTATCCTCGTCCTGCTGATTGTCGGTGAGAAAATCTGCGGCGATACCAGAGATAATACTGACGGTACAACCTCCTACCAACCCGCCTACTAGCGCGCCGGGCCCACCGATTGTTCCTAGCCCAAGGCTGATTGCAACGCTCGAAGCGGCACCCGTTGCACAATCCGAGGCACCTTCACCAAATGTGTATAGCCCTAGTGGATCTGAGTTGTTGATGGGGTCATTGGCGGCGAAGGCGTAGCGGTTGGCGTTGGCTGGGTCCAGGGGCGTGTCGAGGGTGTCTTGTTGGGTCCAGCGTCCGGTGGTGGGGTTGTACCAGCGGGCCCCGTATTTGACCCAGCCGGTGGTGCGGTCCTGGGTGCCGGCTTTGAAGAGGTAGGGGTTTTGCAGGACGGCGGCGCCGCCGGAGGCTCCGGTGAGGGTGGGGACGCCGTAGGGGTCGTAGGTGTAGGCGAACGCGACGTAGGGCTCTGAGGTGATCAGGGCCGCGGGGTTGCCGGTGCCGTCGTAGATGTAGAGGGCGTCGCGTCCTGCTGCTGTGCGTAGGACGAGGGGTTCTCCGGTGACGGGGTCGTGTTCGATGTAGGCGGTGCCGTTGCCGCGTTTGAGTTGCTCGATCACGGGCAATCCTTGGGCGTCGGTGCGTCCGTAGTTGTAGGAGTAGTTGCCGTCCGGGGTGGTTTGGGCGAGGAGCTCGTTCTGGGTGGTCCCGGCGTAGGTGTAGGTGTAGGCGGTGCCCTCCCGGGTGGCGGTCTTCATCTGGCCGGCCCCGTTGTAGGTTTGGGTGCCTTCAGGCGATGCGGTGAGGTTCCCGGTGCCATCGTACGTGTACCCGGCGGTGCTGATCTGATTCGCCGGGTTGGCGGTGAAGCTTTGGTTCGGTTGGGTGCCTCCTGATGCGGTGAGCCGGTTTCCGCGGGAGTCGTAGGTGTAGGTGTAGGTCGCGGGTGCCTCACCACCGGTGATGACCGCGTTGGTGAGCCGTCCGGCTTGGTCGTAGGTGTAGGCGGTGACGGCACCGGAGATATTGTCGGTGACTCGCTGGATCTTCGTGCGGTCCGAGGCCGTGGTGGTTGCGCAGGTGCCGGTGGTGCCGGCGTTATAGCAGTAGGACAGATCAACGACGGGGAACGTTCCGAATTCGTTTTGCTGTTCGGCCAGGACCCGGGTGATCCTGCCGGTGGTGTCGTAGCTGTTGCGGGTGTGCGCCGCCCACGTGGTGTTGGAGGGGTCGGAATCGAGCCAGGTGTCGGTGCGCCGTCCCCGGTCATCGGTGGCGAAGTTGACTGTCTTCTGCGCCCCGGTGGGGCCATAGGTCATCGACGTCGGGGCCCCGGAGGTATCGAAGGTGTACGTCGTGGTGCCGCGGGTATCAGAAACGGATGTCAGGTTCGAGGCCCGGTCGTAGCCGTAGGTGATGGTTCCTCCGCCGGCGGTGTTCGCACGGGTGATCAAACGGCCCAGCTGGTCGTACCCGTAGCTGGTGGTCCCGGCCCCATCGACCGGGTGATGGGTTGCCCGTCAGGGTTGTAGGTGGTGGTGACGGTGGGGGTGCCGTCGGAGAAAGCTGAACCGCCCTGGGTTTGGTGGGGACTGGTGTGTCCCGGGTTCTACGGAGTTGGAATTTGTGGATTCTGGTGTCTGACATCAGGAGGAACAGATGGGACGACAGGGCTACTCGGCGGAGTT
>NZ_JADOUV010000022.1:0-17659 GCF_015751715.1 Arthrobacter sp. CAN_A6
GCTCCAACGACCTCTACCAAGCACACACCACCACCTCGGACCAACAAGCGATACCCTCAGAACCACGGGCGGTGCATTGACCGGTTGAGATCACCTTAGTAATCGAAGAAGTCGAGCTTGCCAGCGCCCAGGGCCGTGAACTCGCAGTGCGCCACGACGTTGTTTTCGCGCCCGGTATTTTGCTCGATGGGCAGCTGCTCGGTTTCGGTCGATTGTCCGAGAAAAGACTCCGATGGCGGCTCGCGAAGAAGTAGGCCTGTGCGTAGGTCTACTACGCACGATAGGGTTGGTGAAGAGGCAGCCCAACGCGCCGCAGATGACAAGTGTCACGTGGCGGAGGTTTCGGGGCAAGGGTCGTCGAATCGATTGACGGCCAGGATATTGTCTCCCTAACTACCCCGCCGGAGGGACTCATCATGATCACCAGTAGAAAAGTTCTCAGCGTCGCTTTCACCGCAGCCTTGGTTGGAGGGGCAGGCCTCGGGTCTACGGGGGCCGCTCTGGCCTCTTCCGGCCCGGTGTCCCAGTCCGGACCGGCAATGACCACCGAGCAGATGGCTATCACCATCGATAACTTCGTGTTTACGGGGCCAGGCACGGTCAACCCGGGCGGTGAGATCACGGTGACCAATAACGACACCGAAGCCCATTCGGTGACCGCCGATGATGGTTCCTTCGATGTCACCATCCCGGGTGGGGCTAGCGCCACTTTCACGGCTCCCAGTGAAGCAGGAACCTATGGGTTCTTCTGCAAATTCCACGGCAGCATGAAGGGCTCTCTCACTGTCGGAGCCGAAGGCATGGCGCAGATGCACGAGAAGATGATGATGGACCATCCCGAGATGGCGCAGATGCACGAGAAGATGATGATGGGCGGTGCTGGGATGGCGCAGATGCACGAGAAGATGATGATGGGCGGTGCTGGGATGGCGCAGATGCACGAGAAGATGATGATGGACCATCCGGACATGGCGCAGATGCACGAGAAGATGATGATGGGCGGCGCGGAGTCCGGTAGCGCGGAAGGCAATGGGATGGACCAGATGGGTGCGGTGCCTATGGGCGGCGCCGACACCGGAGTATCGACCGAGAGTACGAGCGAGGAGTCAACCATTATCGCTCTCGGTGGAGGGTTGCTCCTCCTCGCCGCAGCCAGCGGAACCTACGTTGTCTACCGGCGGAACAGCAGCACCTGATCTTTACCCACCTGGTCGGTTCAGGGTCCGGTTGACAAGGGACAACGGGGCGACCCTGGTGACGAGTGGAAAAGACAATGACGACTGGTCCTTCAAAGCCTTCGACCCTGCACCCGGTGACAGGAGCAGGTGCGAGGCTGTGCTGGGTAGTCGTGATGCCACCAATAGCCTTCTCGCCCAACTTCGTGCAGGCGGCTGGGGCGTTGGAGCGTGGGCGAAGCTGTTCGCGGAGCATGATGCGCCAGGTCGCCGCACTTGATGTTCAGGACACCCTGGACATTTCGGACCGGCTGACGGGCCTTAAGCTGCCGGCACGGGTGGTCTGGGGTGAAGCCGACACGTTCCAGAAGATCAGGTATGGGGAGCGGCTCGCCGCTGACCTCGGAGCCGACCTGATCCGGATACCCGGGGGCAAGCACTTCACTCCCGAAGACCATCCACGGGACATCGCCGACGCCATCAACCCGATCCTCGCCGGAGCCGGAAAGGACTAACCACATGACGACCAGACCGTCCGTCATCGTTTTCGACGTCAATGAAACCCTGTCCGACATGGGCCCTCTCGCAGACGCGTTCACCCGCGCCGGGGTACCTGCTTCCCTTGCCCGGCTGTGGTTTACGGAAGTACTCCGCGACGGGTTCGCTCTTACCTCAGCGGGGGACAACCCTGCCTTTGCCGACCTTGCCACCGACAGTCTTCACCGCCTCCTGACACAGACCTCAGGACCGGGGGACTACCAGGAACAGGTCGATTCCATCATGGCCGTTTTCACGAACCTCTCGCTACACCCGGATGCCGGGCCAGGAATCAGTGCGCTCAGTCGTATCACGCAACTGATCACCCTCAGCAACGGTGCCACCTCGGTGGCAGAATCCCTCCTGAGTCGGGGCGGCGTTCAGGACAAGTTCTCCCGGTTCCTCAGCGTCCAGGACGCTCCACGATGGAAACCCGCCCGCGAAGCCTATGACTATGCCGCCCGGGAAACCGGGCAGACGGTTGACCAACTGCTGCTCGTCGCCGTGCACCCCTGGGACATTCACGGCGCCAACACCGCTGGCCTGAAAACAGCGTGGATCAACCGCACCGGGGCCTCCTACCCCTCCTATTTCACCGCACCCGACATCGAAGCCGAAGACCTGGTGACTCTCGCAGGAAAGCTCACCGGATCCTGAAACAGGCTGCAGAACCGGGGCTGGCCTGAGGCACGAGCCGACCCGGGTCTGCAGGCCGCACTGGGGCAAAATGGGCGCGGGTCGATAGCTATGGCTTGGATGTGTGGCAGGAGCCCACTTCATGTCCTTGGGTCAGGCGGGGGACAGGATGGCTCGGTGGAGTAATCGCTGTCGGCGTCACTGAGATGCAGCGCCGCTGGGTTCGATGGTGACGCCGCGCCAGAAGGCGACACGATTCTTGATGGGCAGTGCCCGCTGTTTGGGTTCGGGGTAAAACCAGGCGGCGTCCGTATTCTGCTGTCCATTCACTTCAAGGGTGCGGTAACTGGCCTTGCCTTTCCACGGGCAGACAGAGTACATGTCGCTGTCCTTGAAATACCGTTGGTCCACCGCGTCCATGGGGAAGTAGCTATTGCCCTCGACCACCACAATATCCTCGGACTCTGCGATGACCGCTCCGTTCCACACTGCTCTTGCCATAATGGGTCCCTTTCCCTGCGGCCAGGCCAGCATGCCTGACCGGGCGTTGGCGTCCCTCAGGCCGTAGAGTGCTTCGCGGTCCGGGGTGCTTCTTTCGCAACTGTATGACCGCTGGGGTCTCCCACACGGTGTCCTGGGTTACAGAACTATCGTCCACTAATGCCTAGTGTACGAAGGTGCCCGAAGATCAGGGCCCGCCGCTATCACCATCCAAGGAGAGCCATGACTTTCGATAATTCGACAACAGCACTCGTGCTGACCGACCCACAGAATGATTTCCTCAGCCCCGACGGGGTGACATGGGAACTGGTCGGCAACAGTGTGCGGGAGAACAACACGGTTGAACACATCGACCAGTTACTGGCCGCCGCCAAAACCGCCGGTTACAAGGTTTTCATTTCCCCGCACTACTACTTCCCGCAGGATCATCAGTGGGAATTCGGCGGGACGCTGGAAAAGAAGATGCACGAAATTGGTATGTTCGACCGGCCTGGACCCTTGAGCCTGGAGGGCTTTGAAGGCTCCGGTGCTGACTGGCTGGAGCAGTACAAGCCCTACATCCAGGATGGGAAAACCGTTATCTGCAGCCCCCACAAGGTGTACGGCCCGGAACAGAACGACCTCGTCCTCCAACTACGCAAACGCGGCATCAGCAAGGTCGTCCTGGCAGGAATGTCCGCCAATCTTTGCATCGAGAGCCACCTGCGGGAGCTTTTGGAGCAGGGCTTCGATGTGACGGTCGTCGCGGACGCCACGGCAGCAGCGCAACACCCTGAGCTGGGAGACGGCTACGCCGCTGCCCTGACGAACTTCAACTACATCGCAGGTGCCGTAATCACCACCGACGAGGCCGTTGCATCTTTTTAGGCCCCGCCCAGATTCTGACCCCAACAAGGAGGTGCACCAGGCTGACACCTGGTGCACCTCATGACAAGGAGCCACGATGGCAACCGTTGACATCACCGAAAAAACCTTCGAAACCGTACTCAATGACAATGATATTGTTCTGATTGATTTCTGGGCGGGCTGGTGCGCACCCTGCCGCAGGTTCGCCCCGACGTACAGCGCAGCTTCCGAAAAGCACCCTGACATTGCCTTCGCGAAGGTCGACACGGAGGCCGAACAGGCCTTCTCGGCGAAGGCAGGCATCAGTTCCATCCCGACACTGATGGCCTTCCGCGAAAAAGTCCTTGTGTTCTCGCAGCCAGGAGCCCTGGACGCCACGGCACTCGAACAGGTCATCACCGAAGTCAAAGCCCTCAATATGCAAGACATCCATGCCGGCCTTGCCGCGCAAAACGCCGGCGTCAACAGCTGAAAGCTAGCCTCCCAGGCATCACGACATGAAAGGTCGACAGAATCACATGATTTTCGAACACGCACAACTCACCATCCGTCATGACGGGCATGAGGAATTCCACAAGACGTACCCCGCTATCCGCGAGAACCTCCTGGCAGCGACCGGATGCCGGTCAGTGGACCTGCACCGCAGCGTCGACCAACCACAGGTCTACCTGCTCCGTGTGGGATGGAACGCTCTGACCGACCACACGGAGGTCTTTCCCGAAACGGAGCAGGGTCGCAACGTTCTGGCCCTCCTCGGACCGCATGTGGAGTCCCTGGACATGATCCACTTCGAGGGAAATCCCCTTCAGCCCGCCGGATAATTGGTTATTCACCTCCAACCGCACTTCCCTGCGGTCTCATGGCGTGCAGCCGCGAAGAAACATGAGATGCCGGGCCATAGCGAGCAATGGAAATCTGCCGTTTCGTGGGCGTCCCTAGTTTTGGCCAAATCTCAGCAATTGAACGCGGTGTGCTGGACGATCTTCTGCAGGGGATAGAGCGGAAACGGGGTCGGGGAGTGCTACCGGCGGCGGCCCGTGCGAATTTGGAGGTGCCCGCCGCGTGCGGAGGCGGCTTGTACGTCGGCGCAGTCGCGTTCGAGCCCGGTCCAGGGGTGTGCGGTGATATCGGCGCCGCCCAGGTGGCACGCGGCTCGGGCGAGTGGGGTTGCGAGGGCGAAGACGCCGGTGGGTTCCTGCATGTCCACCACGGTCATGGAAGCGCCCGGAGAGGACATGAGGATCATGTTGGTCCAGGCGGTTTCCCAGTCCGCCATAAGGGACAGGGCGTAGGTCGCCAGCGCAGCCTCCGAATACTCACGCCCGCCCTGAAGTGCGATGCTGGCGCAGATGGCGGCAGGCGTGAGCGTGGTCGCATCCGCCTCGATGAGAATGACGTTGGTCCAGCCTTTACGCGTGGCCTTCCGCCGGGCCTGGGCCAGCATGTCCGGGCTGCGGTCGATGCCCACAATCATGCCCCCGGGGCCGATCCGGTGATGAAGGATCCCGAAATTCAGTCCGGTGCCGCACCCGATGTCCACGACCTGGTCACCGGGATGAAGGTCCAGGGATTCGATGCCGATCTTCCTGCCGGTCCGATACACAGGCCATTCGGCCGAGAGCAGGTCATACAGGGGTGCGATGCTGCGGTATTTTCCGGCGATCAGGATCACTTCCGTATCGGGGGCGGGGCTCGGTTGGGCCGGCCGCGGTGCCTACAGCTTATGGTGAGGGAAAATCCGTAGAAACCGACGACGAGATGGAGATTCAATGAAACGCAAGGATGGGATCATCGATTTGCTGGTGGTCGGCGGTGGTACGGCCGGGATCGTGGGAGCGAAGACCGCAGCCCGGCTCGGCGCGGACACGGTCCTGGTCGAATCCGCCCGCACGGGCGGGGACTGCTTGTGGACCGGGTGTGTCCCGTCCAAAACTCTCCTCTCCGCGGCAAGTAAAGCGGTGGCTGAGCGCTCCCTCGGTGGCAGTGGAACAGCTTTTGCAGAGGTGCGGGCACGCATCTTGGAGGCCATCGCTGCCATCGAACCCGATGATTCTCCGGCGTCGCTGGAAGCCGTCGGTGCGTCAGTTGTGACCGGTACCGTCCGGTTCACAGCTCCCGGTGAAGCCGACATCGACGGGAAGACCATCCGTTTCCGGCAGGCGCTGATCGCGACCGGCAGCGCACCACTGGTACCACCGATTCCGGGATTGGACGAGGCTCCGATGGTGACATCGGAAACCGTGTGGGACCTGGTGGAACTCCCGCACCGCTTGGTAATCATCGGAGGAGGCCCGATCGCCTGTGAGCTGGGACAGGCCTTCGCGCGGCTCGGCTCCACCGTGGTGATGCTGGTGCGCTCGGAGATCCTGCCAAAAGAGGACCGCGACGCCGCGACGATCGTGGGAGCCAGCCTGCAAAAAGACGGCGTGGAAATCGTTGAAGGAGTGGAGACCGAAAGCGTCAGCACCTCCCATGACGACGGCCGTTCTCGAAGCACCATCCACACCGGTGATGGACGCGCATTCGATGCCGACGTCATCCTGGTGGCTACCGGCCGGAAGGCCCGCACCGAAGGCCTGGGGCTGGAGCACGTGGGTGTGGAGTGCGACGACGCCGGCCATGTGGTGGTGGATGCGGCAATGCGCACGTCGAATCCGAGGATCTGGGCGGCGGGAGATGTGACACCGCACCCCGACTTCACCCACCTGGCAGGGGTTTATGCG
Organism: Arthrobacter sp. CAN_A6; assembly: GCF_015751715.1. NCBI lineage: Bacteria > Bacillati > Actinomycetota > Actinomycetes > Micrococcales > Micrococcaceae > Arthrobacter > Arthrobacter sp. CAN_A6. The sequence goes on from NZ_JADOUV010000022.1 coordinate 6,419, forward strand.
AGCACCGCAGCCTCCAATGCCGTCCTGGGCGTACACCGGTCGGTCAGCACGATCGTTCCGCGGGTAACCTTCACCTCCCCCGAGGTTGCCGCCGTCGGACCCACCACGGCTGACGGCAAGGATCAGACCACCTCGACCATCCAGCACGCGCAGACGGACAGGGCCGTCACCGAAGAGCAGACCTCGGGCTTCACCCGGCTGGTGATCGGCAAGGGCGGGCGGATTCTCGGGGGAACGATCGTGGGACCCCGGGCCGGGGAATCCCTGGCGGAACTGACACTTGCCGTACACCAAAAGCTCACCACACGGAACCTCTCAGGTGTCACCCATCCCTACCCCACGTATAACGACGCCCTGTGGAATGCGGCCATCGCCGATGCCCGTACGGCGCTCGACTCGCCCCTGGTCCGCACCGCGATGACCGGTCTGGTGAAATTCAACCGTTGGCGCAACCGGCGGTCCTGAACCCAACCGGTACTCGACGACCGGGGGCAGAAAGCCGATGGGCAGAGGGCAGAGGGCAGGGGGTCGTGGGGGAGGGGTTCAGCGCAGCAGCCGGTAACCGGCCACGATGCGCTGGGTGGCGCTGACCAGGACCAGGAATGCCCACACCGAGGCGATCTGCCAGGCTGCAGCCGGGAACAGGAGCCAGAGACTGTGGACCAGGACGGTCTCCGCGCCCTCCGCCAGGCCGCCGAGGAAGGACAGTGAGCGGCCGTCCTCGATCTGTCGGCCGCTTTTCTCCGCAAGGGAGGAGAAGGCGAGGAACACGCTGCCGTTGATGTAGTAGGCAAACAGTACGAAGAGGAAGGGCAGCCACGGCGCGCCGAAACCTGCGGTGGCTCCGATGGCCGCACCAATAACTGTCGCACCGTAGACCACGAAGTCGGCTGAGATATCCCAGAACCCGCCCTGCCCTGCATCCGTTCTCGTTCCAGTCTGCTGCGCCCTGCGGCGTGCCAGCGGCCCGTCGAGTCCGTCCGCGAGCCGGCAGAGCAGCCAGGCGGCAAGGGCGGGGAACCATAACTGGCCTGCTGCGAGGCCTGCACTGGCCAGCCCGAGGACCAGGTTGAGTCCGGTCAGGCGGTTCGGGGTGATCCACGAAACATCCAGCCGGGCCGCGGCGCGGTCCAGTGCGGGTGCGAGGAGGGGTCGAAGGCGCGAATCAAACATCAGGTGTCCTGTTCCTGCGCCGGGACCGCATGGCGACGATCAAACCCGCGAGGGTGAGCACGCCGAGGGCAGCTGTGGCTACCTGGGCGGGCCATCCGAACTCGAGGCCGAAAGCACCGAGGGCCAGGAAACTCACGGTACCGGGGAGGATGCCGAGCATCGTCCCCAGGAAGTAGGGCCACCAGCCCAGGGCAGTGAGCCCGGCGGAGTAATTGATCGCGGTGAAAGGCAGCACCGGAACCAGCCGGACCCCAACGACGGCGGGAAATCCGCGCTTGCTAAGGACGGCGTCGACCTTCTCCACCCGGGTGCCGGTGAATTTCTCAACAGCATCGCGGCCCAGTGCGCGTCCCAGCCAAAACGCCACGGACGCGCCCAGCAGCGCCGCGCAATAGACAATCACCAGCCCGGGGCCGAAACCGAACAGCACCCCGGCGGCGATGGAGAGCACGTTCTTGGGAACAGGGGCGAGGGTCAGGGCGGCGTACCCGGCAACGAAGCCTACCGGCCCCCACCAGCCGGCCTGCTCCACCAGCGCGCGCAGCTCCTCCACGTCCGGGATGGGCACCGTGAGGACCACCACAGTCGCTGCCACGATGATCACCACTAGCAGCAGGACCCGCCGGGCGGGGTAAGGAACGGCGCGCGGCGGCGCGCGTGGTTTTCGTCCATGCTCTCCCACCATCGGCTGCCCAACCTGGCCCGTTCGGGCGCCGGACTCGCTTCGAGGATACTGGAAACAGCATCCCCACCAGTCTAAGGACGCCCATGACCCGCCATCCCGCCCTGGCACGACGACGCGGTCCTGCCCTGCCCGCGGCCGCAGCAGCGCTGACACTGCTGCTTGCTTCCTGTTCGGGGGCTACCGCCGGAGCGGCGGAAAGCTTCGAGAGCTTCGACGAGGTTCAGGCGGAGGCGGAGGGTCAGACCGTTGATCTGTGGATGTACGGGGGAGATGAACAGGGCAACGCCTACGTTGACCAGGTGCTCGCCCCGGCAGCCATGGAGCAGGGAGTCGCCCTGCGTCGCGTTCCCATCGCGGATACCGCGGACGCGGTGAACCGTGTCCTCAGTGAGCGCCAGGCAGGGCGCGACGACGGAACGGTGGACCTGGTCTGGGTCAACGGTGCCAACTTTAGCACCGGACGCCAGGCCGAGGCCTGGCGGTGCGGGTGGACGGCTCTGCTACCCAACATGGAGTACACCGACCCGGAAGACCCGCTGCTCCTCAATGACTTCGGGACCCCGGTGGAGGGGTGTGAAGCGCCCTGGCATAAAGCGCAATTCACCTTCTTCTACGACTCGGAAGCCGTTCCTGACCCGCCGACCTCCCTGGAGGGAATCCTCGAGTGGGCGAAGGAGCACCCCGGCCGGTTCACGTATCCGGCACCACCGGATTTCACCGGCAGTGTCTTCCTCCGTGAGGTTCTCCTCAGTGCGGCAGGCGGCGCGGACCAGGTGCCGCTGGAGTACAGCGAGGAGGCGTTCGACGAACATGCCCCCGCAGCGCTTGAAACGCTGGACGAGGTGGCACCCTCGCTCTGGCGCGAAGGCCGCACCTATCCACGCGATGAGCAGGCCCTGAACACCCTCTTCGCCAACGGCGAGGTGGACATCGCCATGACCTACGGACCGGCCACACTCACCGACCTCGTAGCCTCCGGTGCCCTACCGGACTCCACTAGGGTCCTCACACTGGATGAGGGCACGGTGGGCAACGCGAGTTTCCTGGCCATCCCGGCGAACGCCGCCGACGCTGCAGGGGCGATGGTCGTCACCAATATTGCCCTGTCGCCGGAACAGCAGGCAGCAAAGGCCGACCCCGAAACATGGGGGCAGTTTCCGGTGCTCGACACCGGTCTCCTGACCCCGGCACAACAGGACCTGTTCGAGCAGTTGCCCGAATCGCCGATCGTTCCGGAGTACGAGGAACTTTCCCGCAACGCTCACGGTGAACTTGCCGCGGAATGGGTGCCGGTGCTGGATGAGGCATGGCGTCAGGACGTCGCGTCCACCCGATGAGCAGAGGCCCAGGTTCTCCCGCCACCACCGGGCGGGCTGTGCTTTCCGCCTTGCCCGCGGTGCTGCCGGTCGTGGCGGTCCTCGGCGTTTCCCTGACCGCGGCTGCGCTGCAGAGCCTGGGACTGATGCCCTTCATCGGACCCCCGGACTTCAGGATCGAGGCGTGGACCGGCGACACCATTGAACTGGTGCGCTCGAGCGGCATCTCCCAGCATGGGCCCGTCGCCCAACTGCATTACCAACCAGCCACGCTGGCGGTGAACCGGATTTTGGGCGGACTCAACACCATTCACGGGCACATAATCGCCGGTCACCACCATTCGTCGTTCGGCCGGATACCCGTCCAGAAAGACATTGATGAAGGTTCCGCATTCCTGCTCCTCCGACAGGAATCGGCCTGCCTCGTTCCAATCGGGCAGGGCATCGCTGATGGCACAGTCATTCGGGCGAAATCTCTCGGAGCCCACACCCTCATCCGGGTAGCCCTCGATGGGGGTACGAGACGCGAAACGCTCACCGTGGAGGTCGCCGATGATCCGCGGGTAGTAGCCGGAGAGAAAGTCGGACTCCGGCTCGGCAACGGTCACGGGTGGGCCGTTCCCGAGTGAGGTCCGGTCGCGGCGATCACCACGCGCGCACTAAAGATAGCGCCCAGGCGAGCGGACATAAGCCCACCCAATGGCGCACCGCCAGCCGAAGTGTGTCCTGGATTGCAGAACTCTCATCTAACCGAGGTCTAGCGTCGTTGATATCAGTGGTGAGGTACAACGATGAGGAAGGCAATCCAATGACTGCAGATCATAGGGCGACGACGCCCGAGGCTTCACCTACCGGACACACTACGTCCACCCCCATGTCCGTCCGGGTCGTGGCCGGAGTGGTGGGCGGCCTCGCTGGCGGTGTCGTCTTTGGAATGTTGATGGCGATGATGGGCATGCTGGCGATGATTGCTTCGCTGGTCGGTTCCACCTCGGCCGGCGTCGGATTCGCAGTTCATCTGGTGATCTCGGTCCTGATCGGACTTGCCCTGACGATTCCTGGTGCCGGCTTGCTGTCGGGAAGCCTGATGAAGAGTGCCCTCGTGGGCGCCCTTTATGGGATGTTGTGGTGGGTGCTGGGGCCGTTGCTGATCATGCCGGCGATGATGGGGATGCCGCTGTTTACCCTTGACGGGTCCTCCCTCGCCTCGCTGATGGGGCATGTTGTCTACGGGGTTATTCTGGGACTGGTTGCAGCGATGATCATCCGACGCCGCCGATGACAGCTCCTGGGTTGAACGACGCATGCTCCACCACGATCCTGTCAGCCGCGACGAGGCCTTCGAAGGTGTGGGCACCGCACGAACAGGAGGTCGAGATCTTGGCTGAAACCGGGGAGCCCTTCAGCTGTTTGAGCGCTGTGGAGCTCTTCGCGGACCTCACCACCCAGGACATGGCCGCTCTTGACCGGATGTCACCGCCTCGGCTTTTCCACAGCGGAGAGCTCGTCTTCAGCCAGGCCCAGCCCGTCAGTGCCCTGTTCATCCTCAAAGCAGGCAGAATCCGCATCTTCCGGGTCGCTGAGGATGGAAAAACGCTCACCATTGCCATCCTGGAACCAGGCGCCGTGTTCGGCGAGATGCTCCTGGTGGGTCAGCAGATGTATGACAACTACGCCGAAGCGATCGAGGACTCGACGGTGTGCCAACTCAGCGCGACGGACGTCGAGGAACACTTCCTCTCCAACCCCAAAATGGCGGTGAAAATCTCACGTCTTCTGGGCGAGCAGGTCGCAAGGCTCGAGGAACGCCTGACGGACATGGCTCTACGTCCCCTCTCCGCACGCACAGCCGCGACCCTGCTCAAACTCGCTGAAACCGCCCCCCGCAGCAGGTTCACACAATCCCAGTCCGTGAAACTCACCCACGAGCAACTTGCAGGACTATTGGGGGCAACACGCGAAGCGACCAGCAAAACCATGTCGGATTTCGCTACCCGCAATCTGATCCGGCAGGGCAGGGGACGCATTCTCATCGAAGACTCCGCGGGGCTCCGCCGGATCTCCCGCTCCACCTTCTGACCCATCTTCGTGCTCGGGCCGTGGTACGTCGAAGCCCTGACCATGATGCAGAACCGCTGTCAGGTTCTCTTATAGATTTCCACACCAGAAATCCCGATGAAAGAAGAAACACGCATGTCACGTATTACCGTCCACACTCCTGATACTGCCCCTGAAGAGAGCCGTAACGAGCTCGGTGCCCTTAAGAAGCAGTTTGGGAAAGTCCTCAACATCCACGGTGCCATGGCCCACTCACCCGTTGTCCTGCAGTCCTATGTGGCCCTCCAACAGGTCATCGGTGATTACGGGACCTTCGATGCCCGCACCCGGGAAGCCATCGCTCTGGCCGTCGGTAATGTGGACGAATGCACCTACTGCCAGTCCGCCCACACCATGGGAGCCAAAGCCGCCGGCCTCACCGAGGACCAGACGATCGCCATCCGAAAAGGCCAGATCGATTTCGATGACAAACTCGCAGCCCTGCTGGAACTGGCGCGGCAGGCAACAGCCAACAAGGGAGCAGTGAAGGATAGCGCGTGGCAAGCCGGCCTTGACGCCGGATGGACCGATACCGAACTCACGGAGCTCTCCACCCATGTAACCCTGAACCTGTTCACCAACTACTTCAATCACCTCGTGGAAACAGACCTGGACATCCCGGCAGCACCAGGTCTCTAAACACTCGCAACACGTATGCAGGCCCCTGCCGCCCGTCCCGGCAGGGGCCCGCATGCTTTGGAGCGACGTCCACCAGGGATGGGTGTCTCATTTGAATAGTTTGGATCACCGCTCACCACCCGTTACAGCCCACCTTGGGTTGCCCGGACGTCCCTGGAGGTAGCTGCAGGCTTATCCACAGAACTGCGTACCTGGTGGCCTGCATCGCTGAGTGACCGGTTTCTCCGGGAGTTTTATGGCGAGGATTAGGCGTACTATAGGCCGTGTTCGGCCCTTTTCGGCGGTGTGATGATGTGGCAGATGTCTGTTTCGGTGCAGTCGGCTGGGTCGAGGTCGTGACTGGTTTTGATGAGCCCCTGAAGTTCTGTTGCCAGGACGGCGAGTTCGCGTTGACGTGCCCGGACGTCGACGAGTTTTTGTTCCAGCAGGAGTGAGACGTGGGCGCATGGGGCCTCACCGGCATCACGAACCCCGAGGATGCTCCTGATTTCGGCCAAAGTGAGGCCGGAGGCTTGGGCGGCGCGGATGAACTGCAACCGGCCGATGATGGCGTTGTCGTAGCTTCGGTACCCGTTGGGCTCACGACGAGGCGCCGGCAGCAGGCCGTGGCGTTCGTAGAACCGGATGGTTTGACCGTCTACGCCGGTGGTAGCGGCGATTTCTCCGATGAGCACCGTTTCACTCTACCCCTTGACCTTGTAGCGGACTGCAAGGTTTAGGGTCGTAAGCATGGATATCACGTTGCAGTACTTTGATGGTTGCCCGAACTGGGAAATCGCCGACGAGCGGCTCATGGTCATCGCGGCGGAACATTCCGACGTCGTTGTGACACGTCAGAGGGTCGACACGGCGGACGAGGCGGAGCGGGTGGGCTTCCACGGTTCCCCAAGCATCCTGATCAATGGGATTGATGTGTTCGCTGATGCGTCCACGCCGGTGGGGCTGGCATGCCGCAGGTATATGACTCCGGAGGGCTTTGCGGGCGCGCCGACCATCGAGCAGTTGCGGGCGACCCTGCCCATCGTTTGAGTGCCCGAGGACTAACGATGTCGAACCGCGGATGGTCGGCGAGGATGCCGGCTGCTCCCCGTCGCCGCTGCTTCTATCGGCAGTCGCCACAGGTGCAGGCACGTGAAAATGCCTATAAGGAAGAGAGTTTGAGATGACTGACAACTACGATCTGCTGGTGATTGGTGCCGGGATGGCCGGTATCGCTGCGGCGACGAAATGCTCCTCGGCAGGGTGGCGTGTCGCGATCATTGATGCCCTTCCCTACGGTGGCACGTGTGCTCTGCGCGGATGTGACCCGAAGAAGATCCTGCGGCGCGCCGCCGAGGTGGTGGAGGGCGCCCGGCTGATGCGCGGCAAGGGCGTCAACGACGACGGTCTGGCGGTCAATTGGGGCGAACTGATGAAGCACAAACACGGTTTCACTGATCCCGTGCCGCAGAGCATGGAAGATGACTTGCGCGCACACGGTGTGGACACTCTGCACGGTACGGCGACTTTCACCGGTCCCACACAAGTGAAAATTTCCGGGGCAACATACCAGGCGTCGAAAATCCTGATCGCGACCGGTGCCACCCCCCGGCTCCTCGGCTTCCCGGGCGAGGAACACTTGATTGATAGCACCGACTTCCTGAACCTTGAGAGCCTTCCTTCCCGGATCGTGTTCGTTGGTGGCGGGTTCGTCTCCTTCGAGTTCGCCCACATCGCTGCCCGTGCGGGAAGCTCCACGGTCATCGTGGATCGCGGTGCGCGGCCGCTGAAGGCATTCGACGCGGATCTTGTCGAACTGCTGATCAGCCGTGGTTCCGACGCCGGAATCGAGGTGCAGCGCGGTACGAGCATCACAAGCGTCGTGAAGACCGGTTCCGGTTACCGGGTGCACGTCGATCAGGCTGGCAGCCCGGCGACGATTGATGCGGATCTCGTTGTTCACGGCGCCGGGCGGGTCCCGGACCTGTCCCGGCTGAACCTCGAAGAGGCCTACATGCCGTACGGCGAACATGGGGTGGAGGTCGCCGGCCACCTGCAAAGCACGATGAATCCTGCTGTCTACGCGGCGGGTGATTCCGCTGATACCCCGGGGATGCCGCTGACCCCGGTGGCCGTGATCGAAGCGAAAGTAGCCGCTTCCAACATGCTCAAATCCGGTTCCATAGTTCCGGACTACGCCGCGATTCCGACAGCAGTCTTCACGATCCCCGAACTCGTCCGTCTCGGGATGCTCGAACACGAGGCCCGGGACAGCGGCCTGGACGTGGAGGTCCGCTACACCGACACCAGCGGTTGGTACTCAAACTACCGGATCGGCGAAACCGCTGGCGCGACCAAAATCCTGATCAATAAAGCAGACGACCGCATCGTCGGCGCGCACTTGTTCGGAGCCGGGTACGCCGAACTCGCTAACACCATCAGCCTGGCCATGAAAAACGGCCTGACCACCCGTCAACTGAAATCGACGACCGCCACCTACCCCTCCATCGGATCGGATCTAGGCTCAATGATCTGACACCGGGGAAAAGCGACTCGTATCCGACAGTAGATGTGACGCTTGACCCAAACTCGCGGTGCGATCATTAGCCACACGAATGGCGGTTAGCCGCAGCTTCTGGTGGCGGTTTCACCGTCCCCTAAACCGATCCTCCACCGCGACACTATTTCGGGCCCGATCTACCACCGAAAATCCCGTATAGAACCTGATCACGCCGATTCGCGTATACCCTGCCCGGTAAATTGTCCCGCTTAGGTAACACAACCGCTACAGTCAGCACCATGACTGGACATATGATCGGGTACGCGCGCGTGTCGACCAATGAGCAGGACCTCACCGCCCAGCGCAACGGGCTCGCCGCACTCCACGTGCCCGAAGACCGGATCTACGTTGACCACGGTTTGACCGGCACCAACCGGGAACGACCAGGACTCCGGGAAGCCCTTGCTGCATGCAGGGCGGGGGACACTCTCGTCGTCACCAAGCTCGACCGGCTCGCCCGATCCCTGCCTGACGCGCGGGACATCATCGAGGACCTCACCAAACGGAAAATCAAGCTCAGCATCGGCGGGAATGTCCACGACCCCACCGATCCCGTCGGTCGGCTCCTGTTCAATGTCCTGGCCATGGTCGCTGAATTTGAATCCGACCTCATCCGCGCAAGAACCCGTGAAGGCATGCAGGTCGCTAGAGCCAAAGGCCGGCTCCGCGGCAAACAACCCAAACTCTCCAAGTCCCAGGAAGCGCACCTCGTCTCCCTATATAAGGGAGGACAACACACCACCACCGAAATCGCCGAACTCTTCAAAGTCGCCCGCAGCACCGTCTACCGCATCGTACAGAGGACGGAGTAGCTGTGCGGGTGCGATAGATTCATCAGGAACTTGCACCTGACGGGGGAAAATTGCTGCCGAAATTGAATGCCGAAGGTTTTCTTGATCCACTGAGCTCGCCGTACCCGGCAACGCTTGACGAAATCAAGCGAGTTTTTGTGGATCAAGCACCCTTCAAGGAACGAAGAGCAATGATCTTCCGGGCGCTCCACCTATTCATTGACGTGGTTTGGGAGACGATACCCGACGCCCGATTTTGGATTGATGGAGGCTTCACGACCCATAAGACCTGGGCGGCTCCTGAGGATGCAGATATCGTAGCTATAGTTCCCGTCAAGAAGTTCAAGCTCTGTCTTACCGAATCGATGCTGCCGCTCTCCACCCTTCAACATGTGACAGCCGGCCAACCGAACACCCACACCGCGAAGCTTCATACATTCGGCGGTCTTCTGGATACCTTTTTCATACCGGACCTGCCGGCGCATCTGCGGACGTGGGACGATACTTGGAGCAAGGTCAAAGGCTCCGACCAGAAAATCGTCCCTGGCAAGCGGAAAGGCTACATAGAGGTGGCGCCATGAGACTGTCAGATGAGACTCAGAACAGCATGCGCTTACTTCGTGAAGCACTCAACGAGACCACCGGGATCGAGGAAATCGATCGCATGGCGCAGTCTTCCATCTTGATGGGCGTAGTCGGTGATGATGAGAACCTGCTCCAGGTCTTTGAAGAGGAAACGGGGCCGGAGCAGGTCGAGCTTGATCTTCATCTAGAGGGCGCAGGCGTAGAAGGACATTCAACTAACGCCCTTGCGTTCGCAACCTTTGTTTCACGGGTAGCCGAAGCCGTTAAAGAGACTGCGAAGGACATCGCTAACTTCCCTCGTTACAACGCAGGTTTATTGATTGAAGGTGCAAGCCCCGGTTCAGTCAGAGTTGTCTTGAAGGCGCCAACACCTCCAACTACCCAGGACCTGACGCCTAAAACGTCAGTGTCATCAGTTGACTCAGAGGCACTTCGAAGAATCGCGCGGGTCATGACCCTGGCTTCCGAACCAGAGGGCGAGACTCTCGACGATGAGCCATTGAACGCTGCCATACATCAACTCCCAATCAAAGCGCGGACGAAGCTCAAGAGTGCGGCCGAGCAGGCGATCAAGACTAGCTGGGAGATTGATGGTTCGATAAGACAGCGTCAATTTGGCCGGGATCGTGTTGAACTTTCTGCTCGAGGGGCGAATCGTCTACGCAGTGCTCTACTTTCTGCCCATGAAGAATTTACGACAGAAGAGGCAATTGGGACTGTCGACGGGCTTAAACATTCACTCGGTGTCATGTGGTTTAGACCTGAGGTAGCCTCAAGATCTTTTCAGGCAACTGTTGCCGACGATGCGATGCTCTCTCGTATCGCCGAACTCGCGGCTGACCCAGATCAACGCGTTCTAGCAATTTTTGATACTTATTCGTCTCTAGTCGGATTGGGTGAATCAGTCGTAAAAAAAAGTCGACTTCTTCGTTCCATCACATTGGTTAGTGCGCATAAGCAAGGCGAGCTACCGATGTAGGGCCCATCATTATAAGGAAGCCCTGCATCTTGAAGATGTGGTGATGAAAAGGTTAATAACTGTAATCGTCGGGTACCGCTTCGAACTGTGCGGAGACCCAGTCCTCCACAGCCTGTAGTGCACGGAACTGTTCCTGGAAGCGTGCTACAAGGTCGGGGAAATCCACGTTAGCTTGATTACTGGGAAGATTACCTGCGTATCGAAAGTACGTTCCTGGAGCATCGGCTTGTTCGATAAGGGTGAGCAGTTGTTCAACTTCGATGGGAAACGGTTCGCTAAGGTCAAGCGCATCGTAATGTAGACGGGTTTCTTGGAGAAGCGGCTCGAGTTTATGGCCGATCGGGGACTGCCCAGGGTTTGGTTGACACCTGACCTGTGAGGATTTGTTCTCACTGGAAGGATGTCAATTATGGCAAAGGCATATCCGAAAGAGTTCC
>NZ_JADOUV010000023.1:0-17264 GCF_015751715.1 Arthrobacter sp. CAN_A6
TACCGGGTATCGATTCCCGAGGAGTCGAACGCCGTGTTGACGAGCCGGGTGCCGAGCCGGGTGAGGTCGGGCTGCGCGGCGAAGGCATCGCGGACGTCGGGCTGCTTCATGACCGTTTCGGGCACGGCGGTTTCGAGGGACCTCAGCATCACTGTCATAGTCCATTACTAGAGGACTGCCCGGGCTAAACACAATGAGGCCAAGCGGCCCGGCACCATGGTACGGACCGTAGGCTGAGTATTCCCACAGACCCGATACCCGAGCTCTGCAGGGGGCATAAGTCCGATTTCGTCGTGCAGGCGGCAGTGGAGGCTCCTATAGTGACACTTCTATAGAGGTTCTCAAGCCGCCAAAGCAACTCGCGCGGCGCGGCGCGGACCTGATCATAAAGGGTGCGGGAGAGTCGGCCCCCCGAAGTCCCTTAGAGACGCTTGATGCGCTACATCACCATGCCTAGGGTTAATCCATGACCACGAACAAGAGGATCATGGCAGCTTCCGCCGCCGTCGTTGCAGGGCTGCTTCTGGCTGCATGTGACAACACGGAAGCAGAGCAACCCACCGAGACGACCGCGCCGACGGACGAGGGCAACACTGGGACCGGCTACTGAGGTGGATCTGGGACGGGCTTCGGGCATCTGATCCCGCCCTGGGGGTGTGTGGTGGGAAGAGACCTTTGGACCCCGTTAGCAACCGCCATCAGCGGTGTGATGGTCCTCGGAGGCGCTGGCATGGCCAGCGCCGACAGCACCGAGACCAGTGTTGACGAGGTCACCACCCAATTGTGCTCGGCGGGCAGATCATCGGAGGTGGGCTGCAGGACGAATGGGGATGGGCGGTGCCTTTCTGGACCATTCTGGGTCTACTTATCGGCCTATGCCGTGTACCGCGCGGTGAGAGGTCGATGGTCGGGCCTGGCTGCTGCAGTCTCCAGGCGTCGCCACCTCGGGCTCATCGGTGCTGTGTGTTCCAGATTACAGAGCCGGGCGAGGTGGGAGCCTACCGTCGGAGAACATTTGCGACGAGGAAGGCATGCATCATGACTGCATCACACAACGCGGCACCGGCTAATGCCGCGGGCAATACTCCGTCCGCTTCGACGGCTCCACCCATCACGTTGCGGCTCGTGGCCGGTGTTGTCGGTGGGCTGAGCGGTGGAGTGGTCTTTGGCGCATTGATGGCCATGATGGGTATGCTCCCGATGATTGCCTCCCTTATCGGCTCCACTTCAGCAGCCGTGGGATTCATCGTTCACCTGGCGATCTCCATACTGATAGGGCTCGCCCTGACCATTCCCGGTGCTGGTCTGCTCACTGGCGGCCTCGTAAAAAGCGCTTTCATTGGTCTGGTCTACGGGGCCCTGTGGTGGGTACTCGGGCCTCTGCTGATCATGCCGGCCATGATGGGAATGCCTGTCCTCACCCTCGGCGGGTCGTCCCTGATGTCCCTGATGGGACACCTGATCTATGGTCTTATTTTGGCACTGGTCGCCGCCGTCATCATCCGACGCCGCCGATGACTGCACCGATGACAGCGCACCGCTTGAATGATGCATGCTCGAGAACTGTCCTTTCCGCCGCTAGTACGCTGGTGAAAGGGTGGGCACCCCACGAACGGGAGGTAGATTCCTTGGCTGAGACAGGGGAGCCCTTCAGTTGCCTCAACGCCGTCGAGCTTTTCGTTGACCTCACCGCGCGCGATATGGCAGCACTGGACCGGGTGTCTCCTCCGAAACGGTTCAGCAGCGGTGAACTCGTCTTCAGCCAGAGCCAGCCGGTGAGCGCCCTGTTCATCCTCAAGGAAGGCCGGATCAGGATTTTCCGTGTCGCCGAGGACGGGAAAACCCTCACCATCGCGATCTTGGAACCCGGCGCGGTCTTCGGTGAGATGCTGCTGGTTGGCCAGCGAATGTATGACAACTACGCCGAGGCCATCGAGGACTCCATCATTTGCCAGCTCAGCGCCGCGGACGTCGAAGAACACTTCCTCTCCAACCCCAAGATCGCTGTGAAAATCTCCCGACTCCTCGGCGAACAGGTGGCCCGCCTCGAAGAGCGACTCACCGACATGGCGCTGCGGCCCCTCACAGCGCGGACCGCCTCGACACTGCTCAAACTCGAGGACACAGCCCCGCGCAGCCGCTTCACCCACGCCCGCGCCGTGAAACTCACCCACGAGCAGCTCGCCGGACTCCTCGGCGCCACCCGCGAAGCGACCAGCAAGACCATGGCGGACTTCGCCGCCCGCGGGCTCATCCGGCAGGGCCGCGGACGGATCACCATCGACGACGTCGACGGGCTCCGCCGCATCTCCCGCACCACTTTCTGACAACCACCTCGTCGAGACCGACCTCGACGTACCCGCAGCCCCAGTACTCTAAACATCCGCGCGGACCCGTGCCGATTCATCCCGGCACTAGCACATGTGCCCCTCGCTACCGGCTGCTCAAGCCCACGCGAAAGCCGGCCCATAGGAACACCGAGCGCGTAGGAAAAAACCATGAGAATTGAACTGCTGCACATTCCAAACTGCCCACACACAGAGGAAACAGCACTGAGAATCAGTAGCGCACTGGCCGCTTTGGAAAGAACTGACCTCAAGGTGCATCGGAAGGAACTGACATCATCAGCGGAAATCCAAGGGACCGCTTTCGCTGGCTCTCCAACCATCGCCCTTGATGGTATCGATCTCTTTCCCACACGGGCGCCCACCACAGATCTCGCTTGCCGTATCTACCAGACACCAGACGGTATCGCCGGACTTCCTACAGCGGGCCAACTACACGAAGCCATAGGACAGTACCTAAGCAGCTAATCTCACCACCTCCGAGGGCAGCGTAAAAAGCGGAGAAGCCGCGGATAATGTAGCCTCTGCTGGCATCAAGAACCCGGCAGTCGACGCGACCCCCCGCCCTGAATCAAGGCAGCCCGTGCTGACCAGCTTCAGGTGCTTAATGACGAGCTCTCGATTGGGAGACATTCACTGACGTGTTAAGGTCGCTTGTCAAAGCCGGGTGCGTGCTGCAAGCGGATCTTCCACCGCGACACATTCTCCCGGTCAACCACCAAGGAATATTTGTCATTTTTGAAGTCGTTTGTACGGAATATCAGAAGACGTTTGCACTGGATTCTGTAGCTGTAACTCCCAATTTCGACCCTGGTTTCCGGCCCGTTTTTCATAGCCGCTGTACCTTGGGGCTTTGCCCTGCGGAAGACACCACTTCTTCCGTAACGAATGGTCCGGACCATTCGCCGGGCTGAGCTGGGGCGGGGACTTAGGGATGGCTCGCGGGCTGCTGTTGGTCGGAAGCCCTCGCTACCTTCGCCGGGTTGCCGGTCGGCCTCGGACCCGTCACGCTTTTGATCGATGGTCGGATCCAGTTTCCCCAAGTTCGCTAGCGACGGGCGGGGCGATCAGAGTGATCCGCCAGCGGCTTCCGGCGTTCCGGAGTCATAGTGTCGTCCGACTTGGCCGGTGTGGTGTCCACCGGGATGTCCGTGGTCGCCGACGCGTTCACGGGCGAGGAAATTTTTGATCTCGAAGAGGTTGTCCGCGCGCCGGGCGATGTTTAGCAGCGTGGCCATCGAGGCGACCTCTTCGACCTGTTCCTTAAGGAACCAAAGCATGAACTGCTCGCCCAGGGCGTCGTTTTCTGCCCGGGCTGCGGCGAAGAGTTCCTTGATGTTCTCGGTGACTTCCTGTTCCTGGGCGAGGGCTAGAGCCAGGGGTCTTCGACCTTGGCGAAGTCGTTGCGAACAAGCCCTATGCCGGGATGGCGATTGTGAGTCCTTGGTCCAGGATGTACCGGACCATCATCGTGGCGTGGTTTCGTTCTTCCAGTGACTGGCGGTAGAAGTGTTTGGCCAGCTGGGGGAGGTCCTGGCTGTCGAACCATGCGGCTACGGCGATGTACTGGTGGGAGGCGGCGAATTCGTTGCCGACGTGGCGGGCCAGCAGGTCATTGAAGAGAGGGGTGCTCATCGTGATCTCCTCGGGTTGGTGTTCAACGCTGCGGACCGGGCTGGTCAGGCTCGGTCGGGTTTGGGATGCCGAGGGCCCTGTTGGGAGAGTCCTCCGGTGCCGGGCTGCCGGTCAATACCCTGCCATTTCTGTTTCCAGCAGAGGGTTCATGGTTCCTGATGTTCCGAGGGGGATGACGTGGGGTCGTCCTTGGGTTGGTTCGGTCACGACATGGGCGTTCAGGCCGAAAATTTCCTTTAGCCGTTGAGCTGTGACGACGTCGTGTGGTGTTCCTGCTGCCACGATGGCGCCGTTTTTCATGGCGACCATGTGGTCTGAGTAGCGGGCGGCGAGGGAAATGTCGTGAAGGACCATGACGACCGTGTGGTGGTGTGTGTGGTTGAGTCGTTGCACCAGTTCTAGGACGTCCACCTGGTGGGCCAGGTCGAGGTAGGTGGTGGGCTCATCGAGCAGGATTATTTCGGTTTCCTGGGCCAGCGTCATGGAGATCCAGGCGCGTTGCTGCTGGCCGCCGGAGAGGTCATCCAGCGGGGTGTCGGCGTGGTCTGAAATGTCGGTGGCTTGCAGGGCGTCGGTGATGGCGGTGTGGTCGGGGACGGAGAACTGTTGGTACCACTTCTGCCGGGGGTGCCGGCCCCTGGAGACCAGATCAGCGACGGTGAGACCGGACGGTGCCGTGGGTGCTTGTGGCAGGACGCTGAGTTGGGTGGCGATGTGGCGGGTGGATTGGGCGGCCAGCGGTATTCCGTCGAGTGTCATCTGCCCGGCCCGGGGGGTCAGGAGCCGACCGAGGCCGCGCAGCAGCGTGGATTTACCGCACCCGTTCGGTCCGATGATGGAGGTAATCTTCCCGTCGGGTATGGCCAGGGAAAGGTTCTGGATGATATCCGCCCCGTCATAGCCGAGGCTGATGTTTTCCGCCTTCAACCGGGCCCGTGCTAAAGGGTGCGCATCGGTGCGCATCACGGGAGTTGGTTGGGGTGTCATGTGAGTCTCCGCTGGGATTTGAGGACCAGATAAATCAGGAATGGGGCACCGACGATGGCCGTGGCCACGCCGGCAGGCAGCGGAGTGTTCAGGGCGTTGGCTGCAACGGTGTCTGCTACCAGCACGAAGACGGCTCCGGTCAGGGCGGAGGCAACGATGGGGGGCACGACGGAACGGGTAAGCAGCCGGGCAATTTGGGGGCTGGCTAAGGCAACGAATGCCAGGGGGCCCGCGACGACGGTGGCGGTGGAGGCCAATAGCACGGCGATGCTCAGCGCGATGAGCCGGACGACGCCGACGCGGGCCCCGAGCCCGATGGCGGTGTCCTCGCCCAGGCTGGTCAGCAGCAGCCACTTACCGCACAGGACAGCGGCGGCGAGAAGGGCGACGGCGATGACTGCCATGGGCTGTACGAGGGCCCAGTCTTTGCCGTTGAGGGAGCCCATGATCCAGGTCAGGGCCTGGGCGGCGCTGGTGACATCGCCCAGGGTCAGGATCCAGGTGATGATACTGGCAGCGAATCCGGAGATGCCCAGGCCCACCAGGACCAGGCGGAAGCTGTCGATGCCGTTGCGGTACGCGAGCAGGTACACCGCCGTACCGCTGATGAGGCCCGCTGTGAACGCCGCAGCAGGCATTCCCACCGTCGCGGCCACGCCACTCAGACCCGCATAGCCACCGCCGCCGATGACCAGGACCGCAACAGCGCCCAGTGACGCACCGGAGGTCACGCCGAGGACATCCGGGCTGGCCAGCGGATTGCGTGCCACGGTTTGGGTGATGGCCCCGGCTGCACCGAGGCAGGTACCGACGATGACCGCGGCCACTGCCCGGGGAGCCCGGAACTCCGTGACCGCCAGATGGGTCCGGGAATCGGTGGTATCTCCTAGCAGGGCGCGCAGTACTTCCAGGTAAGCGATTGTGGTCCCACCGAAGGCGACATGGAGGGCGGTCAAACCGGCCACGGCCAGCACCAGCACACCTGTCAGGGTTAGAGCGCGCGGGTTTACCCGGAGCGATACCGGCCCGGCACGCAAGACCCGGATGGAACGAAACGATTGCTCCCGACGGAGCACCGCGTCGGTGGTCATAACGTCACCAGCCTGCGGCGCCGTGCAAGGTAAATAAAGAACGGTGCGCCGATGACGGCAAGTACCACGCCTACGGAAAGCTCCCCGGGCCGGGCAATGACCCGGCCGGTCGTGTCAGCAAGCAACAGCAGAGCGGCCCCTACCACGGGTGAAACCACGATCAGCCAACGGTAGTTGGCGCCGACCAGCGCCCGGGCAAGATGCGGGACCAGCAATCCCGCGAAGGCAATCGGTCCGGCCATGGTGACAGCGGAACCGGCCAGCAGGGTAATTGCCGCGATACCCGTAGCGCGGGCAGTAAGCACCGAAATCCCCAACGACGTGGCCGTGTCCTCACCGAGCGCCAACGCGTTCAGTGCCCCGGTGTTGAGGAAAGCCAGAATGAGACCGGCAAGAATGAACGGCCAGATGACCGGCAATGCTTCACTGCGGCCAGCCAGGGAGCCGACCTGCCAAAAACGCAAGGTGTCCAGCGCGGCCTCGTTAAGCAGCACGATCCCGGACACCACCCCGGAGCACAGGGCCGTCACCGCGGCGCCGGCCAGCACGAGGGTGACCGGGGTGGCTCCATGCCGGGAGGCAGAGCCGATCAGGAACACCGCGATACTGGCCAGCAGCGCGCCGGCGAAAGCCAACAACGCCTGGGCCAGGGGCGGAACCTGACCGGCAACCGCAATGGCGGCCACGATGGCCAGGGCAGCACCCTGATTGATGCCCAACAGCCCCGGGTCGGCGATGGGGTTGCGGGTGTGTCCCTGCACGAGGGTTCCCGCCAGCCCCAAACAGACACCGGCAACGGCGGCCATGAGCGTGCGCGGCCAGCGCAGCTCACGGATCGTGACATCCATGGTCGTACCCGTTGGCCCGAAAACAGCGTGCCACGCTTCCGCCACCGAGGACGGCTGACCACCAATGCAAAGACTCAGAACCACTGCCGCCAACAGCACCAGCACGGCAAAGAGCAAGGATGTCGCCGGGGGTAGGTGCACGGCCCTCGATGTACGAGCCTCATCTGGGCTCCCGTTTGGGTGTGAGGCTGCATCCGCAGCGAGGGCAGAACCAGCGCTCGTGACCTTCACCGACACCCCTTTGCTCAATACGTCATGCGCGTATGTCCTATTTCCTGACTGCTGCTACAGTCTACGACAGGTAAGGCTTACCTAACCCATTACGCGCACTGACGCGCCACGTCCCATTGAAAGCAGTCCTCGTGAAAATTCGTCTTCTCAAGCCGTTCTGGGCAGCCGCGGCAGGAGTTGCGCTCCTGGGCACCGCTGCGTGTGGTGCTTCCGCAGCCACCAACGACACAACCCCTGGCCCGTCAACGTCCGCCGCCTCAACCTCTGCTGAGGCCGGGACTTATCCGTTGACGATGGAACACATCATGGGTTCCACCACCATCGAGGAACGACCGCAGCGGGTCGTCGCACTGGACCCGAGCTACATCGATGCCGCGTTGCTGCTTGAGGCGGACCTCGTCGGATACGTCCAGTACCGCCAGGACCCGGACGATCCTTTCGCCCCCTACCTCGGGGAGGTTAATGAGGCGACCAAAGATTCCGTGAATGTGGGCACCATCGCAGAACCCAACCTGGAACAGATCCTGGAACTGGAATCTGACCTGATCGTTTCGGCGAAAGTCCGCCATGAAGCCCTCTACCCGCAGCTGTCGAAAATCGCTCCCACGATCTTCTCCGACAGCACCGGTCCGACATGGAAGGAAAACGTCGTCTTCCTGGGCGAAGCCCTGGACAAAAAGGAAAAAGCCGAGGAACTGGTCACCGCCTATGAGCAACGGGCCAAGGCGGTCGGAGAGGAAATTCTGGCCGCCAAGCCCGAGGCCACCTACTCCCTGATCCGTTTCGCCGGTGAAGACACCGCACGCCTCTACTCCTCCGACTCCTTCATCGGAGAGATCATGGCCGATATGGGCATTCCGCGCCCTGTTGATGCACCGGACACCACTAAATCTATTTTCGTTCCGCTCTCCGCTGAGCAGATCCTCGAAGGCGATGCCGGACTGATCATGGTCAGCGCCTTCACCCCCGAAGGCCCTGAAGGCGACGCCGCCCGCGCCCAACAGGAAAAGTTCGAATCGAATCCCCTGTGGAAGCGACTTGAGGGAGACGTCCTTCCCGTCGATGATGCGACATTCCTGGCGTCCGTCAGCATCCAGGGCGCCCACGCTGTCATCACCGACCTTGCCAACCACTACGGCGTGGATCCCCACCTGCCGTAGACACAACCGGAGGCAGCAGCCACGTTCGGGAACCACAGCATCCTGTGGCTGCTGCCTCCGCCCTACGGTCATCAACAGGAACCAGGAATGTTCGCAGATCTCTACCCCGGCACCCACAATAATGTGAACATCCCCGGTTTGGCGGCATACCGGATCGTCCATGGCCTGCTGTATCCGACAGTCCACAACCGCCGGCATCTTCCCGGCGTGCCCGCCTATTACCTCCGCAGAGGATGCTTCTACCCCGCAACCGGAAACAACAAATCCCTCGCCGGTCTGCCGAGTTACGTACTGCGCGGTCATCTGGTGCATCCAACGGGGCACAGCCACCTCCACCCCTTTGGAGAACCGGCGTATGAACTCCAATGAATCCAGCCGGTGTGCAGGAAAGGTCGATTCATGAACACTATCGCGCTCACCCCCGCTCACCCGGTCCGCGTATTCGACGTCACCGTCAGGCATGTCCAGGACATGAGCACGCGAAGCGCAAGCGGCCGGGCAAGCGCTGGATAGCACTTCCATGTATCGCGGCCGCCGTGCTCGCGATCGCGGTGTCGGTTCTGCCTCCGGACTCCGCTGAAGCACCATCCGCGGCACCGTCATCGAGCAGGCTTTCCGCCGCCGCGACCCCGCCGGCCGCCGTGACCTCCGGCACACCCACGGTCACACCCGGAATGACAGCGGCCAAGCCTTCCGCGCCAGCTGCCCCCACAGCGGATCCGGGGCCGGCCGCATCCCAGCCTGTCGGGCTCTCCTTCGCTGCCGCCGGGATCGACATGGCGGTCCTTCCCCTGACGCCGAGCGAAGCGGACCTCGAATCGCAGTCCCTGGTGCCGCCCCTGACACTCGATGCGTACTGGCTCACGCCCTACGGAAGCCCCGGGGCCGGGTCGCAGAACACCACTTACATCGCCGGGCACAGCTGGGACGGCAGGGAGGCGCCCTTCAACAGGCTCAGCGGTGAGGCACTCCTTGGAACGGAGTTCGCCCTCACCACGGAGACAGGAACCATCACCTACATCGTCGATCAGGTCATCACTCACGACAAGGACACGCTGAAGGACAGCGAGATCTGGAATATCGTCCCCAACCGCGTGGTCCTGATCAGCTGCTACACCGAAGATCCGTGGGGAAAGAACGTCGTCGTCACAGCGATGCCGAAGCCCGCCTGACAGCAACAAAGACCCTAACCGGTCACGGCTTAGATTCAAGTCCTGTAAATCGCAGCGGTAAGTGGTGTGATCCCGGTAACGCTAAACAACTGGCACGCGGCCCGCTCCAAAATCCACCAATTCCCAATCGAACATGAGTGACTCGCGCCCGCTTCAATGCAGTCCTGCGCCTGCCGAATCACGAGGGAAACAAGTCTTCATTGGCCTTGACCCCGTTGAAACCAGCTGTGTTCATGAGCTTCGATGCCGTTTCGATGGTTAAGCACAAAGGGTGGGACGGCTGGTGGCCGTTCCCTCCCTTTGTGTTGGGGGTCTGTTCCGGTGATGGGGCTATGTTCACCACCGATTTCGAACCACCTTCGGTGCGTATTAGTGGGCGGTGTGGCTCCGGTTGCGATCTTTGTTGCGGGTCAGTAGAAGCGCCAGGGCGATCATGCCGATGCCAAGGAACAGGTGTAGCCAGTTGTCGGCGTCGTTGAGTGGAACGAAGTTCGCGGCCGAGTCCATGTCAATGAGCAGTCCGTAGACCCAGAGCACGAGGTAGATGATGCCGCCGTAAAGCAGGTAGGAGCGGGCCCCGCTGTTGGTGCGGGCCAGTGCGATGCCGGCGACGCCGAAGAGCAGGTGGACGAGGTTATGCAGGATCGAGACTTGAAACAGGCCCAGGAGCAGTGCGCCGGATTCGTGACCTGCGAGGCCTAGTTCGTCGTACGGGGCTGTGATGCCGGGAATGAAGCCAAGGACACCGACGAGGAGAAAGACTGCCCCAACAGCCATTGCTGCTTTTTGGACGTTTGTTTTCACTCCCGGTCGGGACGCGGGTGTATTGGTCATGATGTTCCTCCTGAGAACGACGAACGAGTGACATTTGATCGTAACCCCGCCCCTGAGCATTACCGAGGATGAAAATCACATGTCGCCGGTCAATGAACCCCATCTATAGGGCTGCCGAGTTCCGCTGGCATCCTTCGGTGTAGCTGTCGATGACCGAGTTCATATCTAGGTCCCACGATGGAAAGAAAATGTCCCTTGTCAGGTTCGGGGCGAGGCTGCATCGTTCTTCACATCCCGCGCCATCGACAGCATCTCGTCCCAGGTAATTCCGTGGTCTTTCCCCCAATAGAAAATCACTGCTTCCTCAAGCTTCGCGGCGAGGGCGGTCGTCTCCATTCCCGCCGCATACGATCGGATGTCCCTCATCGCGCGTGCCAGAGCGGCAACCAAGTGTCCGGATTGATGCTCACTCATGAGTGTTCTCCTCGATCTATAGCCCGTGGTCAGGAAGGGCTCGAAGTAGAAAAGCTGCATCGTCCGACGCTGACCGGGTCGGATGGCATCAAGTTTATGGGATGGGTTCCGTACTGCGCCCGCAAGTCGATCTTTCACCGCTCCACTATTTTCAGGTTAGATTCCCACCGAAAATCTGTGAATCGCAAACATATGAGGCTCGATTTTCGCAACGCTATTTGGCCTGCCGTTTCTCCTGGACCTGTTGGTTTCCGGCCATTGGTCAACTTGACTTCGAGAGCTCCTTTGGACGGTTAGGGCTGGGTTCTGCACAGGAGATCCTTGGGGAGGGGCAGGCTTTGCGCAGGATCGTCCAAAGCGAGCCTGCCCCGCTGGTGCACGCGTTACCTTTGGGGAACAAGTTACGCCTGTGCTGTGGTCCTTCCCATGATTGTCGAACTGAAAGGTGGCCCCCGTGCTGCCAGCCGTGCCCCGTTTCCTTACCGCCGCTGTCGTGTCCTCCGTGTTACTGGCCGGGATGGCGCCGACGGCGTTCGCCGCGCCACCCGTAGCCCCGGAGGTAACGCGACCCGGGACGGCACCGGCCGGGGCGGACGGAACTGCCCAATATGTGGTCCGGTACGCTCCGGGCACCGATATCGCAGCCAAGGCACGAGCGTTACGGGGCAAGGGAATCGGGGTGGGGCGGGAGTTCTCGAAGGCAGTACGGGCCGCCGTTGTCACCGTCACGCCGGCCGAGGCCGCCGTGCTGGCAAATGCGCCGCAGGTGGAAGCCGTCGAGCGTGACACGGTGATGAGCATTTCGGCTACCCAACAGCCAGCACCATGGGGGCTGGACCGTATCGACCAGCGCACCCTGCCGCTGTCCGGTTCCTACACGACCGCGGCCACCGGGGCAGGAGTGAGTGCCTATGTGGTGGACAGCGGCATCCTCGGTTCCCATACGGATTTCGGCGGCAGGGTTGTCCAGGGCTGGTCAGCCGTGTCCGACGGCCGCGGCACCAGCGACTGCAACGGGCACGGCACCCACGTCGCCGGCACCATCGCGGGCACGACCTACGGCGTCGCCAAATCAGCGACCCTCGTCCCGGTGCGGGTCTTTGGTTGCACCGGCTCCGGATACACCTCCGACGTGATCGCGGGACTGGACTGGATCGCCGGCCACCACACCGCAGGAACCCCAGCTGTGGTCAACCTCAGCCTGGGGGGATCCGCGAGTTCCACCGTGGATGCGGCACTGCAAGGTGTCATCAATGACGGCGTCACCGCGGTAGCGGCAGCAGGAAATTCCGCCGCTGACGCTTGTACCGCATCTCCCGCAAGGCTGCCTGCGGCCCTGACAGTGGCTGCGAGTGATTCCTCGGATCGGCAGGCTTCCTTTTCCAACGTTGGGACCTGCGTGGACCTTTACGCACCCGGTGTGTCCATCATGTCGGCGTCATCGACTTCCACCACGGCGACGGCCACCCTGTCGGGTACCTCCATGGCCGCCCCGCACGCAACCGGCGCGGCAGTGCTCCTGCTCGCCCAACAGCCCTCGCTGACTCCCGCACAGGTCACGGCGACACTTAACAACGAGGCCACTACGAACGTGGTGTCCTCGGCCAGTGCCGGAACCCCGAACAGGCTCCTCTACGCAGCCGCACCCACTGCACGCGGTGGAACCGTAGCCAAAGCCCCGGCCGCACCAACCAACGTCAAAGCAACCGCCGGCAGCAGATCGGCATCACTGTCCTGGACCAAGGGCAGCGACGGCGGTTCACCCCTGACGGGCCAAACCATCACGGCCTACTCGGGAACCCAGAGAATCGGCAGCGTCAACATCGCAGCCTCCGCAACGACAGTGACAATCACCGGCCTCACCGCCGGCAGGGCGTACGCCTTCACCGTCACCGCAACCAACACCATCGGCAGCAGCCCCGCATCGATAAGATCCAACACCATCACTGCCCTGTCCTAAGTCACAGCACCCCAAGCCAAGCTTGATCGTTGCAAGGTGTGGTGCCGGCCTCGCGGAGGATACCAACGGTGTCCCCGGCCTTGAGGCTACGGACGACGGCGAACGTTTCCGAGACAGTGTGCAGCGAAATTCCCGGGGCTGCCGACGGTAATCGTGGCGGTCGAAGTCCAGGTCGAGGAATTTAGGGCTGATCAATTCCCGCCGCGTCAAAGCCACACGTGTGCTGGGCAGTGACGCGGCGATCGGCATCCGGTCCACCGCAATGAGTTGGCGCGCTACCCTAGCTAATTCCGGTATCCCGAGAGACCATCGGTTTATCGAGCGCAGCCTTTTGTGCGCGGTCGCGATCAGCCCTAGCCCGTCGCGCCGGAACCTTGCCATCGCGATGATGCGAGGAGCAGCACCATCCGGGCCGTGTTCTGCGCCGACGCCAGGTTCACCATTTTTTCCATGATAAGGAGCGCACCGTGAACAATTCCGGCATCATCGCCGTCTATGGAGCCACCGGCCAGCAGGGCGGAGCGGTCATCGGCGCGTTGCTGGACCAGGGGGCGTCCGTGCGCGCCCTGGTGCGCAATCCGTCTTCGGATAAGGCGCACGCTCTTCACGAGCGAGGGGTTGAGTTGGTGCAGGTTGATGCCGATGCGCCCTCGACGCTGGTTTCCGCGTTGCGAGGCGTCCAAGCACTGTTCTTCATGAGTGCCCCGCCGGGTGGGATGCAGACCGAGGACACCGTCGGGGAAACCCGGCAGGGCCTGGCGGTCGCGGATGCAGCCCACGCTGCGCAGGTTCCCCACGTCGTGTTCAGTTCTGTCGGTGGGGCTGAGCGGCACTCCGGGATTCCGCACTTCGAATCCAAGCGCCGTATCGAGGAGCACCTGGAGGAATTGGGTATGCCCGTGACCTTCATCCGGCCGGTGTTCTTCATGGACAACTTCCATTACATGGCACCCACGGTGGAAAGCGGCCAACTCGTCCTGCGGCTGCCACTGCCCGACGGTGTGCCGCTGCAGATGATCGCCGCCCGGGACGTCGGAGCCATCGCCGCCACTGTCTTGATGGACCCGGCGGCTATCTCCGGCAAGGCCATCGAGATCGCAGGGGATCAGCGCACCGGGTCTCAACTCGCCCGCGCCTACGCTGAGCACACCGGCTTACCCGCACGTTACGAGGCACTGCCACTGAGCGTCCTGGGCGGCCAGCACGATATGCAGGCCATGTTCGGTTGGTTTGCCGAGACCCCGGCCTACCAGGCCGACCTGCACCAGGTTCGCACCATCCACCCCACGGTGCTGGATCTTCCCGGATGGCTGAAGTCCGTCGATTACCAGACCCCCGCCTGAGTCACACCCCGAACTTCCAGCCGTGATCCCCGAGCAGTAACAAGAAGGAATTCAGGGGATCGCGAGGACAGGGAAACCACTCAAGGAACCACACTGCGGGGTCGGAGGAAAGTCCAGGCAGGAAGCTGGTGAGGATGATGTCTTCGCAGCAGGCCTCCAATACTAGAATTCCTCACCGTTTAAGGCCCAGCGTCCACAGTGCAGCTGATGCTAAAGACAGCCCAGCACCGACCGGGAATCGAGAAAACCTTGGCCTGTCGGCGCAGCAGAAAATGGATGAGCTCGAAAGCCCACACGATCGCAGGGCGATGGCGTGATTACGAGGACGATGCCACATTTTCCTTGTGCCCGCGGCACGGCGGGGCTTGGACGGATGGTGAGCCATGAGCGAGATCCGGATGGAAACGGTGTCCGGACGGTGGATCCTGCTGGCAACAGTGCTCGGGTCGGGTATCGCCGGGATCGACGCTACGGTCGTGAACGTCGCCTTACCGACGATCGGCGCTGACCTGGGCACCGACTTCGCCGCCCTTCAGTGGATGGTCACCGGCTACACCCTGACGCTTGCCTCCTTCATCCTCCTCGGCGGCTCCTTGGGCGACAGGTTTGGGCGCCGGCGCATCTTCATCGTCGGTGTCATCTGGTTCGCGGTCGCCTCCCTGCTGTGTGGGCTGGCCCCCAACGCCGGGCTGCTCATTGCGGCTCGCGCCTTGCAGGGGATCGGAGGGGCGCTACTTACGCCAGGCAGTCTTGCCATCATTCAGGCCAGCTTCGCCGGTGAAGACCGCGCGCGGGCCATCGGCGCCTGGTCCGGGCTCGGCGGGGTGGCCACCGCCATCGGGCCCTTCCTCGGCGGGTGGCTCGTGGAGAGCGTCTCCTGGCGCTGGATTTTCCTCATCAACGTCCCCATCGCCGCAGCTGTCGTCCGGATCGCGTCGCGGCACGTACCCGAGACGCGCGACACCGACGCAACCGGCCGGCTCGACGTTGCAGGAGCCATCCTCGGGGCGCTGGCCCTTGCTGGAATGACTTACGCCCTGATCGAGGCGCCGACGCAGGGGATTGGCTCTCCGACTGTCCTCGCGTCAGGCGTCCTGGGCCTCGCCGCCGCCGTGACCTTCCTCGTGGTCGAGTGGCGATCCGAGCATCCGATGCTTCCGTTGCGGATCTTCGCTAACCGCCAGTTCAGCGCCGCGAACGCCGTCACCTTCCTCATCTACGCCGTCTTCGGCGGCATCTTCTTCCTGCTCGTCGTCCATCTCCAGGTCGTGGCGGGATTCAGCCCGGTCGCCTCCGGGACCGCGATGCTCCCGATCACGGCGCTGATGCTTGTCCTGTCCCCGCGCGCAGGTGCGCTCAGCTCCCGGATCGGGCCGAGAATACCGATGGCGGTCGGACCGCTGCTGTGTGCTGTGGCACTGGTCCTCATGCTGCGGATCGGCCCGGAGGCGTCGTACCTGCTGGATGTGCTGCCTCCGGTGATCGTGCTCGGCCTGTCACTGCTCGTTGCACCCCTAACCTCGACGGCGCTTTCCTCCGTGCCTGAGCACCAGGCGGGGCTGGCCTCCGGGGTGAACAACGCGGTGGCCCGGGCCGCGGGTTTGATCGCGATCGCTGTCCTGCCGGCCGCTGCGGGCCTCACCGGTGATGCCTATGGCAACCCTTTGCAGTTCGAGGCCGGCTTCGGGACCGCTTGCGTGATCGGAGCTGTGGCGCTGGTGTTCGGCGGTCTGCTCGCTGCCATCACTATCCGGAATCCGGCGGTGGCGGACTCCGGGCACCCCGCGCACTGCGCCGTGGACGGCCCCCCAGCCGCGCCCGGCGCGATACAACAAGCGCACCGGCAGGCAGGCGGTCGATAAGCCGCCCTGCAGACAACGCAATCGTCCAATTCATCGCTTGGGCACCCCGCATGACAGCGACGAGAAGTTCATCGGGGGTTCTTGTCCTCCGATGGATGTTCCAATTGGGCCGATTGAATCGCGCCGACGCAGTAGCTAATCGACGGTCGCCCTGCCCTCGGACGTGTCGCTTTGGGCTCGGGTGCGATAGTCCCAAAGGATTACGATTAGCAGGACGGCGTTGCTGGCCCAGTTCATGGCCAAGGGAACGATGTATCCGGAGACCATGAAAAGAGCAGTGAGGGCGAGGATCCCGGTGGCATGAGACCACAGCCACGGCCTGCCGATGGCGCGCTTGAACAGCAGATTCCCGAGCAGATACACGGACGACGCGGCCCAGATCAACGTGGTAGTCCCCACTGACTGCTCCTCGGCCCCGAAGTTCTCCGAGGGGCGCAGGAGGACAAGTTCATCGGCGACCGCGGTGAGCACGATGCCGAGTACGAGGATCACCGGAACCCAGGTGTAGGCGGATCGTGCAACCAGACCCGGATTGTCCGACGCAGTAATGAAGCGCCGACCACGACTCTCATCATGAGCGAAGTACAACAGCCACATCAGCACCGTGCTCGCGAACGCGGACAGGAAGGCACTGATCTCAAGCAGGGTGCCCTCGAGATCCCCGAATGCAGTACCGGTGACAATGATCGACTCTCCTAGGACCAGGATGATGAACAGGCCCGTGCGCTCCGCCATGTACTCCCCGGATATGGCCCACACCATCGGTGGGGTGGCGCCCAGAACCGGCAAGCCGAAGCGGATCAGGGGTGCCAGCATGTCGACGGTGATCGCCACCGCCCACAGGTAGAGGCGCTCCTCCGGCGGCAGCACACCTCCCAGAATCCAGAAGACCGCGGAAATCGCGAACCAGAGCGATACCCGGACGAAGTTCAGGCTCAGCGCCGAGTCATAGTTGCGGGCCGCGACGGCCATGAAGGCGGTACGCCCGAGTTGCAGGCACACGTAGCCCACCGCAAACGTCAGGCCCTGCCGTTCATCGAATGCCTGGGGTATCGAGCTCGACATCAGCAGGACGACCAGCATCGCCGAGATGAGCATGACGCGGATCGGCGACCGGTCGGGGTTGAGCCAGTTCATTGCCCAGGTCATGTATACCCATACCCACCACATGGCCAGGGTCAGCACGAAGGTCCGAATGAATGTCTCGCCATCAGGGTGCTCGATGAGCCCATGTGAAATCTGCGTGATGGCGAACACGAACACCAGATCGAAGAACTGAACCGCACCGGGTTTGATGGAGACATTGGCGTGTCCCGGGTTTCGCGTGGTCCGAATTGCTTGGATTCTCATGCCACGGTGATGATGCGGTTGCGTTCGAACTC
>NZ_JADOUV010000024.1:0-14231 GCF_015751715.1 Arthrobacter sp. CAN_A6
GCGTCGACCGGCGGCAGGATCACGGGTGGTGCGTCGACCGGCGGCAGGATCACGGGTGGTGCGTCGACCGGCGGCAGGATCACGGGTGGTGCGTCTACCGGCGGCAGGATCACGGGTGGTGCGTCGACCGGCGGCAGGATCACGGGTGGTGCGTCTACCGGCGGCAGGATCACGGGTGGTGCGTCTACCGGCGGCAGGATCACGGGTGGAGGTTCTACCGGCGGCACGATCACTGGTGGGGTAGAAGCGATGATGGTGGTGTTTATTGAGCTGGTGCAGGTGACGGTGGCTCCGCCTCCGTTGCCTGAGCCGTTGCACTGGTTGATGGTGATGGGCAGTGCGGCCGATATCGTGTTCGACCCGACGGTGCACTGGACGCGCATCGTGCCGCCGCCTCCGTTACCGGAGTCGTTGCACTGGGTGACCGTGGCATTAGTCGTTGAGCCGATCGGAGTGCAGACGACTGTGGGCTCGGTACCGCCGTTCTGGCCGGAGGCGTTGCATTGGTTCACTGACCCGGCCGCTGTTTCGGCAGTCCCGGTGATGATGTTTTCGACAGTGACGCTGCATTGCACGGCGCCGCCGCCTCCGTTGCCGGAGCCGTTGCATTGATCCACGACGGTTGTCAGTTCGTTGGATGGGGTCGTCGTCGTCGTGCATGTTAGGGCGGTGTTGGCTGCCCCGGTACATGCCTCAACGGTAACCACCGAACTCTGCGTCCCAGTATCCAGGTTGAGGCTGTTGACAATTGTGACGGTGCAGGTGACTCCCTGGCCGCCGACGTTTCCGATTCCGTTGCATTGATTGATTGCTGCGGCCGCGGAAGCTGCTGAGGCGCCGCCGAGTGCGCCTCCTGTTAAAAGCACCGACATTGCCAATATCAGGGCGGATAGGAATGCGAGGTATTTCCGTCTGGGGGAAGGTTGATAGCCGGTCCCAGCAGTGGGGCTGAGTAAAGTCATACTGTGGTTCCTCACTTGAGGTTAATCGGTCAAGGCGAATCGGGAACCACCGGCGGCTTACCTGAACACATGATCCCGCCCCCGGGCCGCCCACACAATTCCCGGTACCCGGCCACAGGTGCACGCGGCCGAACGAGGGATAAGAGGGTTTGACTAAGGGTCTCGCCCGCATTTGTGCACCCAACCGGCGACCGAACTGGCGGAAATACCGGAGTAAATTTCCGGAATTGGCACACCCATAGAGGATTTGGGTGCCACGGCAGGATTAATAAACGGGCAGGACTGTGTTTCAGAGATTGTGCTGCAGGCGCACCCCAACGTGTGCCGCTGATGTAGGCAACCGTCGAACGGCGCTACAAGCAAATTTGTCTGCCTCATCCGTGAGTCACGGTCAAGGACGCAGGATTGTAGATAAATCCCCAGCAAACCGATCTACCCTGAGATGTCAAATCGGTCTTAATTTCATACAATAACCGTGCTGTGATTACAGGTCAATCATTTATTCGCGACCCCTGAAGTGGTTACTGTCGATGGACGGGGCGGTAACCAGATCGAAGCTATTTGGGGCTCTTCAGAATTGAGAGTGTAGTTTCGGTCTGAATCCGCCGGATTCCAGCAGCGATCTGGCGACATAGTTGGTGAGATTCCGGAAGCCGAGGGCGGAGCCGCGGAGGTGTTCGAGCCGGCCGTTAATTGCTTCAGCGGGGCCGTTCGAGGTGCCGGGTCGCTCGAAGTAGGCCAGCACGTCCTGGGCCCGGCGGGCCGAATACAGCGGATCCCCGACCCGTCCGCGGTGCCCGCACGTCTGCTGCTGAACCCGCCGGCGGCAATTGTCCAGGGCATCCCCGGCCAAGCGGATGACATGAAATGGGTCCATCACCGGAACCGCGTCCGGGAGTTCCTCGGCCGCAGCGCTCTTGAACCCGGAGAACCCGTCCATGGCCACAACCTCAACCCCGTCCCGCCAGTGCTGGGGGCGTTCCTGCAGCCAGGTCGCGAAGGCCTGCTTCGAGCGGCCCTCGACCATGTCCAGCAGCCGCGAGGGGCCGGTGCCGTCCCGGATTGGTGTCAGGTCAATGATGACGGTGACGTACTTGTCTCCGCGGCGGGTGTGCCGCCAGACATGCTCATCAACACCAATGACTTTCACACCGTCGAAGCGGTCCGGGTCATCGATCAGGACCCTGCGTCCTTCGGCGAGGACAGCCTTGTTCGCGGTATTCCAGGTGACGCCTAATCCTTCAGCGATCCGGGCGACCGTGAGGTGCTGGCAGACGATTCCTTCCAGAGCCCAGCGCAGCCCGCGGCGGGACAGTTTGGCCCGCGGCTCGGCAGCCTTGGAAGCGTCTTGGCGCCACACATGCCCGCACCCCGTGCAGCGGTATCGGCGGATCCTCACCAGCAGCGTCGTCGGCCGCCACCCGAAGGGTTCATGGCCCAACTGGCGGGTCACCGTGTCACGGGGAATTCCCTGGCACCCACATTTCCGGCACCAGTCATCGGGCTCAACAACACGGCAGGATAGGACGGCGCGATCCGGGCGCACATACTGCCCGGTCACTTCGAGTCCGAGCCCGTCGAGGCGGCAAAAGGTGGTCAGGTCAGGGCATTGAAAGGTAGCGTTAAACACGAGGGCCTTGCGGTAGAAAAATCACGATCTAGACAATCTGATTCTCTCCCAAGGCCCTCATCTCAACCCAAACAACGACCCGCCCGGACTTCTCACGCGGCAGCGGTGACTACACTCTCAATTCTGAAGAGCCCTATTTGGCACACTTTTCACACCGTTATTCGGCCTCTACGCGAAGCGAGGCCGCTGCGTTGAGGGATCCTCCACCGCGACACATTTTCGGGGTCGATCGCCAACGAGAATTGTGGACCGAAGAGTTCTCTGACGTGTTTTTCGCAGAATTATTTTGGCGTGTTCGTCGTCTGCGTCCCGGAGCGGATCCTGTTGTGGGCAGTCCTAGTCGCAGGCCACGGACCTGCAGCGTGATGCGCTGATCATCGCCGGTGTCGATGCGCCGCCGCTTGACAAATATAGGAGCATCCCTCAATTATGAAGAGCCGTTTTTCCGTCCGTGACAAGACGTCCCCTGATGACGGATGCAACGATGTGCGCCAGTGCCGAAATCGGTCCTTTTTGAACCACTGCGATCCGCGTTCTCGCTTGGCCTAGTCCGTGGGCTCACCCCGCACATGGTCCTTCGGGCCTCTGACTCGGGTACGTGGTGGTGGTCAAAGCCCACAACCGCGAAAATATTCCGGATGCGGCGAAGGAGCAGCCGGTACACAGTCCGAAGCGCAAGGCCGCATGCTCTGTCCGAAGGATGAGTAAGGGGTTAGCCCACCGGGTCGGCCCCATACTCATCTACTCATTCATAACGGTGCTCGCCGTTCGAACCGAAGCTCCCAACCGAGAACGTAAGACATGTGCATTGTTATCGGCAGTCAGCCTCAGCTGCATTGATCTTGCAAACCATTCCGGCCTTGCTAGGGCTCAGGCAACGGCGACGCCTGTACGGGTTATGGCTGTCAGCAGGTCAGAGTCGTTAGCGGTGAATCCGGCGCTGGTCTGCATAGCGCCCTTGTTCGGTTTATTTAGGAATCCTGCGTAGCAGTAGTCCCCGTCGGCGAGACCGAATTTCGAGGGGTATCGGATTCCCGCTGGGTAGTTTTCGTCATCGAGCTGTTGTGAGCGGATCCATTGGGCAATGACAGTGGTGAGTTGCCTGTTATCGCCGGTGAGGTCGGCGAGGCTCATTCTGTCGGATTTCGCGATGCCGGAGGCTTTGATTGCTACGACTGTATCCGGATGGGCGAGGTCGACCCATGGAAGGGACGGAAAGTTGAGCGTGTAGATGGAGCGCTCCAGTCGCCAGTCGTGCTCCAACCCGTCAACGATTTTCCCGTCCATGCGTAGCTCTTCGAGAAGCTCGCTGAAGGGGATCCCTTGATCTTGGGCGATTTCCCTGAGGCCCGCATAGTCGTTGGCTGATGGGGCTTTGTACGCGATCGATTCGGTGAAGGCAGTGGCTCTGGTGTCCGCGCCGTAGATGGTGAGCCCTGGTGTGTCGAAGCGGTTCCAGGTGGACCGATCAATCGCTGGATCATCCGGGCGCGGTAATGGGTTGAGTGGTCCGCGGGTTGGTCGTGATTGAGCGACCCTGTACATGGTGACGGGCCCGTCCAAAATGAACAGACCCGTCACAGCGCATCGACGTTTGATCATCCGTCGAAGGCCTCTTCCACGAGGGCATCGGCCGCAGCTGCAGTCTCACGGAATCGGTCTTCTCTAATCGCTTTGATAGGAGTGTCGTAGTTCAGCCGGGGATTGACGGCCATGGCCCATGCCTCAGCGGTGCGCCGGCCCTCGGATGCTTCAATTATCCGCAGAGTGTCGTAGGCGAAGCTGAGCCTGGTCCGTGCCGGCTGCGAGGGAACGAGTTCACCGCGAGCCCACTTCCGGACCTGACTGGAATCCTTCACACCCGCCATTGATGCTACGAGCCTGGAGGTAAGAACATCACAAAGCTCCCTGGTGACATCAGCAATGTTTTGATGGACCGCTCCGGCCCTGTGCTTCGGTCCACCTGGTGCAATCGACATAAACCCTCCTTCAGCTACCTCATATAGTACAGACCACGAATCATCGAGGCCATGCCTGTGACAGCTATCTGACCGCATTATGCCGATCCTTGAGGGAGTTGCCTGTTGGCTGTACCCGTCAGGCAGGACGAGCTGCGAACGCATCAGCTGCGCGAAAACGCGGTCCATCAATCCTCAAAAACAACCAGTGGCGACCACCCCACGGGACTGCTGAAGGTTTAGTTGACCACGATGTTTCCCCATGCCTTAGTTACCACTCAGCAGCCATCGTGAGGATGAAACTCGACATCGTGAGCTTCCTATAAAGGCCCGTTACGTCGCCTTGTGTAACGTGTGATCCCGAGCTTATTGAGCAGGTCGAACAGGGAACCATCCGCCTCGGGGCGCCGTCGGTTCCCATGATCCGCCGGGAGGGAACGCGGCACCGTCGATCCATAACACGTAGCCGCCGGTCATATTTTCATCCTCCCTGGACGGCGGTGAGAATCTCGGCGTAGGCGACAACTCGAAGGACATTGGACGCGATGGGAATCCTTCGGCGGGATGGCGGCCGATGTGTCAGTAGACGAGGCCGAAGACCCAAACTGCGAGGGTGAGGGTGGTGAGGGTGGTGATAATCAGTGCGATGAGGTTCAGCCAGGCGCCGGCACGGATCATGTCGGAGATCTGGACGTGTCCCGAGGCGAAGGCGATCGCATTGGGTGGTGTTGCCACGGGCAGCATGAACGCGCAGGTGGCCGCGATGGCGACGGGAATGACGAGAAGCATGACGTCGATCCCGAGCCCGACGGCGACGCCGCCGATCAGGGGCAGGAAGGTCGCGGCGGTTGCGGTGTTGCTGGTGAGCTCGGTGAGCAGGAGGACGAGCCCGGCGGTGACGGCGATGAGCAGGACCAGGGGAAGCGCTTCGAGGCCCGCGACCTTCGTGCCGATCCACTCGCTGAGGCCGCTCGAGCCGAACTGGGCGGACAGTGCGAGTCCACCGCCGAAGAGGATGAGGATGTCCCACGGGAGGGCTTTGGCGCTCGACCAGTCCAGCAGCGGAATTCCCTTGCGGAAGTCGGCGGGTAGGAGGAACAGGATGACGGCCACGGCCATGGCGATGACGGCGTCGGCGATGTTGGAGTCGGGCCAGAGCAGGGGGACGCTGATCCAGGCCGCAGCGGCGAGGATGAAGACCACCAGGACCTGTTTTTCGCCGGTGCTCATTGAACCGAGTTTTTTGTACTCACTGCGGATCAATTGCCGGCCGCCAGGGATCTCGTCCATTTCCGGTTTGTAGATGACGCTGGTGAGCAGGAACCAGGCAATGGTCATGAAGATGACGGCCATGGGCACCCCCACGAGCATCCACTGGCCGAAGCCGACCGTGATGTCGTGGGCCTCCGCGAGGTAACCCACCATGAGTGCGTTGGGCGGGGTGCCGATGATGGTGCCGAGGGATCCGATGGACGCCGCATAGGCGATGCCCAGCATTAGGGCGATGCTGAAGTTCTTCGGCGGACTGGTGCCGTTGCCGGATTCGGTGACGAGCGTGATGACCGAGAGCCCGATGGGGATCATCATGACGGCAGTGGCGGTATTGGAGACCCACATGCTCAAGAAACCGGTGGCGATCATGAAGCCGGCGATGAGCATCTTGGGTTTGGTGCCCACGAGCAATACTGTTGCCAGCGCGATCCGGCGGTGCAGGTTCCAGCGCTGCAGGGCCAGGGCGAGCAGGAAACCGCCCATGAACAGGAAGATGATGGGGTTCGCATACGGCGGGGCGACGTCGTCGATCGGTGCCACGTTGAACACGGGGAACAGCACCAACGGCAGGAGCGCGGTGACGGCCAGGGGCACGGCTTCGGTCATCCACCACACGGCCATCAACGCGGCGATCGCCGCCGTCATCCGCGCCGGTTGCGCAAGATCCGCCGGCAGGAGGAAATACACCACCAGGGCCAGCAGGACGCCGGCGGCAAGGCCGATGCGCTTGCGCCTGATGACCCGCGGCTCCTCCGCCTGAGCGCGCATCCCCGGCGCAATCGAATGGTCGGTCGCAGTTGACGGCGTTGTCATGAAGAAATCCTCTAGCTCGGGCGGGAAAGGTTGTGTTCCTGACTCTTTCCGAGTGTATGAGGTTTACTGCGCCTTCGAGTACTAGGCCCGCGTTCACCGCGCGTTCAGGATCACGTACCCCAAATGCCCGGTTCCCTTGCAGTCAAATACGGCTGGATGGAAATCATGACAAGCATCGTATCTGGCGCTTCGTAACCTCGTGCCGCGAGGTTCGCAAGCGGATCCTTGACCGGGACGAGAATGTATTCGAGATACTTGATGAGTCCCTCCTCCTCGAGAATCTCCTTGGCATAGAGTGATGTCGCGAGAACCCTGGCCAATCAGGTCTTTGGGTCGAACCAGTGTGCCTCTTGATTGGCACGACGAGGTTGGGTGGGGGCCAATGGGCCGACGATTTGTAGCTACCGCGCGCAGGTCAACCATGAGACGCTGGCGCTCCATTGCAGTCGGCCTCGACCTTGTCATCGTCGCCTATCTGGTGGGGCTTCAGTCCGTTCTCACTATCCAGACAAGCTCAGCTATCGCCGAGTTTGAATCACGCACTGGTGCGACCGCAGACAACGACTGGGGGCAGCGAGGCCTCGCCGTCGGCTTCATAGTTCTACTCGTTGCCCTCTACTTCGCGGCAGAGTCGATATGGCAGCTGTCCCGTGCTCACGCATCGGGCTTCGTGTTCTACTCCCTGCTCTGGTTGCTGATGGTGCCCGTGGTCGCGCTCACGCCTCTCCCCGAGGGCCTGGAGATATTGCGTTCGAGCATTCAACTCCTCTGCGTGGCTGGGTCAGTGTCTGGGATCGTGCTGAGCACCACCGCCGCACACTTATCTCGGATCGATCGACGTGCATCTCTATCGCCGTAGAGCAACTCCTTCTAGGTCGCTCCGCCCGCGCGGAGGCTCCCATCTGGCGTTCGAGCAACCGGACTCCTACCCGGGGACCCAATCACCAGGTCCGTAAGCGGATCGGCTTACGAACCAAGGCCGGACGGTAGGGTGACGCTGACGGAAGGGTTGCCATGAGTTCTCTGCATCATGAGGTAGACGGCCGGCTCGCCGAGCCCCTGACCGCTTCGCTCGATCGCACCGGCAACCTAGTCACGTCTATCATCCCGCCAGGTTATGAGCGCTACGTGCGGATCCTCAACCCCATCGAAACCAATGATGGTTCAGTCATCAGGTGGTCGAACGTCGTGGAACGCAACGGTCTTGAACTGAGTCCATGGATGCAGTGGGACGAGCTGAGGGCCCACCCTGGCGCCGTTCTGCCTGCTGACGGCGCAGAGCCTGCGATGGGTAACCCTCCTCCGAGTCTTGCAAGAGCACTGATTCGCGAGCTCCGAGTTGACGATGACCGATACTACTTCGCGAGCTGGATCGGCTATGCCGAGGCAAGCAGCCAAGCGATCATCGAGTTTTCGCCGTCCGGACGAGAGATGGCGCTGTACTCGGGCAGCCTGATCGACGAAGAGGGTTCCGCGGTTGTGCCCGTCACCGTCGCGGGGCGCGTTCCGATGTACTGGTGGCCGAAGAATCTCCGGTGGTGTGTCGGCCAGGACCTATACGCACGAAGCCTCATCGTCGGCTGCGACTTGACCACTGCCGGCAGAATCCTTGCGGCCCCCGATCTGGACTCTTACCTCATCCGCGAATCAGACATGGTCCCCTCCGAGGACTTTTAGAGCACGCCTGCCGATGTCCGCAGGGGGATCCTTCAACGGACCAGCGGACGTCATGCTCGCTTCAGGCTACGAAGATGCAGAACGGATGACCGGCCGGATCGGCGTAAACGTATAACGGCTCGTTCGGGTCGTCCGTTCGATCGAAGCGGAGCTCTGCCCCTAATGCCAACGCCCTGGAATGGTGATGTTCGAGAGTTTCCCGGTCAGGAACGGTCAGATCGAGGTGCATCTGCATCGGCACATCAGGCGAGGGCCATGTAGTCCGCTCCAGGTGATCGACGTGCAGGAAAGCAAGCTTGCGGTTGCCCTGTCCATCCGTGAGAACGAGCCAATCGACATCATCAGGCCTGCCCTCATCCGCGGGCTCGTCT
Organism: Arthrobacter sp. CAN_A6; assembly: GCF_015751715.1. Lineage (NCBI taxonomy): Bacteria > Bacillati > Actinomycetota > Actinomycetes > Micrococcales > Micrococcaceae > Arthrobacter > Arthrobacter sp. CAN_A6. The sequence continues at coordinate 8,684 of NZ_JADOUV010000024.1, forward strand.
CCTGGACGGAACTGGAGTCCGAGCAGTTGGCGGTAGAACTCTGCCAGTCCTCGCACATCAGTAGCGTCGAGAACCGTGTGCAGTATTTGAGGGAATCCGGCCATGGGCCGAGAGTAACGATCATCAGGGTTTCCTACCTAGCGCCTGCCGGCGACGATTCCGGATAACGTTCGTATTTATGACCAACATCACGGCTTGGCGAGACTATCAAGAGGAGGCCGCCAGCTTCTTCAGAGAGCTGGGCTTGGAGGCTGAAACCGATGCGAGAGTCGAAGGGGTTCGAACCGCGCACGATGTCGATGTCCTCGTAACCTTCAACCATGCAGGGCTGAGCCTCAAATGGCTCGTTGAGTGCAAGCATTGGAAGAGGCGTGTCAGCAAGCTCCACGTTTTAGGTTTGAGAGAAATGGTGTCGGACGTTGGAGCGGATCGTGGGATCCTGTTAGCCGAAAAGGGGTTCCAGAGCGGAGCGTCCGAAGCCGCAGGAAAGAGTAATGTCTCACTCACGAGCCTGGCCGGTCTTCGCCGGACGGCATCAGATGCTCTTAACCACCAAAGGTTGAACGCTTTTCCGCTCAGACTAGCCGAGGCGCACATCGCTTATTGGTCTATCGCCAAGTCCGACCGAATCGATCTTGGGATCCGCCCCGATCTAGGAGACATCGGTTTCCACGGGGGGATTGCCCTCATGATCGCCCAAGACGTTCTGCTCAGTGCACTTGCAGGCAAGTTCCCGCCGTACGGCAACTATGCCTACACAGGCGGTGCCGAGCAAATAGTCAATCTCGAGAAAGCACTTAACTGGTTGGAAAGCGGACTTTCCGAGCTTGAAAAAAACTGGGGACACCTCAGGCTGTCGTACGAAGACGAGGGAACTGAGTGCGGCGACGAGCCTTCCCAGCGAGACGCCAGAGTTGTCATTTCGAAAACTCCGCAACCGGGAGGTCGCTGCTACTCGCCCGCCCGTTGCGGGCCTTGCTCTTTGTGGGTCATCACATGTAGCCCGGGTAGACCGTGAAGTTCGGCGCCCGCAAGCCGATCGTTTTGCGGGACGGTTGATCCTTTTGGTTCTAAGGTCCTATGGGTGTCGGTATTGCGTGGCGAACGCATCCCGCATGAGGGCGGCGAACATCTCAGTTATGTAGATAACGACACTCGCGTGTTGTGCAATCAGATCCGTGCCGTCGCCGAGTGCCGCACGAACTGGATCCAGCGCTGGCGTGGTGGGGTCAGCGGCGGCAGCGCGCAATAGCTCCAGGCGCTGCGGGCCGGAGGTATAGCCGAGTTCGAAGAGCGTCCAGTGAAACAGGTGCATCAGGGCAGTGTCACGGTCGAAGCCGTCATGCGTGGGCATGGACGTTTTTTCCTCCGCGGTGAGGTCGAACTCATGGTGAAGCGCCAAACCGAAGTCTGTGAAAAGCAGTCTGCCGTCGCGGATGAGGATGTTCCCCGGGTGCACATCGAAGTGCTGGAATCCGTGCTTGTTCATCCATGCGGTGGCCTCGAGGAGCTGGTCGACCGCGTCAGGAAAGATGGTCGCGCCCCTGCCCTCGGCGATACTCGTGCGAACCCAGCCGCCCAGCGTCTCGGGCACGTACTCGAGGAAGAGCACCATGCTCTTGGAGGCGTCCTTCATCGCAGCGAGCTTGATTTGGACCTGAGGCCAGTGTGATCCCCACTGGCGGGGAGGAGCAGGGCCGTCGAACTCGCGGAGGTCTGCCTCGCACTTCACATCAACGACTCGCCAGCCGAGTAGCAGCGGAAAGAAATCGGCAGCTTCCGTGTGGACCCACTGGGATGTCAGTTGATGTGCGGCTAGTTCTCGTCCGACCGCGTGGGTAGGGCTTCCTATCCCGTAGTGGGAGACAAAGGGGAGCTGAAGTCGACTCGTCGTGGCGGTCGGCTCCGCTTCCTCGATGCTCGTCAATGGAAGCTGCTTCACGAAAACAGTCCTTCCGCCGATGGCGACTGTGCTGGTTGTTCCCCCAATGCCGATGCCAATTGGAGCAGCAGTAGCAATGAGTGTCCGGATACCCGCATCATCCAGCCCGGCAAGCATCGAAGAGACACTTCGGGCTTCATCTATGCGTGCTGCCATGACCACACCCTACGGGCCGGCGGTCGCCGCGCACCGTCCGTAAGCCGATCGGCATAAAAGACCGCTTCCTCTCAGGGTCACCGCGACATTCTCACGCCTAGTTCCCGCGATCAACGCGCCAGGCTGTCCGTTCGACGATGGTAAATCCCAGCTTGGCTAGGTTTCGAACACTTGGTGATCCGGGAGCTGCGGTGGCCGCCGACAAGGGGGCGCCGAGAGTCCTTGCCAATCGAAGCCGGTGTCTGAGGAGGGCACTTTGGGCTCCAGTGCCTCGCGCCGCGGGGAGGGTGGACGCCCCGCCGAGTACTGCGCCGGTGGGGTGCAGGGACATGGCCGCCGCAGCGAGAGGCTGACCGTTGCGGAAAGCGATGAATCGACGAAGCACCGGAAGGGCGTGTTCGGCTCGGATTAACGCCCTTACGTCGCTCGTTGCGGTGTAGCCGGCGTCGAGAAGGTTCGTGAAGAGTTTTGCATCCCGTGTGGTGGAGACTTCGTGTATCTGCCACTCGTCAGCGCCTGTGCCGTCCGGTTGGATCGTCGTGCTTGGGCGCAGGTAGGCAATCGGTCGCACGGGTGCTAGCTCGTAACCGTTGCCCAGCAATCGGTCAATGAGGCTCTGCGACGGCGATGTTGCGACAACCGTTGCCTGGTGCGGGTCCGGGAATCTTCTGAGTACGTCGGGCAGAACCTCGACAGACTGTTCGTTCAGGCCTTCGACAGTGTTGAGAAAGCCGTATTGATTGGCCGTTGCCATGCTCACCCGCAGTCCACCCATACGGAATGATTCGAACCGGCCGGGCAAACCTGCGGCCGCCGCCGCATCAAGCGATAACGACTTACGCTCAAACACAGCCAGCTCCGCAGCTTGAACAAACTCTTCAAAGGGACCCGGCATATTCGAAGCCTAACTTCGACTGACCAACCAGAATGCTCTAGCCATCGTGGCCCACTGTCCCACTTACCGATCCGCTACTGGAACGCTTCGTGCAGCCCGGCCGCTGTTTCGTGGAGCGTATTGGGCTGTGACTCGCAGTGATGAGTGGCGTGGTTTCCGCAGCGTTTGACGGCCGACCAACGTCCGCATTGGGATGCTGCTAATGAGTTAGGCAGTGCCGGCGGTAGAAGGAGGGTGGTGGTGTCTATTTTTCGTCTGGTTCAGATGTCGGCTTGCCTAAACTCCATGGTTCCTCCGGTTCCATCGACTCCACAGCTTGAACGGTGTCTACCTCCCACTGCTCGGAGGCCTCTGTCAGTGGAAGACGGACAGGATTCCGATCGCCCTCATCACTGAATTCCGGGTAGGTCGGCGGCACGTTCTCGGCGCTAGCCTCGATCTTTCATCAGGCGTGGTTCCCGGTGTGGTCGGGGCTTACTGGCTGCCTGACGGTGTCGATTGTGGCATGTGGGTACGACAGTGTTGCCGCTGACCGTTGGCGGTTGTCGGTGATGGTTCCACGTCCATCACAGAGCGGCTGGTTCTCCTGATCGGGTCATGATGTGCTCCTCGTAACTTTTATGGCGGGGTAAGGGTGTTGAGGCGTGTGAGGGCTTTGAGGAGCAGTCCGGTCTCGGGTGCGGCGGATGCGAGGTGAACGGTCAGCCTTCGGGCGTGGGAGCTTATCCTGCCGGCGATTTCGAAGATCCTCGCCCGGAGTCTTTTCGGTTCCCACTGTCTGGCTTTCGTGCCGTGGAGCGCGAGCATCTGAGCCCAGGCCATGAGTTCGGAGGCGAGCATCACCAGGTGGCACCAAAGCGTGTTCGCCGCAAATGAGTGCAAGGGCAGATTCGCCAGCCCGGTGTCCTTGGCGTTACGGATCCGGTCCTCGCAGTGGGCACGTAACCGGTGCCGGACTTCCAGGTCCGCCAGTTGCCCGTGCTCCTGGTTGGTGGCCAGCGCGGTATAGCGCATCCCATCGACGTCGGTGATCCTCAGCTGAGCTCCGACGTGAGGGACTTCTTTACGGACGATGACGCGCATCCCGGCAGGCCAGGATGACAACTCCAGCATCCCGGTGAGGTCGGAGACCCAGGCACCGTCGCGTTCGATCCCGTCACTGTTGTAGGCCCGGGTCCACGCGTTCTTCGGGACCAGGGGTAGGGCTGCTTCGACTGCGCCGTGGATGGGGAACCCGACCGAGTAGCCCAGGTTCCGGTGCTTGACGGTGAGCCAGTCCAGGAATCCGTGCGTCCCGCCGGCGGAATCGGTGCGGATCATCACCCTCCGACCCGACCGATAGCCTCTCGGTAACTGCTTGAGCGCGTCGCGTGTGACCTCGATGTGATCCGCAGCGGTGTTCGAGCCAGCATTCCCGGGCCGCAGCAGGACCGCCAGGGGTTCCCCTGTCCCGTCGGCACCGTGATCCACGAATGCCGCCAGTGGGTGAAACCCGTACCCTTTCTTCCACGTCGGACGGGCGTCTTCTTTCTCCGAGTGCGAGGTCAACAGGGTCGCATCCAAGTCCACGACCAACGGCGCATCTTTGCTGACTCCGTGCAGCGGCGAGTGCTCCCCGGCTGCCGCCCAAACATGGGCGCGAGCTGCGGCGCGGGCCATGTTGATCGCCGCCAACGCCTTCGCCGGGGCAGTGGTGGACAGGGCCGTGATCAACCGGCTGACCGTCGGATCCGAAGCGACACTCCCGTAAACCTGCGGCTGGGCACGAAGCCGGTCCACGTCCGCGAGGCAGTCGCCGCCGGTGGCCAGAGACAGCGCCAGATCGGTGAGGATCTTGGCCGGGTCGTGCACCGCGAACGGCTTACGCCACGGCGATAGCGCGTCGGTGAGTCCGGCGCCGAGACCGGAGGCCCGGACCGTGTCCGTGAGGATCAACCCGCCCGCCTGGGAAACCAACCCGGCACCTGCCGAATCGAAGCGGACGGACGGGTAGAAACCGGTAGTGTTGCTCACCTGGAAGGTGCTCCCTCGACGTGCTCGAAATTGCTGTGTGGTAACAACATTTTCCCACGTCAGGAGCACCTTTCAGCTATTAAACACGCACCGCCGGGCCGCCCTCATGAAAGCCCGAGGCTAGTCATGCGCTGATCGTACTCATCTCATAGTAAGCACGCTGCAGGATCCTCTAGTGACCGTCAGTGTCCGTGGGAGGAGTACGGAACCTGCGTCTGTGCTGATACAAGTTCCACAAGGCTGCGAGCAGTAGGCCTACCGCGAGGACGAAGAAGACGACGTCCATGAAGGGTGGAAGTGGCCCTCTGTCCTCCGTCACTGCAACTACGGCTAGATAGATAAGAACTACTGCTAGTACCAGCTGGAAGATTAGAACGCCCTTTGGCGGGCGTGGGCGTGATGTTTTCAGAGGCATTTTGCTGACTGTAGCTGTAGTCGTAGGACGATCGGGACTGCCCAGGGTTTGGTTGACACCTGACCTGTGAGGATTTGTTCTCACTGGAAGGATGTCAATTATGGCAAAGGCATATCCGAAAGAGTTC
>NZ_JADOUV010000025.1:0-12420 GCF_015751715.1 Arthrobacter sp. CAN_A6
GCTCACTCCGGTCGAGTTTGAGACAATCTACTTAGCCGCACACGCGGCCTAGAGACCACCCACCCCCCGTGTCAACCAAAGTCTGGGCAGTCCCGTTGGAGTCACGTCAGCTTTCAACCTGCGCGTACGGCACTCCGCATTTGGGGCTGAGTGCAGACGGCTTCGGACATTCCGTGCAAACGACTTCGAAAAACGACAACAACAGAGACATGCGAAAACGCCGTCCACTTGGATCACAAACCAAGTGCGAAACATGTATTGTCGTAACGCGAGGGTGAGTCGGATTCTGCGACCCTCGGGACTGGGGGAGGACGACATGGATCGACCGGGACGCCTTGAGGGTGTCGAGGAACCGAGGTCGGTGCCTGAGGGTGTGATGCTCGGGTACGCGCGAGTATCAACGGTTGATCAGAACTTTGAGGCACAGCGTCAACAGCTGGTCGACGCTGGCTGCTACGACATTTACGCCGACCATGGTCGGTCCGGTGCGACGATGGCCCGCCCGCAGCTGGAGGTGTGCCTACACGCGTTGCAGCCTGGCAACACTCTCGTGGTGACCAAACTTGACCGCCTTGGACGCACAGTGCGCGGGCTCGTGGACCTGCTGGACGCCCTGCACGAACGCGGCGTGAGGTTCCGGTCTCTGTCCGAGGGCATCGACACGACGACCCCATCGGGGCGGCTGATGTTCAACATCATCGCGAGCGTCGCGGAGATGGAGCGTGAGCTGATCCGGGAGCGGACCAAGGCCGGCCTCGCTGTCGCCGCGGGAAAGGGTGGCCGGCCGCCACGGCTGCAGCCGCACGACGTCGTGGAGGCCCGCAGACTCCGGGACCAGGAAAAGCAGACGGTCGAGTCGATCGCAAAGAAGTTCAAAGTACATCGGTCGACCATCATTCGCGCGCTGCGCACAGACGGTCTCGCGGGTGCTGGGTACGGTGGAAGCAGTATTTCTACCGGCATCAGGGGGACGTCCGATGGCGCGATCAAGCAAGCGCAACCAGATTGATGGTCAAGCAAGTCTCGACGCATTTCTTTTCGCACCACCAGAGGAGGTTCTCGATGAACAAGTACGGCAAGTTCGCGCAGGAGACATGGAAGATGACCGCGCCGTCGCAGTACGCCCTGATTCCGGACCCGGAGGAGTGGTTCCGGAAGCTGGGCGAGGAAGCGATGCGCCAGGTAGGGGAGCTGCAGTACCAGATCGCGGGCCCGGACCCGGAGGGCGAGATGTACCTGGAGAAGGTGGGCCGGCTGAACGCCTCGAGGATGCAGGCCGAGGAGATAGTCCGAGTCGAGATGCTGACACCGGACGAGACGGAGACGGAGGGCGACGACTCGGACGAGGAGATGCCGGAGTCGACGCGTCTGATGCACGAGATAATCCAATCGTTCAACCACGGGTATCAGGAGGACTTGGAGAATCTGAGGGCCGAGGAACTGGACCGGGACAACCAGCGCCAGTAGCCCCTGCTGTACCCGATCACCGATTCATTCCTGCGCGGCAGGACGATCTAGCCCCGTCAGGGGCGCGTGCGCGCTTCCAAGCGAATGTCGCTGCGTTGCGGGTCCTGCGTGAGCTGCAGGAGCAGGACCGTGCGGCCACCGCAGCAGAACGCGATGTGTTGGCCCGGTGGGGGAGTTGGGGAGCTACCGGTGTTGCCGAGGTTTTCGATGAGAGCCGTGCTGAGTACGAGGCGGACCGGGTTGAGCTACGCGAGCTGCTGAGCGAGGACGAGTACCGGGCCGCGAACCGTACTGTCATCAACGCGCACTACACCGATCCTTCCCTCGCCACGGAAATCTGGCAGACCCTCAACACGCTCGGTTTCGACGGCGGCCGCGTCCTGGAACCGGGATCCGGTGCCGGAACCTTCATCGGGCTCGCCCCCGAACCTGCGACCATGACCGGTGTGGAGCTGGACCCGATCACCGCCGGCATTTCCCAGGCGCTGTACCCGGACGCTGACATTCGCGCCGAGTCCTTCGCTGACACGCGTCTTCCCGGCGGGTACTTCGACGCCGCCGTCGGTAACGTCCCGTTCGCCAGGACCAGGCTGCATGACCCGCGACATAACACGGGCAATCACTCGATGCACAACCACTTCATCATCAAATCCCTTGCCCTCACCCGGCCCGGCGGTGTCGTCGGTGTCATTTCCTCAGCGTTCACCATGGATGCGCAGAACCCGGCAGCTCGCCGTGAAATCTACGAGACGGCCGACTTGCTCGGTGCCGTCCGGCTGCCCACGGGTGCGCACCGCCGGGCCGCCGGTACTGATGCGTTGACCGATGTCCTGATCTTCCGCAAGCGACTCCCGGGCGAGGAAGCGCTCAGCTCGCAGTGGCTGGAATCCCGTGCCATCTCGGTAGGGGACGACGCCGGGCAGGATTCTGGCCAGGACATCGCCCGCATGAACGCCTATTTCATCGAGAATCCGCAGCGCGTGCTGGGTGAGCCCGTGGTGGGTAACGGCATGTACGGCTCTGCGACTCTCACTGTCCGCAGCGAGGACCTGCGCTCCGTTCCGGAGCAGCTTCACGGTCAGCTGCAGGACATCGCACAGGTAGCCGTTGATGCCGGCAGTGGAGTGACGGAGCGTCAGGCGGGGCAGGTTATCGAGTCTGCGGCCATCGTGCTGGCGGGCAGTAACTTGCAGGTCGGACACATCACCGCCGAACCGGACGGAACCTTCACGCAGGTGGACCTCGACGGCTCACTCGCCTCGCTCAAGGTGCCCGGCACGCAAGCCCGCGAACTACGTTCCCTGTTGCTTCTGCGCGACCTCGCTCGTTCCGTGCTCTCGCTTGAGGCGAGCAACGTCGAGGACACCCCGGAGCTGGAGGCTGAGAGGGACAGTCTGCGTGAGTCGTACCGCACCTACGTTGACACCTACGGACCGATCAACCGGTTCTCCGAGCGCCGCACTGGGAAGTTCACTGAGGCGGGCGAGGACATCATGGCCAGGGTGACGCCGAAGGCGGTGGCGTTGCTGCGCAACGACCCTTTCGGGCCGATCGTCCCTGCCTTGGAGCGCTTCGATGAGGCCAGTCAGACGGCATCCCCGGCAGCGTTGCAGCGTGGGCGCCAGGTCCAGCCGCGCCAGCCCATCCGTGGCGTGGATACGCCAGCAGAGGCCCTTGCGGTCACCCTCGATACGAGGGGCGAGGTCGACCTCACCGAGATAGCCCAACTGCTGGGTGTTGAACCAGATGCAGCGAGGGATGCACTGGGGGAGCTGGTCTACGACATTCCCGGCGAGCCCGGGGTCATGGAGACACGTGCTGAGTATCTCAGCGGCAACATCCGCGAGAAACTTGACGCAGCCACAGTTGCGGCAGCTGAGGACGAACGGTTCTCCCGTAACGTCGAAGACCTGAAGGCAGCTATGCCGCTGCCGTTGGGTGCGGACGAAATTGAGGCCCGCATCGGGTCCATTTGGATCTCGGCCGAGATACACCAGGAGTTCCTCCAAACGATCACCCGTGACCGACAGGCGCGCGTGGACCGGGTGACCGGCGCGAACTGGGATGTGCAGGCGAATAGGTACAGCTTCACGGCCCGCAATGACTGGGGCACTGAGCGGATGCCGGCCGGTGAGATCTTCAAGAACCTGCTCGAGCAGAAGCGGGTGCAGGTCACCGACCCCGACCCCGATCCCCAGAGCCAGCGCCGCATCCTCAACCCTGTCGAGACAGCATCGGCGCAGGAGAAAGCCCAGCTGATGCAGGACCGGTTTGGGGAGTGGGTGTGGGAGGACCCGGACCGCGCTATCGCTCTTACCGATGAGTACAACCGCCGGTTCAATTCCCTCGTGCTGCGTGACTACACGGTCGAAGGTGAACGCCTCTCCCTGCCCGGGTTGCTGAAGGGCTGGACCCCGCGCCCGCATCAGCGTGCCGCTGTGGCACGCATGATTTCCGAGCCGTCCGTAGGGCTCTTCCACGAAGTGGGTGCCGGTAAGACAGCTGAGATGGTCATGGGTTCCATGGAGCTTCGCCGGCTCGGCATGGCACGCAAGCCAGCGGTCGTCGTGCCGAATCACATGCTTGATCAGTTCGCCCGTGAGTGGTTGCAGCTTTACCCGCAGGCGCAGATCCTCGCCGCGTCATCGGCTGACCTGGCCGGTGACAAGCGCCGGCAGTTCGTCGCCCGCGCGGCCGCGAACGACTGGGACGCGGTCATCATGACCCGCACCGCGTTCGAGCGCATTCCGCTCTCTGCGGAGTCCGAGGCTGAGTACCTCACCCGCGAGGTCGATCGGAAGCGCCAGGAAATCCTGGCCGCCAAGGAACGGGCTATCGAAAACGGCGGCAAGGCGATGAGCGTCAAGAAGCTTGAGGCGCGCCTGCAGTCCGATGAGGAGAAGATCAAGCGGCTCCTTGAGACTCCCGCTGATCCGGGAATCACGTTTGAGCAGACCGGCATCGACTACCTTTTCGTGGACGAGCTGCACGACTTCAAGAACCTCTCGACTGCCTCGAATATTCAGGACGCTGCGATCGACGGTTCCAAGCGTGCATCGGACCTTCACGCGAAGGTCGAGTACCTGCGCAGTGTTCATGGCGATCGCGTGATGACCGGTGCGACGGCGACGCCGATCGCCAACAGTGTCACGGAGATGTACGTGATGCAGCGGTACCTGCGCCCGGACCTGCTGGAGCAGGCTGGCATCCACGATTTTGATACGTGGGCTGCGACGTTCGGTCAGGTGGTCTCCGAGATGGAGATGACCGTTGCCGGCGGTGACAGTATCAAGATGAAGGAACGTTTCTCGAAGTTCCAGAACGTGCCGGAGCTGCTGAAGATGTTCCACACGTTCGCGGATGTGAAGACCGCTGAGATGTTGAAGCTTCCGGTTCCCGATATTGAGGAACGTGAGGACGGCCGACGCCTGCCGCGCATGATTGCTGTGGAGCCGACCATCGAGCTCGAGGAGTACATCGCGGACATCGCGGAGCGCGCCGAGAAGATCCAGGCCCGCATGGTTGATCCGACCGAGGACAACATGCTGAAGATTTCCAGTGATGGTCGGAAGGCTGCACTGGACATGCGGCTGGTTGACCCGGACCTGGACGCCATGGTCGGGGAGACGAAGATCAGCGCCACAGCGGACTTGTTGGCGAAGGTGTACGAGGAGAACAAGGACCGCATCTATGAGGACCCCGAGTCGGGGGATCCGCACCCGAACCCGGGTGCGTTGCAGATCGTGTTCTGTGACCTTGGTACACCTTCGAACAAGTGGAACGTGTACGAGCAGCTGCGGGAGGACTTGGTGCAACACGGGGTGCCCGAGAGCAAAGTCCGGTTCATGCACGAGGCGAAGAACGATGCCGAGAAGGGCCGGCTGTTCGCGGCCTGCCGTACCGGCGACGTCGCAGTGCTCGTCGGGTCAACGCAGAAGATGGGCGTTGGCACGAACATCCAGGCCCGTGCAGTGCACCTGGTCGACCTTGACGCGCCCTGGCGGCCGGCTGATGTTTCGCAGCGTCACGGGCGCATCATTCGGCAGGGTAACCAGAACCCCGAGGTCGCTATCTCGCAGGTCGTGACCAAGGGTTCGTTCGACACCTTCATGTGGCAGACGTTGGAGCGCAAGAGCAAGTTCATCGACCAGATCATGCGCGGGAGACTCGATGTCCGCGAGATCGAGGACATAGGGGACAACACACTGTCCTTCGCAGAGGTCAAAGCCATCTCCAGCGGCAACCCGCTCATCTTGGAGAAGTCGAAAGCCGATCAGGAACTGACCCGGTTGCACCGTCTCGAACGAGGGTGGCACCGCAACCAGGCAGCCCTTTCTCGCCGCAAAGAAGGGGCGCTCGTCAGGGGCAAGGTTCTGGCGACGGAGCTGCCGGCGCTGAAGGAAGCAGCTGCACGCACCACGCCCGACGTCGGTGCGGATGCATTCCGCATGACCATGAACGGGCGCACTTTCGACAAGCGCACCGACGCGGTGGATGCGCTGCGCGGATGGGCCAGCACCAATGCCGCCGGCCGACCACCCATTGCCGGTTCGAAGGACCTTGGGGTGATGGCTTCCATCGGTGGCCACGACGTTCGATTCGTTCAGGGTCAAGCGAACATGGTCGAGATAGGAGCCTCGCGCGTAGAGATGCAGATCGAGGGGGCGCCGGGTGTAGCCGTGGAACTTAAACGTAACGACGTACTCTTCCCAACCGTGGGTGTTATCCAACGTTTGGAGAATCAAGTCACGCGTCTACCGGATGAGGTGGGGAAGCGAGAGCGACAGTTGGAGGAAGCACGTCAGGAATACCGGGATGCAGCGACCGCTTTGAATCAACCGTTCAAGTACACGGACGCACTCGACAAGGCTAAGTGGGATGTTGAGCGAGTCAATCGTGAGATGAGGGGTGAGGACGGCGCACAAACGTCCCTCACGCCCGAGCTGGACGAGTTGAAGCGACACATGCGATCGAGCTTCCCTAATCCTCCGAAGCCAGGCAAAGCGCCTGATCCAACGGGCCGTTCGCGTGAGGCTGATCAGACCCCGGACGTTGACCCGGATCGAGACCGGGACCAAGGGATGGAACTCTAATCGGCCAGTGAATGACAGAGGGAAGGTTCCTACCTACGGTAGGAGCCTTCCCTCTTCCTATCGTCTACGGGTCAGTTCGTCGTGGTGGCTTCGGCGGGTCCCTCAGCGATGCCGGAATCGGCATTGGCTCGCCGCGACCGACGCTTGGCCACTCCGCCGGCTTCGAGCCCGAGCTTCTTCAGTTCGTCCTCGCTCCAGCCGTCTTTGGTGGCGCGGACGTATGCCTTCTTGTCCTCGCGTTGGGCGGTGGCGAGTTGTTCGCGCAGCTCGTCGACTCGCTTGCGTGCGATCACCAGGTTGGTGACGGATTCGATACGCGAGTCGAGGAGTTTGCGTGCCTGGTCTTTGGTGGTTTCGAGGTCGATGGTAGTCATGCTCTTCACCCTATCGCCGTGCGTGGACACTCGTCATGAGTAGCTACTCTCAGCGTCCGGCTGGGTAGTCATGAAGGTGTGCGTTCAAGACGTCGTTGAACCATTCCGCAACATCATCGGCGTCGTACCGGACCGTATTCCGTCCGAGCACGAAGAAGGCAGGACCGTCGCCGGTACGTCGCCACCGGGCAAGCTCGGTACTTGTCACGCCGTACATCCCAGCCACGTCCTTCGGTGACATCATCGCGCCCACCTCGGTCCCCGCTTTCATCTTTGCACCCGTTCCTTTCGGCAACGCCGTCATCACTTGGACGCGAAGTGAATTGGCACGTTGGAGAGGTCGGACCGTGGAATACCGGAGCGGAGCGAGGATATGCCGCGAAAGCCGGCTTCGGAGACTTGCCAAGAGAAGGGCGGACAGTACATTCACCAGCCGAAACGGAACGGCGCAGCCGGTCGGTCAATCCAGACGCGAAGCGTCTGCCGAAACCTCGAACACCCCACCCGGCACAGACCGCCAATCAACAGACTTCCCACACACCTGCGGAGCAAGAGAAGGGCGGACAGTACATTCACCAGCCGAAACGGAACGGCGCAGCCGGTCGGTCAATCCGGACGCGAAGCGTCTGCCGAAACCTCGAACACCCCACCCGGCACAAACCGCCAATCAACAGACTTCCCACACACCTGCGGAGCAAGCTATGCGTTTATGTGCCATAAACGCGGTTCGCCGCTGGCGCCTGCGGCTGAGCGATGGCACACTGGGGATGTGGGGCCTCCGCTGGAGGGGCGCTGCGCTGGGCCAGAGGATCAAGGGCGGGGGAGTACGAGCCGTGACTGAGCAGGGGAGCGAGAGCCACGATCAGGAACCAACTGCAACTCCTTCAGAGCGGGCATCCGGTACCGGACGCCGGCACGTGTGGTCTTCCCGGCGCAAGCGCATCGAAGGAAAGACCGTGTACGTGCGGGTTTCAATGTCCGAGATGGAGCGTGCGCAGCTGCTGCGGCTGGAGGCTCAGACCGGGTTGTCGCCGTCCGCGATCCTCGTGGATGCCGCCCTCGGTTCCGGAGACCCGGCCGTGCTGACCGTGCGGAAGCAGGAGGTCGTGACCCTGCTGACCATCCGCCGGTTGATTGGCGCGGCGGCCAACAACATGAACCAGCTGGCGCGCCACGCGAACGCCACAGGCGAGGTCAAGGACGAAGCCCTGGCTGCCGTACAGGACGCCCGCGTGCTGATGCGCCAGATCGAAGCGAAGATGTACGAGTTGAAGCCGTGATTCCGAACATCACGAAGGGCTCTCGCACCGTCGGTCTGATGAAGTATCTCGTTGGACCGGGGAAGCGCAATGAGCACACCGATCCGCACCTGGTCGCGGGTAGCCCGGTCATTATGTCTTGGTTCGATGATGCCCAGCTCAACGATCAGTCCGCCGTCCTGGTTGCGCAGGAAGTGGACCTCAATAAACGCATTAATGACGTCGAGATGGACCAGCACGTCTGGCACTGTTCACTGTCGCTGCGCGCCGACGAGCGGCCCGTGAGCGACCGTGAATGGGCGGACATGGCTGAGAAGTTCATGGAGGACATGGGCTTCACCGATGCCGGAGGCAAGGCGCCCTGCCAGTGGGTCGCCGTGCACCACGGCACAAGTATTGCGGGCAATGACCACATTCACATCGTTGCCTCGCGCGTCCGTGAGGACGGGACCAAATGGAGTGACTGGTCGGACTTCCCCAAGGCACAGACAGCAGCCCGCAGCCTCGAAAAGCAGTTTGGCCTCATGGAGCTCGGTCAGCATTCCGAGCGAGGACTGAAGCCGGCCGAGCAACTGGCAGACCGCCAAGTTGGAAGCACAAAGGAACCGGCACGTCACCGCCTCGAGCGGACCGTCCGCTCCAGCGCGGTCGCGTCCCTGTCGGAAGCTGAGTTCGTGCGCCGGCTACGACGCCAGGAACTGTTGATCAGTGCGCGTTTCGCGGACGGCGGCCGCTCAGTCGTCACGGGCTACTCGGTAGCCGAGCGACCACCCAGGGGCATGGACCCGGTCTGGTTCGGCGGCGGAAAACTCGCCAAAGACCTCACCCTCCCAGCGCTGCGCACAGCCTGGACTGACACCCCCGAAGCATCCCAGGAAGCAGCCGAGGAATGGTGGGCAGCGAAGCGCCAGCAAAGAATTGTGCACAGGCAAGGTCCGGACATGAAGCGTGGCACTCGCGCGTCGATGGTCGGAGGTTTGGCCGTCGATGAGGTCGCGACCAGGAAGCTCGCACTCGACATGGCCAAGGCCCGGCGCGTCATGTCGTCAGTAGCAGTGGACGATCACCAGACGTGGGCGCATGTCGCCCGTGAAGCCTCCGGAGTCTTCGGTGCCTGGTCGAAAGCCACAGAAGCAGAGCCAGGGCCCCTCGCGCACGCTTCACGTGTCCTTGCGCGGTCCGCTCACCGATCAGGGATCACCATCAGCGAACCTGTGAAGCCAGGACTACGGATGGCCGGCACCACATCGTTCCTCCTCGCGGCCGCCACCGCACCGTCACCGGTCGCGCAGACGCTCATCATGCAGCAAATGCTGCGCACAATCCGCGCGCTCCACGACATGCAGCGCAGCAACAACGACCTCCGTGAAGCGCGCCTGCTCAACGAGACAGTAACGGAGCACCTGAGCATCGTGGGAGCACCGCTTCCCGATGTTCCCGAACCACGACTCCCAGCACCTGAGACCGCAGCAGGCGTGCAGCGGAAGGCATTGCCGGCGCTCTCGGAAGCGAAACCGTCGCAGAGGACGCAGAGGCGCACACAGGACTACGAGACAGAGCTGCATATGCCGGACCAAGGGATAGGGAGATAGCGAATGAATCACGACACACCTGACGGAGCCGAGGGTCTCTTTCGGCCTCAACTGCAGTCCGCGTTGGCTGTTGCCGGTCGCCTCGGTGAAATGCTCGCCCGTCAGCGAGCGGAGCGCAATGAGCAGATCCTGCGGGCGCAGGAAGCGCAGCGACGCCAGCTCGAGGAACGTTTCGAGGCCGAGCGCGCCGTGATGCGCACGCAGCTCGGTGCCGTCTATCAACCGCAGTTCTGGGAGTCAGCAAAGCCCGAGGACGTCGCATCACAGTACGCCCTGGCGCAGCAATGGGAACCCTTCGATGACATGGCTCGCCTGTCCCGCGAACACATGCACGAAGAAATCAAGACACGATACGACCTGACCCCCGAGGATTACCTCGATGAGCACGGGCTCTCGTCTCGAGGGACCACCGAGCACAGTGGCACGACAGATGGGGAGCGGACCAGAGCGGACCGGGACGCGCAGCGTGACCATGCAGAAGCTGAACGGCAGTCAGCGGCCGTTGTTACCGGGAATTTGCAGAACGACGTCGACACACAGAACGCAGCTGCCAGCGCTGAGGAGCACTGGGACTCCGGCGATCGCAGGGCGCGGCTCGCGGACTATCTAATGGAGCGGGCTGGAACGACAGAGGTCGGCAGAGAAGGAGTAGCCGCAGTGCTGGCTGCCGACCTTAGCAACGGCACACCACCCTCAGCAGCGGTGAGGGCCAAGCATCGCCCGTCCCGTCGCCGGGACTCATCTGAACCAGAGCGCGTGAAGGAAAGGGACTTCGGCCTGGGCTAAATCATGGTGCGCGGAGCCAAATGCAGAAAGGGGGCGACCATATGGTCGCCCCCTTTGTATGCTCGCCCCTCGCCCGTCAGTCTTCCGCTTCGTCTTGGTGTGGCGGGAGCGGATAGATCCACTCACCGGCGGCGTTCGCAAACTTGATTCCCATGACAGGATCCAGACCAAAGCGACGCGCTGCTATATCAATGCAGCAACGTACAACGGGCCCTGCCGGCGGCGGACGAACATGCCGCAACCTTCGGCCAGATCAGCTCGGAGAGCACCGGATAGGAGAGGTCCCTGACCCCTTTCCGAACCGCTACCTTACATAACAGAGGATATCGGTGATTTCAGGTGTGATTGTTGGTGTGCTCAAATTGTAGATTGGATAGGCCTTCTATGGGATCATGGATTCATGACAGCTGTAGCAGGAGCACGCTCAGATCTCAGGGCTCATAGGGATTCCATTCGTCTTCCGGACGATGAGCTGGTGCGTGAGCTGCGGGATCTGTTGGGCGCCAAACTGGTGGCGTATCTGGGCTCGGTGAAGGAAACCCGGGCCGTGCGCCAGTGGGCTGAGGGTGAGCGAAGACCATCGATGGATGTTATGCACCGCCTTCGCAGCGCCTATCACGTGGCAGCGCTGATCCATGAACGCGATGCCGCTCCCGTCGTTCAAGCCTGGTTCATGGGAATGAACCCGCAGCTCGACGACGTGCCCCCCGCGCGGCTATTACGCGAAGGACAACTTGAGGACGCAGGTCCGTCGGTTCTGGCAGCCGCCCGGGCCTTCGCCGCAGCAGGCTAATCAGTGACCCCCCGAACATTGTCCGAGGCCACCGCCTCGCAGACAGTGTGGCGTATAGGCTTTCGGCCCGATCCATGGGCGTGGAGCGGTTGGGAGTGGGCGACTAACGGTCGGTTCCCGGGCCGGTGGGACGACGTCGACGGGACCTTCCGCACCATCTATGCCGGCTCGAGCCTCCTCGCATGCCTGCTCGAGGTCCTCGCGGGTTTCCGGAGAGATCCGCGCCTCGCACAGGCACTCGACGACATCGTCGAGGACGAAGCAGACCGGGACCTGCACCCGACCCTCTCCCCCGGCCTGGTACCGCGGGAATGGCTTGATCCGCGTGAAGTCGCTTCGGGAACACTGCGCGGCCAGTTCTGTGCGGTGACCGCATCCGCCAGTGTCGCGGCACTGTATCCGCACTTCATCGGCTTGGCCCTCACGTTGGGGCTGACCGACTTTGATGCCGCGGCGTTGAAGGATGCCCGGCCACGACGACTAACGCAGAGCGTCGCAACGTGGCTCTACGAGACCACTGACTTTGACGGTGTCACTTTTACTTCCCGCCACGGGGACGACCTAACCCTATGGGCTGTTTTCGAGCGTCCAGGTGATCCACAGGTCTCCCCCCGAGTTATAGGTACAACCCACAGAAGTTTTGAGGGCGACGAACCAGAACTTATGAAGGCGTTTCGCCTTCTCGGGCTGCAGTGGCGGAACGACTAGCCCCACGATCAAATTGACCGCACTGCTATCAGCTCGATTGCGCCACGGCCCGTGGCATCAGGAGCAGCAGTTGTCCAACAGGCTGTTGGACAACTGCTCGACCAAAACAGCACCTCAAAACACAAGACCTCAAGCGGAAAGTCCCCAGCGCAGCCCTCGAGTTTCGCCTCAATTTCCCGCCAAGCTGGCGAGCCGGCAATGACGCTTTATGGCGTCTTTATGTCACTACTATGGCACTCACACGCGTCGAATCCCCTACGTGTCAGGCTGGAACGGTACCAGGGGCTCGTAGCAAGTCCGTTTGATCGCGTGGGGCGAGAATCAGGAATCCAGTAATCATGTCCAGTC
>NZ_JADOUV010000026.1:0-12299 GCF_015751715.1 Arthrobacter sp. CAN_A6
CAAGGCCCGCAGCTCCGCCACGCCCACTCCCGCCGCGCCCATCCGCAACCCTACGAACGCCGGTCACCCATCAACATCGGTGGATCGAGGCTAAGTGTCCGGACGGACGAGATCGGGCCATGGTGCCGATCATGACCGCCGTGGTCATGCCTTGGTACTTGGACCGCAAAGTCTCTGGTGCGGAGACCAGCAGCCCCTTGATCTGGTTGATTGCTGCGCTGCGGGCTTTCACGGCGGACACCCGTAAGGCCCGTAGGACGCGCAGGCACTCAACGGGTCCGTCCTTGGCTTTCGGAAGTGCCGTACTCCTGCCTGTGATGACGGACTGGGCCGCCCGATAGGCATCCAAGGGATCTGTCTTACCCTTGAGTCGGCGCTGCTGCCGGTCAGGCCGGTTGACCTCGATAACGAGAATCCCTTCGCCCTGCAGAACCCTTGTTAGCGCGGCACCGTAGGTGCCGGTGCCTTCCATACCGATTTGCAGGACCACACCGAAGCCGGTGATGAAGCCGACGACTTCCCAGTAGCCCGCTGACGTCGTCGGAAACGCCCGATCACCTAACGGTTTCCCGTACTCGGTGACGACGGCGACGTGATGGGTATCAGCGTGCGTGTCGACACCGACAACAACACGCTGCGCCTGCGCTTCTGACTCTGACATGTCTGCCTTTCGATGGAGGTGAATCTCCACGCGCCAGAACGGGCAGGCAATACGGTAAGGGGATCTGGTCAGGCTCCTGACTTGGTTCATTGATGGTGGGATGCCGCAGGATCTGCAGTCTTGTAGCGTCCAGGGTGTCAGCCGGCACAGGTCCGCAAGCTCCTTGCCGCCCGTATTGTTCGGGTTGGCTCACTGATAGCGTGCCGCGCCGCTGACACCCGCCCGGGGCGTGGCTCGACAGAGGCATGCAAACACTTCAAGTCAGGGTGCCCGCTACGGGTGATCCATCACCGACCTCGGCGTAAGGACCCGAACATGATCATCATCGGCATCGACCCGCACAAATCCTCCATCACCGCAGCAGCCATCGATTCCTCGGGCTGCCGGCTCGCGGTGCGCCGCTTCATCGTCAACGCAGGAACTGCCAGACAGTTACTGGGCTGGGCCGCGCAGTGGCCCGAGCGTAGATTCGCTATCGAAGGCGCCAACGGTCTGGGCCGAGGAACCGCCCAGATCCTCGTGGCCCATGGCGAGGCCGTCGTGGATGTTCCCTCCACGCTGGCCATGAAAGTCAGGGTCCTCTCCACCGGTGGCGGGCGTAAAAGCGATCCTGCGGACGCGTTCGCGGTCGCCCTGACGGGGCTGCGGCAGGAGAGTCTGCGCGTCGTCGTAGCAGAGGACCAGAGCACGATCCTGCGTCTGCTGGCCGAGCGCCGCGAGGATCTGGGCCACGAACGTGCCCGGCTGCTCAACCGCTTGCACAGGCTCCTGCGTGAACTTCTACCCGGTGGTGTCGAACCCGGCCTGAGCGCTGACAAAGCCGCCGCGGCGCTGCGTACGATCAGGCCGGCAACAGCTACCGACGCGGTGCGGCGTGAGCTCACCAAAGAGCTGCTCGCTGATCTTCGACGCATCGATTCCTCCATCAAAAGCAATGAAGCGCAGACCCGTACTGCGTTGGATGCTTCCAACACCACCTTGCAGGAAATCCCCGGTATCGGCGTCGTCCTGGCGGCAAAGCTCCTGGGTCATGTCGGTGACATCACCCGATTCCCCAGCGCCTCACACTTCGCCAGCTACACCGGCACCGCGCCCCTGGAGGCCTCCAGCGGCAACCACAACCGGCACCGACTCAACACCGGAGGCAACCGGCAACTCAACTCCGTGCTGCACACCATGGCCGTGTGCCAAAGCCGCGACCCCGGACCAGGCCGGGACTACTACCTGAAGAAAATCGCTGAAGGAAAAACACCCCGCGAAGCCCGCAGAGCACTCAAACGACGCCTCTCCAACGTCCTCTACCGACAAATCCTCCACGACCACCACCACGCCGAAAAGACCGCCGCTTGACACACAGAGGCGCTATCAGGCCATACCCGCCGGCGCGTGAAGCGATCGCGGGGCCGGTGGACAGGTCAAATGACGGACAGTAGCCCAAGGGCCACGTCATGTGGGCGGAGGACCACACCGGACCCGCGATCAGTTTCCACTATTACCGTGGGCGGATGGAGCCCGAAGGAGTGAGCTCAAAGCCGTCCACCTGTGGGTGAGCCGCCCTGCCTGGCAGGGCAGAACCAGCACCAGGGGTGGTGCGGAGGATGAGCGCAGGCCCCGCCGGCAGCAATGTGGTGGTGGGGTTCCGAACGCTCTTTTTCTGGCCTGATCCTGGTGGGATCATTGAGGATGAACGAAGAAAGAGAACGCCCGACAGTCCCGGTAACCGGTCGTGATCACCGCCCCGGGGCGCACAGTCACGATTCGGGAGCGTTATCCACTGATCAGCTGCGCATAGTGGCGAAGCGGCGCAGGGATACCGAGGAAAAGCTTCGACAGCACCAGCAGCAGGCCAAGAACAAAACCACGAAAGACATCGACTAACCAGTTGAAGCGCATCGTGTGGTTGCATAACGCCGCGGTGCCCGCTGGCCGGAGGAGTTCGGGCGTTCATCGGAGGGCTTGCGATTCAAGGGTGCAGTGACAAGCGTCCCAACGGCCGCTCACGTTGTGAGGCCTACCCTTATTCCAAGCCAATGGTGTCCAGCAGCGGCCCGGTAGTGGTTCCAGCCGGGAGCCTTCAGTGGGTGGTGTACCGCAGGAACATGACCCCGTCGTGGAAGCGGTGCTGCTCAACCAGATCGAGTCGAAGACGTACATCGGTGGGGAAGAAACGGCGGCCACCGATCACGACCGGGTGCTCGGGATCGAGCCGTTCATCGGAGCGGGACAACGCGAGCAACGACGTCCACAGGCCCTCTTTGCCGCGGACGGCAGCCTGCAGGGCCTCGAGTTCGAGTTGCCCCCCATACCACCGCTTTTGTGGAACGGGTTCAGCGGACCGGCTTTGCTGAGCTGGGCACCAACCCATGCCAAACCCATTTTGGCTTTGCCCAGGTTCTAGCCAAGACGTTGCATCAACCCGGCGAGATCATCCCGGTCAGCTGCAATGTCCCGGCGCAGCTCTTCGAACACGGACTGGTAGGAAGTTTCCTTCCAGGTGTGTTCCACTGATTCGAAAAGTCGCACCCCCGATTCCGCGGCCAACAGATGATCGCCGAGATAGCCGGCGAGCTTATCGTCGTCAAGGGGCATATCTGCCTTTCCGTAGCCGCGCTGCCGGTTCCGTCGGGGTTTGTTCGGCATAACAGCCGAAGGGGCTAAAAACGCGTGGTCAACCCATCTCGCTGTTGATAACTTCGCGTGCCTCTACATCGACGGGGCCGAACAGGATAGCTGCGTCGGCGAGGCTTTGTATCTGGGGTCCTGTCGAATCCCGGTTCATGTCGGAACGGACGATCCAGACTTCGGCTACGTTTTTTCCCATCCGATGCTCAACGGTCAAATCCGGAAGAGCATCCTCCAGACGTCCGTAGCAGTCCCGCGCTTCGCTCTCGTTGTCAAAAGTAAAAGCTACCCGGTGCGACAAATCAATCAGAGGCATACCCATAGTTTCCCACGGACCTTATCTGAGCAACAGGACGGTTTCCGCAACGAGAGTGTGCGTTTTTCTCGGCCTCGTAGTTGGAACGTGCACAGCGTGCCTGCTTCTTTGATAGGTCTCAAGATCCTGCTTAACCTCGCGCCTCCGGCTCCGACGCTAAGCACAATCGCCCAGGGACCGACTGCGGGTGAAGCGATGATGCTGAGGCACATATCAGTAGCATCAGCACCTCACCCGCAGGCTTCCTAGTTGCGGCCTGCCATCACGCCGCCGTCGGCGTCCCAGATGGCCCCGGTGACCCAGCCGGCCTGGGTGGAGAGGAGGAAGGCGACAATGTCGGCGATTTCTTCCGCAGTTCCGACACGGCCGATGGGGTGGAAGGAGTCGAAGCCACTGATGGCCGCGTCGACCTCGTCCTTGGGGATGAAGCCTTCATAGATCGGGGTGCGCACGACGGCGGGAGCAACAGCATTGACGCGGATCTGGTGGGGCGCCAGTTCCAGGCCGAGGTGCTGGGTAAGTGCATGCAGTCCGGCCTTGGCCATCGAGTAGGCCGAGGAAGGTGTGGCACCGATTGCCTGGTGAGCCCACATGGAACCGATGTTCACGATTGCTCCGCCTTCACCGCGTGCGACCATGTTCGCTGCGATGGTCTGGGTGATGAAGTACGTGGACCGGTTCAGATCGAGATAGGAATCGTAGTCAGCGATGGTGTGTTCGAGGAACGGCTTGGGAACGAACACCCCGGCCGCGTTGACCAGAAGATTCGCATCGGCGTGTTCAGCGTTGAGCCGTTCGCGCAGTGCTTCGACATCCGTGGCCGTATTGAGGTCCGCCGCCAGTGCATGGACAGGGTGGCCGTGTGCACTGAGGCGTTTCTGGGCGGCGTCGAGCTTGGCTTGGTTGCGTCCGACGATGACGACCTCACCGCCAGCTGATGCGACTCGGTCCGCAGCGGCGTATCCCATGCCACTGGTGCCGCCGATCACGATCAGTTTGCTGCCGTTGAAATCATTCGATGATGCGTTCATATGTGTTTGTTCCCCTAAGCGGTGGTGTAGATACGGATGTCGGGCTCGGCCTGTAACAGGGGAAGGAGCGCTACGACGACGTCATCTGTGAAAAGCGCCGAGGACAAGTAAACGCGTGCATCCTCGTCCGTGTCGAAGTGATGCAGGACCTGCACGTCCTCATCACGGACCAGCAGCTCCTTACCACAAGCGCCCGAGACAGTGTCCAGGAAAGGCTGCTTGTACTTCCGATAGATGACAACGGCTGTGGACCGCTGCGACTCATCGACCCTCACAGTGATCTGCGGGTAAGCCACGGCCGAACTCCTCATTTTCGTGTCGTGACAGAACCTCTGCCACTACGACAGGTTATAAGCGGCGACAGCCCGAGCGGTAGGGAGCGAGAATGGATGCAGTCATAGCCAGTGTGTATGGCTAGGTATGCCTGTGCAGGGCTGGGTATACCTGTGACTAGGCGAGCTCGATGATTTGATCCGCGAGTGTTGCCAGGTCCGCCGCGAGGGCGGTATTCGAATCCCAGACCGAGGCCCGCCCATTCCTCCAGGACGCGGTAGCTGGATGCTTCACCGGCATAGGCGTTCAGGGTGTGAATCGCGGCGGTATTTGGCGTTGTTCTGTCAGCGGTGAATGGCTGAGTGTCCGTTCGAGGATTCCTTGCCAGAGCATGCGGATTGTGGATGTCCGCGTCCCTATGGTCAGCATGGCCTCGTGTCATGCATAGTCGGACGCATGATTGGAAAATTTCATGCCTTAGTGATCGATTGCGAAGACATTGAGCCGGTAGCCCGGTTTTACGAGGAGCTGTTAGGGATGCAGCGGGTAGAAGGGGATGCGGACTGGATCACCATCGGCGATGCCGCCGATCGCCCGGCGCTGGCATTTCAGCGCGTCGACAAACTAACGCCGCCGGATTGGCCGTCGGCCGTGCATCCGCAGCAAATGCATCTTGACGTGCGGGTTGATGACTTGGACGAGGGAGAGAAGAACGTCCTGGCCTTGGGCGCGAAGAAACAGGGCTATGAACAGGAGAAGTTTCGTGTCTATCTTGATCCCGCCGGGCATCCTTTTTGCTTGGTGTCCTGGTAGCGCACGAGCCGTTGGTGGTGGACACCGAAGACGGAAAGCGCAAGGGTGCTCTGCGTGGCAGAACCCTCGACCTATTCACCGGCGTGGGCTTCGAAATGACGCGACTACCCAAAGGACGTCGAGGTCGCTGGGTGCTGCTGCGGCTTCGGGGCTCAGGGTGGCGGGGTCCAGGCCGTGGACGACGACGACGGCGGTGCCGGCTTCGAGGGAGGCCTTGGTTTCGGCGTTGAGGTCGATTTCGCGCTCGATGGTGTAGCTGCCGCCCTGGCCGCCGAGGGCGATGTTCAGGCCCTCTGCGGGGCTGGTGGTCAGGGTGGTGAGGATTCCGCCGTAGGCGGGTGCGTCTTCGGTGGTGCTGATGACGCCGTCACCGTTTTCATCAGGGCCCATGTGATCGAGATCGGTCAAGGGTAAATTATGTTAACCGGGATCGTGCTGACCACTGTTTGGGCACAGGACGTGTTTGCGGTACGCCGTCGACGGATATGTCCAGTTCCTCGTGTAGGAAGGCAACTGCCCCGGCGATGTTGCGGTACGGAAAGAACGGTTCGGGATAGGACCATGCAATGTCAGTGAGAGAGGATTCGCCGTTAACGCTCCAGTAGTTGGTGGCGAAGCCCTTGTAGGGGCAGATGCTCTGCGTGGTCGTCGGCGTGAGAAGGTCGAAGTCGATGTCTCGCCTGGGCAGGTAGTAGCGCGGTGGCAGCCCTGTTTCCCATAGAAAGATCGCCTCACGTGACTCGCCGATTATGACGTTGTCGTGGCGGACCGTTACTAATCGTGAGCTGGGCAGGGCATCGATGTGGACGAAGGGGTCGTGGGGGTGCTCGAATACTTCCTGATTTTCTTCATACCAGTGGTCAAGTTCACCGCGTTCCCACGTCACTCCCGTATAACCGTTAAAACCCTTTATCCGCCACGCCCCGTGGGAAATGATGCGGTCATCAACAACGACATCGAACCAGGACGTGACCTCGGAATTCGGGTGGTGGTAGCGCAACTCGTCCGGCGCTCCGGTGGGTATCAGATGCTCTGATCGGACGTCCTCGTCCCGGAAGAGGTACCGCGGTACAGGGAGCACTTCTTCCCATACGAGTAGCTGATCGCGGCTATCGACCACGAGTGTGTCACCCACGATTCCGCGCACCCACCGCGCACTCGGGAGTGGTTTTCTGGTTTTCTGTTCCATTGATGGGCATCCTTCGAGCTTTTGTGGTTGTCCTGACTGCCTCAGTTCGTCCTGGCACAAGCTGGGCTCAACGGTGATCGTGCGTGACGTGGGTTGTTTTCGAGCGACGGTTTTTCCCTATTGGGGCGACGCGTTGTCCTCCTCTTAGGCATCGGATCAATGACCAGACGGTAAGGATGGCACCGGCTGCGCCAAAGCGTCTGGTCCGGCCGGTTCGCCAGTTCCCGGTGATCTGGTTGCTCGAGGGGTCCGGAGTGACGACTGTGCCGTTTGAAGTGGCCGTCGTGCCTTTCCGTAGTGCAAGCAGGTTCATAACCGGGTTGATGCATTGGTCGTAGAGCCGTGGAAAGAGGCTGTGGATCGGGATGAGGGTTCGTTGGATCTGACCGACCACTGTGACCGGCCGTGGTCGTTTCGAATTCCGCAGGATCACCTTGGCGACACGGTGGGGGGACACGACGGGGGGTAGTGGGTGGACGTGCTTGCCGGTGTAGTTCGCGGCGTGCTGGTAGATGGGGGTGTCGATTGTTGCCGGCAGTACGAGGCAGATGTGAATGTCTTTGGCTTTTCGTAACTCCTGGCGCAGTACTTCCGTGAAACCGAGCAGCCCGAATTTGCTGGTCACATAGGGGGAGACATAGGGGGAGGTGATTTTGGAGTACACCGATCCGATGATGATCAAGGTTCCCCGGCCCTGGCGTCGGAAGTACGGCAGTACAGCGCGGGCAGTGTGGATCGGGCCGAGAAGGTTGGTTTCGATGATTTGACGGAACACGTCGGGCGGTGTGGTTTCGAAGGTTCCGTAACTGTAAACGGAGGCATTACCGACGCACACGTCGATCCGCCCGAAGGCTTCAACTGCCGAGCGCATGAGGGTTTCTACCTGGGATTCGTCGCTGATATCGGTGGGTGCGGTGATTACCTGCGCCCCGTACGCGGCACATTCGGCGGCGACCTCTTGCAGGGTTTCGATGCTGCGGGCCGCGAGAATAAGCCGGGCACCGGTTTTAGCGAATGCATGCGCGGTGGCCCGGCCAATGCCGCTGGAAGCGCCGGTAATCACGACCACGGCACCATCGGCACGGTCGGCACTGTTGGCGCCGTTTATGCCGATGGTGCCGTGCGGTGCTGGTGCAGGGTCGTGGTGGTCAGCGGACACGGTCGGATGCCCGCAGGACGGTTTCGGTGGTGATGCCCAGCACGATGTGGGAGACCAGGCCCCTCACGTGTGCCTGCCATGGGTAGTGGGTCGGCCCGGCGGCGATGCCAAGGGCCGGATCGACGGTCTCATCCATGAGTGCGAATAAGCCGCATCCGTACAAGGCGCCATTGCCGGCGCGTAGTGCCGGGACTTTATGGCGTGCTGCACCGTAGAGGGCTCCGGGCAGGACCCCCAGGGCGTAGTGCATTGCTATTCCGGCCGGGTTCGGTTCACCGGTGGGCAGGTTGATTCCTGTCATGTCGGCTGCTTTTTCGATGGCGGCATGGGCGACGTCCTTGCCGCCGGTCCGGGCCTGGTGTTCGCGTTCAAGCGCGGCGGGATCTTCATGGTTGTACAGAAACCAGCCGACGCGATCCATCGCCCAGACGCCGGCGGCACCGGCTACTGCGCCCAAGAGCATATCCACCGCAATGCTGCGCTCCGGTCCCACATGGTGTGCCGGTACCGCAGCACCGGGGACGGGCGACGACTCCATGTGCTCGTTCCCGGACGGGTCCCGGGGGACGGGACGATCGGGGAGGGTTTCGCCTGGCGTGGGAGATGTCATCGGAAGTGTCCTTTCAACGGTTCAGCGGAAATTCCCCGGTACCGGCAGGATCGACTTGCCGGGCCGGAGAGGGGCCGGTCAGGGTTTGAGGACGACCTTGATGCAGTTGTCCTGCTTTTTCTGGAACACCTCGTACGCTTCTGGTGCTTCATCCAAAGGAATCTCGTGGGTCATCAGGTCGGTCACGCCGAGCGGG
Source organism: Arthrobacter sp. CAN_A6 (assembly GCF_015751715.1). Lineage (NCBI taxonomy): Bacteria > Bacillati > Actinomycetota > Actinomycetes > Micrococcales > Micrococcaceae > Arthrobacter > Arthrobacter sp. CAN_A6. The sequence goes on from NZ_JADOUV010000026.1 coordinate 8,871, forward strand.
TCGGAAGGGTCTTCGACCAGGGGCAGGAGGTCATCGATCCACCGTTTGACGTTGCACTGGCCCATGCGCATCTGGATCTGCTTATCGAACAGGGTCAGCATCGGCATCGGATCTGCCATGCCGCCGTAGACACCGCTCACGGAAACAGTGCCGCCGCGGCGCACAGCGTCAATGGCCGCGTGCAGGACGTTCAACCGGTCCACACCAACCTTCTCGATGGCTTTCTGCGCGAGCGGGTCGGGCAACAGGCCGGCTGCCTGTTGGGCGAAAGCCCCTACCGGAGATCCATGGGCTTCCATGCCCACGGCGTCCAGAACGGAATTCGGGCCCCTTCCCTCGGTCATTTCACGCAGTTCGTCGCCGATGCTGTCGCTGTAATCCAGGGTTTCCACGCCGTGCCGTTCGGCCATGGCGCGCCGCTCGGGCACAGGTTCGATGCCGATGACCCGGTAACCCAGATGCTTACCGGCGCGTGCGGCGAACTGCCCTACCGGGCCCAGCCCGAAGACCGCCAGGGTGCCGCCGTCGGGCACGTTCGCGTACTGCACGCCCTGCCAGGCAGTAGGCACGATGTCGGAAAGATAGAGGTAGCGCACATCGGGCAGGTCATGGCCCACCTTGATGGGGCCGTAATCAGCGAAGGGAACCCGCAGGTACTCCGCCTGCCCACCCGGAACCGAACCATACAACTCGGAGTAACCAAAGATGCGCGCACCGAGGCCTTTTTCCCGGACCTGAGTGGTTTCACACTGCGACTGCAGATTCAGACTGCACATCAGACACTTCCCGCAGGCGATGTTGAAGGGGATCACCACCCGATCGCCGACGGCCAGGTTCGACACGGCGCTGCCGACTTCCTGAACGATCCCCATGGGTTCATGGCCAAGGACGTCGCCCTTGCTCATGTAGGGGCCCAGTACCTCATACAGGTGCAGGTCGGAGCCGCAGATCGCCGTGGAGGTGATTTTTATGATCGCATCAGTGGGTTCCTGAATGATGGGATCCGGCACCTCCTCAACGCTGACCGACCGCTTCCCCTGCCAGGTAAGTGCCCTCATAACCCCAAGCTCCTCTTTGGTGGTAAGTATGCTTATCAATACCAGTATGTTCACGTTTACTGCCGGAAAGAAAGGAACCGCTTGTGTCGGGTCCAATTCCACACCGCAGGGCTCGGCGATCATCGCTCAGCACTTTCTGTCCAGGAAAGAGGAGTTGATCACGTGAATAACCACCACACCATCCGAGAAGGAGTCCCGGTGGCAGGCCTGCGTGCTGCGGGTATCGACATGGTCCTGGGTGCTGCCGCGGGTGCTGTCGGCGTCTGGGCCATGGACCAGCTCGGATGGCTCATGCTGCGGAGTGAAAACACACAAACTCTCACCCGAGACCTGGGAGCCCGCGACAGGGACGCGGACGGGGGTGTGCAGGCGGGGATTGCGGCGCAGATCCACGGCGTCCAGGAGGATGTCTCCAGTGGTGACGTTCCTGATGGTGCATTGAAAAAGGCCACGCAGGTCAGCGGGGTGAGCCCGACCAACCAGCGCCCGGGCCCGGGCGCGACCGTGTTTCACTATGCTCTGGGGATGCTGCCCGGAGCCCTTTACGGCGCGATACGTCGGATACGACCATCAGTACGCACCGGATCCGGAGTCCTGTATGGCGTGGCGTTGTTTATGGTCATGGACGAGACCGCTGCGCCGCTAACCGGGATTGCCTCCGCACCGGGCAGGTATCCCTGGCAGGCACACGCACGCGGCCTGGCCGCCCATATTGTGCTCGGCATGACCACCGAAACCCTCCTGCACGCAACGGACCGCCTCCGATGAACACCACATCCGATGAACGCGGGAAGGTCCATAACTGCCAGTGAAGTTCTCCCTGTGGAGGACGGCTTACCCGGGAAGACTGGCGGAAGGTCCACGACACATCTCTCAATGATGGCCACAGTGGCTTCTGCGGTGGTTGCGGATACTGCCGGGCGAGACAATAATCGGCAGCATGCTTACTAAAGAGAAGCCTTCACTGATGGGATCGATCGTCCGGGGTATGGCGGCAGGTGTTGCCGGGACCGTGGTGATGACGGCGTTCCAGAAATTTGTTGAGATGCCTTGGACCGGGCGTGAATACAGTTACGCACCGGCGGATTTCGCGGAACGAATCCTGCCCGTCCACCCCACGACCCAGCAGGGGCGCGAACAGCTGAACTGGGTCACCCACTTTGCACTGGGAACCATGTGGGGCTCGGCCTACGGCGCCACAGCACACACCGGCCTGCGGGGAGCCAAGGCAGTCGCCGTCGTGTTTCCCGTCGTCTACACCGGGGACGTCCTGCTCAACACCGCCCTCGGCCTGTATAAGCCCGGAACCTGGACCGCGGAGGACTGGACCGTGGACCTGGTCAACAAATTCGTCCAGGCCGCAGCGACCGGGGTCATCTACGACCACGCCTTCCAACCAACCGAAGCACCCTAGACCACCTCCCGGCTGAACCCAAGACCCCCAGCCCGGACATTCGTCAGCGAAGCACCCGTTGGCCGTCCTAGAATTTCCGGACCGCTGAATTCACCGAGTAAGAGACAGTATGGCCGGGGCGACTGCGGGGATGTTGTCACAAGGTAGGGCGCCCGAGACTAGCCGTCCCGGGCGCCCACACTCGCTACCCATTTCGTACCCCTCGGAAGGTGCAGTTGCCCGGGACAAAGCGATGCTCCCGGCTGCGCCGTTTCCCTCCAGGTCTGCCGGATCAGCACTGCCGGTGGGGGTGGCTTACATGTGCTGGTTTGTAGCTGTCAGCTGACGAAGGCCGCGAATTCCTGCTCGAGGACCTGTTTGGGTTTCGCCCCGATCGAGGTCGCCGCAATCTCGCCGTTGTGGAAGACGTAGACGGCGGGGATGGAAGTAATGCCGTACTTGGCTGCGATCGCAGGGTTGTCGTCCACGTTGACCTTCACGACATCGACTTTTCCTGCGTGCTCAGTGGCAATGTCGTCCAGGATGGGAGACAGCATGCGGCATGGTCCGCACCATTTTGCCCAAAAATCAACGATGACCGGTTTCGTGGCCTGAAGGACTTCCGCATGAAACGACGCGTCGGTGACGTTTTTTGTGGTGCTCATCTTTATCTCTCCCTCGTTGGGTTTTCATTGGGTTTGTGTACCTGGGGTTAGCCTTGGCGTGCCTTGATGCGGGGGTTTTTCTTGTTGATGACGAGCGTCCGTCCGTGGCGTCGGACTACCTGGGAGCCCGGGATTCTCTTCAGTGCGCTCAATGAGTTTCGTACCTTCACGTGGTGCTCCTTTGACGGGTTTCTGGGTGTTCAGTGGACTCAACTGGGTGGTTGGGTCCCCGGGTAGGAGTCCAGTGTTTATGTGAGTTTCGTGTCCGAGAATGGACACAGGAGGAAATTCACGAATCATGGCACGCAGACAT
>NZ_JADOUV010000027.1:0-11542 GCF_015751715.1 Arthrobacter sp. CAN_A6
ACGGCATGACGCCGAAGCACTACTGGGAGAACTGGACGCAAGAAAACCAACTAGCTATCGCATAGACGCTGGACTGCTAACGGGGGCCCAACCATACTCGTACGCTTGTGACTGCAATAGGCGGATCAGCTCACGCTCAAGTTCAGCCTCGGTCTGATACGCTGCCTCCGCTTTCGGGTCCGGCACGTACTCAGCGACGACGGTGCTCTCGCTGGAGACAGCGATCGGATCGTACTTCCGGGGAGTTGCCTCACTCATACTGATAGCTCCTCGAATATCATTAGACGGTCACGGTGGTACTCGTACTGCTTCCCACGAGCCGCAAGCTCAGCAGACAGGCGAACCCTAAGGTCACTTACGAGAGACCCCAATTCGTCAAGGATCGCCAAGATCCTGCGTTGCTCCTTAAGCGAGGGCAATAATATTGGGTAGTTCCGAACCTTCTGCGCGTTTAGGTTGGACTGCGAGCCTTCGCCAAGCCCCTTAAGTCGTTCGTACTCGTTTGCAACCCAATGGAATACATAGCGGTATTCAGCCCGCGAAGGATCGATTTGCAAATTGCAGCACGCCTGGTTCGTCGTTAACGGAATCTCGTTGATGGCGACCTTCGCAGCTGTGGCTCCATACATGGCCACAATCACGCAGTGCGCGGTGAACCGCCCTGGGTTTGTTGGGGACTTCTGATCTTGGAAACGAGAATAGAGTCATGGCAACGAGTCAGGGATCTGGGAGGCCGACGGCACGTCGGTATTCGCCGGAGGAGAAAGCTGCTGCAGTCCGGATGGTGCGGACCTTGCGGGCGGAGCTGGGTACCGAGCACGGAACAGTGCATCGAGTCGCATCGCAGCTGGGATACGGGACGGAGTCGGTACGGGCATGGGTGCGTCAGGCAGATGTTGATGATGGCCAGGTCCCAGGGGTGAGTACCTCGGAAGCCAGGCGGGTGCGTGAGCTCGAGCAGGAGAACCGCGAGCTGCGCCGCGCGAATGAAATCCTCAAGCGCGCCGCGAGTTTCTTCGGGGCGGAGCTCGACCGCCAACACCGGAAGTAGTCGCGTTCATCGACGCGAACAAGAATGACGTCGTCGAGGGACGCAGGCTCGGAGTCGAGCCCATCTGCGCGCTGCTGCAGGTGGCTCCGAGTACCTACTACGCCGCGAAGGACCGCGCACCGTCGGCACGAGCGGTCAGCGACGCGGTCCTGACACCAGAACTGGTCACACTGTGGGACAACAACTACCGCGTTTACGGTGTCCGTAAACTCTGGAAAGCCGCCCGTCGTGCAGGGCTCGACATCGGCCGCGATCAGACTGGCAGGCTGATGCGCGCGGCTGGCATCGAGGGTGTGACCCGTTCAAAGCGTGTGAAGACGACGAGGCCGGATCCAGCTGCGACGAGGCACCCGGACTTGGTGAACCGGGAGTTCACCTCGATAGCGCCAAACCGGCTCTGGGTCACCGACCTGACCTTCGTTCCGACGTGGGCTGGTGTCGCGTATGTCTGCTTCATCATTGACGTGTTCAGTCGGATGATTGTCGGGTGGCGGTGTGCGTCACATATGTGCACCGAGATGGTCCTCGACGCGATCGAAATGGCGCGGTGGGGCCGCGGCACTCACCATGATGACCTGCGCTGTCACAGCGATGCGGGCAGTCAATTCACGTCGATTCGCTACGGCGAACGCCTTGCGGAGATTGGCGCAACGCCGTCGATCGGGACCGTCGGCGACAGCTATGACAACGCGCTGGCCGAGACCGTGAACGGTTACTACAAGACCGAACTCGTCCGAGGTCCCGCCCGACTTGGTCCGTGGAAAACAGTTGAGGACCTTGAGCTAGCGACCCTCGGATGGGTTCACTGGCACAACACTGAACGTCTGCACGGCTACCTCGGCGACATTCCACCCGCAGAATTCGAGCAGGCGTTCTATGCTGGCAAAACCAACAACACTCAACTGGTGGAAATCAAATAGCGCGAGTCTCCATCAAACCCAGAGCGGTTCACATATGTAGTTCTTAGAACCTGCGTCAGCGGCAGATGGGGTTTTCCTGGTGGTACCGGGCTGCGTTATCCGCTGAGTTGCGAGGCAGAGGTTCAGGCTCCGCTGAAAGTCTGGTGGGCGCCGAAGTTTTCTAGGGCGGCGCTGAAGCGCTTAAGATCGATGCGTGCGTCAGTTGTTGCTCTTGTTCTGGTCATTTCATGATGAGCCCGCCGTCGACGAACAGGCAGGCTCCGGTCACGAAGCTGGACCAGCCGCTGGCAAAGAACAGTACGGAGCCGGCTACGTCTTCAGGGGAGGCCAGACGGCGTAGTGGTGTGGCTGTTTCGAGTTCGTCGCGTTGTTCGTCGGTGGTGGCGTGGCTTGAGTCGGTGGGGAAGACGAGTCCCGGCGCTATGCAATTGACGGTGATGCCGAAGGGTCCGAGTTCGGAGGCCAGGTTGCGGGAAAAGCCCAGGAGAGCCATTTTGGCGGTGGTGTAGTCATGGTACGGGACGCTGGGGCGTTCGATGAGGTCGGTGACGAGATTGATGATCCGTCCGCCGCCGGCCGTTTTCATCCCCGGCAACACCGACCGGCAGAGATTGAAGGCGCCACCAACGCTGCCCTCGAATTGTCTCTGGTAGTCCTCCCAGGAAATGTCCCACGCGGTGCCGCGGGTCAGTGGGTCGAACGTGTAGCTCCGCAGGGCGTTGTTGACCAGCAGGTTGACGGGACCGAAGCGCTCGGTAACCTCAGCGACCATCGCGGCTACGGCTTCGGGGTCGGTAACGTCGGCGGCGTAGGCTTCAGCCCGGCCGCCCACTGCTTCGATGTCCTCGACGACGTGTTGCGCGGCGTCTCGGTTCTGCAGGTAGTTGACGACGACGGTGGCACCGTGGGCCCCGAGGGCCCGCGCGATTGCGGCCCCGATGCCGCGGCTGGAACCCGTCACGATGGCCACGCGGTCACGCAGCAGGTCACTGGTACCCAGATCAGATCCGAAGGCAGTCATGGCTGCCTCCGTGAGGAGACCTGCCGCGCCGGCAGGGTCCATTCGGCGTCGTAATGTTCCAGCGCCGCCTCGGCGGCTCCTTCGATGTCGACCCAGCGGACCAGCGCTGTCAGGTTTCCCCGTCCGTCGTGATGCCACCCGGCTGCCGGTTCGGGCATTTGCCCGACGGCGCAGATACGATCGACGCCGCACCGGCCCAGGGCCTGCGCCCAGTCGGTCAGCCGGTCGGGTGAGCAGGCCACACCGGCGGTCTGCAGGTAACGGCGCACGGGAGCGGCGAGGCGTTCGACGTCGCCCATTCCATCGACAGGGTGCACGCGCAGGAACCGGTTCAGCGGTGAGGGTTCGAAACGCTCCGGTTCTTCTTCGTAGATCACGGTCCAACCGGTGCCGGTGTCACTGGTGAACAGCTCGATCCTGTCGTCATTGTAGGCCCGGAACTCGTAGGAGGACCGGAGACGCTCGATTATGGCGCTTTCCTCCAGGCTGAGGCGGGCGCGTGGTTTGCTCCGCTCGAAGCGGCTCATTTCGGCTGCCAATGCGGCGGCGAAGGTCTTGGGATCCACTGCTCCGCCGCGTTCGATGAACAGGCAGTGCGGGGAGAGGCACCCCTGCTGGTCATACTGAGAAGCATCGTGTGCTGCCCGGCGGGTGGTCTCGGTGTAGCGGTTGAGTGCCAACGCTTCCCGGCCGATGACGGCGAAGCTCATTTTGTGCCCGTACGGCACAAACGGCATACCGGGAGGCAGGCGTGCCGCCACACTTTCGATGGCCGCCCGTCCGCCCGTGGCTGTGACGGCCTCGGAATGACCGAACGCCACCTGTTCAATTTCCTCGTCCCCTCCGGGCCAGTGCAGGATGGCCAGGCACGCGGCGAGGTCGGGGTCTTCTTCGGCGAGGCTCCGGGCGAACAACACGGGAAATAATGGTTCACCGGAGGCGGATTTCCCCAGGGTGGCAGACTTGACCAGGAGCCCACAGATAAGGTTCCACACCGGCAGCCCCGGAACGTTGCCGGCGAAAATCTGGGTGGTCAACCTCGGCCCGTAAGCCTGTGAGCGTCCACCTGCCCGGTTCGGCTGGAAGCCGTCGAGCACCAGCGGATTCTCGAAGTCCTGGGAAAGGAATCGAAGCAACCGATCGCGGCGGAACGTCTTCAGATAGTCCTTCAGACCCCGGCGAACCATGTCGGGGGCATACCCGGTCACCGAGGGCAGCAGCTGTTCGGCCTGCCGCCTCCAGTAGTAGTCCGGAGCCGACCACCTGGCGGTCACCCGCCCGAGCGCCTCGACGATGTCCATCACCGGCCGCTCGGCAAGGTAATCGGCTTGGGCCTGAAGGAGCCGCTGGCACACCAGGTCGATCAGGGGTGGCGTCACGACCGGCATTCGCAGGACGACGCCGCCCCAGGACCGGGTTTCCCACATCAATTCGTGGAGCTCGGTTGGGCTGAGTTGAGGCAGGAAGAATCCGTCGTGCACCGGGCCCTCGGCGGGCGGGCTGCCTATGCGCTTTGGGGTTCCTTGTCCGGGTTTGACGGTCATGTCGATGGATCCCGATTTGCGGCGAGGATTTCGTCCAGGGCGATCGAGCATCCGCGGGCTTCGGTTCCTTCGGCGCGGCCCAGCAGGACGAACCCCTGTGCGCCCTGCTGGGGGCTGTCCAGCGCGGTGAGGTAGCCCACGTCTTCGGCGAGGACGGCCAGGCAGGAGCCCCTGTTGGCCAGATCGTAGTGGACAACCAAGCCCCGCTGTCCGGGTTCTGCGGATGCTCCGCTTTCCGGGTCCACCACGCGTATCCGCGTCCAGGCTGGGGCGGCTTTGCGGCGGGGCTGATTCTCGTTGCCCTGCCAGGAGTCCCGCAGGGTGGTGTCGTAGTACTGGGTGCTGATCTCGGTCATTCCGTAGTAGTTGACGCACCAGGAATCGGGTATTCCCAGGCGGCGGCTGAACTGGTTACGCAGCTCTTCGGCGGATACTTCGCGTGAGCGTCCCTTGAACCCTCCGGTATCGAGCAGGCGGCTTCCCTTCGGCAGGCGGAAGGAGAGTCCTTCTTTCTCGAAGGCGTCAAGGAGGTGGACGTAGGCAAAAGAGGTGCCAAGCAGGGCGACGGGTTCCCCCGTTGCCTCTGCCTGCTGCAAGGCCCCTGCGACGCGCCGCCACTGCAGGTCGTCGTCGTTCATGAAGTGGCTGCTGCCGGGTGCGCCGAAGAAGTCGACGAGCTGCCCGAAGAAGTAGGCGAGGGAGGAGTGCGGCTGGTCCTCCGGCGGGGCATTGAGGACCAGTAGGGGGATGCGTTCCCGGTCGGGCAGGAAGTAATGGGCGAAACCGGTCCGCAGGGACGCGTTATACAGGTGGAGGTGCGGGTGGTGGTTGCGTCCCCGCTGGGCGGGGTTGGTGCTGCCGCTGGTCATGAAGATCGCCTCGGCTTTTTCGGGCGGCTCGCAGGCAAGGGTGAGTTCCTTGAACGCGGTCAACGGCACGGCAGGGATGTGTTCCCAGCTGGTGAGCCTTCCAGGTTCCGCCCGGCGTGAGCGGCAGAAGCGCCGGTAGGCCGGATTGTGGTCGTACTGATAGGCGAAGAGCTCAAGGGCAAGCCGTCCGAATGCGGCATTATCCTCGTCCCCTACGGCGCTGCCGTGCTCGTTCGGCCCTGCCGGGGCGGCACCGCGCTCAATATAGGCCTGAATTCGCAGATCCAGCGCGTCACGGATCTCCACCTGCGATGAGGAGTCCGGTCTGGCGGTCATCGGATTGCCTCCGGTGTTTCGTTTGCGGGATCCCGTTGGTCACGCGACGACGTCAAGGGGGTTATCCGTGCGTCGAGGGTGGACAGGTCGGTGCTTCGGCCAGCCGCCAATGACACCACGATGGTGACGGCGGCGGAGGCGGACAGCGCGGCGAGGAACGGCGGCAACGCGAGTCCGTCCGAGAACGTGGCGACGGCAACGGCTTGGGGCAGGCTGCCGCCCACTACGAAGCCGTAGCCCACAGCGGCGGCGAGGCCGGCCAGGGCACCACTGACGGCCCCGGCGGTCGTGGAGCGGTGCCATAATCCCAGCAACGCCGGCACGATGGTGGCCGCGCAGAACAAATCGGCGATGAGGAAAAGGCGCAGCACCGAGAACCCCTGGAAAGCGACCAGGGCCGGGATGACGGTGAACACGACCGTGGCGATCCGCCCCCCGGTCAGACCCATGGCGGGGACGTGCGTGACAGCGACGGCGGCGAGGCCGTTCTGCAGCGTATCGACCGTCGAGGCGACCAGGGCCAGGGTGAGGATCAGGACTGCCGCAAGGACCCAAGTGGGTTGGAAGTCCAGCAGGGCAAAGAACGGAACAGGCGGTGTGCCAAGCGCGACGCCGTAGGCCGCGGCAAGGAGCCCCACCATGCCTGCCGCGAGAACCACCGGAAAGCGTGTCAATGCCCCGATCACCGCGCCGCGGGTCAACGCGCCCTCGTCCCGGGCCGCCCATACCCGCTGCCAGTAACCATTGTGGAACAGGGTGGTGGCCGTTACTGCCACGATCAGCGTCAATGCTGCCTCGACACCGGTCGCGTCCACGGTGAAGAGCGCCGCGTCGATCGGGGCACCCTCCCGCGACAGACCCACGAAGAGGAGTGCGGCGACCACGATCAGCAGGGCGAACAACAGCCATGACTGCCAACGGTCGGTACGGATCGAGGCGCGAAGCCCTCCGTACGCTGTGTACAGGGCGGTGATCGCCGCAACGGTAGCGATGCCAAGACGAGGGTCCACAACTGAGAGCCGTCCGAGCACCGCTCCTACCGCGGTCAGTTCAGCAGCCAGGGCCACGAGCATGTAAAGCATCGAAATCGCCAGGACATAGACGTGCATAGTCCGTCCGTAGCGGAGCCGGACAAACTCGATCAGGTTGTGGCCTGTCGGTACCAGTGCCCGCAACCGCCGGCCGACAAGGACCAGGCCGATCAGGGGAATGGTGATGGCAACCGCGTAGCCCAACACTCCGGCCAGTCCCGCGGAGGCACCGACCTCGGGGGCCGCGAAAAGGATCCACGCGCCTACACCGGAGGCGAAAAATGAAAGGCCCAGCCCAAGGCTGTTCTGGCTGTTGCGTGCCACCGCGAACTCTTCAAGGTCGCGGTCACGTCCTACCGCCAGGCCAACCCAGGCGAATACCCCAAGGACGATCGATAGAAGAACAATGGTGGTGGAAAATCCGAGCATCAGAGCACGTCCCTTCGCCGGCATTACCCGGACAGGTTCATGCGGTCGGCGACGCCTTCATTCGCCCTCTCAGCCTGGTTCCCGCCCAAGCTCCCGCTTTACAGGATCCGACTGTAGTCGCGCTGGTGCCCGCGCTCAAACCCCTTCGGTGTGTCTCCCATCCCGCGGGCCTTGACGGAAGCCGGGCGCGGTTTGACGAGTTGCCCTGCTCCAGGCCCGCGAGGCGAACGGCTAAGGTTGCAGGAGTGACACGGGGTGCTGACCGTTAAAAGTGCAGCTGAGAATCAAGACCCGTTGAACCTGATCTAGTTCGAACTAGCGAAGGGATGTCGCGGATGGCTATTCGCTATACATCGTCGAATTGTGCAGTGCTGCTTGAGGAACTGAGGGTCCGGAGCCCTCTAATCCAGTGCATCACCAACGCAGTGGTGAAAAATTTCACCGCGAACGTCCTCCTGTCTGTGGGCGCAGCCCCGGCGATGGTCGATATACCGGAGGAGGCCGGGCAGTTCGCGTCCGTGGCCTCCGGGGTTCTGATCAATCTGGGAACTCCGCGGCACGAGCAGCGGGCCGCGATGCTCGAGGCTGCAGCTGCCGCGAATGCTGCTGAAACACCGTGGGTGCTGGATCCAGTGGCCATCGGATCCCTGACCGTGCGCACCGAACTGGCGCATCAGCTCGTCGGGCTCCGCCCGCGCATCATCCGCGGCAACGCCTCCGAGATTATGGCTCTGGCCGGTGCTGGGGCTGGTGGCAGGGGAGTGGACTCAACGAATAACCCCCTGGAGGCGCTGGAGGCGGCAAGGCACCTTGCTGCCTCGTTCTCCTCGACGGTGGCAGTATCCGGTGCGGTGGATCTACTGGTCGGACCTGACGGGGAGGCTATAGGCATGGCGAACGGGCACTCGCTGCTGACCCGGGTGACCGGTGGTGGGTGCGCGTTGGGCGCCGTAATGGCTGCCTTTGCTTCCCTCACCGAAGATCCGCTGCTGGCGGTAACCGCGGCCACCGGGGTCTACACCCTTGCGGCGGAGCAGGCCGCGGCCCGGGCGCAAGGTCCGGGAAGTTTCGCGGTGGAGTTCCTTGACCGGCTGGCCGGTATCACCCCCGACAACGTCGTTACCGGACTGGACCTCCGCCCTGTGGATGCACTGGGCGGCATCCGATGAGCCGGGCGGATCTCAGAACAGACCCCAGGCAGTACCTGCCCCTGTATCTGGTGACTGATACGCGCCAGTGCAGCCCCCGGACGGTTGCCGCGGTTGCTGCCGCGGCGGTGGCAGGGGGCGTCACGATCGTCCAGGTGCGCGACAAGGAAGCTTCCTCCCGAAAACTGCTGCAGCTGCTGATGGCCGTCGCGGAATCCGTCGGTGACAGGGTGCCCGTGCTGGTTGATGACCGGGTGGACATTTTCCTGGCCGCACGGGTGGCAGGAGCAAAGGTCGCCGGGGTGCACGTCGGACAGTCCGACCTGCCAGCGGATTTGGTTCGCGCCCTGGTAGGTTCGGAGGCCATTGTCGGCTTGAGCGCGGCAACCGACGACGAGATTCGGACGGCCCACCAGTTGCCCGAGCGGACGGTGGATTATTTGGGGGTCGGCGCCGTCCACGCCACCGCGACGAAGGCGGATCATCCCCAACCGTTGGGGATCGACGGGTTCGGTGCCCTGATCGCCTCCAGTAGTCTGCCGTGCGTCGCGATCGGCGGGATCAGCAGCGCTGACGTGCGTCCGCTGCGCGCCGCCGGCGCCGCCGGGGTGGCCGTCGTCTCCGCGGTATGCGCAGCCGATGATCCCCGGGCAGCGGCCCAGAAACTGAAGGAGGAATGGTGTTCCTGACAGCGTTGACGCTGCGCGATGTCCCGCGGGTCCTCAGCATCGCCGGAACAGACCCGACCGGCGGCGCGGGGATTCAGGCCGACCTGAAAAGCATCGCCGCCCTCGGCGGGTATGGGATGGCGGTAGTGACATCCCTGGTGGCGCAGAACACCCGCGGCGTCCGCTCCGTGCACACGCCACCGGCATCGTTCCTCACCGAACAGCTTGACGCCGTCAGTGACGACGTGACCATCGACGCCGTGAAGGTCGGAATGCTGGGAGATGTGGCGACCATCGCCGTCGTCCGGGAGTGGCTCGACCGGGTACGGCCGCCACTGGTGGTGCTGGACCCCGTCATGGTCGCCACCAGCGGGGACAGGCTTCTGGCCTCAGACGCGGAGGCCGCGTTACGGGAACTGGTGGCAATGGCGGACCTGGTGACCCCCAATCTTCCCGAGCTCGCGGTTCTGGTGGATGAACCGGTCGCCGCTGACTGGCCTGCAGCTCTCGAGCAGGGCCGGAGGCTATCCAAGTCCTGCGAGACAGTGGTGCTCGTCAAAGGCGGTCATCTGAGCGCAGAATCCAGTCCCGACGCACTCGTGGATGCCGCCGGTCAGCTCGATGGTGCCGACGGAGGCGTCGTCGAATTCGTGTCCCCACGGGTGGCCACCAGGAACACGCACGGGACAGGGTGTTCGCTGTCCTCCGCCGTCGCCACAGCCATGGCGCGGACGGGTAATTGGACCGGTGCGCTCTCCCAGGCCAAGGACTGGCTGCAGGACTCGCTCACCTCCGCCGACGAATTGCAGGTGGGACAGGGCAACGGACCCATCAACCACTTCCACTTGCTATGGACTGCAGCAGGATCAACAACGCGCTGAGGGACAACCAACATCTTCCAGGAATGGCGGGATAGGTGCTTCGCGTCCCCCGAAACGGTGCAATTCTTTCCGCAGCCTTTATTGCAGTTGGTGTGTTTTGTCGGGTTCGGGGCCGGTGAGTCCGCCTATCATCACCAGGAGTCCGGCGAGAACGAGCAACAGGGCGATTGCTTCGTGGCGCCCCAGCAGATCCTGCAATGGGGGAAGGTAGTACGGGTAGAGGGCGGGAAGCACGATGGAAAGGCTGTAGCCCACGCCGTACCCGCTGGAGCGGACTGCCGCCGGGAAGCGTTCCACGAGGTAGGCGCCCACGGGGCCGTACCCGGAAACCGTCACGATCTGCAGGGCGACCACGAGCACCACGACGCCGTTGGTGCTTCCGGCGGAGAACACGCCGAGGAACGCCAGGGGAGCCAGAATGGCGCCGAGCACGCCGAATCCGATGAAAAAACGGCGTCGTCCGGTGAAGGTCGACAGGTGCCCGCAGGCGGCCATGAAGACCGCCGAGGTAGCGGTTGCGCACATCAGAGTGAAGGAGATGGCTTTGGCGTCCAGGCGTCCGTCGAATGCCAATTCACTGGTCAGGGTAGGAATTGCCATATAGGTGAACAGCCACAATCCGTTCATCAGGAGAAAGACCTGCCAGAGCGCGCGGCGGTGCTCGCCAATGAAAATGTCCTTGAGTGGATTCGCGCGTTTGGCTGACTGCTTCCAGACCGGGGCATCCGCAACACGGCTCCGGTAATAGATAAGCATGCCGAACGCCAGAAAGGACCCGAGCAGGAACGGGACCCGCCAACCCCACGCGTTGTAATGCTCAGCATTGAGCGCGCCAAGCAGGACGAACACCAGGGCGGCGATGCTGGCATTAGCCCACGGCGACATCCACATGATGAGTCCGCTGATCAGACCGCGCCGTTTCGGCTCCGACCACTCCATCGCCAAGGGAATCGCCGAGGTGTACTCACCGCCCAGGAAAATACCCCCAACGAATCGCAGTGCGACAATAGTCAGCAATGTTCCATCGCCGAGAACAGTGTGACCGGGGACCAGGGCGATGAGCAGTGTGGTCACCGCGATGCCAACCAGCGCAACCTGCGTTGTGGCCGCCCGGCCGATCCGGTCCGCTATCGGCCCGAAAATCGCGGCACCGAGTGGCCTTCCAAGAAGGGTCGCGACGAAGATCAGTCCGGCGTTACCTGCAAGGTTTTCCGGACCGAACAGGTGAGTAGCAGCCGGTGCCAGGGCGATGATAGGCAGGAAGATGTCGAACTGGTCGACGTAGTTGCCGAAAATCCCACCGCGGACGGCCCGCCGGGCATCGAGCGGCATGGTTTCGTGCGGCACAGTTGCTGAACTGTTGTGTGGCATCAAAGTCACTTCCTTCGCCGGCATTACCCGGTGCAGGTTCAACGGTCGAAGCCGCTTCAGCTTCCTCTCAGCCCGTAGCGCGGGCTCCCGTGTGGGATTGGTTTTCCAAACACTGGAAAGGTTTGGAGGTTTTTCTACCATCCTTCCACGCAGTTACCATTGCTGCACATCAACCCTTTGCGCTCGTCAAGTTTGTGAGACAGTTCTTTGTTGTTTCGGGTTACGCGGCCAGGGGTTCCTGGTCGCGGGTCTGGTAGGCGGTTAGCGCTGCTG
>NZ_JADOUV010000028.1:0-10360 GCF_015751715.1 Arthrobacter sp. CAN_A6
AACTCTTCGGGAAAGGCCTTGGGCATGATGAACATCCTTCCACCCGCGAGGCTTATCCTCACAGGTCAGGAGTCAACCAAACCTTCAGCAGTCCCCTCGTAGCGACAGGGGCCCGGCAACGGGCACCACGGAGGCATAAAACCTGTAGCTGCTGCTGTTTGGTGCCGGCTAGGGTCCGGGTCGGGGCGGCGGCGGAGGAGATTCATCATCGTCAGGGTCGCCACCGTTTCCTGGTACTGGTTGAGGATTTCGATAGCGGTGTGTACGAGGCCGCGGTCAGGTTTGCTCCGGGAAACACGGGCCTGCACCACCGTGCACCGAAGGGAAAGGACATCCCCGGGGCGGACAGGTCTATGCCAGCGCAGCTCGTCAACACCGGGAGATGCCAGACTCGCCGCCTCATTCAGGTAGTACCGGACCAGGATCCGCATCATCAGAGCCATCGTGTGCCAGCCGCTGGCAATCAGACCGTTGAACGGGCCACCGGCGGCAGCTGAGGCATCGGTGTGAATGCTTTGCGGGTCGAAGCGGGCCGCGAAATCCAGAATCTCCGCCTCGCTGACCGGTTCGGCACCAAACACGCCCACGAGGCCCGGCAGATAATCGTCGAAGAAACGATCCGGCAAAGGCACTAGTCCCGGCGTCATCGCATCACCTGCCATGTTCTGTCCCGCCTTTCACCATGAAAACCCACTCGCCGAACTTAATACACGCCTTTCAGCGGCCGCGGCCGCTGAAAGCTGGCTGCGGCCGTGTTCAGGATTCGGACGTTGCCGTCAGCACTATGCCCGGCGGGCTGGCGGACCCGCGAACGGTCACGCGCTCTGCAGAGCATGGAAAGGGGATGCAACTGCACGCCTGAGAGCACGGTGATGGTTTCGTGGCCGTAGCTCACAACCCGGATTCGCTGCAAGACGGTGACAATCTCTGTTGATCTTCAACGAAGTCTTTTGGGCTGCGACTTCGGTTCAGTTGGACGCGCCGAGTGAGCCGGTCAGGACCAGGCATCCTCACTTGCAGTGATGGACTCGGCGATCCGCTTGATCGCGGCGAGCGTTTTCGGGATGCCATCGAGCGCCTGCTGGGTGCGGTCGGTGATCTGAACGGACGCCCCGTCACCGTACTTCTCCTCGAACATGGCGATCCCGGCCGGCAGGAATTCCCACGACTCGCTCAGGGTCGTCCCGGTATCTGCCGGGGTCAGGGTGAAGCCCCAGCGAACCAAGCTGCCACCCACCACCCAGGCGAACTCGCGACCGCAGTCGGCAGCCACCACCTGCGACCGGGTCTCCCATGACCGGTGCGGGAGCTCATTACGCCCGGTGAACCAGGCACCGAGCTGGCCGGCGTCGACCTCGTCGTCCCACCAACACGACGTACAGACCGGACTCCACTCACCGGTGCGGGTGATGTCGGAGACCAAGTCGTAGAGCGTCTCGGCTGAAGCCTGAACCGTGACGGACTCCTGGAGATGGCGGATGCTTGTCTGACTCATCGGTCTATCCTCACAGACCAATCACTTCTTTTGGCGCCGGCTGCCACCGTGCCAGTCCTCCTGCTGACCGACCGTATCGGCGTCGACACCGAGGGCAGCAAGCTGTGGCTGCTCGCGCAGGCTGCGCTTGAGCTCCGCGAAACCAGGGAAGCGTGCCAATCCGACGACATGGTCCCACAGCTCGGCGGCCGAATCTTCCTCTGGCAGCCGGCTGATCACCGGCCCGAAGAAGGCCACACCGGCGGGTGGCTCAAAGTGGATGATGGGCGTGCCCACATCCTTACCCGTCAGCGCTAGCGCCTCATCCGTCTCCTGGCGGATCTCGCGGTCCCAGGACTCGTCGTCGAGAGCCTCCGCCAGTGCCAGGGGCAAGCCAGCTTCGGCGAGGATCGGCTCCACGAACTCACGCGTCCCACGCCGCTCACGCACTTCACCCTCGGTGCGCTGGTTCCCCGGGTCTGGGGCAGCATCGAAGATGTGCGCTCCGAACGCGGCATACAACCCGGCCATCGCCTCACGGCCATGCTCCGCACGTGCCCGGGCCGCCACCCGCAGAAGCCGGAGCCCCGCCGTGTGTCCGGCCTCGTACTCAGGCGGAAAATGCGCATCATAGTCAACCTCGGAGTTGATCAGACGCAACGAGATGAACCGCCAATCCACGGTGTAATCGCGCTGCGCCTGCACCTGCCGCACCCACTTGCTCGTCATCCAGGCGAAAGGGCAAACCGGGTCAAAATAAAAGTTGATGTCAGCATCCACACATCCACGTTTACACCGGTTGATAACCCACGTCTAATCGAATCGAGGCCCCAACCCAAAAAGGTTGGACACTTATGTTGGTTGGGTCCCCGCGTAGTGATAGGGGCCCAGTCACACCCAATACCCCTCATCGCCAACTCCCTGAACGTCAGGACGGCCGGTGTTCGTTCCACGGATTTGCGCATAAATTGCGTCATCCACTTTGGTCTGGCGGATGATAATCGCGTAAGTCTTGCAAACCTTCAGTTGCAACACACTCCGATGAGACAATCCCGCTCCCCCGTGATTCTGCGGGCGGAAGTGTCTTGCCACCATACGTTTCAACTGATCACTCGATTTGCTGATGCAGGTGGAGGTTGCGAGACACTTCGAGGCCGTTAGGCGAAACCACGGCTGACAAATGGACAAGCCAGCACACCCTCCCCGGTCTTCGCTAAGACTCGGCTCGCTGCCCACGGCTCCTGTTATGGGTCATCCACCTGTGGGTAAGCCACAGCATTACCTTCTGCTCGGTACAGCTACGCCGATTAGCTGAAAGTACATCATCAGTCCCCGGAGCGGTTTTCAGTGAACACTCCTTCCCCGGAGCCGACTGCACTCCTGTCTCTGATTGCGCGCTGTTATCTGTAAGAACACGCGGTGAGTTTGACGAGATAACAATATTAGGTAAGGCTAACCTAATGTGCATCGCCGACGGAAGGAGGCTGACGTGAAGCCGTTTAGTGTTGAGGAACGAATTGCTCCGGATCAGGATTTTGGCTCCAGGGTGGAGTTGGCCCTTGCGGCCACCAGCCAGCTGTTCAACGAGCACAACGCGCCTAGCTATGTGGCTCAGGTGATCCAAGGCGTCAGCGCCGTGGCCACTAAGGTTCAGCGGACGGACCGGCCGTTCACCGGCGTCCAGCCGGCCGAGCTCCAGGCGCGTGTGGCTGATGTCGATCTCGAGCGTCCCTTGTCCGACACTGCGGCCGCCCTCGAGGAACTGGACGGGCTGTACTTGCGCGATGCCGTCTACTTTCACGACACCCGTTACGCCGCGCATTTGAACTGCCCTGTCGTCATCCCTGCTCTGGTCGGCGAAGCCGTGCTGTCCGCGATGAATTCCTCCATGGACACCTGGGACCAAAGCGCCGGTGCGACCATGATCGAACGTCGCCTTATCGACTGGGCCGCTGAACGCCTTGGTTTCGGAGGGGACGCCGACGGCGTGTTCACCTCCGGGGGCAGTCAGTCCAATCTGCAGGCCTTACTGATCGCCCGTAACCATTGCGTGGCCGGGCTCCGCGAAGAACTAAGGCTCCGCGGTGCGGTCGCCGGTAGGCTTCCCTGCCTTCTGGACAGACTGAGGATCTTCACTTCGGAGGACAGCCACTTCAGTATCCTGAAGTCCGCCTCCCTGTTGGGTTTGGGCTTCGACGCTGTGATCCCGGTGCCTTGCGGACCCGATCACCGCATGGATGCGGTTGCGCTGGGTGCGGCGCTTGCCTCGGCCCACGACGACGGGCTCGTGGCGATGGCAGTTGTCGCTACCGCGGGGACGACGGACTTCGGTGCCATCGATCCGCTTCCGGAACTCGCTGCCCTGGCACGTGCTTACGGTGCGTGGCTGCATGTGGATGCAGCCTATGGGGGCGGGCTGATCGTCTCGGGCCGGTACCGCAGGTTGCTGGACGGCATCGAGCTCGCGGATTCGGTCACGGTGGACTTCCACAAAACGTTTTTCCAGCCAGTCAGCTCCAGCGCGGTCTTGGTGCGCGATGGCGCCATGCTGCGCCACGTGACCTATTACGCCGATTACCTCAACCCGGAGAGCGCCGCGCTGGCTGAGATCCCCAACCAGGTGGATAAAAGCCTCCAGACCACACGGCGCTTCGACGCGTTGAAGTTGTGGCTCACACTGCGGATCATGGGCGCGGACGCCCTCGGTGCCCTGTTCGATGAGGTCATCGACCTTGCCGACCGCGTCGGTGGGCTGCTGGCGGAGGACGCCGACTTCGAGCTCGCCGCAAAGCCGCAGCTGAGCACCCTTGTCTTCCGGTACCGTCCCGCTGCCGTGGACGGTATCGCCCTGAGCGAGGACGACACTGACGCGCTCAACCCTGCCATCCGCGCCGCGGTCTTCGCGTCCGGGGAGGCTGTCGTGGCTGGCACCAGGGTTTCTGGCCGGCATTATCTAAAATTCACGTTGCTGAACGCGGAGACCACAGTGAACGACATTCGCGACATCATCGAGCTCCTTCGCCGCACGGGCAAAGGACTGCTCGCGGCCCGGCAGGAGATGCAC
Organism: Arthrobacter sp. CAN_A6; assembly: GCF_015751715.1. NCBI lineage: Bacteria > Bacillati > Actinomycetota > Actinomycetes > Micrococcales > Micrococcaceae > Arthrobacter > Arthrobacter sp. CAN_A6. Next base: position 4,539 of record NZ_JADOUV010000028.1, read on the forward strand.
GCGTGAGTATTCCCGACGCCGACAGGATCTTCGATCTGGCGGGCATCGGTGCTGGGCCTTTCAACCTGGGCCTTGCGGCTCTGAGCGAACCACTGGAGGGACTTGACTGCGTTTTCCTCGAGCGTCGCGGGTCCTTCGACTGGCACCCCGGCATGATGCTGGAGCCAGCGCACCTGCAGGTACCGTTCATGGCCGATCTCGTGACTCTCGCGGATCCCACCTCGCCGTTTTCCTTCCTGAACTTCCTTAAGCAGACCGGTCGCCTGTACCGCTTTTACATCCGGGAAAACTTCTATCCGCTGCGGGCCGAGTACAACCAGTACTGCCAATGGGTGGCCGCGCAGCTGGCCTCGGTGCGCTTTGGCACCGATGTGCTGGACATTCGGTATGACGACGGCGTGTACTGCTTGGCGGTGCAGGGCCCGGACGGGCCTGAGGTGTTACGCGCCCGGCGCCTGGTGCTGGGAACCGGTACCGCGCCCCATATCCCTGACGCCTGCGCCGGAATTGTCGGCGAGGGCGGGGTGGTTCTGCATAACGCCGAGTATCTTCTGCGCAAAAGGGAACTGCAAAAGCAGCAGAGCATCACGATCGTCGGCAGCGGGCAAAGCGCGGCCGAGATCTATTACGAGCTCCTCCAGGAAATCGATGTGCACGGCTACCAGCTCAACTGGGTGACGCGCTCGGGCCGGTTCTTTCCACTGGAATACAGCAAACTCACCCTTGAGATGACCTCGCCCGAGTATGTGGACTATTTCCACGATCTTCCCGCCGATGACCGAGACCGGCTCATCGGCACCCAGAAGAACCTCTACAAGGGCATTAACTCCGAACTGATCGACGCCATTTATGACCTGCTGTACACCAAGAGCCTCTCCGGGATGGTGGACACCCGGTTGCTGACCCATTCCGCATTGGAAGGCGTCCAGTGGGACTCCGCAGCGGGGATCCACAGCCTGCACCTGCGGCACGAGGAACAGGGTCGCCGTTACCGTCTGGACACCCAGGCCCTCGTCCTGGCCACGGGATACAAATACCAGGAGCCGGCTTTCCTCTCCGGCATCCAGGACCGCATCCGGCGCGACTCCCGGGGACGCTTCGATGTCTCGCGCAACTATGACACAGGTATCGTGCCGGGCGAGATCTTCGTGCAGAACGCGGAGCTGCACACCCACGGTTTTGCCACGCCCGACCTGGGTATGGCCGCTTACCGGAACTCATGCATCCTGCGTGAAATTACTGGCGGGGAGGTCTACCCGGTGGAGCGTTCCATTGCTTTCCAGCAGTTCGGTGCACCCGGGCAGGACGCCGTGCCAGGGTCCTGGGCTGGCGCCGAACAGGTTACGGTCTGACCTCCACAGTCACAGCTTTCAATCCTTAAGAACCGATAGAAACGAGAGCGTCGAATGCCACTGACCTTCTTTCGTCCACAGCCTTCAGGCGCGGAGTGCGCAACATGAGCGCCACCGCAACGATCGGGCTGCAGGCCCTGGCCGGGGCAGCGCACCTGGATGCCGTGCTCCGCTGCTGGATACGTGAACAGGGCATCATCGTCACTACCGACGGCCTCTTCACCCCGGTCCCCGGGACATCGATGAACGTGACCGCCAGCTGCGCGCACCTGTCCCTAACCGGACTGCACAGCTTCACCGATGTCGCGATAGTCCACCCGGACGGGACCCGGCACAAGGTGTCGGCGGAAGAACTGCTGGCCCTGCTGACATCCGACGCCGATCCGCAGGAACGCGCCCTCCTTCTCCAACGGACGCAAGAGTCGGTCCACAACGTCAGCAAGTTCGCGACCCGCAAGCAGACCGTCTCCCTCGACCAACCGCTGTTCCTGGAAGGGGAACGATCCCTGCTACTGGGACACCTGCAGCACCCTGCACCGAAAAGCCGGGACCAGCTCACCCCGGAACAACTGCAGGCCTACTCGCCCGAACTTCACGGCCAATTCCAAATCCACTGGTTCGAGGCGCACCGCTCAGTGGCCACAAGCGGCCAGGTGACAGGATCCCCGGCCCTGGGCAGCCACGCACTACACGAACTGCTGTCCGAGATCGCCGGCCATAAACCGGCACCGGAGCACGTGCTGATTCCCGCGCACCCCTGGCAGGCCGAGGCCGTCCAGGAACGGACCGCGGTGAAGAAGCTGATGGACCAGGGCCTCCTTCGCTCCCTGGGGCCCCTCGGCGAGCCATGGTGGGCCACCTCGAGCCTTCGCACCCTCTTCCACCCCGACCACCCGGTAATGCTCAAGCTCTCCCTCGGCCTGAAGATCACCAACTCCGTCCGGGAAGCCACCGCGACCGAACTCCGCCGGGGCGTCGAAGTTAACCAGCTCATCGATGCCGGCTACATCCGCTACAGCGACCCGGGCTTCACGATCGTCCGTGATCCGGCCTGGGCCGCTGTCATCGATCCTGCCGACGAAACCGGGGGGACCCTGACGGGCCTGGATGTCTCCGTCCGAGAGGTTCCGGAGGGTGTGGACCGCCTGATGTGCCTGGCCGGCCTCATCGCTCCCTCGGCTCCATCAGGCCCCGAGGCCTGGGGTCCGAGCCACCTGTCGCGCTGGTGCAACGATCCCGGGGCGTGGCTGGCCTCCTACATCGACCGGGTCCTGGTCCCCATGCTGGCACTGTACGCCAGCACCGGCATCGGCCTTGAAGGCCACCAACAAAACACCCTCGTCCGGCTCGATTCCAAGGGCCGGATCACCGGCGGCGCCTACCGCGACAACCAGGGCTACTACCTGGCGGCCTCACGCCTGACCGAAGTACTGGCCTGCACCGGGGCGGAGTCCAGCACGCTGGCTGTCGCCGAGGACAGCATTGTCGATGACCGGCTGACCTACTACCTGCTGCACAACCAGCTCCTCTCGCTGGTCGGTTCAATGGCTGCCGAGAAAATGGCGAACGAAGACCTCCTGCTCGCGGTGGTGCGAGAGCGCCTGCTCGCCGCCCAACCGGCCCTTGCCGCAGCAGGTAAGGCTGGAACTCGGCTCGTGGACCGTTGGCTGACCGCCCCGACCCTGCCGTGCAAGGCACACCTGGCAACGCGCCTGGCGGGAATCGATGAAGTCGTGGCGCCCGTTGACGCGCAGTCCGTCTACCTGAACATTCCAAACCCCCTGGTGACCTGCTCATGAAGATTCTGAGCTGGAAACAGGACATGGTGCTGGGCGAGCAGCATCTGCGTCCGGCCACTGCCGCGGACGCTGTAGAGCTGGCCTCGCTGATGGCCGAGCCCGAGGTGGCACAGTGGTGGCACCAGGACTGGGACGCGAAGCGCTGGACGGACTACCTCGGACAGATGACCGAGGACCCCGGAAGCCTACCTCTTGCCCTGGACCGAGGAGGCCACGTGACAGGCTACGTTGAGGTCTACCGGGTCGCGGCCGATGTCCTCGGCGACTACATCGAGCACTCCGAAAGCGACCTGGGCATGCACATCGCCGTCGGTAAACAGAGCCGCGGACGAGGCCTGGGTACCAGCATCATCCGCGGCGTGCTCCGGGAAGCTACCGAGATCCTGGACTGCTGCCCCCGGCTGATGGCCGAGCCGGACATCCGAAACATCAGCTCCCATCGTGCCTTCAGCCAGGCAGGTTTCGCATCGCTTGGAACGGTGCAGCTGCCGGACAAGGCCGCCCAACTGATGGCAGCGAGTACGGATAAACGCCCACAACCCGCAAAGTTCTCGTCTGTTGACGGCGCCACGCAAGAAAAAGCCCTACTGTGATCGATCTGACTTCGGCCAAGCTCCTGGCCAAACTAATAGGAGCCCTGCTCTCGGAAGAGCTCCTGAGCACCGAATCCCCCGCTGTCGCTTCTGGCGAGCCGCAGGATCTTCGGATCGACTTCGACGGTTCGTCCTACTCCTTCCGGGCCAACCGCACCATGTTCGACAGCTACGTCGTCGACCCGCGAAGCATTCAGGGGATCAGCCGCGGCGTACTGGGCGACGACGAAAGCGAACCTGCGCACGATCCGGGCCACTTCGTCATCGACGCCGCGGCCCGGCTTGACCTGACCGGCACGACCGTAGCGAATTACATCGCCGAGCTTTCCGCCACCCTGGCAGCCGACGCCCAAATGGCTGCCACGGGCATTCCGTCCAAGCAGCTAGTACAGCTTCCGCACACGGAAATGGAAGGCCAGCTAACCGGACACCCCCTGCTAGTTGCCAACAAGGGCCGGCTCGGCTTCGCCGCATCGGACTGCGCCCGCTACGCCCCGGAAGCCTGCCAGACACTCCGCCCAATATGGTTGGCCGTATCCCGGCAACTCGCCGAATTCCGGTCCGTTCCCTCCATATCGGAGCAGGAACTGATCAGCCGCGAGCTTGATCCGCCTGCGCAGGAGCGCTTCCAGACACTCCTGCGGGAAGCCGGCGCCGACCCATCCGGCTACCTGATGCTCCCAGCGCACCCATGGCAGGTGGACCACGTCGTCCGCCAGCTCTGGTCCGGCAGCATGCTCGCAGGGCAGATCATCGTCCTGGGCGAGGCAGAGGACGATTACCGTCCCACGCAGTCAATCCGCACTCTGGTCAACATTGACCAGCCCACCAGAATGCAGGTCAAACTGCCGCTGAAAATCCTCAACACCTCGGTCTACCGCGGAATCCCCCGGCATTGTTCCCTCGCCGCACCCATCACGACGCACTGGCTGCGTTCCATCTGGGAGGGCGATCCGGTCCTTCACACCCACGCCGTCCTGCTCGGAGAGGTGGCTTCGGTGACGGTGCGCCATCCTCACCTAGCCGATTACCCCGGCGTGCCCTATCAGTGGGATGAAACTCTTGGCTGCATCTGGCGCGAACCGGTAGACGCTTTTTTGGGTGCAGGCGAAACAGCCTGGCCGCTGGCTCTGGTGATACACGAGGATCCCGACGGCGAAACGGCGCTGCTCGCCCTCGCGGAACGCTCGGGCCGTCAGCTTTCGCATTGGCTTGACGCGTTGGTGTCCGTCACCCTCCGGCCGCTGCTGCACCTGCTGCACACGTACGGCGTGAGCGTGAATCCGCACGGTGAGAACCTCATGATCATCTGCGACGCCGAGGGCATGCCAAGCAGGCTGGTCATCAAAGACCTCGTGGACGACGTCTGTATCAGCACCGATCCTGTTCCCGCCCGCTCCTGGGAACCCGACGGTCCGATGCGCGTCCTGCCGCGCAAGCCCTGGCATGTATTGCGGCAATACCTCGTGGACGCGCTTTTTCTGGGTGTTTGGGCGCCGCTTGGCCAACTGCTGGACACCCATGGAATGCCGGCAAGCTCGGCTCAGCTGTGGAGCCTCACCCGTAACGTCATCACGGACTATGCCAACGCCCATCCGGAACAAGCCGCCCAGCTTGGAGCCACAGGGCTATTGGGCCGGGAATTCGGGCGCTACCCACTCAACGGCTACCGCCTGCGCATGGGTTACACGGATCTCGCCACCCGCCCGCCCATAGCGAAAACAGGCTCTATGCCCAACCCCATGTACAACCCGAACTGAACCATCAAAGTCTTACGGTCTACGCGACCTGCTGGAGTCATCAGCGTTGATACCGGGGTTCCGCTGAATCGGAGAAGAGCGTCGAACAAATCTTTCAGCAGTCCCGGATGTTTATAGCTGATTTGACGTTCAGGTAACTGTCTCGCGGTGCTCGATGGATTTGTGCATCAGTCTTCCAGCGCTGCTTCTCAAAACCATCCGCGTGTGAGGGTGGTGGCATCAAGTGCGGTCGTATGGTTTTGTGAGACAGCTTGATTGGAGCCTCCGTTTCAGATGACCGCTCATAGTAAGAAGACGTACGACCCCGCGTTCCGTGAT
>NZ_JADOUV010000029.1:0-9450 GCF_015751715.1 Arthrobacter sp. CAN_A6
AACTCCGCCGAGTAGCCCTGTCGTCCCATCTGTTCCTCCTGATGTCAGACACCAGAATCCACAAATTCCAACTCCGTAGAACCCGGGACACACCACATTGATTACCCGGAAGGATTGATTTATGGCAGCGCAGAGGAAGTATCCGGAGGAGTTGCGTGAGCGCGCGACGAGGATGGCCATTGATGCCCGGAAGGACCCGGTGACACGGGCTGGGGCGTTCCAGCGGATCGGTACCCAGCTCGGCGTTCATCCCGAGGCTCTTCGGACGTGGGTGAAACGTGCTGAGGTCGATGGCGGGATACGAGCCGGTACCACGAGCGATGACGCGGCCCGGCTGGCGGAGCTTGAGCGTGAGGTCCGCGAGTTGCGGCGGGCGAATACCATCCTGAAACAGGCGTCGGCTTTTTTCGCGGCGGAGCTCGACCGTCCGTCGAGGTGATGTGCGCCTTCATCGAGGAGCACCGTGAGGAACACGGGGTCGAGCCGATCTGCCGGACACTGCAGATCGTCCCGAGCACCTACTACGCCCACCGAACCCGGCCAGCCTCGGATCGGAGCATCCGCGATAGCGAACTCACCCAGGACATCAGGGCAGTGCATGAGGAGAATTACGGGGTCTACGGGGTCCGGAAGGTGCACGCGCAGCTTTGCCGGCAGGGACAGCCCGTGGCGCGTTGCACCGTGGAGCGGCTCATGCGGACCGAGGGCCTGCGCGGGGTCTCGCGGGCCAAGGGTCCGCGGACGACGAAGCCGGCCGCCGAGACCGGTAGGCCGCAGGATCTGGTCGAACGCCGGTTCACCGCTACGGCCCCGAATCGGCTCTGGGTTGCTGATATCACGTACGTGCGTACCTTCGCCGGCTGGGTATACGCGGCGTTCGTTCTCGACGTTTTTTCTCGCCGGATCATGGGCTGGCAGGTAGCAACCAGCCTCTATACCGAGCTCGCGTTAAATGCCCTTGAGATGGGTATCTGGTCCCGCACGAAGGACGGTGATGATCTCACCAATCTTGTCCACCACAGCGACCGCGGCGTCCAGGCCGGTTGAATACGGCCAGTATCGGGCCATCCGCTATGCCGAGCGCCTCGCGACCGAGGACGCCGTAGCGTCGGTGGGCTCGAAGGGCGATAGTTACGACAATGCCATGGCCGAGGCTCTCAATTCGCTGTTCAAGGCCGAACTGGTCCGCAACAGAGGGCCCTGGCGCGACATCAATCACCTCGAAGTCGCCGTCGCGGAATGGGTCGATTGGTACAACCACCGCCGCCTCCACGGCGAGCTCGGCCACGTCGCGCCCGTCGAATACGAACAGCACCACACCACTCACACGACACCAGAACTACTCACCATTTCCAACTAAAACGGCCTCCACCAAACCCGGTGCTTGACAATCCGGTTGTCACACGCACCCCTGATCAACCATTGGTGGCAGGTGACCCTGTACGTCAGTGCCCGTGGTTTGACTACGTCGGCGATCCCGTATCAGGGCAGGGTTTTCGATATCGAGCTCGATTTCTGTAACCATCGGCTGCGCATCCGTAGTAGCGACGGCGGCACCCGTGAGCTTGGTCTGCAACCGATGCCGGTGGCGGATTTCTATGCGTGGACGATGGGCGCGCTTGACGAGCTCGGGATCAGCACCACGATTCAGGCCCGTCCGAATGAGGTGGATCAGGCGGTCCCTTTCGCTGAAGACATCAAGCACGCCTCCTACGATCCCGCGTCGGCGCACCTGTTTTGGCGCCAACTGGTCCAGGCGAACCGGGTCCTCCAAAGGTTCCGAGCCCACTTCATCGGCAAAGTCAGTCCCGTCCACTTTTTTTGGGGAGCGATGGACCTTGCCTGCACGCGATTCTCCGGCAGGGAGGCCCCGCCCCTTCCCGATGGTGCACCGAACTGCGGCGACTGGGTGATGGAAGAAGGCTACTCACGGGAATTAAGTAGCTGCGGATTCTGGCCCGGAGGCGGCGAGGAAGGAGCTTTCTATGCCTATGCCTATCCCGAGCCGGATGGGTTCGCCGACTACCCGCCCGGGCCCCCGGAAGCGTTCTACAGTCCGGAGAACCGGCAGTTCCTGTTGCCGTACGAAGCCGTGCGCTCCGCCGCCGAACCTGATCAGTTGCTGCTGGAGTTCCTGAACAGCACCTATGAAGCTGCGGCGATCAAAGGTAACTGGGACAGAGCTTCCCTCGAGACCGACCCCACCCGGTGGGACCGGCACAGAGCAGGACGGGCCGGTCACCGTCTTCAAACGACGCCTCCCATCCCTTAGGTCCTCTTCAAAACCCCAGCAGGGAAGCGACAACACCACGACCAAGTCACAGGAAAGAGCGATGGAGGTTCCCGCGGGCCGCGAGCAGCCGGAAACATCCGTGCACCCGGCAGCGACCTTGTCCTTACGTCAGCGCCTTGCAACCTTTGTCCGGAATCTCACCAGCCGATAATCATCAGAGGCTGATACTAAACCGCCATGGGTGTGTCACGGAAAATGAGCCACCGTAGCCGGGCGGCAGGAAACCAGGAGTGAGGGGAGGAATTTTTCTGACCTGCTCCGTACTTTAAAGCAATGAGCGATAGATCCGGTGATGACCCCGGTTCGTGGAGGCGGACCCTTAGGTTCTCAGCCACGAAACCGGGTTCAGGACAACCAGCACCCGGGGTGGTTACCTCATCAGTTTCGGTGATACCACTGTCTGTGGGCCCGGCCGCCAGAACCGGAAACTATTCATAGCCAATAGCCGCCGCCCCGTCTTCGGCGTACGTTTTAGCAGCCGCACGCACCAAGGTCATTTTTTTGATGGTTAGCTTCAAGCGTTTCCTGATTTTAGTGATGCAAGTCTTCGTAGCGAGAGCGATGATCGTTTTGGCATGGCTATCCCGCTGGTACTGGCGCCCCTAGGCGCATGGATATTTGATATCGGTCTGCGCGGTAAATGGAGATTGAATATTCGATGGGAGTGCCGGGTTCGTCGGGTCCGGTAAAGGAGCGGCGACGGAACAGGAGAACGGGTGCGCCTGCTTCGATGTCCAGTAGTGCGGCGGTTGTTTCTGGTGCGGGAGCGGCTTCGACTGTTTGTTCCACGCGTTGGACAGGGTGTCCGCTGGCAGACAGGATCCGGTACAAAGATCCGTTAAGGTCTTCCGACAGCAAGTCGGGTAGTAGTCGGATCGGCAGCCATGATTCGTCCACGCTGACCGGTGCTCCGTTGCCCAGGCGCAACCTGCTGATGTGGTGGGCTTTGCTCTCTGGAGTCAGGCCGAGATGCTCGGCGGCTGCCTCTGGAGGGGTCGCCGTGGTGGCGGAGATGACACGGGTGCTGGGCTCGAGACCGGCGGCCCGCATGTCCTCGTTGAAGGACGCCAGGTGCAAGGTGGAGCGCACCATCCCGTGGGAGACGAAGGTTCCCTTTCCCTTGATTCGAACCAGCGCTCCGTCTTGCACGAGCTCGGAAATTGCACGACGCACAGTGATGCGCGAGACCCCGAATTGTTCCTCCAGTTGCCGTTCGCCGAGCAGGGCGTCTCCGGGCCGGAGTCCGGCCGCGACCAGCTCCTGTAGCTGCCGGCGCACCCAGACATGTTTGAGCTCATTGTGTGTTTCCATCAGTTCAACTCCCGACCGTGTCGAAGAGAGGCTCACCTGCTTCAACCCGTGATCCGATGCTGTCGGTAACTATGGCCCCCGGTTTGGTGTCCAACACCACGACAGGACAGCACGGGCTCAAGTTTTTCGAGCGTATTAGTGCGACATCGACGCTGATCATGCGATCGCCGGCTTCCACCTGATCACCCTTTTGGGCGTGCACGGTGAAACCTTCACCCTTCAGATGCACTGTGTCGATCCCGACGTGCACCAGCACTGCGGGCCCGGAGGCGTGCTGGACGATGTAGGCGTGCGGTAACACTTTGACTACCCGCCCGGTTAGCGGCGCGACGGCGGTGAGCACGCCGGCGTCATCGTCTGGCACGACCGCTACTCCATCCCCGACGAGTCCCTTGGCGAAGACCGGATCGGGGATGTCCATCGCCGCGATGACTTGGCCGGGCAGGGGTGAAACCACCCGAACGGCAGTGTTCGGTCCGGCATTGCTCACATCAGGTCCTGGATGTCCTCGGCCAGGCTCTCGGCCTCGGGTCCGACAACCACCTGCACCACCCTGCCCGCCATCATCACGCCGTGGGCGCCGGCAGCTTTCAGGGCGGCTTGATCCACCAGTGTGGCGTCCACGACTTCGGTACGCAGGCGCGTGATGCACCCCTCAATTTCTTCCACGTTTTCCGCGCCGCCCAGCGCTGTCAGGATGATCTCTGCCTTGGACATGTTCCGCTCCTCTTGTTTGTCGTCGATAGCTCTGGTGTCCGGCCCTTTTTTCCTGCCGGATGGGTTCTGAGAATCGCGCTGGTTGACAACTGGGCCCGTGACGCTTCACAGTGATTGGTGTCACTGGTTATAACCAGTAAGTTCGACTCTACAGAGTCCCTCCGGTCCACACAAGCACCGCACCTTCTTGAGATGAGGAACACCATGTCCACGGAAAACACCGCCAAGCCCGAGGGTGCCGGCGCAGCAGCCGCACCCGCGCCCGGCAAGGCCAAAGGCGACGGCAAGGCGTTGCAGAACCTGCAGCGTTTCGGGCGCAGCCTCATGCTACCCATCGCCGCGCTTCCGGCTGCAGCGCTTTTGCTCCGACTCGGTCAGGATGACCTGCTGGGCCGCTTCGAATCCCTGACCACGGTTGCGCGGGTGATCGGCGCAGCGGGCGGAGCGTTGTTCGAGAACCTTCCGCTGCTCTTCGCCGTAGGCATTGCTTTCGGGTTCGCGCGCAAGGGCGACGGCTCAACCGCGCTTGCCGCCGTCGTCGGCTATCTGGTCATGATCAACGTGTTCGAGGTCATGGCCCCGCTTGTCCTCGGCGCTGCGCCGGAGGGTGGGGAAGAGCCTGTTATTAACTACGGCGTCTTAGCTGGCATCGTCATGGGGCTCACCTCGGCGTTGTTGTGGCAGCGCTTTCACCGCACCAAGCTTCCCGACTGGCTGGGGTTCTTCGCCGGACGGCGGCTGGTGCCGATTCTGACTGCTGTCGCCGGCATTGTGATCGGCGTCGTCATGGCGCTGATCTATCCGATTTTCGACCGCGGTTTGACCGGCGTGGGTAATGCCGTCGCTGAGAACACGGTGATTGGCAGCGGTGTCTACGGCACCCTCAACCGCCTGCTCATCCCACTGGGGTTGCATCACATCCTCAATTCGATCGTCTGGTTCATCATCGGGGATTACGAGGGCACCAACGGTGACCTGAACCGGTTCTTCGCCGGAGATCCCACCGCGGGTGTGTTCATGACCGGATTTTTCCCCATCATGATGTTCGCCCTGCCTGCAGCAGCCCTGGCGATTTGGCAGGAAGCAAGGCCTTCGCAGCGCAAGATCGTGGGCGGCGTGATGCTTTCCACCGGTCTGACCGCGTTTCTCACCGGCATCACTGAACCGCTCGAGTTCTCGTTCATGTTCATCGCCTGGCCGCTGTACGTTATCCACGCTCTTCTGACCGGCACGTCGTTCCTGGTGGTGAACTCCCTTGACATCCACCATGGCTTCGGCTTCTCGGCGGGAGCGATTGATTACCTGCTGAACTTCGGCATTGCCGAGAAACCGCTGTGGCTGATCCCGATCGGGCTGGTGTATGCAGCGATCTACTATGTGCTGTTCCGGTTCGTTATCCGCCGCTGGAACCTTCGCACCCTCGGCCGTGAGGACGAGACCGACGAAACCCCGTCGATGGCCAGGCCCGATGCGAGCTGATCCATCCGTGGTGTTCCCCGAAACGCCGGCTCGTGCCTTTCAGGGCCCCATCCTCACCGGGCGGCCTGGTGAAGATGTCATCGAGGATGGCGCAGTCTGGGTGGTCGAGGGACGGATCCGCTGGTGCGGGCAGGCCGTTGACCTGCCTGCCGGAATCAACATTCCCGTCGAGCGGGTACCCCTGATCCTGCCCGGCCTGGTGGACGTGCACTGCCATGGGGGCATGGGACACACCTTCTCCGCCGATGCCGATGGTGCACGCCTCGCCGCGAATCATCATGCCGCCCAGGGGACCACTTCCATGATCGCCTCCCTGGTCTCGGCGCCGTCGGACGTACTGCTGGAACAGATCACAGTATTGCGGGAACTGGTGCCGGATGGGACGCTGGCCGGATTGCACCTGGAAGGACCATTCCTCTCGGAGAGCATGTGCGGCGCGCAGGACCCGGCCGCGATCATCGACGGCGCCCCGGTACTGCTGAAGCAGTGGCTGGACGCTGGGCAGGGAACGATCCGGTCCATCACGCTCGCCCCGGAAACTGCGCATTTCGTGGAGCTCGTGTCCCTCTGCCGGGCTTACGACGTCGTTCCCTCCCTGGGGCATACCGCCGCCACAGCAGCCCAGGTCCGTGAGGCTTTGGCAGGGCTACGTGAAATACCCGGAGCACTCGGTATGGATGGCGGGTGGTGGTCTGCTACCCACTTGTTCAACCGGATGCCTCCGCTGAGACATCGTCAGCCAGGACCAGTAGCAGTTCTCCTACAAGCTGCTCAGCAACACCCCGAACAGATGGTCCTAGAGTTGATTGCTGACGGAGTGCACCTCGATCCGGAAATCGTCCGCATGGTGTTCGCATTGGTCGGTCCGCAATCGATCGCGCTGATTTCAGATGCCATGGCGGCCGCCGGAATGGATGACGGAGCCTACACCCTGGGTAGTTTGGACGTAATCGTCGCAGGTGGTATTGCCCGATTGGCGCCGGTTGCTCAAGAAACGCCCGTCGGTGCGATCGCTGGAGGGACCAGCACGCTGCTGGAGAACGTGCGTCGCTGCGTTGCGTGGGGCATTCCACTGGCGGATGCCGTTGCGGCTGCCTCATCTACCCCCGCTCGGCTGATGGGTTTTGACCATATTGGAACCCTCACTGAGGGAAGCCGGGCCGATTTCATTGTTGCTACCGACGAACTGGAGGTGCTGCAGGTGCACCGCGCCGGCGCACCACTGCAGACTGAAAGGATTGACCGTGCAGATTATTCTGTGTGATTCCGCCGAACAGGTAGGAGCCCGTGCCGCGGACCTCGTGGAGGCACGACTTCGACAAGGACCTGCGGTGCTGGGTCTGGCAACTGGCGGTTCCCCGGCGTCGACCTATGAAGAGTTGATCCGGCGTCACCGCGAGGAGTCACTGAGCTTCAGCCAGGTCACGGCGTTCACCCTCGACGAGTACGCCGGACTGCCGGCTAACCACGAACAGTCCTACCACTCGACCATCCGGCGGGAATTCGTGGACCACGTCGATCTGCCCTTGGAACAACTGCTGACTCCCCGCGGGGACGCAGCGGACCTGGTGACCGAAGCCGACCGGTACGACGCGGCGATCGTAGCCGCTGGAGGCATCGACATACAAATTCTTGGAATCGGAGCCAACGGGCACATCGGGTTCAATGAACCCACCTCGTCGCTGGCATCACGCACCCGGGTCAAGACCCTGGCTGGAGCCACCCGGGCGGACAACGCCCGATTCTTCCCTGAGGGCGAGGTCCCTCGGCTCTGCCTGACCCAGGGGCTCGGAACAATCCGTGACGCCAAACGGGCAGTGCTCGTCGCACTGGGCGAAAACAAGGCAAACGCCGTCCGAGCCATGGTCGAAGGACCACTCAGCGCACACTGCCCGGCATCGGTATTGCAACTTCACCAACACGCAGTCATCATCCTCGACCCCGCCGCCGCCTCGCAGCTGAGCCTCCTGGACTACTACCGGGAAGCCCAGGAACTCAACGATCAACTGTGAGCTGACCACGCATCCCAGTGATCGCGTGCAGGGGCAAGGTAGGAATGAAGACGAGATTACTCGATGTGCGCGGTAGTTTTAGGTGACCAGTTTATGACATGGATCAATACATCGATGGTGTCCCGGGCGGGAAGTATCGTCAATGAGGATGCTGTAGGGGTCTCGGGAAGCGCACTGATCGTGGTGGACGGTGCCACGGGTTTGACTGCGGCGAACCTGACCGGATGGCCCAGCGACGCCCAATGGTTCTCGCACCGCTTGGTGGACCTGCTGGGCGCTCGGATTGATGATGTGCGGCATTCAATCTCCCAAATCCTCCAAGAATGCATTCAAATGCTGCGGATGGAACTCTCCGATGGGGTTGCACAGGAAGACGTCACGGGATTGCAGGGGTTGGGGTCCCAGCCTTCGGCATCCGTCATGATTGCCAGGACCAACGGCACTTTGCTGGAAATATTCTCGCTGGGCGATTGCCAAGCCGTCATCGGGCATCATGACGGCACCGTCAGCGTCTGCCACGACGGAACCGTCGACGCGTTAGACAGTAGTGTCATCGAATACCTGCGGGACCTTGCCCGAGAACGCGGCGTGAGCGTTAAGGAAGCCCGACCTCACGTTAGCGACCGGTTACTTCGCAACCGGAAACTCATGAACACTCCGGGAGGCTACTGGATCACTGATCTCACCGGGGACGGCATCACGCACGCCCGCCTTCACACCTTTTCGGCCAAGGAGGTGATGGATATCGCTGTCATGACGGACGGGTTCGCCGCCACAGTGAACGTTGCACGCATCCATGCCACCCCTACAGAAATGCTCACCGCTCTACGCAGTACCACACCCGAATCCATCACCGAGACACTCTTCAGAATTCTGGATGAGGATCCTGAGTATGAAGCGTTCCCACGATTGAAACACCGTGACGACAGCTCAGTGATCTACAGCAAACTGCAAACCAGGTGAACACGAGCAGCTGTCCAAGCTTGAGGAAAGTCACGTTGCGGTAGCAGTAGAAATCACTGCCACCCCCCAGCAACCGAATCAAGAGAATCAGGCGTTGACGAAAAATTCCAGGGCAATGCCGTCTGGATCCTTAAAGCTAAGCGCTGTTCCGTACGATGCTTCCACGAGGCCACTGTGGCTGATGTCCTGGATATCGAGGAGTTTCGCCCATGCTTCAAGCTCGGCACGATTCACCACCGTGAAGCCGATGTGGTCAAGGCCAGGAGATTTGCCGTCGAAGGGCTTGCCTGAGCCGTGATCATGTTGCGTCAACCCCAACGTCATCCCTCCAGGCAAAACGAATACCTGTCGGAAAAACGGCCCGTCATCCATCGTGGCGGCGGGCTCAGTGTTCCACAGGCGCGAGTAGAAGGGCACGCTGACTGCGAGATCAGAAACAGTGAGTGCAAGATGGTCGATACCAGTGAAAGAGGGCATGAAAGAACCCTAGCTAACCAAGTGATCACTTCGGGGCACGGCAAGAGACGAGACAGGGTATAGCGAGCTGTTATCAGAGCTTTTGTTCGACCTACTGTGGAACTGGTTGGGCCCCCGTTAGCAGTCCAGCGTCTATGCGATAGCTAGTTGGTTTTCTTGCGTCCAGTTCTCCCAGTAGTGCTTCGGCGTCATGCCGTT
>NZ_JADOUV010000030.1:0-8698 GCF_015751715.1 Arthrobacter sp. CAN_A6
AGCTCACTCCGGTCGAGTTTGAGACAATCTACTTAGCCGCACACGCGGCCTAGAGACCACCCACCCCCCGTGTCAACCAAAGTCTGGGCAGTCCCATCGGCTTGTCGACAATTGCTGAGTCCAGGTCTTCGGCGTACGGACATAGGCTCAGTCGATGGATGAAATTTTGAGGCTGCAGCGGCATGAAGACCTCAGCATGATGGAACTTGATGTACTGAATAAGCTTTTCGACAGTGAGTACTTCAGCGATTACGGCCGGTGGAACCCCGACGCACCGTACGGCTACTCACCAGCTGACTTCCATGTCTTGGCATTTCAAGGACCTACTCTGGCAGCGCATGTCGGCTTTCAACGTCGCGTCATCTCAGTAGGAACCAACGATGTCGTTGTGGCCGGCACAGGAGGCGTGCTGGTTGATCAACGCTTTCGCGGTACTGGTCTCGGCGGCCGAGCGATGCGGCACGCTCAAAAGGCGATGCGTGATGAAGCCGGAGTCGACTTTGGTGGCTCTCCGTGGTTCGTGGTGAAAGCGGGTTTCGTGTCGTAGGAACTGAAGGGCTCGTGGCCCTGCTGGGATGGATGTTCTTGACGCATTCATCACTGACAGGAACCACGAGCTTTGATCGAGCCTACTGCGGCGCCGCTGGACGCTGCCACCATCATCTTCAACCTGCCCGACTACCGAGTTGTGAGCGCGGAAGTCCTCGCTTTCGGGCAACGCCGAGTCAGGGTCGAATCCGTCCTGGAAGCTGGCTGCCGGGGCTGTGGAACGATCAGTCATCGCAGGCACTCCCGGCGGTTCCAAAAAATCCGTGACGTTCTGGTCGCGGGTCCGGTCGAGGTGCTCTGGCGCAAGCGCCGGTTCTTCTGCGACGAAGCTGGGTGCTCCCGGAAGACCTTCGCGGAGGCAACGCCGCAGGTCCCTGCGTTCTCCCGCTCGACTGCACGCCTGCGCACCTCCCTGGTCGACGCGGTCATCAGGTCCGGACGGTCGGCCACGGAAGCAGCGACAGCGTTCGGCGTGTCGTGGTGGCTGGTCCAGCGTGCGCTGGACGCCGCTGTCGTTGAGCTGCCGGACGTCGACACGCTGGCCCCGGTGAAGCTGGGAATTGACGAGCACCGGTACCGGTCCGTGCGGTTCTTCCAGAACCACACGACGAAGGCCTGGACACGGTATGAGCCCTGGATGTCGACCATTGTGGATCTGGACACCGGACAGGTTCTGGGCATCGTGGACGGCCGTGACAGCACCGGTGTCGGGGACTGGCTGAAAGCCCGCCCGCTGGCGTGGCGTCTTGGCGTGCAGGTGGTCGCGATCGACCCGTCCGCGGCGTTCCGGAAAGCGCTGCGGATGTGGCTGCCTCGCACTGCCGTGTCCGTGGATGCGTTCCACCTGAGCATGCTCGCCAACAATATGGTGACCGAGGTCCGTCAACGTGTCACTTAGGAGACCAAAGGCCGGCGTGGACGGGCCGCGGACCCGGTGTGGGCGAACCGCCGGCTGCTGCTCAAGGGCGCGGAGAAACTCTCGGAGCGGGCCAGGAACAGGCTTGACGTCGTCTTCACGGTTGATGATCCGACCGGCCGGCTCGAGACAGCGTGGCGGGTCAAGGAAGCCCTCCGCGCGCTCCTGGGTGCCGGGTCGCTCGCAGACGCCGACGCGGCCAAAGCCGTCCTCAAGGACCTGGTAGACCGGGCCGGGCAACCGGAAACCACCCGGCTGTTCCGGACGGTGTGCCGCTGGTGGGACGAGATCGAGGTCCTCGTCATCACCGGCGCCACCACCGCGAAAGTCGAGGCTAACAACACCGCCATCAAGAACATCAAACGCACCGGACGCGGCTTCGTGAACAGCACCAACTACAAAACCCGTATCCTCTTGAGAAGCGCAGCCAGAACGGCACGCTGATCATCTCCCCAGCAGTGGAAATCACCACGAACCACGGAGAGCCGTTTTCCCGGCCAGACCCATGACCGGGACCAGCCCCGCGGCCGACACGAGATTCGGATCATCAAAAGCGCTGGAAATAGCCGACGGGGTATGCGTAGTTGCATCTACGGAAATGCTCCTCTGCAAAGCGAAAACGGAACTCTAGACAAGTCCTGTCTTCCTTGATCAGAAGGGTATTTCCGGTTTAAAACGCCGGACCGGCCTCAACCCAACCGGTGGATTCAGGTTTAGCGCCCGTTGACAATTGGCTACCTTCCAACTGCACCAGTGGGGTTGAAACTGCCGTAGAGCATTTCCACTCCGGCCTTCGGCGCGCCGAACTTCTCATTTGCGGCGGCGGCGCTCGGCGGCTCGCCCCACGGCAGCTTTCCGACAACCAGCTTCGGCACATTGATGTACACGCGGTTGTCCATGCTGTGCGTCACCGCATCCAGTGGGATATACGTATCGCGGTCAAACACGATGCCGCGTTTGACCAGCAGGTATCCCGGATCACCGCCTTCGGCGGCCACAACCTCGACCACGTCGCCGATCTCGCCGCGGTCCGAGCCAACCACAGTGTCGCCCGGCGAGGGCGTCTGCTGTGCAGGTGCAGCAAGGCCGGCCAGGAATTCATCCACTTCCATCACCATGTTGGCGATCAGTGGATAGTTCACATGGATCGATGCCTCATAGGCGGGCAGGCTTTCCGCACCGATCGCGTCCGACAGGAAAGTCACCGCATAGCCGTGCTCAGTGGCATGGCGCCCGGTGGACTCACAGCACAGATTGGCTGTCATGCCGGCGATCACCAGTTGTTCGGTGCCGAGTCGTTCCAGATGGTTGCGAAGGTCTGTTTCGAAAACGTCCGTGCCCTTATGGGGCTCCAGGATGATGTCCGTGCTTTCGGGCTGCAAATCGGGGTGGAAATCTGCGCCCCAAGAGCCGGCAAGGAACATCTTGTTCTCAAACATCAACCGGTTGATGCCGCTGCGCTGCTGGAACCGGGCGTCGGCGTAGTCCTCTTCCGTGTAGGCCATCGGTCCGAAAAGCACGGGCACGCCGGCAGCGCGTGTGGCGGAGATCAGTCGCTGTAATTGACTCACCACATTGTTTTTCTTCACCGTGGATTTGGTCATTTCCCAGGCTGCACCGCCTTCGGACAGGAAATCGTTGACCGGGTCGATCACCAGCAGGGCGGTGCGCTGCGGGTCGAATCCGGCGGTGTGCCCGCCGGTTGTATCTGCCTTGGTTTCACTCATGGTGTCCTCCTGGATATCGTTTATCTGTTTGCGACGATCGAGGCTTTGTTCATGCGCCCTGACCGGCCATCTGCATCAGTCCGCCGTCCATGACGTAGGTGGCTCCTGTCACGTAGTCGCCATCGGGCGAGGCAAGGAAAACAGCGAGCCTGCCGATTTCTGACGGTTCCGCGGCACGCTTGAGGGGAATGGTCTTGACCTGCTCCTTCAGGTACTCCGGGTCATCGATTGCCTTCTGGTTGAAGGGGGTGAGTACCATTCCCGGGGCGATGTTGTTCACCGTCATGCCGAGCTCGGAAACTTCGAGGACAAGGGTTCGGGTGAGGTTCCGCAGTGCGCCCTTGGAACAGTCATAGTCGGCTGCACCGGCCCGGGGCTGTTCCTCGTGCACCGAGGTGGTGTTGATGATCTTCCCGCCGCCGCCCTGCTGCTTCCGATGGTTGATGAAGTGTTTGCAGCAGATGAGCTGGCCGATGAGGTTGCTGCGCAGCGTGCGCTCAAAGTCGGCGATCTCCAGATCGGCGACGTAGGTTCCGGAGGCGTCAGCGCTTGCGTTGTTCATCATGATGTCCACCCGTCCGAAGGCGTCGAAGGCCGCCGCGAACATCTTTTTGACCTGCTCTTCGTCACCGTGGTCGCCCTGGACGATGATCGCCCGGCGGCCGTGGGACTCAACCTGCTGCTGTGTGGACTCTGCGCCGTCGCGGTCGTGGAAGTAATGGACGATGACGTCGGCACCCTCCCGCGCAAATTCGACTGCCGTGGCCTGGCCTATTCCTGAATCCGATCCGGTGATGAAGGCGACCTTGTCCTGTAGCTTTCCCATGAGTGTTCCTCTCCGTACTTGCAGTGGTTCAGTGGTATCAGGCCTGTCCGGCCTGGGCGTCCTCGGCTTGGGTAATTGCCCACGCCGCGTTGATCAGGCCGATGTGTGAAAGCCCTTGGGGGAAGTTACCGATCAGGCTGCCGTCTTTGATGTCGATCTCTTCCGAGAGGAGCCCGAGATCATTGGCGTACCCGGTAACTGCCTCGAAAATTTCCCGCGCCCGTTCAGGTTCGCCTGCCATGGCCCGGGCTGTGGCCAGCCAGTAGGAACAGATGATGAACGCACCCTCACCCCCGGAGCCCGTCCACCGCTGGATCAGGTTTCCGGTGGTGAGTTCACGCTCGATCGCGTCCAGGGTGGCCAGTATGCGGTCATCGTCGGCCGGTAGAAATCCCATGATCGGCATCAAAAGCACACCGGCGTCGAGATGCTCCGAGCCGAAGGCACCGGTGAACGCCTTGACGCTGCTGTCCCAGCCCTTTTCGAGGATTGCGTCACGGACCCTGTCCCGTTCACGCTCCCACACCGGGACCTTCTGGGCAGCGCCGAGACGGTCGGCGAGCTTCAGCGCGCGGTCCAGCGCCACCCAGCACATCAGCTTGGACGTCACGTAGTCCCGTGTTCCTTCCCGCCCTTCCCAGATGCCGGAGTCACGCTCCTGCCATGTTTCTGCGGCCTTGTCGCCGACAGCAACCAAGAAGTCCCGGGTCTCGGCGGGGAATTCGCCGAGTTGTTCCCGCAGAACCCACGCGCACTCGAACACTTCGCCGAGGACGTCAAGCTGCTTCTGGCCCCAGGCGTCATTGCCCACGCGGACCGGCCGCGACTCGGCGTAACCCGCCAGATGATCCAGCTCGTGTTCCGTGAGGTCGTGCTCTCCGCCGACACCGAACATGATCTGCAGATGTCCCTCACCGAGCGCTCCGGCTGACATGGTGATCCAGTCAAAGAACTGGTGCGCCTCGTCCGGGCAGGCCGCTACCCAAAGCGCCTTGAGGGTCAGACTGCCGTCACGAAGCCAGCCAAAGCGGTAATCCCAGTTGGCGCTGCCGCCCGGCTCCTCCGGCAGTGAAGTAGTCGGCGCGGCTACAACTGCTCCGGTAGGGCTGTAGGTGAGTGTCTGGAGCACCAGGGCGCTGCGGTGCACCTGCTCCCGGTAAGCGCCGCGGTAGCCCTGGTGAATCTCACTCCAGGACCGCCACGCGGCGATTGTGTTCTCCAACTCGGAAGCGCCGTCGGTTGCCGGCGGCGGTGGGAGGACGGCATCGCGGTGATGAAGGGCGAAAACCGTAGCTTCTCCTGCCTCCAGGGTGAAGGTTCCACCAAGAGACCCGTCCTCGACAGTGAGGCTGAGTCCAGCGGTCAGCGTCAGGCGGTTCGCTCCGCCGCTGATCGACCACCCGGTGGTGGTCTGCACGAAATGGGGTGTGATCAGCCCGTATTCCGGTCTCGGTGCAACCTCGACCGTCACTTCCACACTGCCGCGGGTGACCTCCACCTGGCGCAACAGCATATGCGGGGAATTGTGCCCCACTTCGTGACCCCGTTCCCCCGGGCCAAGCGCCAGGGCATCGGTCAGCAGCAGATCCCCGTTGTCACACTGGAACTCCGTCTCGAGCACCATGGTGCCAGGGAGATAGCGGCGAGTGACCGTATAGTCTCCGGCTGGCCGGATTGTCCAGTGCCCGGTGTCGTAGTCCAGCAGGCGGCTGAAGATGCTGGGGGCGTCGAACCGTGGAGGGCACCACCAATCGATCGAGCCGTCCCGCGAGACCAAGGCAGATCCCTGGCAGTCCCCGAGCAGCCCGTAGTCGGAGATCTCGGCCGTCTTAGCACTCGGTGCCTGCACAGTGAAGCTCCCTCGTCGTCTGCCTTTCAACCTAAACCTTCCCCGTGGGGGAGAGTCAAGAGGCCCGCAGACCCCGCTGGGACAGAAGGATCAACTTTCTTCCCGTTGTGTACGCTGGGTTGCAGAACCCTCCTTCCCTTCCTCCTACGTTGGGATCACCAGTTCACTACTACAGGCGGAGACGATGATGTCTACAGCAGATGCAGCACACTCGGCCGACACACACGGCGGTTTCGCCATCGGCAGGAGAGTTATGGCAGGAGTCGTGGGCGGAATCGCCGGCGGCCTCGTGTTCGGCATCCTCATGATGATGATGGGGATGTTGCCGACGATCGCCTCGATGGTCGGCAGCCAGTCGGCCGGTGTCGGGTTCGCCATCCACATGCTGATATCCATCGGCATCGGGCTGGGCCTGACGGTGCCGTTTGCATCGCTGCTTTCGACTTACCCGCGGGGAGCCGTCATCGGCCTGGTCTATGGAGCGATCTGGTGGGTCCTCGGCCCGCTACTGCTCATGCCGACGATGATGGGCATGCCGTTGTTTATGATCGATGCCACTGCGATGATGAGTTTGATGGGCCATCTCATCTATGGCCTCATCCTCGGACTTGTTGCTGTGGGTGTGCTTCGAAAGAACGCATGAACACCGTCTGCGGAGTCGACATAGCCGAGGCAGCCCGACGTGACCGCCAACCGTGGTCGCCGCAGATTGGGGAGGCAAACCCTTTGGCAACAGGTCCGGTCTGGCATCCGGGATCGATGAACTGGCCCTGGTCGATATCGACGACACCATCAAGGAAGTCTACGGCTATCAGAAACAAGGCTCCGGCTACGGATACACCGGAAAACGAGGGCTCAACGCCCTGATCGGGACCATCACCAGCCAAGAGTCCGCCCCGTTCATCGGCGGCGCAAGACTGCGCAAAGGAGCGGTGAAGTCCGCCCGCGGGGCAGGCGTGCAGCGCGAAACTGCCCCAACCGCATCCAATACACGCATACCTGGCCGCAAGCCGAGCTTGCGGCAGACTAGGTCGAGCTTCGCCTCCTGAGCTGCATCCAGGCCCGTATTCTCGTCCTCCCAGACCGCGCGGGAGTAAACCATCGACGACCCAAGCACGAGCGCATAGAAGTCGTTGCCGACGTCGTAATGGTGTGAAACTGCGGCGGTGTCGCGCTTCTTGGAATGCTTCCGCCCCGACGGGGTGACGTCCATTTCTTCCGGCGGCGGCGCAGGCGGAAGTCCCAGCGCGCCAACCCGGACGGCGGTCCTGAGCAGTTTCCAACGCTCGCCCGGGGTAGGGGGACGGAAAGCCTTGAGCTCGGCGAACTTATTCACGGAACTCCGTACAGAGAAGCTTTCGAAGAGGTCACCGGGGCCGTCGAAATTGCCTGCCATACGCGCGGCTCAAGCCGAGCTGATTCGGCGACCAGAGCATGCGCCGCAATTCCCTCCGGGAACGGAACTCAATCAACGGAGCGTTGACGGGCCTCGCCTCCGAGCCGTCCCACGCTTGCAGCCTCAGCGGAATCTCCCGGTGCCGAGGATGATCCCCAGCGCATCGGCCAGCCGTGGTGCCACTCCCTTTTTCTTCGCCATGGTTCCTTGGTACTCCGATTTGTCCGCGGGAACCAGTGGTTGCTGGACGCTACGCAAACGCGCGGATCCTCGAGTTCCGGCGTCCGAACAGCCCGATCAACCGTGAGCCGTCCCGCGATTCTTGCGGCGCGGCATGCCTTCCCTCAGGTCTTTCGGGCAATCGCACGCAACGCATCGGCATCACGGATGGTGATTTTTCCGCGGCTCTGCCTGATCATGTCGTTTGCGGCGAATTCGGCCATGATCCTGCTGGTGGCTTCCCGCGTGACTCCGAGGATTCCTGCGAGCTGCTCGTGCGTCAGGCGCACCGACGCCGCCTGGCCGAATCGCGGGGCGGGCGCAGCGTCCGCAAGCGTGACCGCGGTCTTCGCCACCCGGACGGCGAGGGGTCGCGTTGCCAGGTCGAGAAGCCGTTCTTCCAGGCTCAGGACCTGCTCGCCGAGGTACATTGCAACCTTCGCGGCGATGCGGGGGTCGGACAGAAGGTACTGTTCAACGTCCTGCGAATCCAACCGGCAGACGGCTGAGTCTTCGACCGCCTCGGCATAGTTGTCGTACATCTGCTGACCCACCAGGGCCATCTCCCCGAAGACGGCCCATGGTTCAAGAAGGGCCATGGTCATAGCCTTGCCGCCTTCGGTGACATGGAAGATTCGGATCCGGCCCTCCTTGAGGATAAAGAGGGCCGTGACCGGCTGTGCCTGCGAGAAGACCAATTCGCCGGCGGAAAATCTGCGCAGCGGCATCATGAGCTGCATCCCCTCCCTCCCGTTTAGTGCTCGTATCCTGCCTTAGACGGCAATCAGCATGTAGCGGTTGAGCCAGGACAGGCGAAAAAAGGCGGCATTTTCCACACTCGACGCACAGGTTAGGGCAAAGGGCTAGCACCAGATGCAACTCCGCGGGGTTCCCCGGGTACCTCTTGTTCTGCTCATGCGAAGGGACTGTACCGGGTGGGCACCGACAACCAGTGCCCCTACTTTTGCTGTCGTGTTTTACGGGGTCATCCACCTGTGGGCGGATGGAGCCCCGGGGGACCAGCTCAGAGCCGTCCACCTGGGGGTGAGCTGCAATTCTCTCGTGGGGCAGCAATGGCGTCGTGTGTGGACAGGTTGTCCATCAGTGGCACAAATTTTTTTGGTGGTCTCAACCGGTCAATGCACCGCTACTTGGCAGGATGAGTGGTGGAGGTGTGTGTGGAGTTCACGACGGAGCAGCAGCAGGCAATCTGGGA
>NZ_JADOUV010000031.1:0-7596 GCF_015751715.1 Arthrobacter sp. CAN_A6
AGCTCACTCCGGTCGAGTTTGAGACAATCTACTTAGCCGCACACGCGGCCTAGAGACCACCCACCCCCCGTGTCAACCAAAGTCTGGGCAGTCCCGCCCGTCGCGGATGCGGGTTTTGGCTGTTGATGATGGAATGCCGAGGTGGGCGCCGATCAGGGTCCGCGGTCACGCTCGAGCCCGCACCTTTGCATTCGGAGGGCGGACCAGTCTGCAGGCACCGAATTGTGCCCTTAGTCAGATATGGTGCGGGTGTGACCTGTGAGGATGCTGCTGAAGGAGGGTTTTGGTGTGACGATTTTCGAAGCGGATGATGACATCGATTGTTTGTTGGCCGACGCAAGAAGCTACACGGTGATCGACCTTGAAGCACGCCGCGATCATTATGTGCAGAAGCTTTTAGATGCCCGTCAGGCGTGTGAAGAGCTGAGCACTCTGCTTGCTGATCACGGATCCGGGCAGAGCGGTCCCGCCTCCGCCGATCAGGTGCACGCTCAAGGGTTGCTGTGCGCGGCGGTTCGGGAACTGGAAGAAACCGATGCGCTCCTTGAGCGAGCACGACAAGAAAAATGAAACGTGCATCATCAGGTAAAGCTCAGGTGATGCGCGTAGTGTCTTACCTATCCTCATGTGCGAGTGATTGATGGCCGGATGTTTATTTATCCGGTCGAAAGCGCCGGAGAACACAGTAAGCGGCCTCCACCGTGTGTTCTCCGGCGCTTTTGTCATGCCACCACCGGCAGCCAACCGCTCAGGAGTGGGTCACCGGATTTGACCGCTAAAACACAACGGTCATTTCTGTCCCTCATTGGTCTTCGAAAAAGCAATCCAACACGCTGTGAGTGACGAATATCATGCGGCGGTGGTTATCCGGCAACGGTGCGTCACGTCGACTGATGCGCCACAACAGTTGTTCCCCTAGACACCCCGCCGGAGGGCCTCATCATGATCACCAGCAAAAAAGTTCTCAGCGTCGCTTTCACCGCAGCCCTGATGGGAGGAGCAGGCCTCGGATCCGCCGGGATAGCGGTGGCGGCTCCCGGCCCGGTCGCCCACGCAGTGCCGGCCATGACCACCGGGCAAATGTCTATCAGCATCGACGACTTCGTGTTCTCCGGTCCTGGAACCGTCAACCCGGGCGGTGAGATCACCGTGACGAACAACGACACCGAAGCCCATTCGGTGACCGCCGATGATGGTTCCTTCGATGTCACTATCCCCGGCGGGGAAAGCGCCACATTCACCGCCCCGAGCGAAGCCGGGACCTATGGGTTTTTCTGCAAGTTCCACGGCAACATGAAAGGTTCACTGACCGTCGGTGCTGAAGCCATGGCACCGGCCCCCGCCGCACCCACGACACCAGCCCCGGCAGCACCAGCACCGACACCTGAAGCTGCGGCACCGGCACCCGAGGTCGCAGAGTCCGGCACTGCTGAGTCCGACAGTGCAGCAGGCAACAGCATGGACCAGATGGGTGCTGTCCCCCGGGGCGGCGCGGACACTGGAGCGATGAACGACGCAAGTGACGGGTCAACGATCATCGCTCTGGGTGGAGGACTGGTCCTTCTCGCCGCAGCCGGTGGAACCTATGCCGTCCGCCGCCGGAGCCACAACTCCTAATCCCACCCGACCCGCCGTGAGGGCCGTAAAACCGCACCTCGTCCATCGCGGTTTTACGGCCCTCACGCATTGGCCTGGAACGTGCCCAACGATTGCTTTGCACGGCGGTGAGAAACCTTGAGGAAGTCGATTGAATTTTTCATCAAGCATGATGCCGCCCCCGCGCCTTCACCGTCATCTGAGACCCAGAAACCACCGGTAGCTTCATCACCACCTCACGTGTGAGTGACTAGTGGCCGGGTTTTTCCTTTTCCGCCGGAAGCGTCGGGAACACGCTTGGCGGCCAATACCGCGAAGAGTTTCCCGACGCTTTTTCTGCCACCGCGCACCGGGAACGGATCAACGGGTCATCAGTATTGTCGGTAGAGTCACAAAATGAGCAGCGTTGGCGATCAACTTGAGGGCTCCACGCCTGATACGGCCATCCCGGTGGGCGGTCCCAGGTCGCAGGGAGCCATCGTCCTGGGTGACCGGTATGCCTTGGGTGTCCTGATCGGCCAAGGCGGCATGGCCTCTGTCTACCAGGCAACGGATGAACTGCTTGGCAGGGAAGTGGCAGTGAAAGTTTTCCGGGCAGGTTCGACGACGCAAGACGATGCCCAACGCCAGCATGGTGAAGGAAAGGTCTTGGCAGGGCTGAATCACCCTAACCTGGTGACTGTTTTTGATATCGGAACAGATACCAGTACCTTGCATCCACAAACGTACCTGGTGATGGAACTGGTCCGGGGAACGGATCTGCAGCGCGCCAAGCAGCAGGGACCGTTCGCCTCGGCCACGGCGGCGATCCTGGGGTCCGGGATCGCTGACGCTCTGGCCGACATTCATGGGCGCGGCATCATTCACCGGGACGTGAAACCGGGGAACATCCTCATCTCAAACGATGAGAATCTCCACGGGAGGACCCGCTACAAGCTCACTGACTTTGGTATCGCCCGCGTTCTTGACGAATCCCGTCTCACCGGTACCGGACAGTCCATCGGAACGGCCGCGTACTTCAGCCCTGAACAGGCCCGGGGCGGTCTCGTCACTTCAGCCAGCGATGTTTACTCCCTTGGGCTGGTCCTCCTGGAAACCCTGACAGGAGTCACAGCTTTTCCCGGCCCGGCTGCGGCTTCAGCCGTGGCACGTCTCCACCGCAACCCTGACATCCCGGAAACAATCGGCGAAACCTGGGTAGGGCTGCTCACCCGCATGACTGCCCAGGACGCCGCAGCCCGTCCGACAGCTGCCGAAGTCTCCGCAACGCTCCAGAACGACGCCCTTTTCGGAAGCGAAGATACACCTCACGGCGGATCGCACGTGACTCCTCAACCGGCAGCGCGCATCCTTCCCGACACAACGTCGGAACAGGACAGCGGCAACCCCACCCGGCCAGAAGACGTCGTCCCCGGAGCCGTAGGCGCCGAAGGAAAAGGCACGCCGGCTGCACTTGGACCCGTCGGGTCACTGCGGAACGACGCCTTATCATCCTCTCCCATCACGGAATCGCTCGAAATTGACACCGCCACGGAAACTGCGACTCAACTACATCCATTGGTGGCAGAACACCATCGAAAGCCTGTTCTGCGGTGGGTGCTGATTGTTCTTGCAGCACTAATCGGAATTCTCTTCGCCGTCGTGCTGCTGATGCTGGTCTTGGATGGACAGGCCCGAAGCGTTCCCGTGGATTACCCCCCAGCATCCGGGGAACTGGGCGAACTACTCATCGACCTACAGGAAAGCGTGGACCCTTGATGGCCGCCCGCCGTAACAAGCTGCGCCACTTCAACCGGACCCGCAGAACCGCGGTGGCGTCGTTGGTGATTGTGGTGCTTGCCGGATGCAGCGGGGCAGAGGACTACGATGCCCGTGCAGCGGAACAACTCCAGGCGGACGTCCTGACAGTAACCCGGCAAACCATCAATGAGGACTACAGTGCATCACTGGTAGCTCTGAACGGCCTTGCTTTCCGGCTCGATGTCCTGGTTGACAACGGTTCAGTTCCAGCCGATCGAAGGGAACGCATCCTAACCGCTATCGCAGCCCTGCGGGCAGGCCTGGAAGCTAGAATCGCTGCCCCAGAACAATCACCATCGGCTCCCACACCTACGTCAGAGCCCCCACAACCCCCCACTGCTTCGCCGACACCAGCACCACAGCCGGCGCCCGTCCTGCCTCCTGCTGCCCCGACCCCGGCGCCCGCGCTGCCAGTGCCTCCACGGCAGCCAGTTCCCGTGCTGCCTAACGCTCCTGCTCCAGTGTTGCCGGTACCCACACGACAGCCGGCACCTGCACCTGTGCCCAGCCCCGTTCCCACACCCGAACCCGAACCGGTGCCTCCATCGGATGGCCCGGCCCCGGTTCCGACCGTGCCGGTACCCGCACCAATTGACCCGCCCGTACTGCCACCGGGACCAGTGCCGGTACCGAGCGGCCCGGTACTCCCGTCGCTTCTACCCATCGATCCTTAGCTAATCCAGTACAGCAAATTCCGGATCAGGGCCTCGCCGCAGCCGGTAGAACCTACACCGTCCGCCGCCAAAGCCACACCAACTAACCTGCCCAAAAGTTCACCGGTTCACTATTTTCGGGGGAACGAGCCCTCATCGTCCGGGAATGCCCTGTTCGAGGGGATTCACCCCCATCTTCTTCACGCATCACGAGGAAAACCAATGGCAGTGGTTTACCCACAGGTGGACGGCTTTGAGCTGACTCCCAAGGGGCTCCACCTGCCCACAGGTGGATGAACCACTGCAGGTATAGCTCTTACACCGTTAGTGAGATAGTCCCCCTTCAGGAGAGTTGGGCTCGTGAAGGAACGGCTGGGCGGCATGCATTCCGCGCGGTGCGTTATGACGTCGGTCGATTTCGCCGACATCGAAGCCCTGCAGTCATCAGGCGAATGGGAAGAGGCCGGCCGCTTGCTGGCCCTCGAGGCGCAGGGCCTTGAAGCGGCGGGCGCCGATTTTCTTGTGCTCTGCACCAATACGATGCACCGCGTGGCCCGGGAAGTCCGGGAAGCGGTCGGCATTCCGTTGCTGCACATCGGCGATGTGGCCTCCCGCGAGGTGCTGAACGCAGGGTTTGGGGCCGTTGCGCTCCTCGGCACGGCGTTCACCATGGAGCAGCCGTTCTACCGGAATTTCATCTCGGCGTACGGCATCGATGTGCTGGTCCCGCCGGAACCCGAGCGTGCGAGCATTCACCGCATCATCTATGAGGAGCTCGTGCTGGGTGTCATCAGCGATGCATCGCGGGACGAACTCGCTGAGATCATTCGCGACCTCGTCGCAAGGGGAGCGCAGGGCGTCATCCTCGGCTGCACCGAACTCGAACTACTGATCGGCCAGGAGGACAGCCCCGTGCCGGTCTTTCCGACCACCCGTCTCCATGCGGTCGCCGCCGTGGACGAGGCGCTGCGGTGGCACACCCGCGAGATCAGGCCTTGGGTGCTGCGAGCTCGAGGGCAATGTTGTCCGGGTCGCGGAACTCAAGGATGTAGCCCGCGCCGATGTCCTTGACCCCGCCGTGCCTGATGCCGAGGTTGTCGAGGACTGCAACGGCGTTGTCGAGTTCCCCGCGCCCGGAGACAGCGAAGCTCACGTGGTCCAGGCCGACGCGGTCCTCATCGAACGAGTCGCGGGCGACGGGCCGCAGGCCGAACAGGGAGCTGCCCAACTGGTAGATGACGCCGTCGTACAGGAAGTCGAGCTGCTTTCGTGTTTCCTCGTCAGCCCCGTCCGGAATGTCGAAGGCAACCGGCCAGCCGAAGACGGCGTCGTAAAACTTCCTCGACGCTGCGATATCGGTGACAGTCAAGCGAACATGGGCATAAGCACTGGTCGAGATAGTCATGACCGGAGTCTGCCACATCGCACTGACAGTGGCTCTCATTCCCGGTAGGGATAACAATGGCTTGCTGCGTAGGCCGTGAACGTTTCATCCATGCCCGCGTCAGCCGACAGAAATTCCTTCCGCAGGAAGAAGGGGCTTGAGGACCAATGTTCGGGAAAGTCACTGGTTGGGCCCCCGGGTAGAAGTCCGGCTGGTATGGGCCCAACTATCACGCTAAGCCGATCTCCGGTGGTAATGATGGTTGTCTCGGTTCGTTGGGCCTGTATGGCTGAACGTGAATATTCGACTGCGGCCGAGGAGGCCTCGTACGGGTGATTCGAGGCGCGGGCCCTGGAGCAGGCGGTGTTGGAGCGGTTCTTCTTCCTGGACGACGCCGATCTGGGCTCCGTCGGTGAGTAGCGTAGGGCAGGTACCCAGCGGCGGTGGCGGTATTCCGGTCCAGTTCCCGCCCGATCGTCGACGGTGCCCGACCCAAGGCCCGAGCAATAGCCCGGATGGAGTCCCCTGGAACGTGAAGGTCATGAATCTGTTCCCGCTCGGAGAGGCTTCGTAACTTCCTCCGCCTCCTCGACGACCGCGGCAAATGAATCCCCGCGTGCAAGGCCGCCACTAGCCGAGGGGTGAGGCTGTGACGACGACGTTCTTTCCCCACAGGTCAGCGGTGTAGCAACTAACCAGAATGAGCCGGCCAGGGACGATGTCCCAGATGTCACTGGTGTTCAGGGTGTCCTTGTTGTGGGTGGTGACGGAATTTACCGTGTATGTAACCTCTCCGGTGGTGGTGGTCACCGTGAAAAGGTCTCCGGGTTTGGCCTGGGAACTGGCTCGGTTGAACGCGGAGTCGCGGTTTTCCCAGCTATGCCCCACGATGTACGTGGTGTTGACGGATCCGGTGCCGGGCGTTCCGTAGGGAGTGAGCCAGTAGGCGTCAAGTGTCGCAGGAGGAATGATAGTTCCGCTGCTCTGGTCCCCTGCTGTAGGGGTCAGGGGCAGAATGTCCAGGTCCATGCCAATGCCTTGATAGGTGATGTGCCGCGGAGCTGCGGCTGCAGCCGCAGCTTGAGGTTGGCTGGCGGCGGAGCCGACAGGCGCCGCTTCCAACGCAGGAGCTGCTGGCAGAATTAGGGGGTTACCGGCCGTGGAGTTGGTCGGCGCTGGCGTTTCTTTGGCTGATCCGGGCTCTGGAGCGTCTCGCTGCGTGTCTTCATAGTGCGTGCCGTCCGCGGGTTCAGCTGCAGGTTCAAATGCAGTTGCCGGAGCTCTTTCCACTGGTGGCAAAAGTGGCAAAGGTTCGGATGCCGGTGTTCGTGTGGGTTCTTCAGTTTGTGGGGCTGCAGCGGGCGCGCTGGCGGCAACGCTACCGGCTACCGAAGAACCAGGGGTTGTGGCGGGCGTACTGGCGGTAACGCTACCGGCTGCGGAAGAACCAGGGGTTGCGGCGGGCGTATTGGCGGTAAAGCTACCGGCTACCGAAGAACCAGGGGCTGCAGCGGGCTGGCTTTCGCCAGTGGCTGCTTGCGGGAGGGGTGAGATGAGTAGTGCCATGGCCGTCAGGAGGGTAGCCATGCCAAGGGTGAAGCCGGCCCAGATACGTCGGGTGGTTCTATCCGTTGGTGGCGGCTGGGTATCGCCGCGGTGTGAATCGTGTTTCATCTAGCTTCAACCCTTCATTGAGCCGGTGCAGCGTGTCGGCCCCGGTTCAAGAGGCCAGCATGCTTCCGCGTCGTCATAGAATGCGTGCCGGTGACCATTCGGCCACCGGCACGCTTTCACCTGCTAATTCAGACGCCCCTTGCGAATTTCGCGCGTCAGGACGTAGACGAGGCCACCCGAGAGGGCCACAGCAGCTACGCTTCGGCCGGACATCTGATGCCCAGGCTCAGCCGCGGTCACGGCAACGGCCCCGACAGCTGTCTGAATGTTCATTCCCGCATTTTTCCCGGGTCGCGCCGGAACAGTTGGAACCACCGCTACAGGTGCAGCCCCTGAAGGCTGAATGATCGGAACATCCACTGACGGTGCGTCGACCGGCGGCAGGATCACGGGTGGTGCGTCGACCGGCGGCAGGATCACGGGTGGTGCGTCGACCGGCGGCAGGATCACGGGTGGTGCGTCGACCGGCGGCAGGATCACGGGTGGTGC
>NZ_JADOUV010000032.1:0-6575 GCF_015751715.1 Arthrobacter sp. CAN_A6
CGTCACCCGGTCTCTTGACCCCACCGGCGGCGGCAGAGCACGCTGGGTGATCAGGTGGAAGCCCGCCCTCAATGCGTTCGCGATCACCTTCGCAGAACGGTTCGAAAGAATTACTCACTGATGAAAACCGCCGGACCCCACACACCGTTTATCGGACAGTCCCACGGGGCATAGGTAATGCCGGTGCGCAGTTGGAAGTGGCCCACTTGTCAGCTCGCCGGGCTTTTTACGACGGTGTAAGTTGGCCCCCCCTGCACCGTTGGAATCGTCAATTCAACGGTGGAGGGTGAGAATGGGGGCACGCATGGCGGTAGCGTGAGCGTTGTCACCGCGGGTGTAGTGGTAATCGGTGCCGTCGTTCTTTGGCTCTTGGCCGGAGCGTTCATTTCCTAGCCGATGAGCATCAGAAGAACGACCGCGACATAGACCAAATGATTTTCGTGGCGAACCATAAGGGTTCTGTCGGCTGCTGTTGCCGTGACGATGCCACCACCGAGGGCGATGATGTCAGTGTTGCTACCTTGACCGACATACTCAGACATGACGGCGTTTTGGGTTTTCCTCACAATTACCAGGTGAGTTGAGTGGAATTAGTGGTGCGCGCGGTATGGGCGGGCAACGACACCGATGGCGCCGGCAAGCATGAGCGCCACGATGCTCAATACGCCGATGACGACATGACGTAAGGAAAGGGCACTGTCTGCCGGTTGTGTTGCGGCGTAAATTGGTGGCGGTGTTTCGGTTCCCTCTGCAAATGGCTGCGGCGTGATGGCGGACGAGGTTTTACCGGCAGAGCCCAGTTCACGTATCTGGCTTATGTTTGGCGTACCGAGTTTCGGGGTGAGGGTGCCACGTGGTGCAAGGGGAGGCGTCATTCCGTTTGCGGGAGCCGGTGGTGGAGATGAGCGCTTGGGGTTCACGATGGGCGCTGGGGCGGCTTCAACAGGAGCAAACCTGTTGGTGGCGTTGGGGTCGGCGTTGCCGGTGTTTTGAGCATCTGGTGTCGGTTTCGCAGCCACTTCAGTGTCGGGCGGTGCCAGTTCCGCAGATTCATTAGATTCAGCATCGGTTTCGGTCGGGAGTGCAGAGGGTGTTGGTTCGGTAAGCGGCGCGGTGGGGGGTGCAAGGGGTACCGGTTCGTTGGGCGGTACCGGAAGCACGGGGATCAGCTCCTCGCCCGGCGGTAGGACAGGTGGAGTAAAGGGCTCCAATGTTGCCGGTGTTGAAGGATCGGTGTTCTCAGTGGGGGAGGGCCCTGGTCCGGGAATGATTGACTCTTCCGTTGGCATCATCGTCTGCGCCGCACTGCCACTGCTGGGGGCAGTGTCCACAGCGAAAGCCGGGGCCGGACCGGCGAGGATCAGCCCGGCCGTGGATAGCAGGACAGTTAGCGTTATTGAATGTGCTGCGTAAAGGCGCATTGCAGGTCTCTTTGATGTGGGAAAGTTCGGTGATAACGATCGCTAGGTGCTCAGGGTCACGGATCCGGTGTAAACGAGGTAGCCGGCTCATCGGCACACCGTGCCGGCGTATCCGGATTGCCTCAGCTTTTATTCGTCATCAGCCATGCCATAGCTTGGTCCGACAGCTAGAGATTTTTTAGCTTATCCTTGCAGCGGCCGGTGATATCGGTGGAAGCCCGATCACAGGTGAGCTGAAGCAGGCTTCTACCCTGCTCGGTTCAACCGAGGTCCGGCTAATGGGCTGGAAATCCTGCGTAAGGAGGATCCCAATGCCGTGGCGGTCGTGCGGCTCGACCTGCAGGAAGACCTCGTGGACTGCGGCATCGGCTGTCCCGGCGAGGTCAGGCAATGTTGCCACCCTGTTCAAGTCATGCCTGCGCCCCGTCATGAGCTGGTTCAGGCCGAGCACCTGGCGCGCGACCGAACCACCGTGAAGCTTCGCTAGTAGCGGCCCAGCTCATCAGCGCCCGTGTTCTGAACGATCAGCGGCAAGTCCGGTGAACGTGCAAACGGCAAACATCACGCGCTGCCGCGACGCCGATCGAGATCAGGGTATCCATGGTGAAGGATAGGTGGCGGGCGTTGATCGCCGCGACCCGGTGGGACGGCCACGCAGCCCAGGTCACCACAAGCAGGGACAAGGCCAAGACAACCCATCCCCAGTGCGGGAACTGTGCTGCCGGCAGCATCGAAATGATCGTGACCGGGAGCGTGAACCCGGCCGCGATGATCAGGCGGCGTTTGAGGCCCGCAATTTTCCTTGCCGCAGCGGAGGTTTTTGCTGCATCCTCCTGCTCGGCGACAGTATCTGCCCCTAACGAAGCCGGCACGCCCGTCGACGGACTGCCGATGCCGGGCATGCCCAGCGCAGGATCCGGACCGGTGAGGTGTGAGGAACCCGTGGGGCTCCCCGGAGCGGAGCCTTGGTGTGCCGGGGTTTTCAGGGTTGTTTTGTAGCCGATGGCGTTCACCGTGTCAATGATCTGTGCGACGCTCACCCCGGCCGGGATCGTGACTTTCGCCGATTTCAGGGGCAGGTTCACCGCAGCCTAGACACCCTCGATTTTTCCGAGCTTCCGCTCGACCCGTCCCACACAGGACGCACAGGTCATGCCCTCGATGTCGAGATCAATGACCTGACCGGCGCTCTTGTCCAGGGTCGTGCCGGTGCTCATACGGAAAGCTCCTTAGCAAATATTGACCAGAAAATAGTCATCAGATTCTGGGCCGGGCACCGGCCATCCTGGGGCTAGGCGTCGACGACGGTGTACCCGGCGGTTTCGACCGCCTTGCGGAGCTCTGCCGGATCGGGTTCGGTTTCAGCGGTGACGTCGGCGGTGGATACCCCGCCGGCATTGAGCTGCACATCGACTTTCTCGACGCCGGGAACCTCCGAGAGTTCCTCCAGAACGGAGGAAACGCAGTGCCCACAGGTCATACCGGAGATTTTGATGGTGGTTTGCATGAGCAATTTCCTTCGACGTGATGTGGGTGGGAGGGAAGGGGTACCGGTGCCGGGCGGGTGGGCGTTAGCGCAGCAGGCGACTGATGGCGTCGGTTGCTTCCTTGACTTTTCCATCGACAGCCGTCGGATCACCGGTCGCTGTGGCTTCGTGCGCCGCGCCGACGACGCAGTGCTGAATGTGTTCCTGCAGCAGGCCGATACTCACCGCGTGCAAGGCCTTATTGATGGCGGCGACCTGGGTCAGGATGTCGATGCAGTACTGGTCCTCATCGACCATGCGGGCAATACCGCGCACCTGACCCTCGATGCGCTTGAGCCGACGCAGGTAGGCGTCCTTGTCGGCGGTATAGCCCCGCTCAACCGCGGCTTCTGTTTCGGTGGTCATGGTGGTCCCCTTTCAACAGAGTAAATATTTACCCCCCGGGGGTACGGATCGCAAGAGGTTTCCCCCACCTCTCCATCATCGTTCATTCCCACCTCCTGAGCATCACGCCGGGTACCAATGACTCTTCGGTCCCCGATTTAAGACGTTTTTACGAGCACCCTCAGTGGTGGTGCTGGTGCTGGTGTGAGTGCTGTTACTTGAACGTGACATTTTATACGGCGGAGGGGTATTCTCGTCGAATGTTCTCAGCACCAGCTGGAACACTCCCGGGCAGAATGCCGAGTCCTGCCACTGACCGGGGTCCGTCTGCATTCCAGGTGGCAGGAACGGGGGAACCACGTTTCCACCGGACCACTTAGTGGTCCTTGGGGTTAAGTCGTTTCGTTCTCACTCGTTGTGAGTGCGAACCGGCCGGGTGTCTCCCATCCGAATCCGACAGCTCACCCCGCAGGCATTGGGAGAGGCAAAAAACATGTTCCGTACGTCCATTTCCGCGCGCCACCGCGCCACCCCCATCCACTCCATCGTCCTCGCGGGACTGGCCTATACGGCCAAGACCAACGCGGTAAACGTCGGCAAGCCGGCCATGATCGTCGCGGCCACCGGCGGTCTCGTGCTCGCTTCAGGAGCAGCAGCCCAGGCCGGCACTTACATCGACACCACGGCCGCAGCCCCGGCGCCGGCCCCCGTCACCGCAGCTCCCGCTGCAGCAGCGGGCACCCACACCGTCGTCGCCGGCGACACCTTGGGTGCTATCTCTGCTCGTTATGGCGTGGCACTGAATACGGTCCTGGCGCAGAACAACCTGTCCTACGCATCCGTGATCTACCCGGGACAGCAAATCAAAGTCTCCGGTAGCGCCTTCGTCGCCGCCCCCGCAGCAGTGAGCCCCGCAGTGGTCCCTGCAGCAGCACCGGCAACCCAGGTGTCCTTCACCGTTCCCGCCCCGGCAGCTGCACCGGCACAGTCCGGGATTTCCTTCGCCTCCAGCACCATCACCCCCGTAGCCACCTCGGCCCCCGCTGCCAGCGGCGTCAATGCGGCAATCCTCGCCTCGGCTTACGCCCAGCTCGGTGCCATTCAGGACTGCACTGTTTTGGGTGAGCAGGCGCTGAAGGCCGCCGGTATCAGCGGAGTCGGGGATGAATCCCCGGCCGGTCTGATGGAATTCGCCACCCCGGTCTCGAACCCCCAGCCAGGCGACTTCATCTACTACGCCGACGGCGGCGCCGGTGTTCCGCACAACGCCATTTACATCGGAGACGGCAAGGCAATCCACAGCGGCTTCAACGGCAACCAGACTGTCATCAACAGCGCTGACATCGGATCAGGACCTTCCTACTACCGCGTCAACGGCTAACCCGCCGTAAGCTGTAAGCGGCAGGCGTCCTGAACGGTGGGCGCCTGCCGCTTTTTTCTGCCCAAAACCAGGAGAAAATCCCTGAACGCAGTATTTGTTAGTGCCAATCCGTGGACATCGATGTCAGGCAGTCCACAATGACGCCCACCAGGGACCGGGCAGCGCGGTCGAGGGCAGGGACGCCGTCGCTTTCACCGCGTGCAGGCAATGCAGTGCCAGCTCACGGACGGCCACATCAGACCGCATCGACTCCCCATGGGAGCCCGCCTGTCCTGTGACTTCCCGGATCACCTTCGCAGGAAAGTCCTGAAGGTGCTCCTGCGGAAGAATCGATGGCACCTACCCGACCCGGGGTGGGTGCCACACCCATATCCGGCGCCAACCACCACCAGTCAGCCACAGCCAGCCACTACCGCCACTACCGGTGCGCCTGGCCGTTCCACAAGGCAATCCCTGACCGCGGCAGCGTCTATTGGATTCGCAGTTTTAGGTGACTAGTTTTGCGTAGACGACGTAGTTGTCGTCGAATTCGCCGGTGTCGGGGTCGTAGCCGTCGCAGGTGATTAGGCGTAGTTCTGATCCTTCGGTGTTGCCGTAGACCGTTTGGGTTGGAAACTGGTCTTTGGGGTATTGCTCGCCGTGGTCGAAGATGAAGGTTGCTGTGGTGCCGTCTTTGCGGGTGACGTTGATAGTGTCGCCGGCTTTGAGGCTGCGCAGGTCCGCGAAAACCCCTGGGCCTGCGTCGGTGGCGTTGACGTGGCCGAGCAGGACAGCTGGTCCGCGTTCCCCGGGGGTGGGGGAGTCGTTGTACCAGCTCGCGGGTGCGCCGGGGCCGTCGGGGGGAACCTCGAGTGAGCCGTTGTCGCGCAGCCCGAGGCTGAGGAGTTCTGATCCGGCGCCGATGGAGGGGATGCTGAAGGAAACGGGGGCTGATTCGGGCAGGACGGGGGATTGGGTCGGGGTGGGGGCTGCGGCGACGGGAGTTTTCGGTGCGGGCGGCGCAGTTGTCTGCGTAGGGGCTGGGACCGCGGGCGTGGAGGAAACCGTCGGCGGTGACGCCGTTTCCTGGCTTTGGGGCGGGGCTTCTGTTGCGCAGCCTGTGAGGATGAGGGCGGCAACTGCTGCTGAGGCAAAGTACCCTCCGCGACGTCCGCTGGATGATCTAAGCATGGTGGGCTTGTCCAATCAGTTCGTGGGGCCTGGAGGATTGTTCCTTGGCGTTGCTGCTGCTGGCCCCAACCAACGTGCTTGATTATTCTTCGAAACAGCCGTCCTTCCGGATGGGTTCCTCGGGAACCGACGGGCCAGCAAGCCTGCTGGGCGGCATCATCGCCGCGACGCTGCGTAATGAACCAATCAGTGATGTTCGCACGCACCGTGGCTGGCGGTCAAAGCGATCCCTGAATCCTCCGACTACGAATGAAATGCATGAGCCTGATACGCGGTAGCGAGGCCAGTGGCGTCGACTCGGTGGCGATGGCTTTATCGCGTCGTCGTGCAGACCAGGCACTCTCCGAGCTTGAACGGTCGTGGATCAATCCTCACCCTGACGCGGTAGTTACTGCTGCACGGCGCTACCTGGCCGCTGCCGAGAGCTGGGCCGATTCCCGTCGTGAGGGCGCCTGAAAAACGGTGCGTTGCTCGTGGCAAGCCGTTAAGAAGCGACCGCAGTCGGCCAGCATTGAAAAACGGCCGCCGCAGAAGCTGGGGGCTTCTGCGGCTGCCGTCTTAGTCGAGCTGATCGTTGAATCAATCAGGTTCGATCAGTCCGTCGATCTGTGGTGCTGTTTTTCGATTATGCGTTGGTGTTGCTGCGGCGGACCATGAAGGTTCCGCCGGCTGCTGCTGCCAGGACCAGTCCGCCACCGAGGGCGAGCATGGCGGTGTTGGATCCGGTTTCCT
>NZ_JADOUV010000033.1:0-5907 GCF_015751715.1 Arthrobacter sp. CAN_A6
GTGTCTGTTGTTTGAGAACTCAATAGTGTGCCAAGTTTGTTGATACCGATTGTTTTTTGATTGGTTGAATTGGCTGGTTGTCGCGCATTTTGTGTGTGGTGGCTGGTTTTTTTGGCTGGTTTCGAATTTTGTGCAGCAGTGTTTCCCGTTTTCCCGGGTTTCGTTGTTGTGTCTGTAGAAGCATTTACGGAGAGTTTGATCCTGGCTCAGGATGAACGCTGGCGGCGTGCTTAACACATGCAAGTCGAACGATGAACCTCACTTGTGGGGGGATTAGTGGCGAACGGGTGAGTAACACGTGAGTAACCTGCCCTTGACTCTGGGATAAGCCTGGGAAACCGGGTCTAATACTGGATACGACCTTCTGGCGCATGCCATGTTGGTGGAAAGCTTTATTGTGGTTTTGGATGGACTCGCGGCCTATCAGCTTGTTGGTGGGGTAATGGCCTACCAAGGCGACGACGGGTAGCCGGCCTGAGAGGGTGACCGGCCACACTGGGACTGAGACACGGCCCAGACTCCTACGGGAGGCAGCAGTGGGGAATATTGCACAATGGGCGCAAGCCTGATGCAGCGACGCCGCGTGAGGGATGAAGGCCTTCGGGTTGTAAACCTCTTTCAGTAGGGAAGAAGCGAAAGTGACGGTACCTGCAGAAGAAGCGCCGGCTAACTACGTGCCAGCAGCCGCGGTAATACGTAGGGCGCAAGCGTTATCCGGAATTATTGGGCGTAAAGAGCTCGTAGGCGGTTTGTCGCGTCTGCCGTGAAAGTCCGGGGCTTAACTCCGGATCTGCGGTGGGTACGGGCAGACTAGAGTGCAGTAGGGGAGACTGGAATTCCTGGTGTAGCGGTGAAATGCGCAGATATCAGGAGGAACACCGATGGCGAAGGCAGGTCTCTGGGCTGTAACTGACGCTGAGGAGCGAAAGCATGGGGAGCGAACAGGATTAGATACCCTGGTAGTCCATGCCGTAAACGTTGGGCACTAGGTGTGGGGGACATTCCACGTTTTCCGCGCCGTAGCTAACGCATTAAGTGCCCCGCCTGGGGAGTACGGCCGCAAGGCTAAAACTCAAAGGAATTGACGGGGGCCCGCACAAGCGGCGGAGCATGCGGATTAATTCGATGCAACGCGAAGAACCTTACCAAGGCTTGACATGAACCGGAATGATGCAGAGATGTGTCAGCCACTTGTGGCCGGTTTACAGGTGGTGCATGGTTGTCGTCAGCTCGTGTCGTGAGATGTTGGGTTAAGTCCCGCAACGAGCGCAACCCTCGTTCCATGTTGCCAGCGGGTTATGCCGGGGACTCATGGGAGACTGCCGGGGTCAACTCGGAGGAAGGTGGGGACGACGTCAAATCATCATGCCCCTTATGTCTTGGGCTTCACGCATGCTACAATGGCCGGTACAAAGGGTTGCGATACTGTGAGGTGGAGCTAATCCCAAAAAGCCGGTCTCAGTTCGGATTGAGGTCTGCAACTCGACCTCATGAAGTTGGAGTCGCTAGTAATCGCAGATCAGCAACGCTGCGGTGAATACGTTCCCGGGCCTTGTACACACCGCCCGTCAAGTCACGAAAGTTGGTAACACCCGAAGCCGGTGGCCTAACCCCTTGTGGGAGGGAGCCGTCGAAGGTGGGACCGGCGATTGGGACTAAGTCGTAACAAGGTAGCCGTACCGGAAGGTGCGGCTGGATCACCTCCTTTCTAAGGAGCGCCTTCAGGTTCGCGCACGCTTCCTCTGTGTTGGGTGTGTGGCTTGCAAGGAGTTAGCCCATAGCGCGGGCGTTTGTTCCGCGGTGGGTGCTCATGGGTGGAATATCAATGAATGGTTCGAGTTCGCTGTGCTGGTTCTTGTGAGTACGGCTTCCTGGGTGTTGGTTCTTTCCTTCGGGGGAGGGTCGGTGTCGGGGGGGTGTGGAAAGTAGGGGTTGGTGTTGGTGGGTTGGGATGTTTGGCACACTGTTGGGTCCTGAGATAACAGGGCTCTTATTTCTCGTGGTCCGGTCGTTGGGGTGTTCGTTGCTTCGTGGTCGGGGTGTGGGGGGTGGGGGTTTGGTTGTTTCTGGGTTTTCCTGCGCATGCTTCGCATCGTGTCCTGTGGTGGTGTCCCTGGTTTTTGTGGGGGTGTCCGCCGTGGGTGGTGTGGGGGTGTGTTGGGGTTGTTGGTTGAGAACTGCATAGTGGACGCGAGCATCTTATAAACAAGAAGCAATTTCTTGCAGGATTCTGTTGCGCATGGCTTGTCGGGTGGTGTTCCTTTTCCTTTCGGGGGGAAGGGGTGTTGTTCGTGGGTGGTGTGTGGTGGG
The DNA here is from genome assembly GCF_015751715.1 of Arthrobacter sp. CAN_A6. Taxonomy (NCBI): domain Bacteria; kingdom Bacillati; phylum Actinomycetota; class Actinomycetes; order Micrococcales; family Micrococcaceae; genus Arthrobacter; species Arthrobacter sp. CAN_A6. Next base: position 2,311 of record NZ_JADOUV010000033.1, read on the forward strand.
TTCTGCGCCGAGAAGTGTTTTTGATCTTTGTGGTCAAGTTTTTAAGGGCACACGGTGGATGCCTTGGCATCAGGAGCCGAAGAAGGACGTGGGAATCTGCGATAAGCCTGGGGGAGTTGATAACCGAACTTTGATCCCAGGATGTCCGAATGGGGAAACCCCGCCCGGCGCGCGAGTGACCGGGTGACCCGTATCTGAACACATAGGGTACGTGGGGGGAACGTGGGGAAGTGAAACATCTCAGTACCCACAGGAAGAGAAAACAACAGTGATTCCGTTAGTAGTGGCGAGCGAACGCGGATGAGGCTAAACCAGTGGTGTGTGATAGCCGGCGGGCGTTGCATCACTGGGGTTGCGGGACTTTCCGTATCAGTTCTGCCGGACTGGTGAAATGTGTGCAGGCGTATAGGTGAACGGGTTTGAAAGCCCGGCCGGAGAGGGTGTAAGTCCCGTAACCGTAATGCGTGCTGCCGTTTGGAGAGTATCCCAAGTAGTACGGGGCCCGAGAAATCCCGTGCGAATCCGCCAGGACCACCTGGTAAGCCTAAATACTCCCTGATGACCGATAGCGGACCAGTACCGTGAGGGAAAGGTGAAAAGTACCCCGGGAGGGGAGTGAAACAGTACCTGAAACCGTGTGCCTACAAACCGTTGGAGCAGGCAAAGCCTTGTGCTGGTTCCTGTGACAGCGTGCCTTTTGAAGAATGAGCCTGCGAGTTAGTGTTACGTCGCGAGGTTAACCCGTGTGGGGAAGCCGTAGCGAAAGCGAGTCTGAATAGGGCGAGTGAGTGGCGTGATCTAGACCCGAAGCGAAGTGATCTACCCATGGCCAGGTTGAAGCGACGGTAAGACGTCGTGGAGGACCGAACCCACTTCAGTTGAAAATGGAGGGGATGAGCTGTGGGTAGGGGTGAAAGGCCAATCAAACTTCGTGATAGCTGGTTCTCCCCGAAATGCATTTAGGTGCAGCGTTGCGTGTTTCTTATCGGAGGTAGAGCTACTGGATGGCTAATGGGCCCTACAAGGTTACTGACGTCAGCCAAACTCCGAATGCCGGTAAGTGAGAGCGCAGCAGTGAGACTGTGGGGGATAAGCTTCATAGTCGAGAGGGAAACAGCCCAGACCACCAACTAAGGCCCCTAAGCGTGTGCTAAGTGGGAAAGGATGTGGAGTCGCGAAGACAACCAGGAGGTTGGCTTAGAAGCAGCCATCCTTGAAAGAGTGCGTAATAGCTCACTGGTCAAGTGATTCCGCGCCGACAATGTAGCGGGGCTCAAGTACACCGCCGAAGTTGTGGCATTCACATTAGTGCTAAGCCGGAGACTTGTTCTCCTGAGTTCAGGCGTGTGGATGGGTAGGGGAGCGTCGTGTGGGCGGTGAAGTCGCGGTGTAAACCAGCGGTGGAGCCTACACGAGTGAGAATGCAGGCATGAGTAGCGAAAGACGGGTGAGAAACCCGTCCGCCGAATGATCAAGGGTTCCAGGGTCAAGCTAATCTGCCCTGGGTAAGTCGGGACCTAAGGCGAGGCCGACAGGCGTAGTCGATGGACAACGGGTTGATATTCCCGTACCGGCGAAAAACCGCCAATACTGATCAAGGGATACTAACCGCCAGAAGCATGACCGACCGTCTTTTAGACGGATCCGGTTTTTTGTGGATCGCGGGACCTGATCTTGGGAGGTAAGCGTATTAACAGGTGTGACGCAGGAAGGTAGCCAAGCCGGGCGATGGTAGTCCCGGTCTAAGGATGTAGGGCGAACCATAGGCAAATCCGTGGTTCTGGTTTCAATACCGGGTCTGAGATCTGATGGGACCCCTCTTCGAGGGGAATTTGGTGATCCTATGCTGCCTAGAAAAGCATCGGCGCGAGGTTTTAGCCGCCCGTACCCCAAACCGACACAGGTGATCAGGTAGAGAATACTAAGGCGATCGAGAGAATTATGGTTAAGGAACTCGGCAAAATGCCCCCGTAACTTCGGGAGAAGGGGGGCCCCAACCGTGACGGCGACTAGCTCGCCATGAGCGGATCGGGGCCGCAGAGACCAGGGGGAAGCGACTGTTTACTAAAAACACAGGTCCGTGCGAAGTCGCAAGACGATGTATACGGACTGACTCCTGCCCGGTGCTGGAAGGTTAAGAGGACCGGTTAGCCCCTTGTGGGCGAAGCTGGGAATTCAAGCCCCAGTAAACGGCGGTGGTAACTATAACCATCCTAAGGTAGCGAAATTCCTTGTCGGGTAAGTTCCGACCTGCACGAATGGAGTAACGACTTCCCCGCTGTCTCAACCATAAACTCGGCGAAATTGCAGTACGAGTAAAGATGCTCGTTACGCGCAGCAGGACGGAAAGACCCCGAGACCTTCACTATAGTTTGGTATTGGTGTTCGGTGTGGCTTGTGTAGGATAGGTGGGAGACTGTGAAGCCCGGACGCTAGTTCGGGTGGAGTCATCGTTGAAATACCACTCTGGTCACTCTGGATATCTAACTTCGGCCCGTAATCCGGGTCAGGGACAGTGCCTGATGGGTAGTTTAACTGGGGCGGTTGCCTCCTAAAAAGTAACGGAGGCGCCCAAAGGTTCCCTCAGCCTGGTTGGCAATCAGGTGGCGAGTGTAAGTGCACAAGGGAGCTTGACTGTGAGAGAGACATCTCAAGCAGGGACGAAAGTCGGGACTAGTGATCCGGCGGCACATTGTGGAATGGCCGTCGCTCAACGGATAAAAGGTACCTCGGGGATAACAGGCTGATCTTGCCCAAGAGTCCATATCGACGGCATGGTTTGGCACCTCGATGTCGGCTCGTCGCATCCTGGGGCTGGAGTAGGTCCCAAGGGTTGGGCTGTTCGCCCATTAAAGCGGTACGCGAGCTGGGTTTAGAACGTCGTGAGACAGTTCGGTCCCTATCCGCTGCGCGCGCAGGAAATTTGAGAAGGGCTGTCCTTAGTACGAGAGGACCGGGACGGACGAACCTCTGGTGTGTCAGTTGTACTGCCAAGTGCACCGCTGATTAGCTACGTTCGGATGGGATAACCGCTGAAAGCATCTAAGCGGGAAGCCTGCTTCGAGATGAGATTTCCATACACCTTGAGTGTGAGAGGCCCCCAGCCAGACCACTGGGTTGATAGGCCGGATGTGGAAGCAAGGACTAACGACTTGCGAAGCTGACCGGTACTAATAAGCCGATAACTTACACCACACCCACACCCCCCAAGGGGGTGAGGGCAACATCAAATGCTACGCGTCCACTATGCGGTTCCCAACCAACAAACCAGGGAAACCCCCCCCACCCCCCCCCAAAAAAAAGGGGTGGACCAAGGGGGGAACACCACAACAAAATACAGTCCAGCACGATCAACGGACCCAACAGATTTACCCCACCCACACCCCCGGACAACACCCCGGGAAAGCACCCGGTGGCGGTAGCAAGGGTTACGGCGGTCATAGCGTGGGGGAAACGCCCGGTCCCATTCCGAACCCGGAAGCTAAGACCCACAGCGCCGATGGTACTGCACCCGAGAGAGTGTGGGAGAGTAGGACACCGCCGGACAACCATTACAGGCCAGAGGCCCCACCACCGGTGGGGCCTCTGCCCCTTTAA
>NZ_JADOUV010000034.1:0-4321 GCF_015751715.1 Arthrobacter sp. CAN_A6
CAAGGCCCGCAGCTCCGCCACGCCCACTCCCGCCGCGCCCATCCGCAACCCTACGAACGCCGGTCACCCATCAACATCGGTGGATCGAGGCTAAGACGGCATGCTCCAGTGTCCCGACCAAATGTTCGTCCTTGTTTGCAAGCGGTGAACCCCGATAGGTCAGCGGGACCTGGAAGAGCGCTGTCTCAACGGCAATGAGAAGGACTTCAATGCCCACCTCGCCGGCGGGATCATCAAAACGGAAAGAAGCCACCCGTTCCATGTGCTCGACGCTGACGCCTCGAAACCACGGCTGCGCAGGGAGCCACCGGGCCAGCAGTTCCAGCTTGGTGGGGTGGAGCGGTACCTCATAGATCAAAGCCATAAGCCCCAGCATAAAAGGGTCGGGGACAATCCCGCCGGTCCGACCTCTCCGGCGCGTGACCACAGGAAGATGGTGGTCTCTGTCGATCGACGTGTTCCTCAGAACTGATGCTGAATGGGTGGATGTCCTTGGCGGGACTTCGTGGGTCCACAATTGAGCATCAGGACCAAATGTGGTGTGAATAGGGCCGGTGCCATACACCAGGGTCGCCAGCATGATCACATGCGGTCCAGGGGTGCACGGACGATGCTGTAAAGGCCGTAGCACATGAGTCCTATCGCAATGATGGAGAGGGCGACCGTGCCAAGGAACTGTTCCTGTAAAGCCTTCAAGGCCCCGTCCAGGCCGGTGGAGTCCTTGGGAGAGGAGGTGACTGCGGCTCCAATGATCAGTATCTCCACAACTGCCAGAGCCAGGCCCTTGGTCAGATAGCCAACCGATCCCAGGACGTGGATCACGATGCCGTGCGCGCCCTGTGGTTGTTCCTCAAGGTCTTTGCAGTAGCGTTTGGTGGCACCTTTGAAAAGGTAATAGCACCCCACGGCGATGACCCCCGCTCCCACGGCAACCAATAGTGCGGCGCCCAAGGGCGCCGAGAGAAGGGCCGCGGAGAACTCCCGGGCTTCGGCGCTGCTATCGGTCTCGCCGCCGAGGGCATAGACACCGAACGACACAGACACTGCGGCATACCCACCCGCTTTGAAAGCTGCCTTCATCCGCCTCGCGAGCTTTTCCTTCTTGTCCCGGTGCTTCCACCGGAAAGCGGCCTCACTCAGCTGGAAAATCGCGAGAGCCGCCGCCCCCAGAAAGCTCGTCCACAGCAGAATGTATCCAGCGGGCAGATCGGCAAGGGCCTCTACCGCTCCCGATCGTTCGATGTCCCCCCGAGCGCCGGCGGCGACGCTCACGGCGATGATCCCGATGACAAAGTGGAGCAGCCCGTTGGCCGCGTACCCGAATCGTGCGCATGTTTCGAAAACCTTCGAATCGGCTGCGTCCTCAAGACGGTCGAATACTTTTCTGGCCATGCGACCGAGATCGCGTGCTACGTTCTTCCATTTCTGGGCCGAACGCTCTGTCTGTTGTTGCACGTGCCCACCGACCCTGATTGTTGTGAACCCCATTTTTGTACCATGGCTGTTCCATGCAGTGGATATTCTCCTCCAACAGGACAATTGGCCTCTCGAGGCGACCCCCGACAGTTTGACCACAAACACCTACGGACAAAACAGGATGACCGGCGGAACGACGTGTGCTTGAGCGAGGTCAGAGTTCCTGAAGGGCAGCGGTCCGGTTGCCGCCTGTATCACCGGTGTTGATTGTGCCTTTGGGCTCGAACAGGAGTGCGGACACTTCCTCGTCGGCGCGGGGGCAGTGCTCGACGCCGGCGGGAACAACGAAGACATCATCGGGGCCGAGCTGTACATCCCGGTCGCGGAGCTGGATGGTGAGGTGGCCGCTGCGCACCATGAACAGTTCGTCGGTGTCGGGGTGGGTGTGCCACACGAACTCGCCCTGCAGCTTCACGACCTTGACGTCGTAGTCGTTGACACTGGTCAGCCGGTGAGGTTGCCAGTGCCCGGAGATGAGGTCGAGGGCATCGGCCACGTTGCGAACTTCAGTCGTCATGCCTCAATCATGACGGAACAATCCAGGATAGTGAGTAGAAAGCTGTGCTTTATACAGCGCCCGCAGGCCGATGGCTGATCGCTACTCGGGGAGATGCAGTCCTATGCGGAGCATCGTATAAGTTTGCACAACCGGTTTCTAGACTTATGTTTGAATCCGCTAGTGATGCGCATAGGTAAGGGACAAGGGAAAGCGCTACACCTGACCGGCCGTGCTAATCCGACGGCGATTGGCATCCCGTTATGCAGTGAGAGGCTTGAGGCATGCAATCTGATGTACACCCTCCTTCACCGGAGCCGGACACACCCGTCGCGTCACGTCGACGTGCTTACATTCTGATTGCTTTGATCGTCGGGGTCCTGGTGCTGTTGATGATTTTTCTAGTTCCACCGCTCACACTGCAGTCCAGTGAAGCAGGAAACGTCCCAGTGGCAGTTTCCGACTCCGCCCTCACCGAGACCAGCCGGGAAGTATCCTCCACGCCACCGGCATCGGCTGAACCATCTGAACTAGTAAAGCCAGCGGAATCAGCCCCAGTCCCTTCGGCGGCCGTGCCGTCATCGGAGCCGGTCATCCCTGCACCCGACGCCGCCCAGCAGACACCGGACACCGTTCTCGCACCGGTTGCGGCTGCCCCCACACGCATCACCGTCGAAGCCGCTGGCATCGACGTCTCCGTGCTGCCGTTGAGCCCGACCGGTGCGGACATTGCGAGTCAATCCATCGTGCCGCCTTTTACCGACGACGGGTACTGGCTGACCTCGTACGGCACACCCGGCGATGGCTCCACCAACACCACCTACATCACCGGCCATAGTTGGGAAGGCCGGGAAGCACCCTTTGACCGTTTCAGCACCGACACCGAGGCCGGGGACACCATCACCCTCGCCACCGAAACCGGCACCATGAACTATGTCGTGGACTCCATCACCACCCACGATAAGGATTCCCTGAAGACCAGCGAGATCTGGAACATCGTCCCGAACCGGCTCATCATCATCAGCTGCTACACCGAAGACCCCTGGGGCAAAAACGTCGTCGTCACCGCATCACCAGCACCAGCACCATAAACCAGGTTCCCGCGCACACCACCCCGGACGTGCCTGGAGCTTAGATTGCCTACGCGTTATCGAAGTCTGCAGGATTGCTCACACATATGGACTGGTATTGAAGGTTTGATACGACCAGAGCTCCGTTCTTCGCCGCTGGTCCAACACCACAGGAAAGCAAAGCTACGCGGGCAAAAGTTTTAATGTGGAGTTTCTCGTTTTCAGCGCTGGTGGGGGTTTACTCTATTACCACGCGCCACAGTAGTCTCCACCGTATGGTGCCGCTTGGTCTCATCATCCCTCTCAAGCTTGCCTAGAATCTGAGTCGAGATTGTCGACCTCTGGACTTCTCGTCGTCGAATTCCCTTTCTGGGTGCATGCTTTGTTGAAAGGCACCATTATGAGTAATCCACGTACTTCTCATCAGCACACGGCATCTTTCGGACAGTCTTTGACCACGTTGGCGGGCGTCCTGGCTGCAGGTGGAGCGGTGCTCCTGGTCCTCTTTGGAATATTGACCGGCCCTCCATCAGCGTTCGCTGCGGAAGCACCGATTGGATTGGGCACTGCGGGTTCCTACTCGGTACTGGGTGGGCAGGCCGTTACTAACACCGGGCCCAGCATCCTGAACGCCAACTTGGGGGTAAGCCCGGGTACCGCCATTACTGGTTTCCCTCCGGGCATCGCAGCCGGGTCGACCAATGCCGGAAATGCTGAAGCCGCACAAGCACAAGCAGATCTCGTTACTGCCTATAACGATGCCGCCGGACGAGCTCCGACAGGCAGCGTGGCCGGAGACCTCGTCGGTCAGACACTTGCAGCCGGGGTATATAACTCCACCGGCCCACTCGCCCTAAGCGGCACACTGACCCTCGACGGAGAAGGTGATCCCAATGCGGTCTTCATCTTCCAAGCCGCATCAACCCTCATCACCGCCAGCGCCAGCAACATCAACCTCATCGGCGGCGCACAAGCCTGCAACGTCTTCTGGCAGGTCGGCAGTTCCGCAACGCTGGGCACCCAGTCATCCTTCAAGGGAAGCATCCTCGCCCTGACGTCAGTCACAGTCACAACCAATACCGTAGTTGAAGGCAGGGCCCTGGCACGCAACGGCGCAGTTACTCTCGACAACAACACCTTCATCACCTCGAACTGCCAGACTGCCCCGGTTCCTGTTCCGACGGAGACTGCCCCGGTTCCTGTTCCGACGGAGACTGCCCCGGTTCCTGTTCCGACGGAGACTGCCCCGGTTCCTGTTCCGACGGAGACTGCCCCGGTT
>NZ_JADOUV010000035.1:0-4275 GCF_015751715.1 Arthrobacter sp. CAN_A6
GACCTTCGACAAGCTCTATTTTCCCTGACTAGACAGGCATTCTCCGTTTAACGCGCCGCCCGCACCTCACACCCCATCGGTGGATCGAGGCTAAGACACTACGCCCAGAATCTGAGCTTTACCTGAGATCAAGACCGCTATCTTTTTCCTGCCGCTTCTGATGCAGGAGGGCATCAATCTCCTCGAGGTCCCGAACCGCCGCGCACAGCAACCATTGGGCGTGTTCCTGATCGGAGTGCACCCTATCGACCTGTCTGGATCCCTCATTGGCATGCAGGTCGTTAACCTCTTCACACGCTCGGCGGGCATCGAGAAGTTGCCGCACACAGCGGTGACGGAGCGCTTCAAGGTCACTCACTATATGCATCTTTGCAGCGGTCAGCAGGAGACTGACCTCATGACCGGTTTCGGAAATTGTCATACCCGGACCTCCCTCGAACAGCGTGTTACCCGGCCGCTCCTGCACCGACAATTCGGCTCATTCGTCATTCGGCTAATTTGGCGTTCGCTATCTGATTTGCCGGACCAACGTCCTGGGTTGGGTTACCCGGTGGACAACAACATCGAACATGCCTGACCCGACTCCCGAAGCGTTCATCCCCACCCCACCACTGGATAGTCCGCAGGGAAACGAGTAGCCGTTTCATCCTACCCACCAGTCTCACGTGTATCACCCGTTACATAAAAAAGCTATCTAGTTAGGGCGGTTTCCTCCTACAGTGAGGACAGGCACCGCACAATCACGGGTGCTGGAGTTCCGGGGTGATGGTGGGGGGAAACCCATCCGTACCGTGGAGTGCTCCGAATCACTATTTGAGCGTGTCCATTGGGGCATGCGCTTACCGCACAGTGAAGGAATCATCATCATGAATAAGGCAATGCGCTTCCTTGCAGTTCCCACCCTCGCCCTCGGCGCCCTGGCCATGGCATCCTCGCCAGCCATGGCAGCGGATGAGTCCTACTCCTCGACCCTGGGCCAGCTCAACGGCACCACCGGTTCCGGCACGATCACCGTTGATGTCACCGGCGACAAGGCCAAGGTCAACCTGCAGGTCTCCGGTCTCGCCGAGACCTTCATGGACGCACCATACCCCCACGTCCAGCACATCCACGGCGGAGCCCTGGGCGAATGCCCCACCACCGCTGATGACGCCAACGGCGACGGAATCCTCAACACCACCGACGGTGCGCCCTCCTACGGTGGAATCCAGACCACACTGACCACCTCCGGTGCAACGACCCCGGCCGAGGGCCTGAACCTCGCCCTCGGCGGCCAGGGTGGCAGCTACACCATCGACCGTGAGATCGACCTCAACGCTGAGACCAAGGCCTCCCTCGAAGCCGGCACCGCCGTCGTCGTCGTCCACGGCCTGGACCCCGCCACGGCCACCGGCACCGAAGAGGCCTTCAACTCCCCTAGCGACCTGGAGCCCTCACTTCCCCTCGGCGCCACCTCACCGGCACTGTGTGGAACCCTCGTAGCCTCACAGATGGGCGACATGCCAGCAGGCGGCGCCGACACCGGCGTCGCCCAGGAAACCGGTTCCAACACCGCCATCCTCGCCCTCGGTGGCGGACTGGTCCTGGCAGCAGCAGCCGGCGGAACCTTCATGGTCCGCCGCAGCAACACCAACGCATAACAGCACCTAACAGCACCTAACAGCACGACGAACTGATCGAAACTGATTCCTCCAACGATCAGCTGACCAAAGACGACCGCCGCAGAAGCTTCCAGCCTCTGCGGCGGTCGTCTTTTTAACGCCCACCGTCTTCGGTCGCCCACTTAACGGCTCGCCACGAGCACTCCACCTTCTTCTCAGGCGCCCTCACGACGGGAATCGGCCCAGCTCTCGGCAGCGGCCAAGTAGCGCCGTGCAGCAGAAACTACCGCGTCAGGGTGAGGATTGATCCACGACCGTTCAAGCTCGGAGAGTGCCTGGTCTGCACGACGACGCGATAAAGCCATCGCCACCGAATCGACGCCACTGGCCTCGCTACCGCGTATCAGGCTCATGCATTTCATTCGTAGTCGGAGGATTCAGGGATCGCTTCGACCGTCACCTTCAGTGCGTGCGAACATCACTGATTGGTTCGTTACGCAGCGTCGCGGCGATGATGCCGCCCAGCAGGCTTGCTGGCCCGTCGGTTCCCGAGGAACCCATCCAGAAGGACGGCTGTTTCGAAGAATAATCAAGCACGTTGGTTGGGGCCAGCAGCAGCAACGCCAAGGAACAATCCTCCAAGCCCCGCGAACTGATTGGATGAAGCCCACCATGCTTAGATCATCAAGCGGACATCGCGGAGGGTACTTCGCCTCAGCAGCAGTTGCCGCCCTCATCCTCACAGGCTGCGCAACAGAAGCCCCGCCCCAAAGCCAGACAACGGCGGCGCCTCCCACGGTTTCCTCCACGCCCGCGGTCCCAGCTCCCGCACAGACAACTGCACCGCCCGCCCCTGCAACTCCCGTTGCCGCAGCCCCCACTCCGACCCAGTTGCCGGTCCTGCCCGAGTCAGCCCCGGTTTCCTTCAGTATCCCCGCAATCGGCGCCGGATCAGAGCTGCTCAGCCTCGGGCTGCGCGACAACGGCTCCCTCGAGGTTCCCCCCGATGGACCCGGCGCACCCGCGAGCTGGTACAACGACTCCCCCACACCAGGGGAACGCGGACCAGCTGTCCTGCTCGGCCACGTCAACGCCACCGACGCAGGCCCAGGCGTCTTCGCCGACCTGCGCAGCCTCAAAGCCGGCGACACTATCGACGTCACCCGCGAAGACGGCACCACAGCAACGTTCGTCTTCGACCGCGGCGAGCAGTACCCCAAAGACCAGTTTCCAACCCAAACGGTCTACGGCAACACCGAAGGATCCGAACTACGCCTGATCACCTGCGACGGCTACGACCCGGACACCGGCGAATTCGACGACAACTACGTCGTCTACGCAAAACTAGTCACCTAAAACTGCGAATCCAATAGACGCTGCCGCGGTCAGGGATTGCCTTGTGGGCCAGCCGCACCGGTAGTGGCGGTAGCGGCTGGCTGTGGCTGACTGGTGATGGTTGCCACCGGATACGGATGTGGCACCCACCCCGGGTCGGGTAGGTGCCATCGGTTCTTCCGCAGGAGCACCTTCAAGACTTTCCTGCGAAGGTGATCCGGGAAGCCACAGGACAGGCGGGCTCCCATGGGGAGTCGATGCGGTCTGATGTGGCCGTCCGTGAGCTGGCACTGCATTGCCTGCACGCGGTGAACGCGGCGGCGTCCCTGCCCTCGACCGCGCTGCCCGGTCCCTGGTGGGCGTCATTGTGGACTGCCTGACATCGATGTCCACGGATTGGCACTAACAAATACTGCGTTCAGGGATTTTCTCCTGGTTTTGGGCAGAAAAAAGCGGCAGGCGCCCACCGTTCAGGACGCCTGCCGCTTACAGCTTACGGCGGGTTAGCCGTTGACTCGGTAGTAGGAAGGCCCTGATCCAATGTCAGCGCTGTTGATAACAGTCTGATTGCCGTTGAAGCCGCTGTGGATTGCCTTGCCGTCTCCGATGTAAATGGCGTTGTGCGGAACACCGGCGCCACCGTCGACATAGTAGATGAAGTCGCCCGGCTGGGGGTTCGAGACCGGGGTGGCGAATTCCATCAGACCGGCCGGGGATTCATCACCGACTCCGCTGATACCAGCGGCCTTCAGCGCCTGCTCACCCAAAACAGTGCAGTCCTGAATGGCACCGAGCTGGGCGTAAGCCGAGGCGAGGATTGCCGCATTGACGCCGCTGGCAGCGGGGGCCGAGGTGGCTACGGGGGTGATGGTGCTGGAGGCGAAGAAAACACCAGACTGTGCCTGCACAGGTGCAACTGCCGGGGCGGGAACGGTGAAAGACACCTGGGTTGCCGGTGCTGCTGCAGGGACCACTGCGGGGCTCACTGCTGCGGGAGCGGCGACGAAGGCACTACCGGAAGCGCTACCGGAGGCGCTACCGGAGACTTTGATTTGCTGTCCCGGGTAGATCACGGATGCGTAGGACAGGTTGTTCTGCGCCAGCACCGTATTCAGTGCCACGCCATAACGAGCAGAGATAGCACCCAAGGTGTCGCCGGCGACGACGGTGTGGGTGCCCGCTGCTGCGGCTGGAGCTGCGGTGACGGGGGCCGGCGCCGGGGCTGCGGCCGTGGTGTCGGCGTAAGCCTCGATCCACCGATGTTGATGGGTGACCGGCGTTCGTAGGGTTGCGGATGGGCGCGGCGGGAGTGGGCGTGGCGGAGCTGCGGGCCTTGCTG
>NZ_JADOUV010000036.1:0-4187 GCF_015751715.1 Arthrobacter sp. CAN_A6
CGGAGACTGCCCCGGTTCCTGTTCCGACGGAGACTGCCCCGGTTCCTGTTCCGACGGAGACTGCCCCGGTTCCTGTTCCGACGGAGACTGCCCCGATAGGCACGGGTACCTCCACGTTCAGCAATGATGCGAGGGTGAAGGCTGGGGACGGGATCGCCACCAACAGGGGTATGAATATTCAATCTGCCGCTTCTGAGCCGACACCGAGTTATTCCCCTCTCGCGGTCATGGTGGGTGTTCTGCTGACAGGTTTGGTGCTGTTCACTTTGGTGACCACCGCGAGGCGCCACACGAGGCGAAAGCACTAGGCAGCGAGCCGGTTACACCTTGCAGGGTCCTTGGACAGGGCACCGGAACGTGACTTGTGGTCGGCGTCAGTCCCAAACGGTGCCGGTGCCTCCACGCTGTTGTGGTGGTTGGGCTGTCGTTGGAGCTGAGCCCGTCCTGTCATGCCATGATGGACGCGCTTGCGGTGATGATATCTCCTCAAAAGATGCGTAGCGGCCAGTTCGAGCGCGCAGGACCGGAAGGATAACGAAGGAAATGGGGGAAGTAGTGAGGGCGAGCCCGGGGGTAAGACCTCGTTATACGCTCAGCGACGCCGGTGACTACCTGTGCCTACGGTGGTCTCCCGGAGTCACGATGGAAGCGGAAGACGTTCACTCCACGATCGCCGCCGTCACCCGTGCATCACCTACGGGTAAGCGGCCATTGCTGGTACATATCGGTTTGGTGGAACAGATCACTGTTGATGCCAAGCAGTTACTCATCGAGGACACCTGCTCAACACGCACCGCCGTCGTCGGAGTCGATGAGGTAGGGAAAGTGATTACCGCGTTCAATTACCGGTCCGCCACGCCCAGCCGGTACTTCGTTGAGGAATCCGACGCGATCGCGTGGCTCACCGAGAACCCCGCCCTGGAATCCGCTCCTGCGGCAGTGGCGGAACCATTCACACTGGAAATGCGGGAGGAGATCCTGTGGGTGCAATGGCAGGCTGACGGGAGCGTCACTGATGCTGATGCACTGGCGCTACTGGAACGAGCCAAGCGGATCATTCCGTCGACGTGCCCACCAATGCTCTTTCAGCTCAACCACATGATCTCGCTTACTGATGGCGCCCTGCACGCTTTCGCCACAGGGTTGAACATCGCTGCCCTGGCCATCGTCGGGACCACGGTTGATGACCGCGTTATCACCATCTACTACAAAACGCTGCACCACCCGCCCTACCCGACCAGGCACTTCGAAACAGTCAGCGACGCACAAGAATGGCTAGCCCACTGCTTCGACTAAACACCGGACAGCGGACACACAAAACCGCACCTCACAAAACTGCGTGCGTTTGAGGATCCTCCGCTGCTTCACTATTTCCGGCATGAACCGCAACAAATGTTGTAATTTTCGGAAGGCGCCTGCATAGGAGGTCAGAAGTCATCTGCACGAGCATCGCGGGTAGCATCTGCTACTGCGCCGCAGGAATTGCCTAGGAAAGAGCTTGTCCGGTGAGGATTGAGGCAGTTTTCCTACACTTTATGACCTATCGAGTGTTGCCTTTGGTAACTTCCAATGTGTAGTTCCACATCAGCCACATCCCGCAGGCAGTATTACCGGTAGGCGTGCTGGGCGCTTTGGCTGGTGTAGCAGCTACATCTTTTTCCAACCCGATCAAAGGTCTCGCTCATGCGTTCAATCACTCGTGCTTCACTTGTCCTTGCCGGTTCCGCTGCCCTCGTCGGCGGCATGGCGCTGCCCGCCTCAGCAGTGGACACCACCACCACCGCCCAAATTAACGCGGGAACGATTGGTTTCAGCGCCTTTCCTACCTCCGCAGCCCTCGGTGCCGTTGTGCCAGGCGCCACTGTCACCACCAACTTGGTTGACATTCAGGTGACCGATAACCGCGCCGGCACCGCCGGCTGGGTGACCTCGGTTTCGATGAGTGACTTCACCGGCGCGAAAGAAACCGTCGCGGGAACACCGGATAACGTGATCCCCGCAGCCAACACTTCCTATACCCCGGCTGCAGCAATCGTTTCCGGAACCGCGACGCTGACCGCTTCCGCGGCGCAGGCAGATCTGAGCACCGCGAAATCCGTACAGACCGCCAGCGCAGTCAACGGTAACCACGTGGCCACCTGGGGCGCGACGCTGGCACTGACCGCGCCATCAAACGCACTGGCGGACACCTACACTGCGGTTCTGACGCACTCCGTCCTCTAAAGAACCGATGCAAAACCGTACCTGCAGGGCCACCAGAATGGAGCCCTGCAGGTACGGTTTGAGGAGACAATCTCCGCTTAGCTGATAAGCGTCTACTAACCCGCGAGGTCCCGGAATTTTGCGTTTTCTCATCACAGCATTGTGCCTGTTCATCCTGGTGCTCCTGCCGGCGTCCCCCGGCTTGGCCATCACCGACGCCGAACGCGGACTGAACGCGGAGGTCAGCACACCGGCCCCGCCTGAACAGTCAGGGATCGGACTTCGCCTGCTGGACATACCCACTGCCGCCCAGGAGGATCCCCGGGCCCGGTCCTACATTGTCGACCGCCTGGCACCCGGCACCGTGATCGAACGCCGGATTCAGGTACAAAACGACTCTGACTCCATCCAGTCGGTGCGGATCTATCCCGGTGCGGCCCATATTGAAGCGGGTTCCTTTATCGGCGAGGACGATCCGGCGGTCAATGAACTGACAAGCTGGACTTCAGTCGATCAAGAACGGTTGGACGTTGCCCCCGGTGGCTCCGCGGATGTCACAGTGACCATCGACGTACCCGCCGATGCGCCCGAAGGGGAGCAGTACGCCGCCATCTGGGCCGAAGTACGCAGTACCTCCAGTGAGGGTGCGAACAACATCATCCAGGCCAGCCGGGTGGGAATCCGCATGTATCTCTCCGTCGGCCCTGGCAACGGAAAGCCGGCCGACTTCAGCATTGACTCCCTGACCTCGGCCCGTGATGAGCTGGACAACCCCAAGGTCACCGCACTCATCACCAACACCGGAGGCCGGGCGCTGGACATCACCGGCGACCTAACACTCAGTGAAGGACCCGGCGGCCTCTCGGCGGGTCCCTTCACCGCACAACAGGCCACCACCATCGCACCAGGCGGCACAGGAACCGTCGCCATCACCTTGGACCCGGAGCTTCCTGACGGCCCCTGGAATGCTCAAGTAGCTCTCAAGAGCGGGCTGGTTGAACATACGGCAGAAGCGAACCTCACCTTCCCCGAGGCCGGCCAGGGCCAAACCGTTGAACCCGCAGAAAGCCCCGGGATCCCCTGGATTCCTCTCGGTGCCGCGGCAGCAGTGCTCGCCATGCTTGCAGCCCTGGTCTGGCGGCTGCGCCAACGCAAAATTGCCACAACGAATCATCAACCATCTGATACCCGGCAGGGTCACCGCCAAGAAGCCAAAACCGGACCCGGGCATCCATAGGGGTTGTAAGGATGATTAGCGTCGAAAGATTGATGTAGAACCCGAAACTGACGGTGGAATCCGGGCCGGGAACTTTATTTATGTCCGTTGGTCCAAGGGCGTCCGCGATGGGTAGGCGCACGGCGGCAACAGGACTGACAGCAGCACCACCTGTGATCATTCACGATTAGTGCTCCACGCATCACTTCCCATGGGTGACGGGCAGATCCCACCCCGGAACCCGGCCACCGGACGCGTCGGCATGGGTCGACGATACAACTGGAAACACAGACTCCACAGGGGCTGTCAGCTTCACTGCTCCCGCACCAGGGTGATCGCCGGATAGGTGTACGAACCCGTCCGGTTACCGGATGCGGACGGTGTGGCCGTTGCGCCAATGAGAACCGGTTTTCCGCCCCACGCCGATGATTCGGCAGGCTTCGGAATTGTTGAGCCCTTGCTTCATGAGCCGAATATAGTGGGCGCGCTCCGCGGCCATTCCGCCTGGACCGGGTTTGCGCTGATGAGTCTTGCGTGAAGTCACTGCAACTCCTGAAATGCTCAGGTGTTGCGACGATCGTTAGAATCCACCCCGTCACACCGGAGCCACCCCAACCTGTCACAGCCATGCCTTGGTACACGCTCATAGTTCTTCGAGGGCAACCACGGGACTGTCGGGACTGCTGAAGGTTTGGTTGACTCGTGGGGTTGATAGTTTTTAGGCGGCTAGCGCCATGTTGTTGATTGTCTCAAATTCGATCGGGGTCAG
>NZ_JADOUV010000037.1:0-4073 GCF_015751715.1 Arthrobacter sp. CAN_A6
GCCCCCAGGACCAGCGTGGATCAACCAACCCCAGGAAACCACCCAACAGTCAGCCGCCTAACTCCCCTTGGTACCGTTCAGCTTGAAAAATTCCGCTAGACCGGTGGTCATCGTGAGGATCTCGGCGGCCAGCATTTGATTGAACATGTTGAAGCCGACCAGGCTAAACACCACGACCGCGCAGATCAGGGCAACACCGCGGAAACCGAACTGTGCCCGGGACTGGATCATTTGGGGCAGGCCCAACTGAGGCCCCTGGGCCGAATGGAATGCGGTGAAGACCGTTCCGACCGCAACTCCCGAAACTATCGCCAGCAGGGAAGTCAGGAAGGACGCCCCGAGGGCAGCGCCGAGCATGCCGGTCGCCAGAGTGGTGACATTGGCGTTGGACATGAACCAAAGCGGGAACAGACTCCATGGCTTCCCGCTGCGCTCGGTCAGCGGCACCCAATCGATGGATCGCGACTCGATGATCTCCGGTCGTACAGCCGGTTGTTGCGGCGCCGTAACTGATCCGCTCATGGTTTTCCTCCGGTATGGTCGCGGCACATGCAACACCCAGCTAGGGAGTTGACTGGAGTGCGGTTCCACTGACGATAAGTGCGACGAACTCATCGCACAAGACGATATACACCTCTATCAGCCATAGGAGGAAGCTATGTCACAGCCTCGGAGTGAGTCATCATCACCATTTCGGTGGCCAGTCGCAGCAACTCGGAGGTCACCGGAGATAAAGCAGCATCCTCGCGGGTGATCACGGCGATCGTTTCGTAGAACGGGTCGGCAAAAGGCACGGTGAACACCTCTGGAGGGAAAACAGCATTGACGGCGATCGCCCGGGAGACAATCGTGTCGCCTACCCCGCGGGCGACCAAAGCCAAAGCAGATTCCACGTTCTCAACCTCGATCATCGGCTCAAGCCGCACCCCGGCGAGCTGGGCGCGTTCGGCCAACTGACGCCGGGTGGGATCCTCCCATCCATAGTGGGCGTCATAAAGAATGAGTGGAGCTTCCGTGATCGATTCGACCGTCATCGGGTGCACTGTCCGCGCAGCATCGGTCGTGGCCCACAGCACTTCATCGCGCAAAATCGGCGTAACAGCGAGCCCGTGGTCAACGATGGGCAGGACAACCAAACCCGCCTCGAGCTCCCCGGAGCGCACACCCTCGGCAACTTCTACGGAGTTCTGGCCGATCAGCCGGGTGCGTACCCCTGGTCGTTCGGCATGGAATCGCACCGCCAGATCGGACAGGAAGTAGTAGGGGGCATTACGCAGAACCCCCACGGATGCCACTCCGCCTGTCATTCCACGGAAGGCGTTCAACGACTGCTCGGCCCCATCTGCCCCATCCACAACCCGACGAGCCCACGGCAGCAACTCCCGTCCCGCCGAGGTAAGCACAAGGTGCCGGCCACCTCGCACGAAGAGCTGCAGCCCGTTTTCGGCCTCGAGCTTGCGGACCAGTTCGGACACGGTGGGCTGGGTGGTTCCCAAAGCTGTAGCAGCGGCAGTGAACGACTCCAAAGTGGCGGCGAGCAGGAACGCCCGGAGTTGAGTAAGAGTCATAGCCTAAGACTATAGCTTCGATAGTTTCTATAGTCCTTGTGGTATGTCTCTTTCTTTGCATACGATCACGGCATGCTATTTACTCCCTCCGTGCTGCAAAACCTCACCGGTCAATACCGCCACCTCAAAGAACCCCTGGTTGATGCACCCGCCGCCCAGCGCGATCCTGCCGTAATCGAAACTGTGTCATCGATGCTCCGCGACATAGAGGCCGGAGGCATGGACGCCGTACTGAAATACGCCGGCACGCTCGATGGTTGGAACAGAAGCGACGTCGAATTATCCGGAAGCGACATCGCCTCCAGTGGAACCCGGCTGCCCGCCGATCTGCGCGGAGCAATCGAACTCGGGGCGGAACGCACTCAGGTGTTCGCCCGGGCGCAGCGCGGACATCTCGTCGATTTTGAAACCGAGGTGGTGCCCGGGGTGAAAGCCGGTGTCCGCTACATCCCGGTATCCCGCGTTGGGGCCTATCTGCCCGCCGGACGGTTCCCTCTCACAGCCAGTGCGTTCATGACCGTGGGAGTAGCCAAGACCGCCGGGGTGCCGACCGTCCTGGCATGCACACCACCGCAGCCCGATGGCCGCGCCAATGATGCCGTGCTGTACGCGGCGCACCTTTCCGGGGTCGACCGGGTTTTCGTCCTGGGCGGCGTGCAAGCTCTAGCCGCGATGGCCTTCGGGCTGCTCGGTGAGCTGCCCGTCGACATGCTGGTCGGCGCGGGCAACGCCTACGTGGCTGAAGCCAAGCGCCAACTGTTCGGCACGACGGCTATCGACCTGCTGGCGGGACCTTCCGAAGTGGCGGTCCTTGCCGATGAAAGCGCCGATCCCGAACTGGTGGCCGCAGACCTATTGGGACAGGCCGAGCACGGTCCCAATTCCCCTGCTGCTTTGGTGACCACGTCCGCGGAGTTGGGACAGAAAGTGATCGACGAAGTGGAGCGTCAACTCTTGACACTGGCGACGGCCGAAATCGCTGGCGCGGCGTGGCGCGACTATGGTTCCGTCACCGTTGCGGCGAACCGTGAGATAGCAGTCACGCTCATGGATGACCTTGCTCCGGAACACCTCGAACTCCTGACCCGCGACAACGACTACTACCACTCGACCTTGCGCAACTACGGGTCGGTTTTCCTTGGAGAGTGGAGCACTGTCGCATACTCCGACAAGGGAATGGCAGGAACAAACCATGTTCTGCCGACAGCCGGCGGTGCCAAACACTCCGCGGGGCTCTCAGTATCTCGGTTTCTCAAACCACTCACCTATCAGCGTGTGGAGCGGGACGCGACACCCGACCTCGCCGAGGCTGTCGCCATAATTTCCGCATCAGAAGGAATGGCCGCGCACCGGGCCACCGCCACCCTTCGACTGCAGCGGCTTAGCCCGACTTTCGAAACTGACTCCCGGATCCGGGTCTAGTGAATCTGAAAGAACCTGCCCCCCCGCGCGCTCGAACCCAAATACGCGAGGTGTCAGTTCGAGCCCACGAACTTGCCCCGCTGGCCGGTGAGCTCGAGGCAAACCTCTCCATGATCAACGACGCCATCCAACAGGCGGTAGCCGATGAGATACAGCTGCTGGTGCTGCCGGAACTCGCTACAAGCGGGTACTACCTGCGCAAGGACGAAGCCGAACGGTGCGCGTTATCTGCTGATCACCCTCTGTTTGAACAGTGGGCGAAACTGCTCACCTCCGACATGGTTCTGGTTGTTGGATTTTGTGAACAGGGCGACGGGGAACTTTTCAACAGTGCTGCTGTCATCACTCAGGCCGGACTGCAAAGCGTCTACCGCAAAACCCACCTATGGGATGAAGAACAATCCCTTTTCTCCAAAGGGAAGCATGCCCCGCCGGTGGTACAGACGCCTGCCGGTGCTATCGGGATTCTCATCTGCTACGACCTTGAATTCCCGGAAATGCCACGCTCCCTCGCCCTCCGGGGCGCTGAAATCACCGTCGTACCAACAAACTGGCCCCTGGTGGCCCGACCTGCCGGTGAGCACCCGCCCGAGGTAATCCAAGGCATGGCCGCGGCACGGGCATCAGCCATGGCGATTATCTGCTGCGATCGCCGGGGAACGGAACGAGGACATACCTGGACGCAAGGAACGGCAATCATCGGCAGCGACGGCTGGCTCTACGGAAACACCGACGCATCCGGCCGATTAGACACAGTCATAAACATCTCGGCGGAACGTACCCGAATAGGACCACTCAACGATTCACTGCACGACCGCCGGCCCGACCTCTATACGGAACACTGAGCGACCCGTCACTAACCACCCTGAGGTGTACTACTGATGTGAGACACAGGTTGAAAGGCTTGTGCTCATGTCAGCTCGGCTAACGTATTCCGACTGATTCACTACCGGTGCTGTGCTGCACGTCCAGGGAGTCGTTCTCGTTCTGGTTGGGTCCCCGGGTAGGAGTCCAGTGTTTATGTGAGTTTCGTGTCCGAGAATGGACACAGGAGGAAATTCACGAATCATGGCACGCAGACAT
>NZ_JADOUV010000038.1:0-3982 GCF_015751715.1 Arthrobacter sp. CAN_A6
AGCTCACTCCGGTCGAGTTTGAGACAATCTACTTAGCCGCACACGCGGCCTAGAGACCACCCACCCCCCGTGTCAACCAAAGTCTGGGCAGTCCCCTTCATTCGCGTCGGACCACCCGAGAGCGGCAGGGTTTTGCTTCCCTGCCGCGATCCATTCAGTACCGCTGGCGCAGGCATTCAAAGGCGGAACTTCCAGGGCATTCGCCTCATCATCGGTGTAGTTTGTCCGCTGGTACAGCCGGTCGTAGTCAATCCGCATCACTTCGAAGGCCTCAGCACACTCCTGTGATACCGAATCGGTCCGCACCGTTACCTCACCTGCTGGTTCGGTGTTTGTCACAGAAGAGACCACAAAAAACCCGAACAACGTCAGAACGACGGCGCCTATCCACATGCGAGCTTTGCTTGGTCGAGGACGTAAATCATCCTGTTTGGTGGTGCTGTGGTGTAACGAGTGAAATCCCATATAATTATTCAATTCCTCTTGACATAAGTGATGGCCAAATGAATCATCCCACCCCTCCACCGGCTAGACGCAGAGACCAGCACTTACTTTCCCGACTTCACTGTTCCAAGTAGGAAGGCGGGAGCCCGAATGACTAACTCCCGCCTTCCGCAAAGCACTCAGGAGGCGTTAGCCTTTCCCCAGCGTTGACCCAGCCTTGGACTTCGTCCCCTTGCTCGAGGAATCCGATGCAAGCTTTGCCCCTGCCTTGGACAGAGCCGCCTTGGACGGCTTTGAACTTTTACCTATGGTTCACCTCCTTTCCTGCTATTCCTGCAACACGTGCAGATATCAATCAGGGTACAAACCAGCAGTGACAATTTTGAGGCGAATCAGCAAGACAGAAGATTCTAAGTTCCAGGCACGGACAGGATGCATAGCTATTTCCCGCAGTCTCATTTTCAGTCGCGCCTCCGAGAGCGCATATGCGAAGCGTCCTGCGAGGAGTGGAGCCCGTTTCCGCCGGCCCGACTGATCCTGATGGCATTGGTCGCCGATAGGATAAATTTTCCGCACGTGGTTGTTTCGTTCACTCTGGTGCGTCCCCAATGGTCTCGAGTAGGTAAGGGCGGTTCAACAATGTTCCAACAACTACGTGATGAGGTGATTGACGTTGCCGCTGCGATTGATATAGCTGCCACTCCCCGGGAGGTGTGGGCTTTGATCAAGCCCGCGGAAACGCAACAGTTACCAGTCATCACTTGTCGTTTATACGGCTGAATGTCAGAACTGCGGTTTAGCCTGTCCTCAGACCAGCTTGCTCAAGCTGACCGTTGAAAGGAACGACCGTTATGCCGTCAGTACCCACGTTAATCTGCCCCCTACTGCCGCTATACCTTCGTCGGAGTGAAAGTGACGCGCTACGGGTTGATCCGATGAGGTAAGTGCGGCAAAACCGTTCGCGCATAAAACCAAACCAACGACGCATGAGGAGAGCTTGTGAGCGCAGGCCAGTACAGAAGAGACCTTGAGCGGAAGCGAAAACAGCGTGCAGAGGCTGAGACGAAGGCTGGGGCTGCCCGGTCCAAGGAATCCCAGAAGCGTTCTGATGCTATGAAAGCCCGTCTGGCTGCCGGTAAAACCAGTAGCCCCACGACGATGCGAAGCAAGCTCCAGGAGGCGGAACGACGAGAAAAGGAAGCCGAGACTGCAGGCAAGGAAGCCAACCAGCAGCAAGGCAAAGTTAACACTTACAGGAAAGAAGAGATCTCCCTGCAGAGCAAATTGGAACAGGCTCAGCGCCAGGAAGCTGATGCCGCTGAGCGCAAACGGAAGCGTGACCAACAGCAGGCTGATCGGCGCACCGCGGCCGACCGAGCGGCCCTTGAAAACCGGGTTACCAACGCGGAGGCATCCGTCGGCAGAGTATTCTGGGCTCTCCTCGCGCCGAAGCCTGAAAAGCTTCGTGTCCTGATCCTTGGCGCCTCCTCCGAGGGCGATCTGCGAGTGACACGGGAACAGAAACGAATTCGTGCCGCTGTGGAATCAGCACTGCACAGAGATCAGATCGAGTTAGATGTGCGTCCCGCGGCGACCACGGAGGACCTACTGGACGGCGTCACCAAGTTCCGCCCCCACGTAGTGCACTTTTCAGGTCACGGCGATGATGACCTCATCGTGTTTGAGGACGAGGAAGATGCACCTCACAAGGGCGTCGTGGTCACGGCCCGGGCCTTCGCGAACGCAGTTCAGGCGACGGACACCCCTCCCCAGCTCGTTCTCCTAAACTCCTGCAACTCCGCGTCACAGATCGATGAGCTGGTAAGCACAGTGACCCCGTTCGCCATCGGGATGGCGGACAGCATCGATGATGTCGATGCGATCAACTACGCCGCCCGGTTCTACGCCTCTATCGCCAACGGACAGTCTATCGACGCCGCCCATCGGGCCGGTCGGTCAGCCCTGGAGCTTGCCGGCTTGGATGGCGCGACCCTGCCGACCTTGGCAGCAGCTGATGACGCCGACGCGACGATAGCTATCTTGGTCCAGCCCGTTGACGGAACGCTCTGACTATCCCGCGTAGGGTTCAAGAGCACATGCAGCACCACTCCCTGCATGTGCTCTTCGGATCTACCGAAAGGTAACACGCATTGTTCCCACAGGATCTGCTGCAACTGCTGGTTATCGTCGGGGCCGTCGTCCCGGGGTTTGCCTATCAAATCAGCCGCCGGCAGGTCCGTGGCCCGAGCCCTGATGAGCAGAGCTTCAGTATCCGGATTCTGCGCTCGATCGCTACCAGTGTCATCTTCGTCTGCGTATACATCGCCGTGCTCGGATACCCACCGTTGGGTATCCGACTCAACGATGAGGGGTTGCCAGCATCATGGCGGCTGGTTGCGATCAGCACGCTGCTCCTCGCCCTCGTCATCCCCTGGCTTACAGCGCGTGGCATCTACTACGTCATGACCATTCCGAAAGTCGCCGATACCGCTTCTGCTTTCACTCAGAAATGGAACCTTCGAAGCCAGTGGGACCCCACCCCCAGCGCATGGGACTTCGCCTTCAATGGGCGCAAAGCCGGATGGGTGCGAGTCCAAACATCCGACGGCACTTGGATGGGCGGGTGGTTTGGGGACAGTTCCTTCGCCACCTCCTTCCCCGAACCGCGAGAAATCTTCATCGAGCAGGGCTACGCCATAGACGAGCACGGAGTCTTCACCGACCAAATCTCGGCCCCTAATGGTCTGTACATACGGTGTGATGACATCCGGCTCCTGGACTTCACCACAGACACCGAACCTGCAGGGGGCATAGTGGAAGCATCGGGGGCTGACAGCACTGTCACCAACGGGGACAATGAAAGGAACGGATAGGAGAAGCCATGACCGACCCCAAACCCTCCAAGGCTTCCAAGGCTTCAGGGACGCAGAACACTCCGCGGTGGATTGCCCCGTCAAAGGGCGGCTACTCCGGGCTTACGACTTCCCGTAATGCAGGAATACAAAAGCGGACCCCGCCGAAGAACCCTGCGAGCTCGACGCGGGCATCCTCCAGCACGAGGGGCTCATGACGCATGGCGGACGATAAAAGTAGGGCCGCTCCCAAACAAGGAGAATCGAAGCTTAGCGAAGCGGGGAACTCCCGTGGGTGGAAACCAGTGTCGAGTCCTCCTAAGTCCGGCCCGAGGAAGCCACCGAATAATCCAGCATCCTCCTCTGCCCCTGCTGCAAAAGACAGCAAATAGGGCGATCACCTCTCACAGGTGTTGCGTTTGGGTGTACTCCAGATGGGCACCGCTACATCGCACTTCCCGGACGAAGCGCCAGAAAGCGCTGCGAAAACTACGCCACTTACCGTTGCGATTCACAAGACAAAAGCGGTCCCGTCATTTTGCGGAGCAGAGGTGGGGAGGCGAGGGCAATCGAGTTGTCTTAGAAAGCTGTGGTGATCTCAACCGGTCAATGCACCGCCCGTGGTTCTGAGGGTATCGCTTGTTGGTCCGAGGTGGTGGTGTGTGCTTGGTAGAGGTCGTTGGAGC
>NZ_JADOUV010000039.1:0-3080 GCF_015751715.1 Arthrobacter sp. CAN_A6
GGCAGCAAGGCCCGCAGCTCCGCCACGCCCACTCCCGCCGCGCCCATCCGCAACCCTACGAACGCCGGTCACCCATCAACATCGGTGGATCGAGGTTTAGCCATGCCCGTAGACGTTTGAGGACCGGTTGCGTTGCCTGGTCGACGAGGTCCTCCATGGCCATGATCAAGTCGGCGAAGTGTCCTATAAATGCGCCAGGCACAGGATGAATGAGGGTCACTCCGATGACGTCCTTGCCGTTGCCCGTGTCGTCGAGGATGGCTATCGGTAGCGGCATGACTAGATCGGATTGGGAGTGGGCGATCGTGGTGTTGCGGTACTTCCGGACTGTGTCATGCACGTCCTGCAGCTCATTGGGTATGCCAGGGAATTCGGGCATGTGATCAAGACGAGCCCGGACCTTGGAGAGGATGAAAGGGCGCGTGTACGCGGTGATGGCGTGCGAGATCAGAGGCTCCCACAGGGCTGACCCTTCAGCGGCATCCACTGCCAGTTTCAAGCAGTGCGATGCTTCCGACAAGTCGTTGGCGTGACTGGTGAGATCCACTAACAGACGGGCATCGGCCGAGTCCGGTAAAACGGCGAACCGAGGTGGGGGAGTGTCCATCAGTGCCGGTGTTTCTTGGTGTGCCGCTGGCCAGCGTGATCAGCCAAGTTTGAAGAACCTGTCGAAGAAGACACCTAGCTTCTCGAGGACGGCTTGTTTCTTGTCTGCGTGTCCACCGGCGGCCGCGAATCGTGACACCGGTGGCAGGATTTTGGTGACTGCCGTGCCGCTAGCCTGGATACCACCGTCACGGAAGGCCATGTCGACGAACGCTTGAGTGGCTTCTGGGTTGAGTTTTTCCTCCGTCACGATGTGTTCGAGTTCCTCGGCCCGTTTGGCGTCGATGAAGGACCGCCAGTCGTCGGTCACGTCGCTGTCGATGGAAATGGAGTCAACAAAGGACTCGATGAGGTCCTTCTTGTTGCGCAGGGACGGGCTGGAGTCAATGGCGCGGCTGATAGTGGCACGGATTTCGGTGTCGTCCCCGTCGCCCTTGGCGTCCCTGTACTGCTGGACGAGCATGAGGATGTAGTCGACGTTGATCTCGACCTGTTTGATGAGCTCGATCTCGAAGACGATGTCATCAGTGATTGACTCCTTGTCTGCTGTCCGTGTCTGTCGGAAGTCGGCGTACAGGTCGAGGTAGATGCTTTGGTAGTCCTGCACCTGCCGGGGTGTGAGGACCTCGTTGCCCTCGAACTCATCGAATGAGGTGAGTATGTTCCGTAGCCTCAGGATGACGCCGAACAGGGCGATGAAGGCTTTCTGGTCAGTTTCCCCTGTAATCGGGGTGCCGAGCGGATACTGCTGGAGCAGTTCATCGACCTTCTCCGCGTATTCCCCGTAGTAGTCCTCGTAGGGTTTGAGGAGCACGATGCCGCCGGCATCCTTGTTACCGAACAGGGCGATGGCGTCGTTGGTCTGTTCTTCCAGGTTCCGAAAGCTGATGATGTTGCCGTAGGTCTTCACCGAGTTCAGGATTCGGTTGGTCCGCGAGTACGCCTGGATGAGCCCGTGAGCGCGGAGATTCTTATCGACCCAGAGCGTGTTAAGGGTGGTGGCATCGAACCCGGTGAGGAACATGTTGACCACGATGACCAGGTCAATCTTGCGGTTCTTCAGCCGCAGCGAGAGGTCCTTGTAGTAGTTCTGAAACTTGTCGGAGGAGGTGTCGTAGCTCGTGCCGAAGAGGGAGTTATAGTCCTGGATTGCGCTTTCGAGGAAGCTTCGAGCGTCTGAGGAGAGGGCGCCGGTTTCGAACTCCTCCTCATCGAGAATCCCGTCTTCGACAGCTTCGTTTGCGGCGTAGCTGTAGATCAGCCCTACTTTAAGGCGCTGGGCTTCTGGCAGTGACCGTTGCTGGGCGAGGAACTCACTGTAGTAGGCGCGTGCAGCGGCGATGGATGCGGTAGCGAAGAGAGCGTTGAACCCGCGGACCCGTTTGCCGTCGACGCTGTAATGCTCGGCGCGTTTAGTTTTCTGATCGAAGTGTTCTCGCGTGTAGGCGACGACCTGGCGTACCCGCTCCTCTGCGAGCAAAGCATTCTCGGTGTCGATCGCCGAGACCTGCTTGTTCGTCAAACCTTCGGGGAGTCGGATGGTATTGATGTAGTCGATGCGGAATGGCAGGACGTTCTTGTCCGTGATCGCGTCCACGATCGTGTACGTGTGCAGTTTTTCGCCGAAGGCCTGCTCCGTGGTCCGCAGGGAGGGGTTGCCACCGCTACCAGCATTCGCGGCGAAGATCGGCGTCCCGGTAAACCCGAACAGGTTGTAGCGCTTAAATGCCTTCGTGATCGCGGTATGCATGTCACCGAACTGGGAGCGGTGACACTCATCAAAGATGATCACGATGTGGCCGCCGTAAATTGAATGACCCGCGTTGGCGCTGATGAAGGTTGAGAGCTTCTGAATTGTGGTGATGATGATGCGTGCGCCCGGATCCTCCAGCTGCTTCTTCAGTACCGCGGTGGACGTGTTGGAGTTAGCTGCCCCCTTCTCGAATCGGTCGTACTCGCGCATCGTCTGATAGTCGAGGTCCTTGCGGTCCACGACGAACAACACCTTGCTTACCGAAGAGAGCTTCGACACCAGTTGCGCCGCCTTGAACGACGTCAGCGTCTTACCCGACCCGGTGGTATGCCACACATACCCGCCGGCTGCGATGGAACCGAGCTGCCGATAGTTTGTGGAGATTTCGATTCGTTGCAGGATTCGCTCGGTGGCGACGATCTGGTACGGGCGCATAACCAGGAGCATCCGGTCATCGGTCAGTACGCAGTACTTGGTCAGAATATTGAGCAGCGAGTGTTTGGCGAAGAAGGTTTTGGCGAACGACGCCAGGTCCTGGATCGGTTTGTTCTTCCCGTCCGCCCACCATGACGTGAACTCAAAACTGTTCGAGGTTTTCCTCGTCCGCTTTGACCCTGCCACCTCACTTAGCCTCGATCCACCGATGGGGTGTGAGGTGCGGGCGGCGCGTTAAACGGAGAATGCCTGTCTAGTCAGGGAAAATAGAGCTTGTCGAAGGTCC
>NZ_JADOUV010000040.1:0-2773 GCF_015751715.1 Arthrobacter sp. CAN_A6
CACCGCCGGACAACCATTACAGGCCAGAGGCCCCACCACCGGTGGGGCCTCTGCCCCTTTAAGCACCACACCCACCACCCGACGACACCCAACCCGCCAAGCAACCAGCACCGACCCCACCCAGGCCGCAAAACTGATGCGGGCTGCAGACCTCAGGACGGGCGCTTACGTAGTGGCCGAGTGAGCACTGCACCCAAGACCGCTGCAACGAGCACGGCCAGCAAGACCGGCCATGAAACCGGATCCAACGGTCCTCCTTGGATGAGAGCCGCGCAAGTGACCAAGACTCCCAGGCTCGCGCCCACTGACGCAGCTGCGGGACGAAGTCGAGGGCTATGTACCTCGGCCATGGAATGGAAGAGGAGTCCGAGGAGTGAACTGATCGCTCCGATCAGGAGGCCGATACCTCCGCCGAAGAGGCAACCAGCTATTACGCTTCCGGCGCCCCAATCGGAACCCAGCATGGTGCCGCCCCCGGTCATCAGTCCCAAGGCGCCGGCGAGGACCATGCCCTTCACGAACACGAGCGACCATTCGAGGTCCTTTGGACGCACCCTCGACTTCCCTGCCCTCCTTGGTCGGAAGATCACGGCTTTGGAGGAGACGTGTGTCGAGCTATCAGATGCGCTGCACTCCCACAACTGAAAGACCGAACAGACTGCTTCCGCCGGATCAGGCGCCCAGGAGTAGACCCGCACTCATGCATGGAGTCAGCTTAGGTTGCTTTCTTCGCGACAGGAGTTGCCGGCGCCGTTCGACCCGGATCGGAGCGGATCCGCGTGGTGATCAATTCGCGGTCGTAGGTCACGAGTGCGTTGTTCTCGAGGACCTGTTGCGTCGAGGTCGCCAGTCCGGTGTGCTTGTCCCTGGTCAATCGGACGATCCTGTTGTGCCGGTAGACGTTGCCCCCGGCCTCGTGGAAGTAGGAGTCCTTTTCACGGATGTGGAACTTGACGGCCGGAACGCGTTCCGCGCGGAGTTCGCCGCAGAGGTGCTGATCGGTGGTGCTCACCAGGAACTGGAATGCCTGGTCCGTGTCACTGCGAACCCGGTAGTCCAGATAGTTGTAGATGATCGAGGTGCCCGAGCCGAACGGGATCTGGCGGTTGACGTCCGGGAAGAGGTCCAGTTCGCCGTGGTGGTGGTGTTCCAATGTGGTCAGTTCGCTGTGAAGGACCATCCAGTGCAGCAGGTTGGTGAACTGGCAGAGCCCGCCGCCGATACCGGAGTCTGCCCTGTCGTTGTTGATCGTCAGGCCTTTCCGGTAGCCCTTGGCGGCGGTGCAGCTTCCGACGAGTTTCTAGAAGGACGGTAGACCACCACGGGCAGGGGATTCCCGGACCCTTGCCGGGCGAAGGCTGTCGGGGAAAGGATGTCCCGTAGTTTTCTGGTGAAGATCATGCGCTGAACGGAGATGCGGTAGGTCAGCGGTGAGAGCTCGCAGAACAGTTTTCGTGACATTCTCCCCCGGGTACAAAAGCCGTTCACGCAGGCCGACGCCGGAAATCCGGCAGGATCCATAGCCTGCCAGATGCCGGACGGACCGGAAAGTGCCCCAATCGCCAGCTCCACGACGGCTCGATACCTCTGGCTACCAAGTCACCCTGACCCCCCTCAGCCAACGGAGACAGGTTAGTTCCGTGTTCGTCAGTGGGAGCCGGGTTTGGTGGGGGCCGCACTGCTTGCCGCTCAAAGTGTCGCTGCGCCGATGGTGAAGCGACACCGAACCTCGGAAGTCATGACGCCCTTGTAGGCTTCGTCGACCTCCACGGCAGGGCTGACCTCGGCTTCGGCCGGCCCGTGTTCCGCGCAGAAGTGAAGCGTCTCCTGGGTCTCGCGGACGCCATCGACCCTCGAGCCGGCTAGGAGCGGCGTCCGATAGGGCGGAGGCGTTTACCCGGAGCGGTTCCGCTGGTGCACCGACGTTGACCAGTGCCCTCGAGGGACCGAGCCCCCGGCGCGCATGGTGCGCGCACGCTCCACGGCCCTGTGGCCCGAGCTTTCGAGCCCGACGACTGGGGGCCCTCCTTGTATGACGCCGTCCGAACGGCGCAGCCGCGAGTAGGTGATGGGCGCAGAGCAGTGGGGCGACCACGTCACCGTTCGATTCCCTCCGGGATCGAACGGTGACGTCTCCTATCACCAGCCCACGGGTGGGTCGCTGCCTCGGTTTGTCGTTCCGTTCGGGTCACCGCACCATTGGTGCCGGTGTTCCCCGCAGGGTTGTAGTGTTTCTCGCCCTTGCGGAAGTTGGCGCTTCGACGGCAGGAGCACACCGACGCCGATACCGAGCCGACACCGACCGTGCCCCGACCCCGGCCCCGACGCGATCGTCGACCGTGCCCCGACCCCGGCCTCGACGCGATCGTCGACCGTGCCCCGACCCCGGCCTCGACGCGATCGTCGACCGTGCCCCTGAACATGTGCGGAGAGGACCTTGAAGCAGGCCTTAGCGCCGAGGCCGGTGTTCCTGGGGCGAACGGTTAGGACTGCGCTCCAGCCGCCGCGCATTGCGCGGATGCCAAGGGGCAGATCCTTGCATGGCTTCGTGGGCGTTTCTGCCAGGGGCTATTGACCCAGGGGCTAGCATGTCCTGCCTGGCCGGATCCTCGAAGGGAAGAGCAGTGCCGCGCCGCTGGCCCGGCGCATAGGCGCTGGCATAGGTCGCCGCCGGTGGCTCGGGTTCGGGGGTGTGTGTTGGTTTGTTGGTTGGTGGGGGTTGGTGTAGTGTTTCTTGGGTTGCCCCGGTGTGGGTGGCGACCTCCTCCTTTTT
>NZ_JADOUV010000041.1:0-2549 GCF_015751715.1 Arthrobacter sp. CAN_A6
CGAGAGAGTGTGGGAGAGTAGGACACCGCCGGACAACCATTACAGGCCAGAGGCCCCACCACCGGTGGGGCCTCTGCCCCTTTAAACACCACACCCACCACCCAACGACACCCAACCCGCCAAGCAGAGTTGGGTTGCCAAACGCAGCAGCGCCGCACATCTGGCATCGTCACATCCGTGACGATCGAGGAAAGGCTCTCTCGTGCCGCCTCGTCTCAGACGGCCGCGGGTTCGAGGATGGCATCGATCTGGCTCATCGCCTGCATCATGCCCTCCTCCATGCCCATCGAGAGCATCTGCTCGAGCTGCTCTACGCTCTCGAACTTCGACGTAGTCGTCATGCGCGTACGGTTGTCGACCGACTCCAGGGTGACTACAGCGCGGGTGGTTCCCATCTCCGCTACCGGGTCGCCCTTCTCGTCGGCGAAACCGTCCTCGAACTCAAGGCGGTTCGGGGCGTCTATGGCGGTGAACCGCCACCATCCTCGGCTCTTTTCGCCGTCTGGTCCCGTCATGAAGTAGCCGGCCGTTCCACCAGGCACGAAGTTGTGGCTCTCGAACGTCGCCGGCCAGGTTGGCGGGCCCCACCAGCGTTCGAGCTGGCGCGGATCCTCCCAGATCCGCCATACGCGCTCTACGGTTGCCTCGAACTCGGCGGTGATGGTGAAGCTCAGTGCCTCAGCGTCCCTCTGCGAGCTGATAACGGTCATGATGGTGCTCCTTATCCCTCAGTGAGAATGTCAGCGATCCGGTCAACACGCTGTCGCCAGATCAGCTCGTACTCGTCGAGCAGCCGTTGTGCCCTTATCAAGCCTTCAGGATGAGCGTGCACAATCTGCTCCCTTCCGCGCTTCTCCTTCCTTACGAGGGACGCGCGCTCCAATACCGCGACATGTTTTTGTACCGCGGCAAAACTCATTGCGTACTGCGCGGCCAAACCTGTTACCGAGTACTCCCGCGTCAGGACCCGGGCGAGAATATCTCGGCGCGTAGAGTCAGCGAACGCCTGGAACAGGCGGTCCAAGTCGGCTTCGTCGAGCTGATATACAACCATTTGGTTGTAATTTAGTTCCGGCGGCGGGTCATGTCAAGAGGTCTGTTGGGTCGGAATGTGCGTTTCGGGAGTCACTTCCGAACGCCGCGGCGCTTCAGAATCCAGCGTCCGCAGCCCGTTCTGCCTGGTGACGGGTGAATACTGAAGGGGACGATGGGCAGATCGCTGTTCGAGAGAGTAACTTTGCCGGATTCCTACGTGCTCGAGCGGCATGAGGCATCAGGAGACATTTCTTCTGGGGTCGGTTGACGGGAGGTCAAGGTGACAGATGACACGGTTGAGCCCAGTACTCCGGGTCACGTCGTTCTGCTCGGCGATTCCATCTTCGACAACAAGTCCTACGTAGGTGGTGGACCGGACGTGGTGGCGCAACTTAGGGAAGAGCTCGCGCCGGGGTGGAAGTGCACCCTGCTGGCAGTGGACGGGGACGTGACGACCGGCGTCGTGCGGCAGGTTCGATCACTCCCGCCCGGTGCGACGCACCTGGTCGTGAGCGTTGGTGGGAACGACGCACTGGGGTATGCCCACCTGCTGCAGCAGAAGGCCGGCTCCGTTGCTGAAGCACTCAGCATCCTTGGCGACGCTCAAGACCAGTTCGCGATGAACTACGCTTCGACGATTCGGGCAGTTTCCGTCGAGGGTCTCGCTCTCACTCTCTGCACGATCTATGACACGCCGCCCTCCGATCCCGACCAGCGGCTGGTCAGGACGGCGTTGGCCCTGTTCAACGACCAGATAACGCGAGCGGCCTTTTCCTTCGGCGCATCCTTGATCGACCTTCGACTCATCTGCAACGAGGACCGGGATTACGCGAACCCGGTCGAGCCCTCCGTCCGGGGCGGCAGGAAAATAGCGCAGGCCATCGCAGCCGCCATTCACCCCGAACAGGATGCCTGCCGCTCCCTGATCATCGGTGGAAGACGCTGTGCCGCCAGCCGGTGAGATTACGCAGCGGCAGCAGGGTCGGAATGAGGAGCTTCAGGGATGGTCGACGGCACCGGTTTCAGCAAGCAATATTCGTCGGGCAGCCGGTCATCCGGGACGGCGGCCCGTACGCTGCCTCCTGCCAGCCGATAGGGGAGATCACCGCTTCCGGTTGCCGTGGTCGCCCCGCGTGTACCATCTGCTTTCTGTAGCGTTGGAGGGTGGCGCCGGGGCCGAGAGCGGGCGTGATGCGTGGATTTGTGGTGATGGGGGTGGTGTCGTATAGTTGGGGAGTTGCCCCGGTGTGGGCGACAAACCCCCTTGAATTTCTGAAGCCGTTCCGGCGTGTGCAGTGCACGAGCTCGGGATCGGCCTCGAATTTGTTGTCACTTGTGGCGGTTGGTTGTTCTGTTTTTGTGGCCGGTTTTGGACCGGAGGCAGAGCGGGAGGGCTGATTTGCTTCAACCGGCTGGTGGGGGTAGGATTGAAAAGTTGCTTCGGAGCGAGGACATGACGGTTTTGGTTGTGTTTGGTGTCGATAGTGTCTGTTGTTTGAGAACTCAATAGTGTG
>NZ_JADOUV010000042.1:0-1552 GCF_015751715.1 Arthrobacter sp. CAN_A6
CGGAATTTTTCAAGCTGAACGGTACCAAGGGGAGTTAGGCGGCTGACTGTTGGGTGGTTTCCTGGGGTTGGTTGATCCACGCTGGTCCTGGGGGCGCGAGGATTTTGGGGTCGGTGGTCGTGGTGAAGCGTTCGGGGTGTCTTTCGCGGGCCGCAGCGAGTGTTGCTGAGCGTTCTTTGGCGACGCTGGCGGCGTGGCCGTAGTGGACGTTCGCGGGGGTGTGGAAGCCGATGCCGGAGTGCTGGTGGTGATGGTTGTACCAGTCCACGAAGCCGCTGATGAAGGCCCGGGCGTCGTGGAGGGAGGCGAAGCGGTCGGGGAATTCCGGACCGTATTTCAGGGTCTTGAACAGCGCCTCGCTGTAGGGGTTGTCGTTGGATACCCGGGGTCTGGAGTGGGACCGGGTGACCTCCAGATCCGAGAGCAGCGCGGCGACGGTTTTGGAGGTCATGGACGTTCCCCGGTCCGCGTGGACGACCTGCGGGATGCCATGGATCCCGAAGATTCCCTTCATCATTTCCACGGCCAGCACCCCGGATTCGGTGGCGTGGACGTGCGCGCCGACGATGAACCGTGAGTGGATATCGACCATCATGTAGCAGTCAAAGTACTTCCCCCGGACCGGGCCGGCGAGTTTTGTAATATCCCAGGTGAACACCTGTCCCGGGGCCGTGGCCACCAGTTCGGGCACTGCCCGGGGCGGGTGTGTGGCCAGCCGACGGCGTTCCTTGACCTGCTTGTTTTCCTCCAGCACCCGGTAAAACGTCGATAGGGACCCCAGATAGATTCCCACATCCAGCAGCTTCGTATAGACCTGCATCGGTGCCAGATCCACGAACTCCGGCGAGTTCAGCGCCAAAAGAATCCCGGCCCGTTCCCGGGCGCTGAGCTTGTTCTGCGGCGCTACCGCCGCACAGTCCCGCGGGAGGGCTGGTTTACGGTTCGCGGTCGCACGCGAAACACCCGTCAACGCCGCAGCTTCCCGCGAGGGGATCTTCAACTCCAGCATCCCCCGGTAGGTGGCCATCAGCGTTTCCTGGACCGGGGCCCGTCCGGCATATCCTGTGAGGCGTCCTCTAAGAACGCCTGCAGTTTTCCCATCAGATCCAGGGCTGCCTCGGTCTTTTCCAACCGGCCCTGCGTCACCTCTAACTGGCGGCGCAGACGCGCGTTCTCGGCCTGATCCTTCGAGAGTTTCCCGATCGGTTCCCCGGCCTGCTTCCCGGCCAACACACCGGCGTCACGAAGCTTTCTCCACTCGGTCATCTGTGAGGAATACAAGCCCTCCCTGCGCAGGAACGCACCACCCTCGCTGCTCTGACACGCAGTCTCGTACTCGGTCAAAAACTCGAGCTTCTGAAGAGGCGTGAACGACCGGCGAGGCCTCGGCCCACCAGCCCGAGGCCCGGAACTACTACTACTCACAGGACTATCTTCGCGTACCGCACTCAAAACTGGACTGGACATGATTACTGGATTCCTGATTCTCGCCCCACGCGATCAAACGGACTTGCTACGAGCCCCTGGTACCGTTCCAGCCTGACACGTAGGG
>NZ_JADOUV010000043.1:0-1329 GCF_015751715.1 Arthrobacter sp. CAN_A6
TGCGCTCGTCAAGTTTGTGAGACAGTTCTTTGTTGTTTCGGGTTACGCGGCCAGGGGTTCCTGGTCGCGGGTCTGGTAGGCGGTTAGCGCTGCTGCCGGTGCTATTCCGCCGGCTCTGCGGTTCGGTCGGCGGCGGTTGTACCAGCCCTCGATGTAGTCCATGACAGCGGTCCTGGCGGCGAGTTGGCTGGTGAAGCGTTCGTGGTGGTAGAACTCGGTTTTCAGGTGCGAGAAGAAGTTCTCGGCCACCGCGTTGTCCCAGCACACCCCGACCGCTCCCATCGACTGGGTGACCGCGTTCCCGGCGCACCAGCTTTGGAGCTCCTGGGAGGTGTATTGGGCGCCGCGATCCGAGTGGAACACAACGCTGCGAGAGTCCTCACCGCCGACGTGGTCGGCGAGGTATCCGTGGTTCCGGGCCATGCTCAGGGCCGCGGTGCACAGGCTCGCGCGCATGTGTTCGGCCATGGACCAGCCGATCACCATGCCGGTGCAGAGGTCGATCACGGTCGCCAGATACAGCCATCCCTCGCCGGTGCGTAGGTAGGTGATGTCCCCGACGAGCCGACTCCCGGGCGTTTCGGAGGTGAAGTCCCGGGTGCCGTCCTCGTCGAGCATGTGGTTGCGGATATGCGCTGTTCTGGCTTGCGGGTCCTGGACGGTGGTCTTCTTCCACGCGCTGGTGCGTACCGCCCGTAGCCCGTGCTGGCGCATGATCGCGCCCACCGTCGGGGCGGAGACCACGATGCCGGCTGTGTTGAGCATCAGCGTCAGCTGGTCCCGGCCAGCACGTCCTTTCTCCTTCTCGTAGAGCTCGGTGACAGCCGCGCTGAGCTGTTCGTGGCGCACCATTCTGGGCGAGGGACCCGAAGGGTTCCGCCACCGGTAGAACGAGGCCCTTGGCACCTTCAGCATCCGACACAGCCAGGCAATCGGGTGATTGGCCTTCTCTACTTCGATGAACTCGTAGAAATCCTCTACCGTTGCTTCGCTGCAAAGAAGGCGCTGACTTTTCCCAGGAACTCGACCTCGGCCTTCAGCTTGGCGTTTTCGGCCAGTGCCCGTTGGTGCTCATCCCAGGACACCGGGGCCCTGGCTCCTGCCGGGTCCGCAGCAGCGGGATGCTCAGCGCGGTACGTGCGCACCCAGTTCCCCAGCGTGCTTTCCTTCACCCCGATCTCCACCGCGACCTGCTTCACCGGGCGATTCGAGGTCAGGACAAGCTGCACGGATTCATCACGGAACGCGGGGTCGTACGTCTTCTTACTATGAGCGGTCATCTGAAACGGAGGCTCCAATCAAGCTGTCTCACAAAACCATACGACCGCA
>NZ_JADOUV010000044.1:0-1251 GCF_015751715.1 Arthrobacter sp. CAN_A6
GGTGGTCTCAACCGGTCAATGCACCGCTACTTGGCAGGATGAGTGGTGGAGGTGTGTGTGGAGTTCACGACGGAGCAGCAGCAGGCAATCTGGGAGGGGTGGCGGGACGGTGAATCATTCCGCTTGGTGGGCGACCGGGTGGGGCAACCGGCGCATGTGATTCAGTACTTCCTCCGGGGTCACGGGGGCATCAAACCGCGAATTACTCGCCGGAACCACCGGCACTTGACTCATCAGGAGCGTGAGGAGATCTCTCGCGGTATTGCAGCAGGGTGGTCTCTACGCAGAATCGCCGCGGCCTTGGGGAGGCCTCACTCAAGCATCTCGAGAGAGCTCGCGCGAAATGGTGGACGCGCCGCCTACCGGGCAACTATCGCTGAGCACGCAGCCCACGTTCGAACGAAGCGACCAAAGCTGACTCGACTTAAGCAGAGACCTGCGCTGCTGCAGGTGGTGAGGGCGAAGCTGACCCTGGGGTGGTCTCCGGAGCAGATCGCCGCGTGGTTGAAGCTGGCCTACCCCGGAGACCCGGTCATGCGCCTGTCCCACGAGGCGATTTACCGGTCGATCTATTACGTCTATCGTCGTGAGCTTGACCGGGGCATGTCCCAGCATTTGCGATCCGGGCGCACCATCCGCCGGCCCCGCAAGGGCAAGCAAGCATTAGGCCGCGGACGCTTGAAGAACATGGTGCCCATTACCGCCCGGCCGGCGTCGGTCGAGAACCGGGTTGAGGTGGGTCACTGGGAAGGAGATCTCGTTATGGGTAAAAGGCCTTCCGCGGTGGCGACTCTGGTCGAGCGCAGCACCCGGGCCGTCAAAGTGGTCCACCTCCCCAACGGATACAAGGCAGATGCAGTGCGCATTGCTTTGACCAATGCGTTCAAGGACATCCCCGAGCCGTTGCGTCGATCGTTGACCTGGGATCGTGGCCGGGAAATGGCAGAGCATCAGCAACTCGCTACGGACCTGAGCATGAACGTCTACTTCTGCGCCCCAGGAAGCCCCTGGCAACGCGGGTCGAACGAAAACACGAACAGGGTCCTTCGCCAGTACCTCACGAAGGGCTCCGACCTCCGACGGTTCACAGCCGAAGACTTGGATGACATCGCAAACCGCCTCAACGACCGGCCACGGCGGGTCCTGAAGTGGGCTAGCTCCAACGACCTCTACCAAGCACACACCACCACCTCGGACCAACAAGCGATACCCTCAGAACCACGGGCGGTGCATTGACCGGTTGAGATCACC
>NZ_JADOUV010000045.1:0-1247 GCF_015751715.1 Arthrobacter sp. CAN_A6
GGTTTGGTTGACTCGTGGGGTTGATAGTTTTTAGGCGGCTAGCGCCATGTTGTTGATTGTCTCAAATTCGATCGGGGTCAGTTTTCCGAGGGCTTTCTGCCGTCTCCGGCGGTGATAGGTTCGTTCGATCCAGGTGATGATGGCCAGGCGGAGTTCCTGCCGGGTTTCCCAGCGTTTGCGGTTCAGGACGTTCTTTTGCAACAGGGCGAAAAACGATTCCATGGCTGCGTTGTCGCCGCACGCGCCGACCCTGCCCATCGAGCCCTTCAGCCCGCTGGCGTGCAGCGCGGACACGAATTTGCGGCTCCTGAATTGGCTGCCTCGATCCGAGTGCACGATCGTTCCCGACGGGTTCCGCAAGGACACCGCGTGGGCCAGCGCTGCCACCGCGAGGGAAGCTTTCATACGTCCGTTGATGGAGTAGCCCACGATGCGGTTCGAGTGCAGGTCCTTGATGGCACAGAGGTAGAGCTTGCCCTCACTGGTGGGGTGTTCGGTGATGTCCGTGACCCACCGGGTATCCCGGGCAGTGGCGGTGAAGTCCCGCTCCAGGAGGTCATCGTGGACCGGTGGGCCCGCCTGGCGGCCGCCAACCCGTTTGCGGTGGATGACCGAGAGGATCCCGTTGGCCGAACACAGCCGCCAGATACGCCGCTCACTGGCCACCCGGGTGGCGCCGGCGTTGAGTTCATCGGCGATGAACCGGTACCCGAACGCGGGATCATCGGCGTGGACATCGAGGGCGGCATTGATCAGGTGCGCTTCTTCCCAATCCCGGGCAGGGACGGGGTTGGCCTTCCACTTGTAGAAGGCCTGTGTGGAAAAGTTCAGTACCCGGCAGGTCACCGCGACGGGGACACCGTCAGCGGCCAGTTCGCGGACCAGCGGGAACATCATTTTGGGTTGACGTCCCGGGAAAGGTACGCGACAGCCCGACGCATGACCTCGGCTTCCTGCTCGAGAAGTTTGATGCGTTTGCGGGCGTCCCTCAGCTCCACGGATTCTTCCTTCGCCGCCCGCGCTTTAGGGTCGTCTTCCTCATCGGCTTTCTTTAGCCACCGGTGCAGGGCAGCGGGTGAAACTCCGAAGTCCTTGGCGATCGTGGTCAGGGGTGCTTCGCCCTTGCGGGCAACCGCGATCACGTCGCGGCGGAACTCTTCGGGAAAGGCCTTGGGCATGATGAACATCCTTCCACCCGCGAGGCTTATCCTCACAGGTCAGGAGTCAACCAAACCTTCAGCAGTCCC
>NZ_JADOUV010000046.1:0-1188 GCF_015751715.1 Arthrobacter sp. CAN_A6
GGGACTGCCCAGACTTTGGTTGACACGGGGGGTGGGTGGTCTCTAGGCCGCGTGTGCGGCTAAGTAGATTGTCTCAAACTCGACCGGAGTGAGCTTCCCGAGGGATCGTTGCCGGCGTCGGCGGTTGTATTTCTTCTCGATCCAGACGACCATCGCAAGACGCAGTTGCTCCCGGGTGTCCCACCGGCGGGTGTTCAACACGTTCTTCTGGAGCAGGGAAAAGAACGATTCCATCGCGGCGTTATCGCTCGAGGAACCGACCCGGCCCATCGAGCCACGGAGGCCGTTGTTCTTCAGAAGCCGCACGACCTTCTTCGAACGAAATTGGCTACCTCGGTCGGAGTGGACGATGGTCCCGGCCGGGGCGCGGAGGGTGATTGCGTTTCGGAGGGCTGCGGCGGCGAGTTCCGATGTCATTCGGGTATCGATGGAGTAGCCGACGATCTTGTTCGACCAGCAGTCCTTGACCGCACACAGGTAGAGCTTGCCCTCGCCCGCGGTCCAGTGCTCGGTGATGTCGGTCAACCACACCTGGTCCGGTCCCGTCGCGACGGAACCGAAATCGTGGGTCACGCGGCCCTTGTCATCGACGTTTCCAAGGAGATCGTCGTGCACCGCCGGCCCGGGCTTGTTCCCTTTGCCTCGTCGGCGGTGGTGGGAGGCTTGCAGCCCGCCGATGAGCGCCAGGCGCCACACCCGGTTCTCCGACGCCGTCGCCCCGTGATCGGCGAGCTCGTCAGCGAGGAACCGATACCCCAGTGTCGGGTCGTCGGCATGAATCTCACGCAGCACCTCGATCAGGTGCGCATCATCCCAGTCCCTTTGGGACACGGGGTCCTGCAACCATTTGTAATACCCTTGGGTTGATCGGCCCAGAACCCTGCACGCCACCGCGACCGGCACCCTGATCGGGGCACCGGCCGCGGCCATCTCACGGACGAGCGGGAAGACTATTTTCCCGGCAAGTTCGCTTGCGAGAGATACGCCGCCGCCCGCCGCAGGACCTCGTTCTCCTGCTCGAGCAACCGAATCCGTTTCCTGGCGTCCCGCAGCTCGGCTTGGTCCGCCGCGGTAACACCGGGACGATTACCGTCCTCGATGTCCGCCTTTTTCATCCAGCCATGCAGACATCCTTCGGAGATCCCGAAGTCCTTTGCGATCTGCTTCATCGATGACTGGCCCTTCCGG
>NZ_JADOUV010000047.1:0-1092 GCF_015751715.1 Arthrobacter sp. CAN_A6
ACCAGAAGCAGGGTGCAGGTTTCGGGTACTCCGGAGTCCGCGGCATCAACGCCCTCCTCGCAACCGCCTCCACGACGACGACCGCACCGGTGATCATCGGGCAACGACTGCGGAAAGGTGCGGCCGGGTCCCCTCGGGGTGCTGCCCGCATCGTCGCTGACGCCCTGAAAACCACCACCAGGCTCCCCGACCATAGGGGCCTCGGCCAGTCGAGGCCGGTGTTGGTGCGGGCTGACTCCGCCTACTACGGGCACGCGACCGTGAACACAGCAGTCCGCGCCGGCGCCCAGGTATCGATCACGGCACCGCAGAACCCGGTGGTGAAACGGGCGATCGCGGCAATCCCCGGCGACGCGTGGACGACGATCGAGTATCCCGACGCGATCTTCGACGAGACCACCCGAACCTGGATCTCCCGAGCCGAGGTCGCCGAGGTCCCTTTCACCGCGTTCACCTCCAGAGCCACAAAGGATCACGTGCCCGGACGCCTGGTGGTGAGGCGCATCCCGGAGTTGAACAAGAAAGACCTCGAGCATCCCACCTTGTTCGACACGCACCGGTTCCACGCGTTCTTCACCACCAGCACCCTCGACACCGTCACCGCCGACCAAGTGCACCGGCGACACGCGATCATCGAGCAGGTGAACGCCGACCTGAAACACGCAGCCCTCGCGCACCTGCCGTCCGGGAAGTTCACCGCGAACGCGGCCTGGCTTGTTCTGGCGGTGATCGCGTTCAACCTCAGCCGCGCCGCGGGCACGATCACCGGTGCGGTCCTCGCGAAAGCAACCACCGCGACCATCCGCCGGAAACTCGTCGCCGTCCCGGCGAGGATCGCGTCCTCCGGTCGACGCACCCGGCTGCACCTGCCCGAAGGATGGCCCTGGGAAACGGCGTGGTCGACACTCTTCAGCCACGGCCTCGCCCCGCCGCGAAGCTGACACCCCGTCCAACCCGCCACCCCGGCGCCAACAGGAACCAGCAGTGGAACACCACGGGCAGCAAGGCCCGCAGCTCCGCCACGCCCACTCCCGCCGCGCCCATCCGCAACCCTACGAACGCCGGTCACCCATCAACATCGGTGGATCGAGG
>NZ_JADOUV010000048.1:0-1039 GCF_015751715.1 Arthrobacter sp. CAN_A6
TGGTGTGTCCCGGGTTCTACGGAGTTGGAATTTGTGGATTCTGGTGTCTGACATCAGGAGGAACAGATGGGACGACAGGGCTACTCGGCGGAGTTCAGACGCAAGGTTCTCGACTTACTCACTGCTGGGCGCAGCGTCGCAAGTGTCGCGCACGACCTGGACGTCAGCGATCAGACGACCTACAACTGGCGCCGGCAGGACCGGATCGATTGAGGTGAGACGCCCGGTCTAAGCAGTGCTGAAAAGGGCGAGCTGGCTACAGCGAACAGGCGGATTCGCGAGCTCGAGACTGAGCTGGCCATTTCCCGCCGGGCGGTCGACTTGCTGAAGGAGGACACCACCACAAAAGTCGGTACGCGGCGATCGAAGTGATCGCCGCGGAAGATCACCCGGTGCAGGTCGCCTGCAGGGTCCTGGGCGTCTCCGAGGCTGGGTTCTATGAGCACCGTAACCGGCCACCATCCGAACGGGGTGTCCGGCACGCGATGCTCACCGATCTCATTGGCCAGATCCATGTGGAATCTCGTGGCATCTACGGTGCCCGGCGGGTGCATGCCGAGTTGACGCTCGGTCGGGGCATCGAGGTGGGTCATGGTCAGGTCGAGTTGCTGATGCGCCGAGCCGAACTCCAAGGGATCTCAGGGCGCCGCAAGTGGAAACGAATCAGGGCCGACGACATCTCGACCGACCTGGTCAAACGGACCTTCGGGCGCCAGGGACCGAACCAGCTGTGGGTCACGGACATCACGGAGCATCCGACGCGCGAAGGAAAAATCTACTGCTGCGCGGTCCTGGACACCTATTCACGAAGAGTTGTCGGCTGGTCCATCGACTCATCGCCCACGGCCGCACTGGTGACGAACGCCCTGGGAATGGCGATCGATAGTCGGCTCGGCAACAGCACTGGCTCGGGGACGATCATTCACTCCGACCACGGAGTCCAGTTCGGATCCTGGGCCTTTACGAAGAGGGCGCGGGATTCTGGCCTGCTGGCCTCTATGGGCAGCATCGGTGATTGTTACGACAACTCGATGATCGA